>JAXMBY010000016.1:0-108498 GCA_046349655.1 Planctomycetota bacterium
CGGTCACGCTCACCATGGTGCACGATCGCGATGGCATGCGCGCGATCCTGCAGGCGGATCACGCAGCCGCGTGGCTCGCGCTGCAGGCCTACGGGCGCGAGATCGAAGCGGTCCTGCGCCAGGCGGGCGTGGACCTGACGTCGCTCGACCTGCGCCAGGGCGAGCAGCGGTCCGCAGAACAGTCAGAACGACCGCCACTCTCGCCCGCGCAGTCGTGGCGCGGGGACGAGGGCGAGGCGAGCTTCGAGCCGCCGCGCATGGTGGGTCTGTTGGATGTGATCGTTTGAACGGCATTTGCCAGGCGAGGGAGTGGTCATCATGCAAGTGAGTGGCATCTCGAATCCGACGTCGATCCAGAGCCAGGGGTCGCAGCTGAGCGGCATCGGCCAGTCCGACTTCTTCACGCTGCTCACCACGCAGCTGAAGGCACAGAATCCGCTCGAGCCGATGGACAACCAGCAGTTCTTGCAGCAGATGGTGTCGCTCGCGAGCCTCGAGCAGAACCAGCAGGTCAATGTCGGGCTGCAGAACCTGGCGTCGCTGCAAGAAGGGCTGGCCGCGCTCGACCAGCTCACGCAGGGCGCCAACCTGATCGGCCATCCGGTCGAGTACCTCGACCCCAAGACCGGCGAGAAGCGCGAGGGCACCGTGGCCGCGGTGCGCGTGCAAGACGGTCTGGTGCAGGCGGAGATGGAAGACAAGTCGCTGGTGCCGCTGGCGCTGATCCAGGCCGTCAAGAAGGACCCGGCGTGAGCGCGGCGAGCTGCACGTGCGTGCGAATCGCGACTGACGATGGTCACCTGATCATGGATGGACGGATGCCATGGAACTGTCACTGTATTCGGGTCTCTCCGGGCTGCTCGTCAACCAGCTCTATCTCGATGTCATCGGCGACAATCTCGCCAACTCCAACACGGTTGGCTTCAAGACGCGCCGCATGACGTTCTCGGACGTGCTCGCGGAGACGCTCGCGCCGGGCAGCGCACCGAGCGGCAGCCTGGGCGGCGCGAACCCGGTCGAGGTGGGGCGCGGCGTGCGGCCGCACTCGATCGATCCGATCGAGTCGCAAGGGGTGTTCCTCGACACCGGCCGGGACCTCGACATGGCCATCGACGGGCGCGGCTTCTTCGCGCTCACCGATGGCAGCAAGCGCCTGTACACGCGCGCCGGCGTTTTCGGCCTCGACAGCCAGAGCTCGCTGGTCGACACCGGCACCGGTCTCAAGGTGCTCGGCGCCGACGGGCAGCCGATCGTGCTCAGCCTGACCGATCCGTTTCCGCCGAAGGCGACCGGCACGGTCACCATGCAAGGCAACCTGCCGGCGAAGATCACCGGTCCCACGACCGAGCTCGTGTCCAGCGGCAGTCCGTTCAAGTCGGGCACGCAGGCCACTCTCGTCGGTGCCAACGCCGAGCCGTTCGACCTGGACGACGGCACCAGCCAGCCGATGAAGCTGAACGTGCGCGTCGACCGCGGCTCGTCGCGCGAGGTGACCTTCACGCTGAGCGAGTTCGCAGACCCCAACGCGGCCACGGCACAGGAGGTGGCGGACGTGCTCAACACGCAGGTGCCGGAGCTCGAGGCGCTGGCGCAGGGCGGCGCGGTGGTGGTGCGCTCGCGCACCACCGGCGAGACCTCGTCGCTCGATCTCGAGGACGGCCGCGGCAATCCGGCGGCGATCATCGGTCTGTCCACCGACGAGGTGCGCGGCAGCGAATCGGTGGCGGTGGCCACGTCCGATCTGTCCTCGCTCACGCTGAACGATCGCGACTATGCGAGCGGCGACGCGATCCAGATCGCCGGCACCGACGCGAACGGCGCGGCGATCTCGGTGCGGTTCGTGTACGGCACCGACGGCACGACGGTGGGGGACCTGGTGGGGTTCATCGATGCCTCGTTCGCGGGTGCGCATGCGACGCTTCAGCCCGACGGCAACGTGCTGCTCGAGGCCGACCAGGCCGGCGAGGCGTCGCTCAGCCTGAAGCTCGAGGACGACGCGCAGAACACTGGCGCGACCCGGTTCGACGAGGATCCATTCGCGGTGACCACCGAGGGCGCGGGCCCGGACACCGCAACCAGCGCGATCGACATCTACGATGCACAGGGCCGACTGCACGTGCTCACGCTCACGCTCACCCGCCGCAACGGCTCGACCTGGGACCTGAGCGCGACGGTTCCGACGGGTGAGGGCACGGTGATCGCGGGCAACGTGAACGGCATCCAGTTCAACGCCGACGGCTCGTACGCGGGACTGCAGGTCGGCGGCACCGCGGCCATCGCCGTCGACTTCGGCGCCGGGGTGCAGAGCGTGGCGCTTGACCTCGGCCAGAACGGCACGCTGAATGGCCTCACCCAGCTCGGCGAGCTGACCACTGCGCAGGCGACCGACCAGGATGGCTATGCGCCCGGCGATCTGGTCGCGATCCACGTGCAGGAGGACGGCTTCATCGCCGGCACCTACACCAACGGCCAGACGCAGAACCTCGCCCAGCTCGGGGTCGCCGAATTCACCAACAGCGCCGCGCTGGCGCGCGCGGGCAAGAACTACTTCACCATCTCGCCCGACAGCGGTGACGTGGTTCTGGGCGCGCCCGCCGCCGGCGGTGCCAGCATCGTCGGCGGCTCGCTCGAGTCGAGCAACGTCGAGCTGTCTGGCGAGTTCGTGCACATGATCGAGGCGCAGCGCAGCTACCAGGCCAACGCCCGCGTCATCCAGGCCTCGGATCAGATGCTGGCCGAGGCGGTCAATTTGACGCGCTGATCGGCCCGGCCGACAAAACCGAGCAAGTCGCACGGTCGAAACCGCCGATGACGTGACGGGGAGAGGGTCCGTTCCCATCGGCAGAAGCGGGGCCGGCAATGAGCCAGGCAAACAGCGCGAGGCGAACCAGCACGATCGTCGTGCCAGTCCACAATGCGGTGCGGTGCACGCAGGCGTTCCTGGAGAGCCTGCGCGAGACCACCGCGGACGACGCAGCACGCGTGATCGTCGTCGACAATGGATCGACGGACGAGACCGCCGTGCTGCTCGCGCAGCAGCGGCACCTGCACGTGATCCGCAACCAGATGAATCGCGGCTTTGCCGCGGCGGTGAATCAAGGGCTGGCTGAGGCAACCAGCGAGCTCGTGTGCGTGGTCAACAACGACGTGGTGTTCACCCCGGGATGGCTCGAACGGCTCACGGCGCATCTCGATGCAGCGCAGCCCGCGCGCGCGATCGTTGTTCCGTCCACGAACTTCGCGGCCGGAACGCAGCGCGTCGAGGTCGGTGCCTACCGGGACGTGGCCGAGATGCGACAGCGCGCACGGCAGTTCACCGACCGCTACGCCGGACAGGTCGAGGACGTGAGCTTCGTCGTGGGCCTGTGCCTGCTCGCGCCGCGGTCGACGTTCCAGGCGATCGGTGCGCTCGATGAGCGCTTCGGCATCGGCAATTACGAGGACAACGACTTCTGCGTGCGCGCGCGCCGCCTCGGCTGCCGGTTGCTGGTGGCGCGCGACGTGTTCCTGCATCACGAGGGCAGCCAGACGTTCAAGGCGATGGGCGTCGACTACGCCGCGCTCATGGAGGAGAACCGCCAGATCTTCCTGCGCAAGTGGGGCGCCGACCCGGTGCTGAACGCGATCGCCCGCTCGCGCCTCGGCCAGCCGCGCGAGGCCATGGTGGCGCTGGCGGCGGCGCACGACGTCGCGCCGGCATGCCCGGACGTCCTGCTGCACTTCGCGATCGCGTCGCAGGCCGCTGGCCAGTGGCGCGAATCGATCGAGTGGGTGGATCGGTTCCTTGCGCTCTGTCCGCGCTCCAAGGATGCGTTGCTGGTGAAGGCGCACGCCCTGCTCAGCACCCGCTGTCCCGACCAGGCGCTCCAGGTGCTGCAGGAAGTCGAGCGCCGCTTCTACCTCGCGCCCGCCGGGCGGCGCGAGGTGCTGCACACCATGGCGACGATCTGCCGCGGGCGCGGTCACCGCGGCGACGCGGTGAGGCTCCTCAAGCTCGCAGCCGCGACCGGGGCAGCGACGCCGCAGCTGTACCTCGACCTGGTCGAGACCGCGGCGGCAACCGGCGACCAGACGACGTATGCCGAGGCGGTCGCGACCGTGGCACAGGTGGACGAGAGCAACGTCGCCCTGCAGCTCGAGGCCGGACATGCGTGGCGCCTCGCGGGCCACCATGCGTCGGCACGCGCGTGCTACGAGCGGGCGCTGCTGCTCGATCCTGGCAGCGCCGAGGCGCAGGCAGCATTGCGCCAGATGGGTGCGACACCAGCCTTGACCAAGTGACACGGGAACACTCGAGGACCTGACATGGAGCACGGCAGCTCACGCGAGCCGATCGCGCTGTTCGCGGACTGGACCTGCGGGTCCGATGCCAGCCAGCGGCTGGCGCGCCAGGCGCTGATCCAGATCGGCTACCGGCTGTTCCAGCCCTCGCTCGCTGACCTGGAGAAGGGCGTGCCACCCGAGCAGCTGCTCGGCCTCACCACCCAGGAAGAACGCCTGGTGGTGCTGCTGCGTGCTGCGGTTGCGAGGTTCTGCCCCGAGCTGATCGTCACCGCCGGCGACGGCGCCGAGTCGCGCGCCGTCATGCGCGTTGCGCGCGAGAGCGGCGTGCGGGTCGCGCGCCTCGCGGGCGACGCCTCGGGCGTGTGCGTGGACTGCATCGCGCCCGCGTCGGTGGCGCCGTCGGTGGCAGAGCTCGCGCGCGCTCTCTGCCCGACCGCAGCACCGGCGCCGCACGCCACCACGGCAGCGCGCGGCCCGCAGCTGTCGGTGATCGTGCCGACCGCCGGTCGGCCGGTGGCGCTGCGCCGGCTGCTGGTCGCGCTGTCCCAGCAAACCTTGCCGCCCGACCAGTTCGAGGTGATCGTCACCGACGACGGCACCGATCCGCCGGTCGCGCACGACCTGCGCGACCTCGAGCTGCCGTTCCGCTTCGAGCTGAGCTGGCAGAAGCAAAGCGGGCCCGCAGCGGCACGCAACCGCGCGATCGAGAAGGCGACCGGCCGCTACCTCGTGATCCTGAACGACGATGCCGGCCCGGCGCCCGATCTGCTCGAAGTGCACCTGCGCGCGCAACGCAGCTCGCGCACGCCCCGCGCCTACCTGGGCCGATTCGATTTCGCACCGGATTGCATGACCTACCTCGCCGCCGCGCTGACCGCGGCCGACCTGCTGTTCCCGTACGGCACGATGGACCGCAGCGGTCCCAACGCCGGGCGCTTCTTCTGGACCTGCAATCTGAGCGTGCCGCGCGAGGCCGTCACCCGGCTCGGCGGCTTCGACGAGAGCTTCGCGCTGCCGCTGTCCGAGGACGTGGAGCTCGGCTACCGGCTCGAGCAGGACGGCGTGCACGTGTTCTTCCTGCCGGCGGCGAAGTGCTGGCACCACCACCGCATCGATGCGGCGTGGTTCGAGCGCCGGCAGATCGAGCTCGGCCGCCACATCCTCAAGCTGTACCGCAAGCACGGCGATCCGGCATTCCTGCCGTGGTCGAACGGCCACCCGGACGAGCACGCGTGGGCCGCTGCGCTCGAGCGCGAGGTACGCAACCGCGGCGGGCGCCGGCTCGACCTGGTGCAGCGCATCGCCGAGATGGACGGCATTGGCGGCCACGGTCCGGCGGACGTGGTGCTCGCGACCATGCTGCCTCTGGTCCGGCGCCTGTGCGAGGACGCGATGCGGATCGGCCTGGTCGCTGGCCTGCGCGGTCTCTCCAACGAGCAGCTCACGCAGCGGTTGCGCGACCTCGCGCCGCTCACGTCGCTGGTGGTGTTCTTGACCGGCAACTACCGGCACGACCGCGCGCAGATCGTGCGCATGCGACGCACGGCCGGCACGCCGGTCGAGCTGTTCGGGCTGATGGCCGCCGACGACGGCAAGGCCCTGAATCCCATGGCCGGGCTGGTCGACAGCCACACGCTGGTGGCGAAGCCCGACGAGACGGTGGGCGACCTGCGCGATCGCGTGCTCAAGGCCGCCCGCGGCGCCTACATCGGTTTCCTCGCAGCCTGGTGCGAGTTCGAGCCCGACTGGCTGAAGACGTTGATCGCGCCGATGGTGCAGCAGCCAATGGTGGGCGCGGTGGGGCCACGCATCGACGGCTTGCCGGAGCCGATGGTGGGCGCGGACGGTGCGGTCGCGCGGCTCGACTCGAGCATCATCGTGGCGCGGCGCGAGGCGATCGAGCAGACGCTCGCGAGCGACGGCGACAAGGACTTCCAGGAACGCCTCAAGGCGAGCGGCTACCGCCTGGTGTACGTGCCCGAGGTCACGGCGCGCCACGGATCGGAACCGGCCACGATCGAGACATGAGTCGCACGTACCACGTCATCAAGGTCTGGTACCAGAACGACTGGGGCCTGTACGGCCGGCGCGACGAACGCATCACCCGCGAGCTGCGCCGCGATGCGCGCATCGCCAGGGTCCTGCACATCGAGCCGCCGCTGTCGCTGGCGCGGCTGCGCACGCTGGCCGCGGCGCCGCGCTTCGAGCACAACCTCGAGCTCAACCTGAAGCGGCTCGAGGGCACCGAGCAGGACGGCATTCAGCTGTTCACGCCGATCCTGCCGGACGCCGGCAGCGCGCGCGACGCCGCGCGCGTGGTGAGCGAGCAGATCGTGCAGCACGTGCAGCGGCTGCAGCTCCTGAGCGCACCGCTGATCCTGTGGCTTGCGGCGCCAGCGCCGGTGGCGGAGCTGGTGCTCGAGGTGCTGGGACCACACACGCACCGCATCGTCACCGAGATCGAGGACGACCACCGCTGCTACTGTGCACCCGGCTCACCGCAGCACGCGCGCACGCAGGCGATCTACGAGCGGCTCGTGCGCTCGTCCGACATCGCCTTCTCGAACGCGCTGCCGATGGTGGCGGAGTGGCGGCAGCTGCAGCCCGAGTTCCATCACGTGCCGAACGCGGTGGACGCGCATGCGTTCGCCGCCGCTGCCGCGCTCGCCCGAGATCGAGGCGCTGCCGCGCCCGATCGTGACCTACGTCGGCAATCTCGAGCTGCGCCTCGACTGGGAGATCCTGGAGCAGGTTGCCGCGACCTGGCAGGGAACCATGGCGCTGGTGGGGCCGCCGGGCGAGCGCGCGCGAGCTCGCCCGGCGGCACGCTTGCGTGCGGTTGCTCGGTCCGGTGCGTGCGCCGGGGTTCCGGCCATGCTCGCTGCCAGCGACGTGCTGATCCTGCCGCACGTGGTGAATGCGATGACGCGCGGCATGGATCCGCAGAAGCTGCACGAGTACCTGGCTTCGGGGCGACCGGTCGTCGCGACACCGGTGCAGGGCACCGAGGCCCATGCCGAGCTGGTCGCGATCGCGGCGCAGCCGGCAGCGTTCGTGCGCGCCGTGCACGCCCAGCTCGAGTCCGACTCGCCCGCGCTCGCGGCGCAGCGAGTCGCGGCCGCTCTCGCACGCACCTGGCAGACGGTGGTGCCGGCGATGCTGGATCGGGTGCTGGCGGTGGTGCACGCCGGCGCGCGCCTCAAGGCGGAGCGCAAGCGGCGCTATCACTCGCTGTCGCGCCCCGAGGTGCGGGCGCTGGTGCCGGCGAGCGCGGTGCGTGTGCTCGACGTGGGCTGCGGCACGGGCGCACTGGGCGCGCGTTGAAGTCCGAGCGCGCGCTGCACGTCACCGGCATCGAGATGGATGCTGGCGCGGCCGCCGAGGCGGCGAGCGCGCTCGATGCGGTCCACTGCGGTGACGTGATGCAGTTGCTGCCGGCAATGCCGGAACGCTCGTTCGATGCGGTGATCCTGGCCGATGTGCTCGAGCACGTCGCTCAGCCCGAAGTGCTGCTCGCGCACGTGGCACGCATCCTCGACCCGCACGGCCACGTGATCCTGTCGGTCCCGAACGTGCGGCACTGGTCGGTGCTGCGCGAGATCCTCGAAGGCGACTTCCAGTACCGCGAGGCGGGCATACTCGATCGCGGGCACCTGCGCTTCTACACGCGCAAGAGCTTGCTTCGGCTCCTGGCGCAGTGCGGCCTGGCGCCGGTGTCGCTCGCCGGCAGCGCCTGGCATCGTGAGTGTGCGCCGGACCCGATCGTCGCCGCGCTCGCGGCGGCCGGGCTCGACGTGAGCACGCTCGCCGAGGAGTCTGGCGTGCACCAGTTCCTGGTGGTCGCGGCACCGATCGAGGCGGCCGCGCCCGAGCGCGATCAGCTCGCGGTCGTGACCGCGTGCGCGCCGTTCGCCGCGTCCGTGAATCACGCCGTGGCCGCCACCACCCGGCCGTTCGTGGCGATCGTGGCGCCGGGCGTGGCGCTGACCGACGAGCAGTGGGCGCGGCTGGTGCGGCACCTGCGGCGTGATGCGCGCATCGGCGCCGTCGCCCCGTCGACCGACGATGCCGATTGCGGTGACCCGGTGAGCGCGGCGATCGTCGAGCGCTTCCCGGGCATGGTCGAGGACACGCCGCTGGTCGCCAGTTTTTGCTGCGTGGTGCGGCGCGACGCGCTGAATGCCGCGGGACCGATCACGGACCTCGGCAGCGGCGGCGAGGCCGAGATGCGCGACTGCTGCATGCGGCTGCGACGCCTCGGCTACCGCATCGTCACCGCGCGCGACGTGTTCGTGCCGCGCGCCGCCAGCGCGGGCGCGCACTCGCCCGGTGCCGCGCAGCTCGCGGCCAGGTGGCGCGACGATCCGATCCTCGCCGGCATCGCCGCGCAGCGCGCGCACGACCTGGTGCGCGCGCGGGCGCTGTTCGAGGCGAGCTGGCAGAGCTACGCGGCGTGCGTCGACGGCCACTTCCACCTCGCGGCGCTGTCGCTCGAGCACGGCGAAATGGCCGCGGCCCTCGAGCACGTCGATCGCTACCTGGCGCGGCACCCGCGCTCGCGCGAGGCGCTCTTGATCAGGGCCAGCGCCCTGCTCGGCCTCGCGCGCCAGGCAGAGGTGGGCGAGGTGCTACAGTTGCTCGAGCGGGAGTGCTACCTGCCCGCCTCGCTCGCGGGCGAGATCGAGCTGATCCGCTCGGCGCTCGTGCCGGCGACGCCGGCCACGTAACGGATTTCGTCGCCCACCTCTCGACCGCGACCACGAGCGCGTTTACGCTCACGTCATGAGCAGCGGCCAAAGGCAGAAGACGCCTCGTCAGGGCCACGCCTCGCTGCTCGACCTGGCGTTGCCGGCGCTGCTTGCCGTCCTCGTCTACCTGCCGTCCTTGTCGGGGGGATTCGTCTGGGACGACACGTGGTTCGTGAAGCAGAACCACTTCCTGCGCGACTTCAGGTACGTGCCGTCCTACTTCACGTCGAAGGACACGTTCTCGGTCGGCGACCCGCGTCCGGCCAACATCTATCGGCCGCTGCGCAACATCACGTATCTCGTCGACTACGAGATCTTTGGGCTGTCGCCGTTCGGCTTCCATTGTCAGAACATCCTGTGGCACGCCGCCTGCACGGTGACGCTCTGCCTGGTGCTGAACCGGCTGCTTGGCAACCGTGGCGCCACGCTCGCCGGCGGGCTGCTGTTCGCGGTGCATCCGGTGTTGACCGAATCGGTCGCCTGGATCAAGTCCCGCGACGTGCTCCTGTGCGGGACGTTCAGCCTCGCGGCGTTCCTGTGGTCCTTGAAGTGGCTCGAGAGCCAGGCGCGCTCGGCGGCGCGCTTCGGCATCGCCGTGCTGTGCTACGTGCTGGCGCTGTTCTCGTATCTGCCTGCCATTGGCCTGGTGGTGCCGGTGGCAGCGCACGGGCTGCTCGCACGGCGCTCGCTGCCCGCCGGCGCGCGCCGTCGCACCGTGCTGATGCTGCTCACGCTCACGATCCTGGGCGCCGCCTACCTGATGGTGCGCCATGCGGTGCTCGGCAGATCGTCGCAGTCGCCGTACGTCGTCGACGGCAGCCCGTTCGCCACCATGGTGACGATGATCCCGGCGGCGCTCGAGTACCTGCGATTGCTGGTGTTCCCCTGGACGCTCAACGTCGACTACGCATCTTTTCCGCATGCCCATGGCTTGCTCGAGGTGCGCGTCATCACGGCGCTGCTCGCACTGCTTGCGATCCTGGCAGGGGTGCTGTTCCTGGTGCGGCGCGGGCAGGCGGTGGTGGGCGTCGCAGCTGCCTGGATCGCCGGCTTCCTGCTGCCGTTCGCCAACATCGTGCCGATGATGCAGATCATGGCGGAGCGGTTCCTCTACATTCCGTGCGCCGGGTTCGCGCTGCTCGCGGCCCACCTGTGGCAGCGGCTCGCGGCGCGCCGGCGCCGCGCTGCCGTCGCGATCGCGGTGGTGGTGCTGGCATCGTTCTCGGTGCGCACGCTGGCGCGCGTGTCGATCTGGAGCGGCGACGAGCTGCGCCTGTTCGAAGCGTCGTACCGTGCCGATCCCGGGAACGCACGCATGCATCGCAACTACGGGATCGCGCTCGCGAACGATGGCCAGTTCCTGCGTGCCAGGGCGGTGCTCGAGGACTACCTCGCGCAGCATGGCGCCGAGTCCAAGGTGCTGGCGACGCTCGGCTGGTGCTACGCGCGCACCGGTCGAGTTGCCGACGCGCTCAAGACCTTCGACCGCGTGATGCGCGACTACCCCGCGCAGCGCGAGGCGTACCGGTATGCGGCGCTGGTGGCGGCGCAGAACCGGATGTTCGACCAGGCGCTCCTGACCATCGCTGCGGCGCGCCAGCGGCTCGGCCCGTGGCCGGAGCTCGAGTTCACCGCGGCGCTGGTGCTGCACGACGCCGGCCGGATCGACGAGGCGGAAGCCAGCTACCAGGCGCTGCTGCGCTCGGCCGAACCGGTGGATCGCATCCAGGTGCTGAGCAATCTGGCGGCGATCGCCGACCAGAGGGGCCACGCGGCGGAAGCAGCCGCCTACCGGCGCGAGGTGCTGCGGCTCGATCCGCACAACAGTGCGGCGCAGCGGGCGCTGGCGGCGCAACGCGCGCCGTGAGCGCTGGCGCCGAGGCGCCGCCGGCTCAGCGCCCGAACTGTTTCCAGAACTGCGCTGCGGAGATCGTGAGCCCGATCGCGGTGATCAGCTGGCGCACGCGTTGCGGCGAGATGCGCTGCGCGTAGTGCGCGCCGAGGAACGATCCGCACAGAGCGCCCAAGCTCATCACCGCCGCTCGTCGCCAGTCGATCAGCGCGGCGGTGATGAAGTAGAGCGCCGCGACCAGGTTGATGAGCAAGCCGAGCACGCTCTTCAGGCCATTCATCGCGTGGATGCTCACCACCGACGCGGACCAGAGCGACGCGAGCATCAGGATGCCGATGCCGGCACCGAAGTAGCCGCCGTAGATCGCGACCAGGAACTGGAACGGGATCGCGAGCCAGGGCGGGCGGTGCGGCGCTGCATCGGCGCCGCGATCGTTGCCGCGACCCAGGCGCCGCAACCGGCCTTGCAGCAGGAACACGCCGGTTGCGAACAGCAGCAGGAACGGGACCATCTGCGCGAAGCGGCGTTCGTCGGTGCGCGTGAGCAGCACGGCGCCGAGCAAGCCGCCGAGCAAGCTCGCCGGCGCCAGCGCCTTCAGCCATGGCCGCACCGTCCTGATCGGCTCGCGGTAGCCATACACGCTCGCGATCGTGCCGATCACCAGCGCCAGCGTGCTGGTGGCGTTGGCGATGATCGCGGGCGTGCCGAACGCGAGCAGCGCCGGAAACGTGATCAGGGTGCCGCCGCCGGCGATGGCATTCACCATGCCCGCAGCAAGTGCGGCTCCGGCTAGCGCGAGGCTCTCGAGCAACGGCATCGGCTGCAAAGTCTCGTGTTCGGGCCGTGGCGATCAAGGGCATGCCAGCCGTGCACACGCCTTCGCTGCACGAACAGCGGAAGCGTGCGGCGCCGTGCATGGCTGCGCACCGCCGCTGGTGCCGTTGCCGATGGCATGCCGGCCGCATTGCAAAATCCTGCCCGCCTGGGGTGGGGACTGGCCGACGCTATACTACCGCCAGGACGTGATTGCGCGAACTCAAGGAGCCCGCCGATGAACCCGAAACCCGTCGACGCCGCCAGGCCCGTGACCGCGAAGCAGAACCCGCTCCTGTTGCTGGGCGAGCAAGGTCAGTCGGTGTGGCTCGACTTCATTCGCCGCAGCATCCTGGACAGCGGCGAGCTGAAGAAGTACGTCGACCAGGACGGGCTGTGCGGCGTCACGTCGAACCCGGCCATCTTCGAGAAGGCGATCGCCGGCAGCAGCGATTACGCGGCCGACCTGAGCGCCGAGCGTGCGCGCTGTGCGACCGATCCGAAGGCCGTGTTCGAGAAGCTCGCGATCCAGGACATCCAGCGCGCGGCCGACGTGTTCGGGCCCGTGTACGAGCGCACCAAGCACCGGGACGGCTACGTGAGCCTCGAGGTCTCGCCGCACCTTGCGCGCGATACGAGCGGCACGATCGCCGAGGCGCGGCGCCTGTGGGCCGCGGTCAAGCGCGACAACGTGATGATCAAGGTGCCGGGCACGGTCGAAGGCGTGCCCGCCATCCGCCAGCTGATCGCCGATGGGATCAACGTCAACGTCACGCTCCTGTTCGCGGTCGAGGCGTATCAGCAAGTGGCCGAAGCCTACCAGCAAGGGCTCGAGGCGCTGGCGGCGCGCGGCGGCGACCTGACGCGGGTGGCGAGCGTCGCGAGCTTCTTCGTGAGCCGCATCGACAGCCTGATCGACCCGCTGCTCGAGCAGCGCGCGAAGGAAGCGAAGACCCCTGCGGACCGCGCGCTGGCCGAGAGCTTGATCGGCAAGGTGGCGATCGCCAACGCCAAGATCGCATACGAGTGGTACCTGCAGATGATCGCCTCGCCGCGCTGGCGCGCGCTCGAGAAGAAAGGCGCGATGCGCCAGCGGCTCTTGTGGGCGAGCACCAGCACCAAGAACCCGAGGTACCGGGACGTGATCTACGTGGAGGAGCTGATCGGCCGCGACACGGTGAACACGCTGCCGCCGCAGACCTTCGATGGCTTCCGCGATCACGGCGTGGTGCGCCCGACCCTCGAGGCGGGGCTGCCGCTCGCGCACGAGATGATGGCCTCGCTGGGACGGGTCCAGGTGTCCATGACGCAGGCCACGAGCAAGCTGCTCGACGACGGCATCAAGCTGTTCGCCGACGCGTTCGACAAGCTGCTCGACGCGGTGCGCGCCCAGGCCGGCTCGCCCGCGCGCTTGAGCGCGAGGCTGCCGCAGAGCCTCGAGCAGGCGGTCGCGGCGCAGGCTGCCAGGTGGCAGAACGAAGGTTTCACGCGCCGGCTGTGGGACCGGGACGCGACGCTGTGGACCGGTGCGGACGAGGCCCAGTGGCTGGACTGGCTCGACATCGTCGCGGCCGAGCTGCGCGACCCGACTCGCTTCGCGCTGTTCGCGCGCGAAGTACGCGCGGCTGGTTTCCGCCACGTGCTGCTGCTCGGCATGGGCGGCTCGAGCCTGGCTGCCGAGGTTCTGGCGAGCACCTTCGGCAAGGTGGCTGGCGCGCCCGAGCTCCTGGTGCTCGATTCGACCGATCCGGCGCAGGTGCGCTCGTTCGAGCGGCGCATCGACATCACCAGGACGTTGTTCGTGGTGGCGAGCAAGTCGGGCAGCACGCTCGAGCCCAACATCTTCAAGCAGTACTTCCTCGCGCGCGTGCGCGAGACCAATCCCAAGCCTGGCTCGCAGTTCGTGGCGATCACCGATCCTGGCTCGCAGATGCAGCGGGTCGCGGAGCAGGACGGGTTCTGGCGCATCTTCTTCGGCGTGCCTGGCATCGGCGGGCGCTACTCGGCGCTGTCCGACTTCGGCATGGTTCCGGCCGCAGCGATGGGCCTCGACGTGAAGCAGCTCCTGGGGCGCGCGAATACCATGGTGGCGGCGTGCGGCCCGAGCGTTCCAGCCGCGGACCATCCGGGCGTGATGCTGGGTGCGATCCTGGGGAGCGCCGCCCTGGCCGGCCGCGACAAGGTCACGATCGTGACCAGCAAGCGCGTGCGCCGGCTGGGTGCCTGGCTGGAGCAGCTGCTCGCCGAGTCGACGGGCAAGGACGGCAAGGGCCTGATCCCCGTCGACCTCGAGCCGCTCGCCGCGCCGCCTGCATATGGCAACGATCGCCTGTTCGTATCGGTGGCAGTGCAGGGTGACGAGGACCCGGTCGCGGAGCGTTCGCTCACGACGCTCGCGGACCAGGGGCAGCCGGTGGTGCGCATCGTGCTCGGCGATGTGCTCGACCTAGCCGGCGAGCTGTTCCGCTGGGAGATCGCCACCGCGGTGGCGGGCGCGATCCTGAAGATCCACCCGTTCAACCAGCCCGACGTCGAGGCGAGCAAGGTGGCGACCCGCAAGCTCACCAGCGCCTTCGAAACCGCCGGTGCGCTACCGCCCGAGAACCCGATCGCGACCGATCGCGGCGTGCGCGTGTTCGCCGACGAGGCGAACGCGCGGGTGCTGGGCGCCGACCGCTCGCTCGCGGGCTGCCTCAGGGCGCACTGGCGGCGCGTGCGACCATCGGACTACATCGCCATCCTCGCCTATCTCGAGATGAGCGCGGCGAACGAGGCTTTGCTGCAGGAGATCCGCGTCATGCTGCGCGACGCGACCCGGGTCGCGACCTGCCTCGGCTTCGGGCCACGCTTCCTGCACTCGACCGGCCAGGCCTACAAGGGCGGGCCGAACTCCGGCGTGTTCCTGCAGATCACCTGCGACGATGCGCACGATCTGCCGGTGCCGGCGCAGAGGTACTCGTTCGGCGTGGTGAAGGCCGCGCAGGCGCGTGGCGACCTCTCGGTGCTGAACGAGCGGCAGCGGCGGGCGCTGCGCCTGCACCTCGGCAGCGACGTGGGTGCGGGCCTGCTCGTGGTGCGCGACGCACTGCGCGAGGCGCTGCGCTCGTGATGCGGCCTGGTCGCGGCCGATCGATCGGTCGAACCAACTCCAGGACTCGGTGAGCTTGTCATGGCGGACGCGGCGAAGGCGGTTGGTCCGAGCACGGTGGTGATCTTCGGTGCGGCCGGCGACCTCACCAAGCGCAAGCTGATCCCGGCGTTCTACAACCTGCTCGTGCAGAAGCTGATCCCGCGCGAGTTCGCGGTGATCGGTTTCGCGCGCGCGCCGCTGTCGACCGAAGCGTTCCGCGCGCACATGCGCGAGGACGTGAAGAAGTACGGCACCGGGTCGATCGATGCAGCGCTGTGGGATGGTCTCGAGAGCCGCCTGTACTACGTGGCGGGCGAGTTCGGCGACGCGGCTGCCTACGCGCGGCTCGCGGCCAAGCTCGCGGAGATCGAGCGCGAGCACAAGACCGGCGCCAACGTGCTGTACTATCTCGCCACCGCGCCAGACTTCTTCGCGCCGATCGTGCGCGAGCTCGAGGCACAGAAGCTGGTGCAGGAGAGCGAGGGCCGCAGCCGCCGCGTGATCGTCGAGAAACCGTTCGGTCGCGATCACGACAGCGCGGTCGCGCTGAATCACGAGCTGCGCCAGGTGCTGAAGGAACGCCAGATCTACCGCATCGACCACTACCTCGGCAAGGAGACGGTGCAGAACATCCTGGTGTTCCGGTTCAGCAATGGCATCTTCGAGCCGATCTGGAACCACCGCTACGTGGATCACGTGCAGATCACGGTGGCCGAGACCATCGGCGTGGAGGGCCGCGGCAACTACTACGAGACATCGGGAGCGCTGCGCGACATGGTGCCCAACCACATCTTCCAGCTGATCTCGCTGGTCGGGATGGAGCCGCCGATCTCGTTCGACGCGGACGCCGTGCGCGACGAGCAGTCGAAGGTGCTGCGGGCGATCCAGCCCTTCAACCAGGAGGACGTGCTGGCGCGCACCGTGCGTGGCCAGTACGGCGCCGGCTCGTGGAACGGCCATGCGATGGTCGCCTATCGCGACGAGCGGAACGTCGATCCGAAGTCGAACACCGAGACGTTCGTGGCGATGAAGCTGTCGATCGACAACTGGCGCTGGACCGGCGTGCCGTTCTACCTGCGCGTCGGCAAGGCGCTGCGCAAGCGCGTGACCGAGATCGCGATCCAGTTCAAGCGTCCGCCGTTCGTGCTGTTCCGCAATACCAACGTCGATCGCCTCACCCCCAATCAGCTGGTGATCAACATCCAGCCGGACGAGGGCATCTCGCTGCGGTTCGGAGCGAAGGTGCCGGGCGCGGTGGTGCAGCTCGGCGGCGTACAGATGGACTTCAACTACGCCGAGCACTTCGGCAGCCAGCCGGCGACCGGCTACGAGCGGTTGCTGTACGACGCCATGCTCGGCGACCAGACCCTGTTCCAGCGCGCCGACCAGGTCGAGGCCGGCTGGAGCGTGGTGACACCGCTCCTGGATGTGTGGCGGGCGCTGCCAGCGCGGCAGTTCCCGAACTACGCGGCCGGCACCTGGGGGCCGCGTGAAGCTGATCAACTGCTGGAGAAGGACGGCCGCCAGTGGCGTGCCCTCGCGTGAATGATCCTCGCCGCTGACATCGGTGGTACCAACAGCCGCTTCGCGGTGTTCGAGCTGCGCGCCGGCCGGCTGGCCAAGGTCTGGCAGGAGACGTTCCGTTCGGCCGAGCACGCGGGCGTGACCGAGTTGGCGCGCGCGGCACGCGAAGCCTGCCAGCGAAAGATCACGGCCGCGACCTTCGGCGTTGCCGGCCCGGTGCGCCACGGTCGCAGCCAGACCACCAACCTGCCGTGGGTGGTGGATGCGCAGGACCTGGCGCGCGCGCTCGGCTTGCGCACGGCGGGGCTGATCAACGATCTCGCCGCAAACGCCTACGGCCTGAGCGAGCTCTCGCCCGCCGACCTCGTCACGCTGCACGCGGGCGAGCCGGGCGCCGAGGGCAACCAGGCGTTGATCTCGGCTGGCACCGGCCTGGGCGAGGCCGGGCTCTACTGGGACGGGCGCCACCATCAACCGTTCGCGAGCGAGGGCGGCCACACGAGCTTCGCGCCCGGCGACGACCGCGAGCTCACGCTGTGGCGCTGGCTCAAGGCGCGCTTCGCGCACGTCAGCTGGGAGCGCGTCGTATCGGGACCCGGCCTGGTACACATCCACGCCTGCCTGCGCGAGACCGGGCAGTTTCCGCAGTCCGCCGCGCCCGCCGAGGATCCGGCCGCGATCACCGCTGCTGCGGCGAGCGGCAACGATGCGCTCGCGCGCTCCGCGCTCGACCTGTTCGTCACCCTGTACGGTGCCGAAGCGGGCAACCTCGCGCTCAAGGTGATGGCCACCGGCGGCGTGTTCCTGGGTGGCGGCATCGCCCCGCGCATCCTGCCATTCCTGCAGGACGGCCGCTTCCTGGCGGCGTTCTTCGCCAAGGGCCGGCTGCGCCCGGTG
Organism: Planctomycetota bacterium; assembly: GCA_046349655.1. Taxonomy (GTDB): domain Bacteria; phylum Planctomycetota; class B15-G4; order B15-G4; family JAXMBY01; genus JAXMBY01. The sequence goes on from JAXMBY010000016.1 coordinate 17,249, forward strand.
CTCGAGGCCATGCCGGTGCGCGTCGTCACCAACGATCAGGCGGCGCTGCTCGGCGCCGCGCGGCACGCGGCCGAGCTCTCGTGATCCGCCTCGGCTAATCGCTGGGGCGGTCGCCGCGGCCGTCTGCCAGCTGGTGCTCGCGCTGCGCTCGCCCGACATCGCCGCGTGCCTCGCACAGCACTGCGAGGTTGTGGTGCGCCGCGGCCGGCGCCAGCACTTGCAGGTAGGTGTACAGTGCCTCGTCGTAGCGGCCGAGCATCGCCAGCACGGCGGCGAGGTTGGCGCGGTAGCGGCGCTCGTGCGGGCTTGCCGCTGCAGCCTGCGTGAAGCAGTCGAGCGCCTGCTCGTGGCGGCCCGCCGCGAACCAGCACATGCCGAGATTGTTGAGCAGCGTGGGCTCGTGCGGGAACTGCTCGAGGCCGCGCGTGAGCGTCTTGATCGCATCGCCGGCGCGCTCCTGCCGCAGCTCGAGCTCGGCCAGGTCGCCGTACGCTGGAAAGAACTCGGGGTGGAGCTCGACGATCTGACGCAGGAGCTGCAGGACCTCGGCGTCGCGATGCTGCACCTGCAGCAGACGCGCCATGCGGTAGAGCGTGTTCGCGGACGGATCGCGATCGGTCGCGGCCTCGAACTCGCCCAGGTGCGGGAGCGCCTGGTCGTCGCTGCGTGGCGTGCTGGAGCAGGCTGCAGCCGCCGCGCAGGTCAGCGCCAGGAGTGCCGCCATTGCCGGAGAGCTCGCAACCATGAGCGCTGCCTCACCGGCTCTGCATCGATGACGCGGATGCGGATGCGCTCTTCTCGCTCGCGTCGCGCGCGGGCTCGAGCGCCTTCAAGCTCTGCGTCGCATCGAGGCCCTCGCCGCCCGGCAGACCGCTCCGGAACGTCATGCGATTGACGTCGACGCCGCGCTCGGCGAGCGCTCTCTTCACCGCCTGCAGCCGATCGCGGTACAGGTCGTTGTCGGTGTCGCCCTGGTACACGTTCAACATGCCCGGGCGTGCGGCGTAGTGAGCCGCCAGCACCGACAGGTCGCGCTCACCCAGACCGTTGAGCGCCACGCCACCCTCGACGAAGTGGTACGGGTAGAGCGTGCGCTGCGCGACGATCGCCTGGTCGACGTGCACCTTGTTGAGCAGATCGATGCTCGCAGTGTTGATGGACTTCTGCTCGGCCAGGTTCGGATAGGAGCTCTGGCAGCCGGCGGCGGCCAGCACCACGCTTGCGCCGAGGATCAGGAATCGTCCCATGTCGATCGCTCCTTCGAGAGAATCACGGTTCCAGGTGGCGGTCGCCTCAGCGGCTGCCCATCATCTCCGCCAGCTTGATGCCGGCCGGTCCCACCATGACGATGATCATCACCGGGAAGATGAACAGCACCAGCGGGAACAACAGCTTCACCGCCATCTTCTCGGCCGCCTCTTCGGCCTTCTGCGTGCGCACCTCGCGCATGGTCGCGGCGAACGAGCGCAGCGTGTCGGCGAGGCTCGTGCCGAAGCGCTCCGACTGCACCACGAACGCCGCCAGCGAGGCAGTCTCGTCGGAGTTGTTGCGCTCGGCCATGCGGCGCATTGCCGCGATGCGCGAGCCGCCGAGCTGGATCTCGAGGTTGGCCACCGCCATCTCATCGGCAAGCGTGCTGCTCACGCGGCGGATTTCTTCGCTCACCGTCTTCCAGGCCTTGCTCAGTCCCATGCCCGCCGACACGCACACCTCGAGCAGATCGATCACGTCGGGCAGGTGGCGGCGCACCTCGTCGCAGCGGCGCTGGTGGCGCAAGCGCACGAGCGCATTGGGCGCGAAGAACAGCGCCGCCGGGATGGCGCAGCCGAGAAACGTCTTCATCGGCAGGTTGACCTGCAGCGGCAGCACCAGCGCGATCGCGGCGAGCAAGCCGACGCCGAACAGCAGCACCTTGATCCCGAGGTAGGTGCGTGCCGCCGAGTCCTGGAAGAACCCGGCGCGCGACATGCACTCCTTGAGGCCCTTCGAGCCGCCGCCGGTCAGCACGCTCGCGCCGATGCGATTCATCGCGCCGAGCAACAGGCCCTGGTCGGCTGCGGCCGCGTCCGTCGGCGCGAGCTGCAGGCGGGACCGCAGCTCGCGACGGCGCGCGCCCATCGCCACCAGGGCGGCGCCGCCGACACCGATCACCGCCATGAAGGTCAGGGCCGCGATTGCCATCACCAGCACCATCGCCATCCTCCTCAATGATCCAGCGTCGCGATGCGATTCATGACGATCGCGCCGAGCGCGAGCAGCCCGACGCTGATGCCGATCATCAGCCGGCCGGCGCCGGTGTCGTAGAACGGCTCGACGTACTTCGGGTTGAGCAGGTGCAGCACCAGGAACAGCACGAACGGCAGGCCGAGCAGGATGCGCTTGCTGAGCTGCGTCTGCGAGCTCAACACCCGCACGCGCCGCGCCAGCTTCATGCGCTCGCGGATCACGAGGGCAAGGCGCTCCATCATGTCGGCGAGATTGCCGCCGGTGCTGGTGTGGATGGACACCGAGGTGGCGAACAGCTGCAGGTCGCGGCTGGTGGACGCGTGCGCCGTCTTGGTGCAAGGCCTCCTCCAGGCTGATGCCGAGGTTGTGCTGCTGGCAGACCTCGGCGAACAGGCGGCCCACCGGCGGGCCCATCTCGTCCGCCACCAGCCGCAACGTCCCGACCATCGGCAGGCCGGCGCGCAGCGAGCGCACCGCGAGCTGCAGCGCATCCGCGAACTGGCTCTCGAAGCGCGCCTCGTAGCTGCGGATCTTGGTCTTCAGGTAGAGATAGAACGTGGCCAGCACGAGCGTGCCCACGCCGAGCGACAGGAGCGGGTTCTTGAGCAGCACGTAGCTGAATGCTGCCGAGAACAGCACGAGCGTGAACAGCGCGCCGAGCACCGGCGCCGCGGTGATCTCCCAGCCGGCGGCGCGGAACATCGCCTCGAGGCGCTGGTTGAAGCTGCGCGGCGCGCTCGCGTCGCCGGCAGGTGAGGGCAGCGCCCACAGAGGCGATGTCGCGGTGGCGTCGGCGGCATCGAGCCGCCGCAGGCGCGCGTGTACCTCGTCCGCCTTGCGGGCGCGGCGCAGCGCCCACCACACCATCGCCAGCAGCCACAGCGACAGGCACAGGCCGAACGTCGCCACCACCACGGGATCGACCGTCCTCATGCGCGCATCCTCACTTGCCCAGCGTGCGCCGCTCGAACAGGCTGGCGGCGAGCTGATGCCCCTCCGCCTGCAGGCGATCGAGCAGCTTGGGCACCACGCCGCACGCCTCGAAGTGTCCGTGCGCGTGCCCGTCCGCATCGAGGCCGTCCTGGCGGAACCGGAACAACTCCTGCATGGCGATCTGGTCGCCGTCCATGCCCTCTACCTCGACGATGCTGACCAGCTTGCGCCGGCCGCCGGTCAAGCGGCACACCTGCACGACGATGTTGAGCGCCGAGCTGATCTGGTCGCGGATGACGCGGATCGGATAGTTGAGCCCGGCCATGCTCACCATGTTCTCGACCCGCCGCAGCGCGTCCCACGGGTTGTTGGCATGCACCGTGGTCATCGATCCCTCGTGGCCGGTGTTCATCGCCTGCAGCATGTCGAGCGCTTCGGCGCCGCGCACCTCGCCGATGACGATCCGGTCCGGGCGCATGCGCAGCGAGTTGCGCAGCAGGTCGCGCTGCATCACCTCGCCCTTGCCCTCGATGTTGGGCGGGCGCGTCTCGAGGCGCACGACGTGCTCACGCTGCAGCTTGAGCTCGGCCGCGTCCTCGATCGTGACCACGCGCTCGCCGGCCGGAATCCACTGCGACAGGACGTTGAGCAGCGTGGTCTTGCCGGTGCCGGTGCCGCCCGAGATCAGGATGTTGACCTTGCCCGCCACGCATGCGCGCAGCAGCGCGCCGATCTCCTCGGTGAGCGCCTGCAGCTCGAGCAGGCGGGCGATGTCGATCGGGTTCTTGCCGAAGCGCCGGATGCTGAGCGTGGGTCCGTCGAGGCTGAGCGGTGGGATGATCGCATTCACGCGCGAGCCGTCGGCGAGGCGCGCATCGAGCATCGGCGAGCTCTCGTCCACGCGCCGGCCGACGAACGCGGCGATGCGATGGATCACGGTGAGCAGATGATCGTGATCGCGGAAGTTGATCGACGTGAGCTCGAGCCGGCCGTCGCGCTCGACGTAGACCTGGTGCGCGCCGTTCACCAGGATGTCGCTGACGCCCGGGTCGCGCAGCAAGCTCTCGAGCGGCCCGAGGCCGAAGATCTCGTCCAGCACCTCGTACACGAGCTGTGCCTTCTCCGGCGCCGACAGCGGGCGGTGCTCGAGCGACAGCAGCTCGTCGACGCGCTGGCTGCACTCGCGGTGCAGCTGCTCGAGGGACATGCGCTGGGCGCGCGGCAGGTCGATGGTCTCGAGCAGCTTGCGATGGATCCTCGCCTTGAGCTCGAGCGCATCGGCCGTGGCGCTGCGTCCCCTGGCCGCCGCAATCAGGCTGAAAGGGTTGTGCGACATCGGTTCACGCAGCCCTCGTCTGGCGGCCGCTGGACAGCTTCTCCAGCATCTCGACCAGGCGCTGGACGTCCTTGCGCAGCGCCGAGCGCGGCGCTGTCTCGGCGAGCGGCTTGCCATAGGTGATGCTGGCGATGGCCGACCTGAAGTCGTCGGCGAGCGGCCAGACCGCCAGGTTGCCGAAGGCGCCGCGCCTCCTTCAAGCTCACCGTGCCGTTGCGCTTGTGATGCCGCGTGCCGACCAGCAACAGCGACTCCTGCGGCAAGCCGCTCGCGGCGAGCTGGTCGTGCATGCTCTGCGCCACCTTGATCGCTTGCACGTTGAGCTCGAACGCGAGCAGCACGCGCGCGCTGTCCGCGGCGAGCGTGCGCGCCAGATCCTTGCCGCAGCGCGGACTGTCGATCACGGTCAACGAATACGCCTGCTTGCAGGTCTGCAGCGCGAGCGGCAGGTGCTGGACCGGGAGCGGCTTCGGCGTGATGACGTCGACCGCGGCCGGGCTCGCGAGCACATCGAGCGCCTTGCGGCACGGCAGCGCCGTCGACTGCAGCAGGTTCACGTCCAGGCGGCGCTCGTCCATCACCACGTCGCTCACGCTGTACTGGGGCTTGAGCCCGAGATACCCGGGCATTGCGCCGTAGTGCAGGTCGAGATCGACCAGCAGCGTCTTGTCGGCGGTGAGCAGCCGCAGCTCGTTCGCCACGTTGATCGCGAGCGTGGTCGCGCCGCAGCCGCCGCTCGCCGACAGCACGGTGACGATCGCGCCCGGAGCCCACCAGTCCGGTGCCACCTTCTGGATCACGCGCGACAGCTCGATCGCGATGCGCTCCTTCAGCAGGAAGTGCCGCACGCCGCTTTGCATCGCCTGCAGCACCCACTCGTTCTTGACCGTGCTGCCGAGCACGATGAAGCGCGTCTCGGCCGCGCTGGCGATGATGCGGTCCAGCTCGGTGAGCATCTGCTCGGGCGCGGGATCGATGTCCACCAGGACCACCGGCGCCGCGCTCTTCTTGAGCTCCTGGACGAGGTCGGCGAGCTGCTCGCACACCACCACCGCGCGCGAGCGATCGGTGATGCTCAGGATCGCGGTCGTGGCTCGCACCACCGCCGCCTCCCGGGTGACGAGGACGATCGCTTGCGGAGAACTCATGACCACCACTTCCGATGCTGCCGGTTGCCGATCACTTGTTGGCGGTGCTCGCTGCCGGCGCCGCGGTCGCCGCCCAGGCACCCGGTCCCTGCAAGCGGTCGAGGCCGCGCGCCTTCAACCAGCTCGCCTGTGGCTCGGGCAGATCGTTCGCGCTGCCGCTGTCGAGGCAGCCGTTCACGTACAGCTGCCAGTCGCTGGGCTCGCGATGCGTGAGCCCAGGGTACGGGACCTCCACGGCCGAGGTGGGTTCCACCAGCGACGCCGTCACCAGCACCAGGAGCTCGGTGTCGCCGCTCGTGTAGCGCACCGATCGGAACAGCGGGCCGATCACCGGCAGCTCGCCGAGCAAGGGGATGCTGGAAGTGCGCCCGGAGGTCACCTGGTTCAGCAGGCCCGCCATCGCGAACATCTGACCACTCCTGAGCTCGAGCGTGGTCTCGGCGCGGCGGGTCACGATCCCGGGCACGCGGAACCCCTGGATCTCGACCGCGCCCGAATCGGTGAGATCGCTCACCTCCGGCGCGACGAACAGGCGGATGCGGTTGTCGCCCATCACCACCGGGCGGAACTTGAGCCGCACCCCGAACTCCTTCCACTCGATCGTGATCGACGAGCCGACGCTGCCGGTGTTGCCCTGCACCACCGGGATCGGGAACTCGCCGCCGGCGAGGAACGACGCTTCCTCGCCGCTCAGCGCCACCAGGTTGGGCTGCGCCAGGATGCGCAGGTACTGGTTCTCCGACAGCGCCGCGAGGAACAGCTCGATGTCCGAGTTCGGGAACGCGCCGAACATGGTGATGCCCGGACTCAGTCCGGTGTCGCCGACGAACGCGAACGGCACGTCGCCGAGCGCGCTCGCGCCGGACGGCACGCCGATGTTGATCGGCGTGAGCGGACCGCTGCTCGAGCCGAGCGTCAAGCCGCCGATGAAGTTGTCGTTGGCGGGAAGCCGTTGATGCCGAGCGTGCGGATCGCACGCCGGCTGACCTCGGCCACCTTGACCTGCAGCAGGACCTGGTGCACGCCGGCGACGCGGGTGAGGTCCACGTACTTGCTGCCGTGCGCCTCGAAGAACGTGTGCAGCTTGGCCACGTCCTCGGTGCGCTCGAGCGTGCCGGTCACCGCCAGCACCTCGTGCGTCTGGATGACCTCGAGCTGCGAGCGGGGGAACAGCTTCAACAGCTCGGCCTTCAGCAGCGACAGGTCGGGCTCCACCGCGACGCGCGCCTGCCACACCGCGTCACCCTCGCCGAACAGCACGAGGTCGGTGGCTCCCACCGCCTTGCCGAGCACGAGCAGCTGCGTCGGCGAGAGCACCTGCACGTCGGCAATCTCGGGCTGCGCGATCGAGACCCGCGCCGCCTTCCAGGGTGCGGTGACGAGCTGCGAGCGGCCGACGCCGACGGTGATCACGGTCGGCTGCGCGGCCGCCGCGCCGGTGGGCGCCTCGATGCTCGCCAGGCTCGCCGGCGACAGCATCAGGACGAGTCCGAGGGTCACGAATGGAGAGCAGCGGGTTGTCGCGGTCATGGCGTCTCGTGCTCCGACGTCGATGGGGTCTGGCAGTCAGTTCGGTTTGGCCTCGTCCTTGATCGGGAACGTGAACGTCTCGGACGCCGTGCCGCGCAGCACGACCGTCTGCCAGGTCGGCGGCGGCGCGGGCGGCGCGGGCTTGGCGGCCGGTGCTGGCTCGGGCTCGGGCAGCTTGAGCGGCGGCGGCTCGGGCGGGCGGGACTCGACCGGCGGCGGCGGTGGGGTGGTGGTCACGGCCGGTTGGCGCGGCGTCCACCGGTTGAGAACCGCCTCGCTCAGCTCGCGCAGCGATACGCCCACGCTCTTGCTCGACTCGCCATCGCTCGGATTGCGCAGCGCGAGCGACACCGTGCCGCGCGTGGTGGCGAGATGCAGCGCCTCGGCCTGGCTCGAGTTCACCATCAGCGTCACCATGGTGCGGCCGCGCTGGCCCGAGCGATCCTCCTTGTTGCTGCTGCGCTCTTCGCCCTCGGAGACCACCGTGCGATGCTCGATGCCGAGCACCTCCACGTTCTGCAACAAGGTGAAGGACACCGGCTCGGTGGCGTCGTCTGGATCCTTCACGTCGAGCGAGACCACCACGTCGACCTTGCTGCCCGGATACAGGAGGCCCTCCAGCGCCTGGAAGTTCGCGAGCGCCACGCTCATCGCCAGCATCCCGGCCGGCAGCTTCGCGGCCAGGCGCGCACCGGACTTCTGGTCGGCGAAGCACGAGGCCGTGAACACCTCGCCCTTCACCAGCGGCGTGACCACCACCCGGCCGACGACGTCGGTGGAGGCGAGCATCGCGTCGCGCGGCACGTTCGACCTCGGCACCTTGCGCACGGTGAACGAGTCGGCATCGATCACGGTGTTGGCCGGCACCGCGCGCGCCGCCACCAGGACCTCGGTGTCCTTCTGCGACGCGGACCGACCGGCGCCCGGAGCGACGCCCGCCTGCAGCGACTTCACCAGCATGGCCGCGAACGTCGCGGCGGCTAGACCCAGGAGCAACAGCCCAACGATCGACCACCGCTTCATCGCCGCAATCCTCAAGGTCGCGCGCGCACGCCCGACTGATCATCCGGTTCGGCAGCGCAGGCAGTACTCGTGTTCGGCTCGGTACCGGCGGCGTTCCGCCCTGATCCATCACACCAGGCCGAAGCCCAGGCCGGGCGCCGCGAGGCTCATGGCGAGCGCCACGCACAGCCCGACCAGGATGGCGAGGCCCACTGGCAGCGCCTGGGCCCGGTTAGAGTTGTCGACTTCCGCAGCCGTTTTCCTGAGGCTGTGCGCCGCCGACCTGATCACGGCTGCCGGCAGCGGCAGCGCGACCGCGCGCGCGAGTTGCAACTTCGCAGCGAACACGACGAGCGCCACCTCGGCGACGCCCAGGCCGGCGAGAGCGAACAGCCCCTGGCGCCATCCGAGGTAGCTGCCCAGCGCGGCGATCAGCAGCGGACGACCCGCGTCGCCGGAGAGCATGCGCAGCAGCTGCGCGCCAGGCAGCGCGAGCAGCGCCATCGCCGCGACCCGATCGAGGACCGCCGCGGCGCCGCCCTGCAGCGCCGCTTGCGTGAGGCCGCCGATCGCGAGCCAGAGCACCAGCCAGGCCGGAACGTGGCGCAGGCGGGACTCGATCACCAGCACCAGGACCGCCGCCGCGCCCGCGTACGCCCAGCCCATGAGTGAGCCATCCATCGACATCATGCGCATCCTCGCTTGGTCCTGTGCGCACCGTTCCCGGGCGCAAGCCACGTGGTGAGCCAGCCGCGAAACGACGCGGCGGCCAGGCCCGCTCCGGGCTGACCGCCGCCGCATCCGGCTGCCGTTCGATCAGGCGCCGAGCTCGTCCTGCAAACCGGTGAACTGGTTGCTCACCCAGGTGCCGATCGCGATCACGGTGCCGACCACGCCAGCGACGATCAGGCCCGCGATGATGGCATACTCGATGGTCTCGAGACCCTCTTCACCAGTGAAGAAACGCTTGACGAGTTGCATGTGGAATACTCCAGAAAGACTTGACTAATGTGAGGTCACACCACTGCAGCGCAGGAGAGAGGCGGTTGACTGCGCTGGTTCATTTCAGTGTGCCGCTAGTATGCTCCACGATCCTGCAACTGTCAAATTCTCGGCCACACAATCCACGAGTTGCACTGTCGTGAGACCGCGTGACCGCGGCCACTGTGTCGATCGTGGATGATGCTGTCGCGATCCGAGATGCACGGATCGCCCGCCGCAGGATCGCGCGCCTGGCGGACGCTACGCGTGCGCCACGCTGCGCCAGTAGCCCACGCCGATGGCGGCCACGATCACGCCGGCGCAGATGGCGACGCCGTAGGGCACCGTGGCGCGCGCCGCGGGTGGTGCGCCGGCCGCATTGGCCGTGCGTCGCTGCATCAGGCTCGCGAGCAGGCTCAACGCCAGCCACCATGCATTTACCAGGCTGGCCCGGGACTGCTTGCGAATCGCCGCATAGACGAGCCCGAGCACCACGCCGCAGAGCGCCACGGCGAACAGCGCCACACCGCCGTTGATCAGTCCGAGCCAGGCGCCGACGGCCGCCATCAGCTTGGCGTCGCCGGCGCCGCCGCCGGCAAACGCGAACAGCAGCACGTACGGCAAGGCGAGCGCGAGGCCGGCGACCAGCGCATCCGCGCCGCCGGCCCAGCCGCCCATCCAGCACGACCAGATCATCCCGGCAAGGAACGTCGGGCCGGTGATCCAGTTCGGGATGCGGCGCGTGCGCGCATCGATGACCGCGGCGAGCGCGCTGGCGCCGCACGTCACGCCCCATTGCACGAGCGGCAAGCCATGATGCCAGAGTGTCGTGGCCCACATACGATGCAATGACCTCCGCGGTGAGATGCCGTTAATGTCATTCGGCCTGCAGGCAGCCGCTGCTGAATGTTCGCTGCGAGTTCGTCGATCGGTCACCTCGCGTTTGCATTCGAGCCATTCACAGTGTAGTATTCCGACCGCTGATACAGTCGCTGGATGATTGTGAGCCATCAAGATCATGCTTCATGATGAGATCGTCGATCGTGCCAACGAATACTTGCTGCACAAGACCTCGTTCCTCGCCACCAAGGATCATTTGTCGCGCGACGAGATGCTGGGCTTCCTCGACGGCCTGATCACCGAGATCTGCCACGAGCGCAAGCTCGACCTGGGTCCGCGCGAGCGGCAGCCGCTGATCCAGATGCTGGCGCGCACCGTCATCGGCATTGGCCCGCTGCGCCCGCTGATGCAGGACGAGTCGGTCACCGAGATCATGGTCAACGGGCCCGACCAGGTGTTCGTCGAGCGACACGGCAAGATGGTGCTGAGCGATGTCAAGTTCCAGACCGAGTCGCACCTGCTGGCGGCGGTGCAGCGCCTGCTGGTCGATTCGAACTGCAACAAGCGGCTCGACACCTGCTCACCGTACGTGGACTTCTGCTTGCCCGACGGCTCGCGCGTGAACGCGGTGGTGCCGCCGTGCTCGGCGATCGGGCCGGTGGTCACGATCCGCAAGTTCCGCAAGGACATCACCGAGGTCGACGACCTGCTCGCGCTGGGCATGCTGGACGAGCGCATCGCGGCGTTGCTGATCGCGGCGATGCGCGGTCGCTTGAACGTGGTGTTCTGCGGCGCGACCGGTTCGGGCAAGACCACGGCGCTGAACGTGTTCTCGCGCCACATCCCCGATCACGAGCGCATCATCACCATCGAGGACACGCCCGAGCTGCAGCTGCGGCAGGAGCACGTGGTGACGCTCACCAGCAAGCCCGCCAACATCGAAGGCAAGGGGACGGTGACGATCCGCGAGCTGTTCGTCAACGCGCTGCGCATGCGTCCCGAGCGCATCATCCTCGGCGAGATCCGCGGTGCGGAGATGTTCGACCTGATCCAGGCCATCGCCACCGGCCACAGCGGCGCGCTCGCGATCGTGCACGCCAGCTCGCCGCGCGACTGCTTCGACCGGATGGCCACGCTGGTGTTGCTGAGCGGCATCGGCCTGAGCCTCGAGCAGATCGAACGGCACGTGGCCCGCGCGATCGATCTGATCGTGCACGTCGAGCTGTTCCCTGACGGCAAGCGGCGTGTCGCGCACGTCGCGACCGTGCACCCGCAGACGCAGGGCGTGCACACGATCTTCGAGTACGTCCCCCACGGCGACGAGGCGGGAACGTGGCGCCTGGACCCGGCGCCGCCGCCGTTCCTGCACAAGCTGGAGCGACGCCGGGTGACGCTGCCGCAAGGCCTGTTCGCGGCGGTGACGCCATGACGCCCGAGAGCGATCGATCCAGGGCGCGAGCCGCGGGCTGCACCGGGCGGCGCGGCATCGCCGCGGTGGAGATGGCAATCCTGAGCCCGCTCCTGATCCTGTTCCTGTTCGGCATCATCGAGGTGGGCGCGGTGTTCTTCGTCCGCCACAACATGTTCCATGCCGCGCGCGAGGCGGCGCGGGGGCTCGCCGTCGGGTCCTTGTCCGCGAGCGATGCCGAGGCGCTCGCGCTCGATCGGCTGGCCGACATCAATGCGACCTTCGACGTCTCGGCGAGCGATGCCGGCGCCGGCGACGACGTGTCGGTCGAGATCACCACCACGCTCGACGATGCGGCCCTGGGCGACGTGCTCGGCCTGTTCTCGTCGGCGAGCACGCTGCACGCGCGGGTCGCGATGCGCAAGGAGGACTCATGAGCAAGAGCCCGGACGCCGGCCGGCGCTCGCGCGCGCGCGAGCGCGGCATCGCCGTCAGCTGGCTTGCCGTTGGTCTCGCCGTGCTGGCCGGGATCGCCGCGCTGGCAATCGACCTCGGCCACCTGTTTGCCACGCGCGGCCAGCTGCAGACGGTCGCCGACGCGAGCGCTCTCGCTGGCGCGAGCGGCCTTGCATTCGGACCGGACACTGCCCGCGATCGCGCGCTGTCGGTTGCGGCCGACAACGGCGCCGACGATCTGCGCGCCGACGACGTCGAGCTCGGATCGTGGAATGCGAGCAGCCACACGTTCACCGCCGTGAGCGGTGCCGACGAGAGCACCGCCGACGCGGTGCGGGTCACCGCGCGCCGGCAGCAGGATCGTGGCACCGCGGTCGACATGATCTTTGCACCAGCCCTCGCCGATGGGCCGAGCAGCGCCGACGTCGCCGCGTCCGCGGTGGCGTGGTTCGGCACCGAGGAGCAGACGTGGGACGTGATCATCGTGCAGGACGTCACCGCGTCGTTCAAGGAGGAGATCGGCCAGGCACGCGATGCGCTCGAGCTGTTCCTGGGCTGCCTGCACGACCACGCCGACCCGCTGTCCAACGTCGGCCTGGTGACGTTCACCGGCTGGGGCTGGATCCTCGCCAACCTGACCCAGATGCAGTCCGGCTTCGGCCTCCTGCAGACCAAGATCGCCTCGCTCAACTACTGCGGGATGCTCGGCATGCCGCCGTGCAGTGGCACCGACATCGCCGCCGGGCTGGAGAAGGCGGTGGGCATGTTCGGCAGCTCGACGTCGAACCCCGAGCTGGGCCGCGCCATCGTGCTGGTCAGCGACGGCGAGCCGAACGCCGACAAGAAGGGCTCGCATCCCAAGCTGAACGATGCTCAGCTCGCCGCGCTCGCCACGCAGTGGGCGGACCGCGCCAGCGCGCTCGGCATCTCGATCTTCGCCGTGTTCTACAACCAGGACAACGATGCGCACGCGTCGGCGTTCCTCGAGAGCCTGGTGCGCGGTCGCGGCATCTACCTCGAGACACCCGATCCCGACGTCTTGCCGAGCCTCATGTGGCAAGTGTGCGCGACCCTGCCGCTGCGCCTGGTGAAGTGACGCCGGGAGATCGTTGCAGCGTCGGCGCCGCCCGCTGCCCGTGGCTGCCCGCCGTGTTCCCGGGTACCATGGGCGCGCTCCGTCCTGCTGCCCGAACGACGAGTTGCCATGCCTGCACCTGTACCATGCATCGTGTTGGCCGCCCTGTTGCAGGGGCCGCCGGTTGCCGAGCCCGAAGCGTTCGTGAGCGTGCACGACCCGCGGCCGGACGGGGTCACGATCCTGTGGGGGCTGGTGGGCGAGGATGCGGCCGATCGCTACGGCGAGCATGCCGCGTCGCTGGGTGAGCAGCATCTGTTCGTCAGCGATGCGGCGGGCACCGAGGTGTCGCCGCCCATGGGCTTCGCGCCGGTGGCCAATCGCAACGTGTTCGTCGTGCGCGGGCTCGCACCCGGCACGACCTACAGCTATCGCATCGACTGGCAAGGCCGCGAGGTCTGCCCGCGCACGCCGCCGAAGCAGTTCCGCACCTGGCCGGATCCGTCCTTGCCGACGCCGGAGTTCGCGTTCTTCGCGTTCGGGGACTACGGTCTCGGCGGCGACGTCGAGCTGAACCTCGCGCGCGTGATGTCCCGGCAGATGGCGAGCGACGCGACGCTGCAATTCGTGCTCACGCTCGGCGACAACATCTATGCGGGCGGCGGCGATCACCGCATCACCGCCGAGATGGCGGCGAGCTACCGCACGCCGATCGGCAACCTGCCAGGCTCGGGAGTGCTCGACATCGACTGGCGCGGCAAGTTCCTGCGTCCGTTCGCGAGCCTGCTCGAAGCGCTGCCGTTCTTTCCCGCGCTCGGCAATCACGACGGCAGCGATTCCGAGAACCAGAACGACCTCGCTCAGCATCGCGACAACTTCATCTTGCCGACGCCGCCGGGGCAGCCCGAGGATCGTTACTACACCTTCCAGTATGGCCGTGACGTCGCCTTCTTCTGCCTCGACACCACGTCGAACGCCGAGTCGTCCGGTGCGCGTCCTGCGCCGCTCAGCGCGCCGGACGCGCCGCAGCGCGTCTGGCTGGTGAAGGCGCTGGATTCGTGCCGCGCGAAGCATCGCATCGCGTATTTCCATCACCCGCCGTTCACCGCCGGTCCGGCGCATCAGTCCGATCCGGTGGTGGAGCAGCTCCTGCGCGACGTGCTCGTGCCGCGCGGCGTGCGCGTCGTCCTGTGCGGGCACGAGCACAACTACCAGGAGTCGGGCCCGCTCGAGCTGTGCGCCGGCAAGCCGCCCGTGTGCTGCTTCGTCTCCGGCGGCGGCGGCTCGGCGCGCGGCGAGGACGTGAGCAAGAAGCTGAACGGCGCGCGCTTGACCGCATTCCTCGGCAAGCCGCACGTGCTCAAGTGCCGCTACGCCGACGACGAGCTCGTGGTGCAGCTGCTCGGCGAAGCAGGCGAGATGCTGCAGCCGATCGATGCCGACGGCGAGCCGCTCGATCCCGAACGCGTCGTCGACCTGGGCGCCGATTCCAGCCGGTGAGCGCCGGGGGCGGCCGGTGCCGCGGCATCGAACGCGCGCACCGTGACCGTGACGCACGGCGAGGACAACGGCGCTTCGAGCGCAAGCTGCGCGTGGCGATCGACTGGACGCTCGATCTCCTGTTCAGCAAGGACCTCGTGCAGTGCCCGACCGCGCGCGGCCCGATCGCGAGCGCTAGACTAGCCGCGGGGGTCGAGCGTCTTGCTCGACTCGTGCGCGCGGGAGTCCGCCACCTCGGCCATGCGCGCGCGCAGTGCGGCAGCGCCGTCGAGCCGCGGCGTTGCCATCACCGCGAAGAAGTCGGCGCGCGCCGCCTGGGTGCAGGACGGCAGCGCGAGCCAGCCGTGCACCGACTGACCGAGGCGGTGCCACTGGCTGCGATCGATGGGCTCGTTGATCACGAGCACCTCGAGGTCCGTGTCCGGACCGAGCACGCGTGCGTGCGCGTTCTCGAGCGCCTGCAGGGCGCGATCGAACGGACCGTCGACCGCCTGGTCGTGGCGCAGGCACAGGCAGGTGTCGTCGCGGTCGGCGAGCAGCCGGCCGTAATCGGCCATCAGCTGGTCGAGCCCCTCATCGGCACGTAGCGCGGCCAGGCCAGGTACTTCATCGCCGCGCTGGTGGCCAGGCGCCACGGGTGATGCGGCGGCTCGAGCGCGCTGCCGGCGCTGTCGGTCGCGAGCGCGCGCAGCGCGCCCAGGCTGGCGATGCGCAGATCGAGCATGCCCTGGCGCAGGCCGCGCAGCCACCAGACGCGATCGATGCCTTGCAGCAGGGTGTCCAGCTGATCGAGCATTGCTTGCGCCAGCTGCGGGAACGGCGGGCCGAGCTGCTCGAACGCCGCGACGTCGGTGCGCGCGATCTCGAGCGCGGCCGATTCGAGCGCCGCGGTCTCCGCCTGGTTCAGCTTGCCGAGCTCGGCCTCGCAGGAGTCGAGCGACGCGGTACGTATCGATTGCCAGAGATCATGGTCGAGCAGCTGGGGGTGGATGCGGAACAGGTGCACGAGCGCGCGCGCGCTCGCCTGGCGGCGTGCCTTGAGCTCGTGGAAGTCGAGGCTCGCTGCCGCGGTGGCGTGCGCGGCCGGGCTCGCGACCAGCTTGAGCCCGAGCCCACCGAGCCGCAGGCCGAGATCGAGATCCTCGGCACCGCTCTCGAGCGTCTCGTCGAAGCCGCCGGCAGCGCGCACCGCGGCGCTGCTCACGCTCACGTGCGCGGTCGTGAAGCGCGTCCAGTCGGGTGCCGCCGCGCGCGTCCTCTGCAGGCTGGCGGCGGTGAGCGACCAGTCGCACTCGCGCAAGAAGCGTGCGAGCGCGACGCGCGGCGTCGCCTGCTGCGGGTCGAGCGTGCCCAGCACCGCAACCGCATCCTCGCTCAGCGTGTGCGCGCGCAGGTGCTCGCGCACCAGCTGGGGATGCGCGAGCGCGTCGTCGGCCAGGAACAACAGCACGCGCCCCTTGGCGAGCGCCACGGCCTGGTTGCGCGCGTGCGCGAGCGAGCGGCCGCGGGCGCGCGCGTAGCGCACCACGATCGGGAAGCGCAGCCCCGCGAGCAGCTCGCCGAGCTGATCGTCGCCGCGGTCGATGAGCACGACCTCGAACGTCCCCTGGGCGATGACCTGCTGACACAGCGACTCGAGCACGTCCTGGACGCGCGCTCCGCGGTCTTGCGTGCACACGATCACCGAGACGTCGGTGTGCTCGCTGCTCGAGAACTGTGCCAGCGCCTTGAGCTGCGCCAGATCGCGCGCCAGGCGCGTTTCCTCCTCGGCGACCAGGCTGCGGTCCACCGACACCAGCGGCTCGACCAGGTGGGCGACCGCGTTCGCACGATGCAGGCGATCGTACAGCCCGAGCAGTACCGGGTAGTACACGGTCTCGGAGATCGCTTCGAGCGCGTGCCGCGTGACCATCACGCCCGCGCTCCAGAACGCGGGCAGCACGTCGGTCGGTCCCTGGATCCGCGCGCGGGTGGTGCTGTTCACGTCGCCGCCGCGCACCAGGATGTCGCTGGTGACCAGCTGCACCTCCGGATGCGCCTCGAGCAGGGCGACCTGTTTCAAGGCGCGCGACGGATGCGAGCAGCAGCGTGGATCGAGCCACGCGAAGTAGCTGCCGCGCGCCAATGCGAGCGCGCTCTTGCATGCCACGCCGATGCTCGGCGACGGCTCGCGCACGACCGTTGCCTCCGGCACCGCGAGGCCGCCGCTCATGGTCGCATCGATCACGATCAGCTCGCACAGCCCTGCCTCCTGCGCGCGCTGGTCGGCCACCACCGCCGCCACCAGATCACGCTCGACGTCGGTGATGCGGGCGATCAGCGAGACCCTTGGGTTCCTGTCATTCGTGGACACGTGGGCGCTCCCGTGTAAGGCGCTGGCGATTGCTCCGTGTCATCCACATCGACCGTTCGCCTGGAGCGGCTGGAATTGACACAACCGCCAATGTGGGTCCGGTCCCGATCTTGAGCCCGGATCAGGCCGGGTGTTGCCGCTCAGCGACGGGCGCGGGCGGCGAGCGTCACGTGCTCGCCCTCTGCGGTGTCGAGCGCAGCCGGGCCACGACCTCGAGCAACGCGTGCGCGGTCACTTCGTCGTCGCGGCCGCCCAGGTCCTGGAACAGGTGCGCGGCGAGCTCGCGCCGCCCGGCTGCGAAGCGATCCTGGCCCAGCGCTAGCGCCACCTGCTCGTCGAGGGCCGCCGGGTCCCAGCACAGCGCCGCCGCCTGCGCCACCTGTGGGATCACCCGGTCCTGGCTCGGGTCTCCGCGCGGCGAGAGGCCGATGGTGCGGCGATCGGTGAGGAAAGCCTCGGTGAAGGCGCCGCTGCGCACGTCGGCGAGCACCAGGTCGGCGACCAGCAAGAACGGCAGGATGCTGCGCTCGCGTTCGTTCACGATCACGCCCGGCTGCCGGCGCAGCTGGTCGACGCGCTCGTGCTCGAAGCACAGGTTGTTGTGGTGCGGCTTGTACAGCACCTGATGGCGGGCGGCGAGACCGGCGATCGCCCCGGCGAACCGATCGATGGCGCTGTGCTGCGCCCAGGTCGACAGGGACACGATCGTGGGTCGGCTCTGATCGAGGCCGAACCGGGCCTGCCATTGCGCGCGGTCGAGCTGCCCGCGAAACAGCGGCACGTACTTGGGGAAGCCGGTGACCAGCACGTTCTCCGGCGCGACCCATTCCCGGATCGCCGCCGCCGAGAACGCGCCGTGCACGAACACCGCGTGCATGCCCTGGTTCACCGGCCCATGGCCGTAGCTGTCGGTGACCGCGCCCACGCCGTACATGGTGCGCAGCTTGAGGCCATCGTAGCGCCACAGCCAGCCGGTGCCCTGGGTGCTCACCACCGCGTCCGCGTGATAGTTGCCGACGGTCGAGAACGGCAGGTTGTGGTCGAGCAGCCAGGTCACCACCTCGCCGTACACCTGGTCGGTCATCAACGGCACCAGGTTCTCGCGCTTGTCGTCCAGGTAGCCCCTGGCACGATCCGGGACCGAGCCCGTGGCCGTGTGCACGCCCGGCGGCTCGACGACGAAGCTTGCATACGCGCCGGCGCGGCGCAGCTGGCGCCAGATCGGTTCCCACACGATCAGCTCGTGTAGGTTGTAGACGTAGAAGTCGATGGCGGGCTCGGTCATCCTTGCACGGTCGCGGTGCTCTGGACGGCGGTGGTGGCCGGCACGGGCGCGCGCTCCATCAAGAACAGCGTGCTGGTCTGCGCCTGGTCGAGCGTGCCGAGGTCGACCCGGCCGATGGCCGCGAGGCCGGCCGCGCGCAGCGCGCTCAGGTAGCGCTGCTCGTTGCGGTAGACGGCGGCATAGCTGCCCTTGATCAGCACGCGATCTGCGGTGGGCGTGAGCGAGTCCTTGACCAGCACGCAGCCCCCGGGCTTGACGCGCGCGGCGAGCGCGCGGGCGAGCGCCAGGAACCGTGTCTCGTCGGGAATGGTGGTGAACACGCCCATGCACAGCGCGTGATCGAACACCAGCGCCTCGGGGAGGTCCGCGAGCTCGCCCACCAGGAACGACACGTTGTGCAGCGCGCTCGTGAGCGAGCGCTGGGTGGCCGAGCGGATCAGCTGCGGCGCGATGTCGAGCCCGACGACCTGTCGGCAGCGGCGCGCGACCTGACAGGTGAAGCGGCCGTCGCCGCAGCCGAGATCGAGCACCACGTCGTCCGGCCGCAGCCGCGGCACGAGCAGCTGGTCGATGCCATGCTCCTGGCGGTCGTAAAGCTCGCTCGGTCCGAGCGCGGCATTCTCGCTCGCACGCCAGTACCGCTCGGCGATCGCCTGTGCCTCGACGCGCAAGCTCGCGTCGGTCGCCGCCGCGCCCGGCACCAGCGGCCACTCATCGTGGCACAGCGCGCGGCTGGCGCGCTCGAGGTCGCCGGGCGTGTCCACCTCGAGCGAGCGCACGACCGCGCCGCGCATCGGCAGGTGCGGTTCCAGGCACTCGAACACCGCCACCGGACGGTTCAAGATCAGCTGCGGCTCGAGCCATGCGAGGCCAGTCCACTCGAGCTCGGTCTTCGGCGTGCGCTGGAACTTCTCGATCGTGCGCGTGCGGTCCGACGACGGCGCGCTCTGCACGTACACGGCCTCGTCGGTGGTGGCGGGCGCGAGCCCCAGCAGCGGCGGCGCGCTGCGCGCGCACTGGCCGAGGAACGCGTGGAAGCTGTCGGGCTCGACGATCAGATCGCCATCGATGGCGAGGAACGGCTCGCGCAGGCCGCGCGTCGCCAGCCAGATGCTCTGCAGCGTGGTGGTGCTGGCATAGCGCGGGTTGCGCGCGAAGATCACGTCGTCGCGCAGCTTGCGCACGTGCTCGACAACGCGTTCCTCCATGAAGCCGATCACCATGCGCACCTGCGGGATCCCGCTCAGCAGCTCGAGCTGGCGATCGATGATGGGCTTGCCGGCGACCGACACCAGGCACTTCGGCATGTTCATGCCGAGCCGCGAGCCCAGCCCGGCGGCGCTCACAACAGCGACGCGAGGAGCTGGCATAGCCCACCTCCGCTCACGGTGACGAAGTCGGCGAGCTGCCACACCGACTGGCTCGGCGCATGGATCGCGCCGTGCGCGACGCGGACGTCGGCCGCCTCGAACATCGGCGTGTCGTTCATGCCTTCGCCGACCGCCACGACCTGCTCGAAGCGATGCGCGAGGTCGCGAACCGCGTCGCCCTTGTTCAGGATGTCCTGCACGCCATCCAGCTCGCGATTCGCGGTCAACCGCGCGCGCGAGGTGTAGAACGGGCAGCGGATCTGGTCGCGCAACGGCTCGATCCACACGTCGAGGTTGCCGGTCACGACGAAGCAGTGGTCCGGGTGCGTGTTCACGAACTCGACCACGTCGTACTGCAGCGGCACCTGCGCGACGATCTCGCGCACCCTGGCGATCGGCACGTCGCGCAGCAGCCGGCAGCGCAGCCGGAACGACTTCTCGAACGGGATCGCGCCCTGGATCGTGGCCTGCGTCAGGATCGCGATCTCGTCGTACAGGTCGAGCTCGCGCGCGATGCGCGGCAAGAGCTCCGCCGCGGTGATCGTCCCGTCGAGGTCGAGGCAGATCGCCACGTCGCTCATCCTGCCGTCCTCCGCCACAGGAAGATCTGCTGGCGCGTCTCCGCGCGGTTGCCGAGGTCGTCGCCGAACAGGTCGCCTGCGTGCGCGAGCGTGAACCGCCGCGACGCGAGCGTCGGTGCGAACAGGGCGTCGTACTGCGCGCGCGTCCGGTACACCGCGCTGTAACGGGCGCGCAGCTCGCTCGAGAAGAACTGGTCGAGCGTGAGGCGCTGCTCGCGCGCCACCGGCTCGCGCACGTACACGGTCGCGTCCCGCTCGCACAGCTCGGCGATGGCGCTGAGCACGCGCACGCAATCAGCGTCGTTCACGTACACCAGCACGCCGGCGACGATCACCAGGTCGAACGGCGGTGGCACGTGCAGTGGCGCGGTGCCGAGCGCCGCCGCCGGCAGCTCCTGGAACGTGAAGCGCTCGGGCTGCCAGAGCCCGAGCACCCGCTCGCGCGCGATCGTGATCAGCGCGGCGCTGAAGTCGATGCCGAGGTAGCTCGCGACGTGCGGCGCGAGGTGCAGCGCCCAGCGGCCGACGCCGCAGCCCACGTCCAGGACGCGCACCGGCTGGCGCAATGCGAGCAAGCGCAGCACGGTCTCGCGCTCCACCGCATCACGCTGCTCGGCGAGCGCCGGGTTCTGATCCTGGTACATCGTGACCAGAGCGCGCCGACCTCGGCCAGACGCTCGGCGCGCCGCTCGAAGAACGCGTGCGTCGCACCGTAGTCGATGCTCTGCTCGTGGCCGTAGATGCGGGTCGGTGGTTCGTCCATCAGCGGGCGTCCTCTTGCCGCCAACGTATCGACCGGGCTCGGCGCGGTGATTGAGGCGAGACACGTGGAACGCCACGTGGCTCGCCTTGCCACAGGCGGGGCAGGCCGCGCGTGGCGCCTGCGATCGCTCGGATATTGCTCCGGCCGCGGCCCCGACTGCGGGATATCCTCCGGGGAGTGACCGAAAACACGACTGCTCGCTGCAGGATCTCCGCCATG
Source organism: Planctomycetota bacterium (assembly GCA_046349655.1). Classification (GTDB taxonomy): domain Bacteria; phylum Planctomycetota; class B15-G4; order B15-G4; family JAXMBY01; genus JAXMBY01. The sequence continues at coordinate 38,255 of JAXMBY010000016.1, forward strand.
CTGCTCCGCCGCCTCATGGTTGCCGTTCTCGCATTCGTGCTTGTGCTGCTGCGCGCTCCCGTCGTGCGCGCGGGCGACGCTGCCCGCGCGCCGCGCGAGATCCTGGTCGGCATGCGCGACGATCCGTCCAGGATCCTGCCGCTGTCGCAGCAGATCTACACGTTCGGCTACGCCATGTCGTTCGATGCGCGCACCCGGTGCGTGCGCGTGAAGCTGCACCAGGGCGTGAGCGTCGAGACGGCGATCGCGGCGCTGCAGCGCCGCGGCGACGTGCAGTACGCAGAGCCGAACTTCGAGCGGCGCGTGTGCGCCACGCCCAACGATGCGCAATGGTCTGCGCTGTGGGGGCTGCGAAAGATCGGCGCCGATCAGGCCTGGGGCATCTGGCTGCCGCATCAGACCGCGGTGATCGCGGTGCTGGATACCGGCGCGCAGGTGAGCCATCCCGACCTGGCCAATCAGATGTACCGCAACGGCAGCAACGCCGTCATCGGCTACAACACCATCAACAACTCGACCGATGTCAGCGACGGACACAGCCACGGCACGCACTGCTGCGGCACCGCCGCCGCTCAGGTGAACAATGGCGTCGGCATCGCCGGCGTCGCCGGCTGGCAAGGCGATGCCAACACCGCCGGCACGACCGCGATCAGGATCATGCCGGTCAAGGTGCTGTCGGACAGCGGCTCGGGCTGGGATTCCGACATTGCCGAGGGCATCACCTGGGCCGCCGACAATGGCGCGGACGTGATCAGCATGAGCCTCGGCGGGCCGAGCTTCTCCAACACGGTGAACAGCGCCGTGCAGTATGCGTGGGGCAAGGGCTGCGTGATCGTCGCGGCCGCGGGCAACAGCGGCTCGTCGTCGCCGTCGTACCCGGCCGCCTACAGCAACGTGCTGTCGGTGGCGGCATCGGACAGCAACGACAAGCTCACGTCGTTCTCCAACTACGGCACCTGGGTGAAGATCGCCGCGCCCGGGTCGGGCATCTACTCGACCATCCCAGCCAGCAGCTACGGCTACAAGGACGGCACGTCGATGGCGTGCCCGCACGTCGCCGGTGCCGCGGCATTGCTGGTCGCGCAGAATCCGTCGCTCTCGAACAGCGCGATCGTGTCGATCCTGACCGGCAATGTCGACGGCTACACGCCGTACGCGAGCGGGCGCACGATCGCGTCCGGCGCCGGCCGCATGAACGTGTACAAGGCGTTGCTCGCGGCCGGCAACGGCAAACCGGTGTTGAAGAGCCTCTCGCTCGCGCCGTCGACGGTGGCGGGCGGCGGGGCGACGACGCTCAAGGTCGAGCTCAGCGCCGCGGCCGGCGCCGGCGGCGAAGTGGTCAGCCTCGGTAGCTCGGACCCGAGCCTGCTGCCGGTGTCGAGCAGCGTGACGGTCACGCAGGGTGCCACCAGCGCGAGCGTGTCGCTCACCGCGGGCTCGGCGGCGAGCGACGCAGTGGTCACCATCACCGCCACCTATCAGAGCGCTTCCAAGACCGCCGTCCTCAACGTGCGGCAGGCGCTCGTGCTGCTCGACCTCGATGGCAGCTCGGGACCAGACTGCCTGCGCCAGCGTTCGACCACCGGCGCAGTCGACTACTGGCTGCTGAGCGGCACCACGATCGCGAGCAGCGGCAGCGTGTCGGCCGGCGGCGACAAGAACCTCAAGCTGATCGCCACGCCCGACTGGAACGACGATGGCAGGCCCGACACGTTGCTGCAGAGCACTGCCACCGGCAAGCTCGACTACTGGCTGCTGAACGGCACCACGATCGTGAGCACCGGCACGATCTGGAACGGTGGCGATGCGAACTGGAGAATCGTCGCCACGCCGGACCTGAACGGCGATGCGCACCCGGATCTGGTGTGGCAGCTCGCCACCACGGGCAAGGTCACCTACTGGCTCATGAGCGGCACGTCGGCCGCGAGCAGCGGGACGTTCTGGAACGGCGGCGACGCCGCGTGGCGCGTGATCGGCACGCCCGACCTGAACGCGGACGGCAAGCCCGATCTCCTGTGGCAGTCGAGCCGCAATGGCTCGCTCACGTACTGGACGCTGAGTGGCACGACCAGAATCGCGAACGGAACGCTGTGGGCGGGCGGCGATGCCGCGTGGCGCGTGATCGGAACGCCGGACCTGAACGGCGATGGGCGACCCGACCTCCTGTGGCAATCAGCCAGCAACGGCAAGCTGACCTACTGGCTCATGAACGGTGTCGCGCAGGTCGCCAGCGGGACGCTGTGGAACGGCGGCGACGCGACCTGGAAGGTGATCGGCACGCCGGACCTGAACGGCGACGGCAAGGCCGACTTGCTCTGGCAGCAGACCAGCACCAGCAAGGCCACGTTCTGGCTGCTCGACCAATGCACCAGCACCGCGACCGGGACCATCTCGAGCGGCGGCGACTCGAGCTGGAAGATCGTGAGCTTGCCGTGACGGCCGCGTCGTGATCGCCGCGAGCGCTGCTCGAGCCGCGCTCGGGAAATCTCTTCGCTTCACACCTGGAACCTCTTTCCCCTCGCCCTGCACGCGGATCGGACACGCCGCCCGCTGCGGCGCCGCGCGGCCCTTTGTTCAGGCGCTGCGACATCGCCGCCGCACATGGTCTCCGGTTTGCAACGTCGCGGTGCGGACAAGGGTTCTGGGGACCACGTGATGGACCAGGGACAGCTGCAATCGGCGACCGCGATGCGCGTGCTCGAAGCAAGGCTCGAGCACATCGCCGAGAATCTCGCCAACGCCAACACGCCCGCCTTCAAGCGCTTGATCAGCGGCGTCGAGCTGGCGGAGGCCGGCAAGCCGCGTGCGACCGCGCGGCCGCGCGAGGTGGTGGTGCGCGACTTCGCGCCGGGCTCGCTCGTCGTCACCGACAACCCGCGCGACGTCGCGCTCGACGGCGAAGGGTTCTTCGTGCTCGACCAGAACGGCATCACCAGGCTCACGCGCCGCCTGCAGCTGACCGTCGGCGGCGACGGCAACCTGCAGCACCGGGACGGCTCGCGCGTGATGGGCGAGGGCGGGCCGATCAGCGTACCCGCGAATGCGAGCGAGCTCACCGCCGACGCGGATGGCAACGTCACCGCCGATGGCGCCGTCGTCGGCAAGCTGTCGGTGATGGTCGCGAGCCATCCCGGCCGCCTGCAAGCCGACCGTGCCGGCACCTACCGCGCCAACCCGACCGAGCTCACCCAGGCGACCACCCGCGTCGTTGCCGGCGCGCGCGAGGAATCGAACGTCGATGTCGTGAACGAGATGGTGGCGATGATGACCACGCTGCGCTTGTACCAGGCCAGCCAGCGCGCACTGCAGGCGCGCGACCAGGTGAGCCAGCGACTGGCCACGAGCTGATGCTCGAGCGCGAGATCTTGAAGAGGACGAGACCATGCTGAAAGCACTGTACACGGCCGCGACCGGAATGAAGTCGCAACAGAGCCACGTCGATGTGATCGCGAACAACCTCGCGAACGTGAACACCACCGGCTTCAAGCGCAGCCAGACCGACTTCGAGGACCTGATGTACATCATCCAGCAGTCGCCCGGCTCGGCGACCTCGCAGCAGTCGCGCTCGCCGACCGGCATCCAGGTGGGCAGCGGGTCGCGGCTGGTGTCGACCACCAAGGTGTTCTCGCAGGGTGTGCTCGAGCCGACGTTTCGCGACCTCGACGTCGCGATCCAGGGCAACGGCTTCTTCCGCGTGGTGATGCCCGACGGGTCGAACGGGTACTCGCGCGACGGCGCGCTGCGCCGCGACGCGCAGGGCAACCTGGTCACGCCGCAGGGCTTCGCGCTCGCCGATCAGGTCACCATCCCGGACGATGCCAGCACCATCTCGATCGGCGCCGACGGCAGCGTCTCGTACACCGACGCGCAAGGCAATCAACAGCTCGCCGGTCAGCTCAACCTGACGCGCTTCGCCAACCCGTCGGGGCTGCGCAGCGGCGGCGGCAACCTGTTCTTCGAGACGCAGTCGTCGGGACAGGCGCAGGACAACGTTCCCGGCCAGCAAGGTGCAGGCACACTGCTGCAGGGCAACCTCGAGCGGTCCAACGTCGAGGTCGTGACCGAGCTGGTCAACCTGATCGTGGCGCAGCGAGCCTACGAGGTGAACTCGCGCGCGATCCGCAGCGGCGATGAGATGCTGTCCACGGCCACCACCCTGACGAGGTAAGCCCGATGCTGTCGTTCGCACCATGGTTGCTCTCGTTCGTGCTCGGCACCGCCGGCGAGCCGCTCGAGGTCGTGCTCGATCAGCAGGCGCTGGTGGCCAGGGCGGTGTTCACGATCGGCGACGTGGCCGAGCTCTCCCCCGCGGACCATCCGCTGCGTGCGGCGGTGCTGGCGATTCCGCTCGGCCCCGCACCGCGACCGCGGGCGACGCGCATCGTCACCACGCAGGGCGTGCTGTTCGCGCTGCAGGACCACGGCATCGATCTCGCCCGGGTGAAGATCTCCGGTGCGGTCGAGTGCCAGGTGGCGGTGCGCCCATCCGTGCTCAAGGGCGAGGACCTGCTCGAACGGGCGAAGGCGTACCTGGCTGCCGAGATCAAGACCACCGACCCGTACGAGCTGGAAGCACCCGACGCGCCGCCGGACATCGACTTGCCGGCGTTCGAGGACGCACCCGTCATCCGCTTCGATCACGGCAAGAATCCGGTCGCGGCCGGGCCGGTGCGGGTGAGCGTCGCGGTCGATGTCGGCGGCCAGACCTACACGAGAATCGCGCTCACGTTTCGTCTCCGGCTGTTTGCCGACGTCTACGTCGCGGCCTCGTTCATTGCGCGCGGCACGACGCTCGTGAGCGCGCCGATCGTGCCAGCGCGCGTCGAGCGCTCGGTGATGCGCGGCGAGCCGCTCGTGTCCCTCGAGCAGCTGAACGGGCTGGTGGCGCGCCGCGACGTGCGCGAGGGCGAGATGCTGTGCCTCGAGGATGGCGTGCGTCCGATCGTGCTGAAGAGCGGCGATCCGGTGACCATCGTCGTGACGCGCGGCCAGCTCACCATCACCGCCAAGGGCCAGGCGCGCGGCGATGGGGCGGTGGGCGATCTGGTGGCGGTGCAGAATCTGGACACCAAGCGGGTGCTCAAGGCGAGGATCGATGGGCCAGGTCTGGTGAGCGTGCCCTGACCGCCATCGTTGCCCGGGCGAAGCGACCTTCATTGGAGACATGAACCATGCGACTAGCAGGCATCGTTGGAACGATCGTGAGCGTTGCTCTCGTGCTGCCCTCGATGGAGGCGCAATCGCTGTGGCACGAAGGCCAGAACCCGAAGGGCTTCCTGCTCAGCGACAACGTGGCGCGCAATCTCGGCGACATCGTCACGGTGATCATCAAGGAGCGCCAGCTGATCAAGGACGGCCAGGACGTGACCATGGACAAGTCGAACGAGCTGGACGCGAAGGTCACCAGCCTCGACGTGAATCCGCGCGCGTTCAGCACGCTGCCGGCGATGGGCTACTCGTCCAAGAGCACGTTCGGCGGCAAGGCCGACTTCTCGCGCGATGGCCGCTTCGAGACGCTGGTGAGCGCGCAGGTGATCGACGTGCAGCCCAACGGCAACCTCGTGGTCGAGGGCCGGCGCGTGATCCGGCTCGACGACGAGGTGAAGACGATCCGTGTGTCCGGCATCGTGCGGCCGCAGGATCTCTCGCCGGAGAACACCGTGCTCTCCGAGAACGTCGCCAACGCCGAGATCAGCTATCAAGGCGATGGGCCGCTCAGCCAGGCCACCCGGCGCGGCTGGTTCTCGCGCTTCCTCGAGTGGATCTGGCCGTTCTGAGCAAACCCCATGGATGTGAGAGTCTCATGATGCTCGCTCTCGTTCTGCTCTCGGGTCTTTGCGCTGATGCGCGGCCGACGGTCAAGATCGACGACCTGGTCGAGGTGCAAGGCATTCGCGAGAACCAGCTCACCGGCGTCGGCCTGGTGGTCGGCCTGAACGGCACCGGCGACAACTCGACGCTCACCAAGAGCGCGGTCGCGAACCTGCTCAGCAAGATGGACATCCACGTCAAGCCCAACGACGTGGGCCAGGGCAACGTGGCGATGGTGCAGGTGACCGCGACGCTGCCCGCCAACATGGGCAACGGCGGGCGCATCGACGTCGTCGTGTCGGCGATGAGCAAGAGCTCGAGCCTGTCGGGCGGGCAGCTCGTGCAGGCGCCGCTGTTCGGCGTCGACGGCCACGTGTACGCGGTCGCGCAGGGGCCGGTGATCGTCGGCGGCTTCTCGGCCCAGGGCCAGGCCGGCAGCATCACCCAGAACACGCCCACGGTCGGACGCATTCCGCGCGGCGCGCTGGTCGAGCGCACCGTGGAGATGCCGTTCGTGCAGCACGACAGCGTGATCGTCCTGCAGCTCAAGAACCCGGACCTTGCCACCGCCTCGCGCATCGCCGCGGCGATCCAGTCCGCGAACACGGGCGAGGCACATGCCGATGACGCCGGCAGCGTGCGCGTGCTGATGCCCGCGGCGCGCCGCGCCGACCCGGTGGGATTCCTGGCCGAGATCAAGGAGCTGCGGGTCACGCCGAACGTGAAGGCGCGCGTGGTGATCAACGAGAGCACCGGCACGCTCGTGGCTGGCGGCGAGGTGACGCTGTCGGCGTGCCTCATCACCCACGGCAACCTCACGATCACGGTGAGCGAGAGCCCGGTCGCCTCGCAGCCGGCGCCGTTCTCGCAAGGCAAGACCGAGGTGCTGCCGCGCACCGACATCAAGGCCGAGGTGGAGACGCGCCGCATCCACGTGCTGCCCGACCTGGTGCGGCTCGCGGATCTGGCCGAAGCGCTGAACGCGCTCGGCGCCACGCCGCGCGACCTGGTGGTCATCTTCCAGGCGCTGCAGAAGTCGGGCGTGCTGAATGCCGAAATCGTCCTGATGTGAGGACCATGATCGACAGCGTTGCGACCGCGACGACCAAGACCCACGACCCGGCTGCCGTGCACCGCGCTGCCGCCGGCATGGAAGGCCTGTTCCTGTCGCTCCTGCTCGCCGAGATGCAGAAGGGCCTCGGCCAGGAAGCCGGCGGCCTGTTCGGCGACGCCGCCGGCAGCGGCGTCTACGAGGGCTTCTTCGAGACCTACCTTGCCGATGCCATCGCCCGGCGCGGCGGCATCGGCATCGCGAAGATGGTCGAGCGCACCGTGCTGCATGCGGCACCGACGCCGCCGGCGAAATCCCCCTGAACCAGCGTTTGTCACCGCCCGGCGACGGCCTTACAATCGCCCTGGGCCCCGCAGTCTGTCTCCGAGGAGGTGCACGTGGCTGGCAAGGCGAATCCCGATCCCGAGGGTTTCCATTCCGTGACCCCGCATCTCGTCATTCGCGGCGCGGCGAAGGCGACGATGCCGATCGCCGACATGTTCTGGGGTGATCGCCACGGTCGGGTCACCGACCCGTTCGGCCATGACTGGGCGATTGCCACGCACGAGCAGGATCTCACGCCCGAGGAGATTGCCAGGGCGGCGGCCAGAGCGGGATTCTGACAACCGGTGGTGCCAGGCAGCAGCGGCAACGCGTTCCTGGCACCACTGCATCCTCTCCCCATTGTGAGAAGCCGATGACCTCGCTCCTGGCGCGCACGCACCCGCTCGCCGACACCATCTATCAGAAGAGCCTGCTCGCCGGTGTGGCGCTGGCGCGCTCGTTCGAGACATCGCTCGCGAGCGCCGGTCTGATGCCGCTGCGGCCGACCGGCATCGAGATCCTGCAGATGAACGTGGGCAAGCTGTGCAATCAGACCTGCCACCACTGCCACGTCGATGCCGGACCGGATCGCCAGGAGGTGATGTCGGACGACGTGATCGACGCATGCCTGAGCGTGCTCGCCGCCACCGACATTCCCACCCTCGATATCACCGGCGGCGCCCCCGAGCTGCATCCGCGGTTCCGCGAGCTGATCGTGCGCGCCGCCGCGCTGCATCGCCACGTCATGCACCGCTGCAACCTGACCGCCATCGTCGCGCCCAGCATGCGCGACATCCCCGCGCTGCTCGCACAGCACGGCGTCGAGGTGGTCGCATCGCTGCCATACTATCTCGCGCGCCAGACCGATGCGCAGCGCGGCGACGGCGTGTTCGAGAAGTCGATCGCCGGGCTGCAGGCGCTGAACGCGCTCGGCTACGGCCGCATCGGCAGCGGCCTCGTGCTCGATCTCGTCACCAATCCGGTGGGAGCGTTCCTGCCGGCGAGCCAGAAGACGCTCGAGCTGGACTGGCGGCGTGAGCTCGCGCGGCGTCACGGCGTCGAGTTCAACCACCTCTACACGATCACCAACATGCCGATCAGCCGGTTCCTCGAGTTCCTGGAAAAGACCCAGAACCTCGATGCCTACATGACCCGGCTGGTGAACGCCTTCAACCCCGCGGCCGCACGCAACGTGATGTGCCGCAACACGCTGTCCGTGGGCTGGGATGGCCGCCTGTACGACTGCGATTTCAATCAGATGCTCGACCTCGAGCTGAGCCCGGCGAGCCCGCGCACCATCTTCGAATTCGATCTGGCGAAGCTGAACGACCGCGCGATCGTGGTCGGCCCGCACTGCTTCGGCTGCACTGCCGGCGCCGGCTCGAGCTGCGGCGGCGCGACCACCTGATCGGCGCGGCGCTCGCGCCGCCGCCCGTGTCCGGCTTTGCATCAATGCGCGCAACATCTGCCGGCGTGCGCTGCCTGCTTCCGTGACACAGGCGCGCGGCGTCGGCGCTGACCTCGTCGCCATCCGCGGTTGTGGTTCAAGCGCGCTCCGGGCGCACCTATAAGTGAGCCTGGGAGAACCAGTCGATTTCAGTGGGGGAACGATGCTCGGGTACACCACAGGGCTGCGCGCACTGCTCGCGGCACAGTACGGGCTCGACGTGGTCGGCAACAACATCGCCAATGCGTCGACCGACGGCTACTCGCGGCAGCTGGCAGTGTTTCGCGCCAGCCGACCGTTCGACTTGGCGGGAGTCGGGCAGATCGGCACCGGCGTCGGTGTGAGCGAGGTGCGGCGCGTGGCGAATCCAGTGCTGGAAGGACGGATCCGTACGCAGATCGGATTGTTCGGACAGGCGGACTCGAGCTCGGTGCGGATGACGGAGATCGAGAGCTTCTTCGGCGAGCCTGCCGACAGCGCGCTGTCGGGGCTGTTCTCCTCGTTCTTCGACGGCATCTCCAAGCTGACGTCCTCGCCGGACGATGCGGTGCTGCAGCAAGCGGTCATCGACGACGGTGGGGCGCTCGCGAGCGGCGTGCGCCAGCTGACGCATAGTTTCGCCGGACTGCGCACCGACATCGAGGCCGACGTGCGCGCCAAGATCGAGGAGGCGAACTCGCTGCTCGAGTCGATCGCCAAGCTCAACGTGCAGATCGCCGCCGCCGAGACCGGCGGCGGCGACGGCGGCGGCAGCGCGCTCAAAGACGTGCGCGAGCGGACCCTGCGCGACCTGTCGAAGCTGGTGGGGGTGAGCGTGCTCGAGGACGGCTCGCAGGTGCGCGTGCTGCTCGAGGGGCGCGTGCTCGTGTCCGGCAACCGCGCCAGCACCATCGAGGTCACGCGCACGCGCGCCGGGGCGCTCGAGCTCTCGGTCGCTGGATCGAATGCGGTGACCACGCCGAAGTCGGGCGAGGTCGCCGGCCTGCTCGAGATCTTCGGCGCCAGCGCACCCGAGCTCGAGCAGCGCATCGACGCGATCGCCCGCAGCCTGATCCTGGAATTCAACCGCCGCCACAGCACCGGCATGCCGGCCTCCGGCCCGCTCAAGACATTGACATCGGCATCGCTGGTGCGCGACGTCGACGGCGACCAGAACTTCCTCGAGGAGCGCCTGGCGAATGCGGGCTTTCCGTTCCCGGTCAAGAACGGCAGCTTGAACGTGGCGGTCACCGACGGCGCCAGCGGCAAGGTCACGACCCATCGCATCGCGATCGATCCGTCGATGACGGTTGGCGATCTGGTGCAAGCACTGAACGATCTGCCGCACCTGTCGGCGAGCGTCGATGGCTCGGGCCGCATGCACCTGGGTGCGGACACCGGCTTCGGCTTCGACTTCACCGGCCGCGTCGATCCCAACCCGGACGACGCGGGCACCTTCGGTTCGGCGCAAGCCACGATCTCGTCGCTCGGAGCGCAGCCGTACGCGCTCAACGACGGCGACCAGATCTCGATTGCAGTGGACGCGGGTGCGCCGCAGGTGGTCACGTTCGCCGCCGCCGACTTCGCCGACGTCGCCCAGGCGACCGCCGCCGAGGTGGCGCAGGTGATCAACGACCAGACCACGGGGGTGGAAGCGCTCGTGGTCGATGGGCGGGTGGTGGTGCGCTCGGAGACCGAAGGCACGCAGTCATCGCTGTTGATCAGCGACGTGACCGGCACCCCCGCCGAGGGGCTCGAGCTGTCCCAGAGCCTCGAGACCGGCGCGACGGCGACCAGCGCGGTTTCGATCAGCGGCCACTACCAGGGGGCGCGCAGCGGCTCGCTCACGTTCCGCGCACGCGGCGACGGCGAGATCGGCATCACCCCCGGACTGATGGTCGAGGTGCGCGACGAGACCGGCCGCAAGCTCGCCGATCTCGACGTCGGCGAGGGCTACGAGCCGGGCAGCGCACTCAGCCTCGGCAATGGCCTGAGCGTGACGTTCGGGCCGGGCGCGATCGCCGAGCAGTCCGGCGACTTCTTCTCGACCATGGTGAACGACAGCGGCGACTCGGCCGACGTGCTGGTCGCGTTCGGGTTGAACACGTTCTTCACCGGCTCGAGCGCGAGCGACATCGACGTGCGCAGCGACCTGGTCGAGGACCCGCGGCTGCTCGCGATCTCGCTCGGCGGCGAGGCCGGCACCGGCGACAACCTGCCGCGCCTGCTCGAGCTGCGCGATCGAGCGACGCAAGATCTCGGCATGACCGTGACCGACGCGTACCGTGCGGCGGTGAGCTCGCTCGGCCAGGACGTGCATCGCGCGCAGTTCGACCGCGATACGCAGGAAAAGGTGCTGGCCACGCTCGACGCGCAGCGCGAGCAGGTGTCGGGCGTGTCGGTCGACGAGGAGCTGCTGCAGATGCAGCAGTACCAGCAGATGTACCAGGCGGCGGCGCGCTACCTGCAAACGTTGAACGACGTCACCGACACGTTGATGAACCTGTAGCGCCGCAGGCGCGGCTGATGTGGTGAAGCCATGACCATTCGCGTCACACAGAATCTCCTGTACAGCAACTATCTCGCGCGCGTGCGCGAGGGTTACGCAGCCATGCTGCGTAACCAGGATCAGGTGTCGAGCGGCAAGCGCATCACCAGGATGTCGGACGACCCGGCCGACGCGGCCCGCGTGCTGTTGCTCGCCGAACAGCACCAGACGCGGCTGGTGCAGCGGCAGAACCTGGATCAGGCGAACGCGCTCCTGTCGGCGGCAGATACGTCGTTGCAGTCGGTGTCGTCGCTGTTGACCGAGGCGCGCACGATCGCGCTGCAGGGCGCCAACGACGCGCTGAGCGAGCCGGACCGCGAGGGGCTCGCGGACCGCGTGGACGCGCTCCTGGAGGAGCTGATCTCGGCCGCCAACTCCACGATCGGCGGCCGCTACGTGTTCGGCGGTTCGCGCACTAGCACGCAGCCATTCACGGGCAGCGGCGGCGAGGTCGCGTACCAGGGCAACAGCGATGCGATGCGCGTCGAGATCGGACCGGGCACATTCGTGGCTGCCAACGTGCCGGGCGGCGAGATCTTCCTCGGCGGCGAGCGCGGCCTCACGCGCTTCACCGGCGCCACCGGGGCGCGCGCCGGGACCGGGCCCGACACCGGCGTCGGCGTGTGGCAGCTCGACGTCACGCACGACGCCACCGTGTTCCTCGGTTCCTCGGGCGCGGCCGCGGGCCAGTCGTCCGCGAGCGGCGATACCATCCTCGGCCAGCACCAGCTCACGTTCACGGCCGCCGGCGCGAATCCGGCGACCGTGTCGCTGGACGGCGGGCCGGCGGTGTCGTTCACCGGCACCGAGACCGACCTCAAGGTGACGAGCAAGAGCGGCGACGTCGTGTATCTGGACGTCACGGCGGTGAGCGCGGGGTTCAGCGGCGACGATGCCATCGAGGGCCATGGCTCGCTGCAGGCTCAGGGCGGGGCGCGAGTGGCGATCGACTTCGCTGCCGCCGACCAGCAGGTGAAGAGCGGCGACGGGCGCCTGCTGCACGTCGACCCGCGCGCGATCTCCCGCAGCGGCCAGGAACAGGTGACGTTCACCGGCACGCTGAGCGTGTTCGAAGCGCTGGCCGAGCTCGCGCGCGACCTGCGCTCGAGCGATGCCGAGCGCAGCGGCGCGCTCGCCTCGCGCATCGCCAATCGAGTCGAGGACCTGGACCTCGCCAAGGATCGCGTGCTGCAGGCGCTGTCGTCGATCGGCGGCCGCCCGCCGCGTGCGCCGTTCAGCGCTGCGCGCCGGACCGACCTCGACGTGGTGGTGACGGAGACGCGCGCGACGCTCGAGGAAGTGGACATCACGCAGGCGGCCGCCGAGCTGGCGAAGAACGAGACGGCGTTCCAGGCGGCGCTGGCCGTGGGCCAGCGCATCGGCCAGCTGTCGCTGCTCAATTACTTGGCCTGAGTCGGCTTCACGATCTCGGTGACGCGCACGCCGAAGTGGTCGCCCACGACCACCACCTCGCCGCGCGCGAAGATCTTGCCGTTCACCTTGAGGTCGATCGGTTGTTCGGCGCTGCGATCGAGCTCGACCACCGCGCCCGGCCCGAGTGCGAGCAGCTGCTCGATCGGCAGCTGGCGCGAGCCGATCTCGGCGGATACCTCGACGTCCACGTCGAGCAACAGATCGATGTTGCTGCCGCCGTGCCCGGCGGCGGTGGACGAGAAGCTGGCGAAGTCGACCGCCTTGACGTCGGCGGTGGCGGCGTCGGCCACTGCCGGCGCAGCAGGCTCGCCGGCGGCGTCCGCGTTCGGGTTGGTTGGCGCTGCGTCGCTCATGGCTTGGCCTTCGCCGGATTGCGGCCGAGGACGTTCTCGACCAGGACGGCTTTTCGGCCGTCGCGCACGCCGAGCTTACCCAAAAACTTGTCCTTGCCCGACACCAAGAGGCGCACCGGCGCCGAGAGCTTCTGATCGAGGACCAGGACGTCGCCGGGGCACAGCTTGAGCAGGTCGCGCATGCGCACCCGCGTCTTGCCGATGCGCGCCGACAGCGCCACCTTCATGTCGTTGAGCGCCGGGGAAAGCTCGTGCTGCGCCGGTGCGCTCTTCTTCTCGGCAGTGCGCCGCGGCATGAGCAGGGCGAGATGCGGCTTGAGGGCTGCGTGCGGCACCACCAGCCGCATGCGCTGCTCGAAGTTCTCCGCCTTGAGCGCGAACACGACGCAGAGCGCCACGTCCTTGGGATCGGCGAACGACTCGAGCGCGTGGCCGATCAGCCGCCGGTCGAGCTCGAACTGCAACGGCTGGGCGGTGGTCGCCCAGCCAGCCGCCATGGTTTGCACCGCGAGCTGCAGGAACGGCCGCGAGACGATGTCGTCCACCGGCGTCAGCTCGCGTGCCGGCTGCTGGCCGAGGCCGCGACCACCGGTCAGCCGGTCGATCGTCGCCAGCACCAGTGTGGCATCGAGCAGCAGCAGGCCGGTGGCGTTGATCGGCTTGATGCGCACCGCGTACACGACCTGCCGTTCCTGAGCGGCATCGAGCACCGCCTCGAAGCGCACTTGATCCACCGACTCGATTCCCGTCGCCAGCGTCAAGCGCAGCGCGTCGTTGATGGCAGCGTTCAGCTTCTTCTCGGAGCGCCTCAGCAGCTCCTCGACGGTCAGCAGCTCGTCACGCGAGAAGCGTCGCGGTTTTGCAAAGTCGTAGCGCTCTGGTTCCGCGGCAGACATCGATCATCTCATCGACCGCGGCGGCCCGGTCACCTGAGCGCGGATCTACTGCACCAGGAATTCGGAGAAGTACACCTGCTCGACCCGGTCTGGACCCTTGTCGCCGCCGAACACGATCTTGTTCATCGCCTTGCGGATCTCTTCCTTGAGCCGCATCTTGCCGTATGGCTCGGCGATGTCGTCGACGGTCTTCGCGCCGATCACTGCGATCAAGCAGTCCTGGATGTCGACCTTGTGCCGCTCGAACGCGGGCTCGATCTCGGCCTTGGTCTTGGTGGTGGCGCAGTCGAGCACGATGCTCACCTTGGCAAACCGCAGCAGCTTGTCGCCGGACAGGTTCACCACCGCGCTCGGGACCAGGTAGCGGTAGCCGTCGCCGGGCTTGCGATCGGCGTCGGCGTGATCGTCCGCACCGTGCCCACCCTCCTCGTGCTTGGCTTCCTCGTGATGCTCGGCCGCCGGCTCGGCCGCATGCTCCTTCGCGGCCGCGTCCGCCGCCGGCGTCTTCTTGCCCGCGCCGGCCGCGTGCGGAACGACATACGTGGCCACGGCGAACGCGGACGACACGAGCAGCAGGAACGCGACCACGCCGAGCACCGTCGGCAGCACCGCCGACGGCTTCTTGCTCGCCGCGGCCGGTGGGTCCTGATCCGGTTCGGGTTGGTTCGCTTCGCCAGACATGGTCGACCCCACAACGTTCGTCCTGAACACGTGTGTGCTCTCGAGCGGAGAGTACCGCCCGATGGCAGGCCAGGGCGGGCAAAAATCACGCGCGATGGCTGGCTCGCGGCCACTACTTCCTGGTCGCTGTCTCGGTCTGGCCCGTGGTCTGATCCGGCTGGCTCGGTTTCACGTCGCGCAGCTGTTCGGCGTAGCGTGCGGCGGTCTCGCTGTCGATGCTCTCGAGCAGTTTCGCGCGCGCCTTGCTCTTCATGCGCGCCAGCACCTGCACCGCCATCTGCTGATCCTTCATCGCCTTCAGGATCTGCGCGGCCTTCTTCGCCTCCATCGCCGAGTACTCGCTGGCGAGCGACTTGAGCGTGCTCTCCTCGTCGGCGCTCACGGTGCCTGGCCGCTTCTGGTCGGCGCCGGCGTTCGCCTCGTCGCCCTTGAACGTGGTCTCGGAAAGGATGCGCTCGACCTGCTGCTCGCGCATGGCGAGGTCGACCTTCTGCCGCTCGAGCTCTTGCTGCTCCGCTTCCAGCGCTGCACGCTGCCGCTGCACCTTCTCCTTCTCGCGCTTCAGGTCGGCGACCAGGCTCTGGATCTCGTCGGCGCCGAGCGACTCCGGGCTGGCGAGGTCGTGCGGCGACGGCTGGTTCGCCGGCGGCGACGCGGACCGGGGCTCGGCCTTGGGCAGGTCGGTGCCCTCGGCTGGCGCATGGCCCAGCAAACGGTCGAGCGAGAGATCGCTCGCCCGGCCCTGGAAGATGAGGAACGTCGCCACCAGCCCCACGAACAGGACCAGGGCCAGGATCATTCCGATCGCCCACAGGATGAGTTGCTTCATTCGCGGTGCTCCGCGGCGATGGCATCGCCTGATCGCTTATCGGCCGGGAGCGCCGCCGCGCATGAGCCCTAGCTCCGCCGCTGGTGGCGCCGGCTCGCGGCCTCGTCGATCAGCTTGAGCTCGTCGCGCGCCTGCCGATCCTGCCACTCGCCGAGCTTGCGCTCGCGCAGCTTCTCGAGCGCTTCGCGCCGGCTCCGGGCGGCGCGGTAGATCTGGTTCTTCTCGAGCTCGACCTGCTTCGCCGCGTGCCACTGTGCCTGCGCCGCGCTCAGCGCCCGGCGGCGGTGGCCGATCTCGTCGAGGCCCATCATCAGGTCGAACGCGTTGACCGTGCCCGGCGCCATCAGCTGCGCCAGCGACTGCTCGGCGAGCGCCACGCGCGCGCGGCTCTGGTCGACGTGTGCCTCGGCGCGCCGCGTGTCCTGCACGCACGCCATCAACACCGCCCGCGCCATGTCCTCGCGCAGCCGCGCCAGGTCGAGCACGCGCTCGAGACGGAACGTGAACCTGGCCACCGCGCACCGCGCCTCTCTATGCGAGCACCTGCTTCAGCAGCGCGAGCGTGTGCTCGAGCGTGAAGCTCTCGTGCGCACCCTGCTTCAAGAACGCCTCGCAGCTGGCGATGCGGCGCAACGCCTCGTCGAGCAGCGGATTCGAGCCACGCTGGTAGGCGCCGACATCGACCAGGTCGCGATTGCGCTCGTAGGTCGCGAGCAGCTCGCGGAATCGCTGGGCCAGCGCGTTGTGCTCCGCACCGACGATCTGCGGCATGACGCGGCTCACGCTGCGCAGCACGTCGACCGGCGGGTAGTGGCCGCGCTGGGCGAGATCGCGCGCCAGCACCACGTGGCCGTCGAGCAGCGAGCGCATCGAGTCGGCCACCGGGTCGGAGAGATCGTCGCCCTCGACCAGCACGGTGAACACGCCGGTGACGGTGCCGCGCGGCGACGTGCCGAGGCGCTCGACGATGCGCGGCAGCAGTCCGAACACCGACGGCGGGTAGCCCTTGGACGTGGGTGGCTCGCCCATCGCCAGACCGATCTCGCGCAGCGCCATGGCGAAGCGCGTCACCGAATCCATGACGAACAGCACGTTCCGGCCGCGATCGCGGAAGTACTCGGCCACCGCGACGCCGGAGAACGCGCCGAGGTAGCGCCGCACCGGCGGCGCGTCCGAGGTCGCCACCACCACCACCGACCGCTGGCGTCCGCGTTCGCCGAGCACGTCGTCGAGGAAGTGATTCACTTCGCGGCCGCGCTCGCCGATCAGGGCGATCACGTTCACGTCGCTCTCTGCCTGGCGCGCGATCATGCCGAGCAGCGTCGACTTGCCGACGCCGCTGCCGGCGAAGATGCCGAGGCGCTGGCCGTAGCCCACGGTGAGCAGTGCGTCGACGCTCTTCACGCCGGTGGCGCACGGCCGGGCGATGCTGGGCCGCGTCATCGGCGAGGGCGGTTCGCGCAACAGCGGCACGCGCTCGCTGAGCGGCAGCGGCTTGCCGTCGAGCGGTTGGCCAAGCGGATCGATCACGCGACCGAGCAAGCTCTCGGCCACCGGCATGTCGAGCGCATGGCCGGCGGGAATCACCTCGCAGCCGGGTGCGATCGCGGTCAGGTCCTCGGTCGGCATCAGCACGGTCATGGTGTCGCGAAAGCCCAGCACCAGGGCCGGCGTCTCGGCGCGATCGGTCTTGATCAGACACAGGTCGCCGATGCGGCAGGTGAGCCCGGTCGCCTCGACGGTGATGCCGAGCGCCGTATGCACGCGGCCGCGCGGGCTCGGCTTGCGGATGGTGGCGAGCCGCTCGCGATAGCGCGCCAGGTCAAACGGCGGTCGCATGCGGCGCTTCCTTCATCGGCTTGAGCAGCTGCTTCAGCGCGCGCAGCCGCTCCTCGAGCGACTGGTCGACGTGCACGCCGGGACCCTCGACGATCACGCCGCACGCATGCACGCCGTCGTCGGCCACCACCCGCACGCGCGCGCGCAGTGCTTCCTGATCGACGTGGTGCAGGGCGGCCTCGAGATCCGCAGGGTTGACGCGCAGCACGATCTCGCCGCTCGCGCAGTGCTCGAGCACGGTCGTGACTGCCTGCGCCAGGAGCGGCTTCAGATCGTACTGGCCGCGCGCCGCCTGGTTGTGCACGACCTGCTCGATCGAGGCATATGCGAGATCCAGGAACGAGCCCTCGAGCGACTCGAGCATGCGCTCCACCTGGCCCTGATGCGAGTCGTAGGCACGCACCAGCGACGCGATCGACTCGGCCAGGCGCCGGCTCATCTCGGTCATCGCCGCGGCCCGGCCCGTGAGCATGCCTTCCTTGCGCCCGCGCTCGAACGCCTCGCGGCGGATCGCGTCCAGCGCCTGCGCGCCGGCCGTGGTGCGATCCGCCGGCGCGGCATGCGTCTCGACGCGCGCGCCGGGCAGCACGCAGTGGCGCAGCGGCTTGCTGAAGTGCACCCGGATCGCGTCTTGGTCGTGGGTCATGGGAGTGCCATGCCGGTCATGCCACCAGGTCGTCGCTGCCGCCGCGCTTCAGCTTGATGTCGCCCGCGTCGATCAGCGCCCGCACCGCCTTCAGGATCTCCTTCTGCGCGTTCTGCACGTCGGTGCGCGGCAGCGGTCCGAGCTGCTCGCGCTCCTCCAGGATCACGCCCTGGTTGCGCTTCGACACGTTCTTGAGCAGATGCTGCTCGATGTCCTCGCGTCCGCCCTTGAGCGCCATTGCCAGCGTCTTGGTCTCGATGCTGGCGAGCAGCTTCTGCACCGCCTTCGCCTCGAGCAGCAAGATGTCGGCAAACTGCAGGCGCTCCTCGTCGATCTTCTGCGCCAGATCGGCGTTGGCGTTGCGCAGCGCCTCGAACAGCTCCTTCTCGACGTCCGCCTCGATGTTGTTCAGCACCTCGGCCACGCCCTTGATCGGCGCGTCGAGCTTGCCGGCGGCCTGGTCGCTCACCGCGGCCTCGCTGACGCGGGCGGCGAGCACCTTGGCGATCTCCTGGATCGACTCCGACGGCGGCGCCTCGCGGGTGGCCATGCGCGCGATCAGGTCGATCTGCGTCTCGGTGGGGAACCCTTGCAGGGTCCTCGCCGCGAGCGCCGGGTCGAGGTGCGACAGCGCGAGAGCGATGATCTGCGGATGCTCGTCGCGCAGCAGCAGCACGATCGCTTCCCGCGGCAGGTCCTGCAGGAACGCGAACGGGTTCTTCGGCTTCACCATCTGCTCGGCTTCCTGGTACAGCTTCACGCCCTGCTGCTCGCCGAGCGCCTTGTTGAGGATGGCCTCGAGCGGCACGTTCTGCAGCAAGCCACCACCGCGCGCGGCGAGGCCCTTGAACTCGCGCAGGATCGCGACCACGCTCGCGTCATCGGGATTCATGCGCTTCAGCTCGATCATCGCCTTCGACACCTTGCTGATCTGCCAGGGGTCGAGCTTTTGCAGCAGCTGCGCGGCCACGTCCGGCTCGAGCGTCAGCAGGAAGGCAGCCACTTTCTTGTGCCCGCTGATGCTCATCGCGCTGCGACCTCGTCGTCGGACATCCATTCATTCAGGATGTTGGCGGCCTGCGATGGGTCGCGCTTGGCGGCGGACACCACGTCGCGGAACAGGAGATCGCGATCCTCGGCGGTGGGTGCGGCATCGTGCGGTGCGGGCGCGTCCAGCGGCGCCGCGGCGCCGCCCGGCGGCAGCTTGATCCTGGTGAGCACCGAGCGCAGCAGGAACAGCGCCACCACCACCACGATCGCCTCGGACAGATAGCGCACCATCGGCAGGAAGCGGTCGAAGCCGCCGCCGTCCGGCTCGGCGGGAGCCGCGGGCGTGCTGAACGTCACCGCCGAGGTCTGCATCAGGTCGCCGCGATCGCTCTTGAAGCCCACCGCGCGCTGCACGATCTGTTCGAGGTCGGTGCGCTTGTCGGCCAGGGCCTGGTCGAGCATCAGCGCCACCGAGAGGCGCTGGATCTGTCCCGGATCGCGCTTCACCGAGCGGCTGCTCTCGCTGAACACGAATGTGCTCTCGGTCTCGGACTCGGTGTCGCTGCGCGGCGGGCTCGAGGGCGAGCCGGCCGTGCCCTGCACCGCGGCAGCGGCCGACGCTGCGCCTTCGGTCGCGTTCCCCGACGAGTCGTGGCTGGTCTTGCGCTCGCGCGCCGGCGTGGCAGTGTCCGGATCGACCTTGTGCTCGGTCTCCTCGATGCGGTCGGTCATCAGCTCGGCGCTGACGCGCACCAGTGCCTTGTGCGCGCCGATGGTCTCGTCGAGCAAGGTCTGCGCCTTGCGCGTCAGATGTTCCTCGAGGCTCTTCTGGATCGTGAGCAGGTCGCCGCCGGCCGCCTCGTCGTGCGAGTCGGTGGGGCGGCTCAGCAGGTTCAGGTTGGTGTCGACGATGGTGACGTCCTGAGGGCCCATGCCCTGGCCGACCGCGGCCGACACCAGGTGCGCGATCGCGCCCACCTGCGCCGGTGCGAGCAGCATGCCGCCGCGCAGCTTCAGCACCACGCTCGCGCTCGGGCGCTTCTGCTCGCGCACGAACACCGATTGGCGCGGCACGCTGAGCGTGACCTGACACGACAGCACCGGCGCGAGGCTCGCGATCGCGTTCTGCAAGCGCGTCTGATAGGCGCGCAGCTTCTTCACCTCGAACAGCGAGTCGGTGAGGCCGACGTCCACCTCGTCGAAGATCTCGAAGCCGCTGCCGCTGCCCTTGGGCAGGGCCTCGCCGGCCATGATCATGCGCACCCGCGCGACGTCTTCCTCGGGCACCTCGATGGCGCCGCCGCCCTGCGCCACGCGGTAGGGCACCTTCAAGTCGTCGAGCTTCTTCGCGATCGCCGCGCCGTCGGCGCCGTCGAGGTTGGAGAACGCCGTGCTGTAGCTCGGGCGCGTGCCGAGGTACAGCGCGGTGGCGAGCCCGGCGCCGCCGGCCACGAGCAGGATGCCGTAGGTCGCGCGCTGCGCCGGCGTGAGGCGCTTGAGGAACGTCTGGATGGCAAGCAACAATCGCTGCAGCATGGCTTGAGCCTAGGTTCGGTCAGAGCGGCGTGCGCATGATCTCGGTGTACGCATCGACCAGCTTGTTGCGCACCTCGAGCATGTAACGGAACGCGAGGTCGGCCTTGCTGATCGCCACCACGACCTTGTGCAGATCGGCCTCCTCGCCGGCGGCAACGACTTCACCGCCGCATCCGACTTGATCTGCAAGTCGTTCACGTCGGCGAGGAACGGGTGCAGCAGGTCGCCGAACTTGCCGTCGCCCGCCGCACTCGGGTTCGCCGGCGAGCCGGTCGGTGCGAGCGCCTCCTTGATGACTGGCTTGATGTCCATGGCCTACCTCAGCAAGGACAGCGTGCGCTCGGCCATGTCGCGGAACGACCGCATGGCGAGCAAGTTGGCCTCGTACGCGCGCGACGCCGTCATCGAGTCCACCATCTCGAGCGGGATGTCGACGTTCGGCATCAGCACCATGCCGTTCTGGTCGGCGTGCGGATGGCCTGGGATGTACACCGACTGGAACGGCGACTGATCGTCGACCACCCCCGCCACGTCGACGCCACCCGAGCCGTCGAGCAGCGCGCGGAACAGCACCTCCTTGCGGCGATACGGCGTGCCGTCCTTGGTGCGCGTGGTCTCGGCGTTCGAGATGTTCTGCGCGACGACGTTCATGCGCGCGCTCGGCGCGCAAGCCGGACGCGCTCACGTCGAGCGGCTGGAAGAACACGTTCATGCCCATCGTTCAGCTCCTGCTGCGGCCGGGGCCGCGATCCGTCTAGACGCTGCGGCCGCTGATCGCCATGCGGTAGATGCGCAGCTTGCTCTGCAGCCACTGCAGCGCCATGTCGTACACCATGCCGTTCTTGTGCAGCTCGGCGATCTCGGTCTCGAGCTCGGGCGTCTCGCCGAAGCCGGTCTGCGCGCCGACGACCTGCTTGAACGGCTCGATCTCGCCGCCGCGCTGGATCGCCTGCGCGAGCTCGTCCATGAACCGCACGTCGCGGCGCTGGTAGCCCGGCGTGCTGGTGTTGGAGAGGTTGTTCGCGAGCGCCTGCTGGCGCAGCGCCGCACCATCGAGCATGCGTTCGATCAGATGCAGGGACTCGTTGTCGATGTTCATGGCTGGTTCCTCGTCGTGGTGCCGTTCCAGTCGAGCTCGGTCGGCGCGCGCTCCATGGCGAGGCGCGACCGTGCGCTGCCGGCCGCCAGGCACGGTGATGCCCTCGGCGCGGTACTGACGGATCTTGTTGGTGAGCGTGCGGGTGGTGAACCCGAGCAGCTTCGCCGCCGCGCTGCGGTTGTGATTGGTGTGCTCGAGCGCGCGCAGCACGAGCTCCTTCTCCATCTCGGCCACGGTCTTGCCCACCGACACGCCCGCGCTGGATGGTTGAGGCTCCTTCGGCGGCGCCAGGTCCTCGGGCGTGATCCACTCGTGGCGATCGAGCACGACGCTGCGCTGCACCACGTTCTCCAGCTCGCGCACGTTGCCGGGCCACGAGTAGTGCAGCAAGGCGTCGCGCGCTGGCGGTGCGAGACCCTTGACGCGGCTCGAGTTGCTGCGCGAGTGCTTGGCGAGGAAGTGGTCGGCGAGCTTCGCCACGTCGCTCGCCCGCTCGCGCAGCGGCGGGATCACGAGTGGCACGACCTGCAGCCGGTAGTACAGATCCTCGCGAAACCGGCCGGCGCGGATCTCGGCCTTGAGGTCGCGGTTGGTGGTGCCGATGATGCGCACGTCGATGCGCAGCGTGCGGCTGCCGCCGACGCGCTCGAACTCCTCCTCCTCGATCACGCGCAGCAGCTTCGCCTGCAGCGCCGGCGCGATCTCCGAGATCTCGTCCAGGAGCAGCGTGCCGCGGTGCGCGAGCTCGAAGCGTCCCTCGCGCCGCTTGACCGCGCCGGTGAACGCGCCGCGCTCGTGGCCGAACAGCTCGCTCTCGAGCAGCGTCGGCGAGCGCCGCGCAGTTGACGCGCACGAACGGCCGGTCGCGGCGCAGGGCTCTCGCGGTGGATGAGCCGCGCCAGCACCTCCTTGCCGGTGCCGCTCTCGCCCTGGATCAGCACCGTGGCCTTGCTCTTCGCCACGGTCTTGGCGGTCTTGATCAGCTCTTGCACGGCGGCATGCTCGCCGACGAACTCGACGCCGTCGGCATCGAGCATCTGCTCGCGCAGGTAGCGATTCTCGAGCGACAGGCGGCCGGCCTTGTCGATGCGCTTGACCAGCATGACCAGCTGATCGGGCTGCCAGGGCTTCACCAGGAAGTCCTCGGCGCCCTCGCGCATCGCCTGCACCGCGAGCTCGATCGTGCCGAACGCGGTGGACAGCACCACCGGCAGGTCAGGATTCTGCTTCTTCGCCGCGCGCACCACCTCGATGCCGTCGGCACCCGGC
Source organism: Planctomycetota bacterium (assembly GCA_046349655.1). Classification (GTDB taxonomy): domain Bacteria; phylum Planctomycetota; class B15-G4; order B15-G4; family JAXMBY01; genus JAXMBY01. The sequence goes on from JAXMBY010000016.1 coordinate 60,987, forward strand.
ATGCGCATGTCGGAGATCACCAGGTCGAACTCCCGGTCGCACAGCAGCTCGATGGCGCGGCGGGCCGTCCTCGGCCACGACCACCTCGTAGCCCTCGCCGGCGAGCACCGTGCTCACCAGGGAGCGCGACAGCTGGTCGTCGTCGACTGCCAGGATGCGCTCGATGGTCATGCGGCCGGGCCCTCCTGCGCCACCACCTCGCGCAGGCGGATCGCGAACGTGGAGCCGCCGGGGTTGCTCGACTCGAGCTCGACCCGACCGCCATGCAGGTCGACGATGCGGTGGACGATGGCGAGCCCGAGGCCGGTGCCGTGCGCACCCCTGCCGGTGACGAACGGCAGGAACATGCGCGCGCGCAGCTGCTCGGGCACTCCCGGACCGCGGTCGCTGACTCGCACCACGAGATGCTGCGCCTCGCGGCACAGCGTGACCGCGACCGGCGCGCCGCCGCATTGCAGCGCATTCAGGATCAGGTTGCGCACCGCCTGGCGCAGCAGGATCGTGTCGCCGCGCACGCGCACCTGGGCGAGCGCCGGTGGCACGTGCACCGCCACCGATTGCGCGCCGGCGTCGGGCGGGATGGCCGCGCGCAGCACCGGCGCGAGCGCGATGGTGCCGCGCAGCTGGCCGTTGGGCGAGGCGAACGAGAGCAGGTTGGTGACGATCAGCGACACCTCGTCGGCGCAGCGCTCGATCTGCGCCACGTGCTCGATCGCGGGCTGCGGCTCGCCGCGCTTGAGCTTGGCGCCGGTGAGCTGCGCGAAGCTCTTCATCGCATTCACCGGGCTCTTGATCTCGTGGGCGATGGCTGCCGCCATCTCGCCGAGCGCCGCGAGCGTGTCGATCTTGTGCAGGCTGTCGCGCAGCGATGCGACCTCGGTGAGGTCGGAGATCATCTCGATCGACCCGCACGGCTGCCCGTGCTCGTCCTTGAGCGGCGACACGCGGCTCGAGATCACGATCGTCTTGCCCGACGGCAGCCGCACCTTGCGCTCGATCTCGGCCGTGCTCTTGAGCGTCGCCGCATCCGACAGCCGCAGGATCGGGGCTCCCGACGCGTCGCTCACCAGGCGGGCATCGCCTCCGAGCAGCGCCTCGGCGCGCGTCTCGAGGATGCGCTCGGCGGCCGGGTTCACCAGCACGATGCGGGTCTGCTCGTCGACCACGATCGCGCCGGACGGCATCGACTTCAGCACGCAGTTCAGGTAGCTCGACAGCTTCGCGTACTCGGCGACTTTCTCGACCAGCTCCTGGTTCGCGTCGCGCAGCGCCACGTTCACCTGCGAGGCCTTCTCCTTGAGATCGTGATACGCCTCCTCCAGATCCTTGGCGACGCGGTTGAACGCGTCGAACATCGCGCGCAGGCGCTCGGGGCTGGCAGGCTCGCGGGCAACGGCAGGCGTGGTCATTTGCTCCCCCTCGGCGCCTTCGGCAGCTTGCGCAGCGATTCGGCGATCTGCAGCGACCGGCCGGCCTGCTTCGACCAGGTGTTGTCAGGGTCGACCTTGCTCGCCCTGGTGAGCAGCTGGATGCCTTGCTCGTAATGGTCGACGCGCAGCTCGCACTCGCCGCGCCGGTACAGCAGGAACGCCTCGATCGCCGGCGACGCCGGCACCTGCTGGTACAGCTCGCGCGCCTGCGCGAACTTGCCGAGCTTGTAGAGGTTGTCGGCGGCGCGCAGCAGGTCGGGCGCCGCCGCGCCCGGCTGCGCCTTGCTTGCAGGTGCCGCGTGCTCGGCTTGCGCATCTGAGTCGCCGCGTGCCGGCTCGAGATCGTGGCGCAAGGACGGCTGGCTCGCGGCCAGCGCCTTCGACGCATCGCTCTGCTGCTGCGCCGCGCTCAGGCGCTGCTCCTCGATCAGCACGATCGCGCGCAAGACCGGCGAGCCGCCCTCGCTGTCGCGATGCTCGAGCAACGCGCGCTGCTCGAGGTCGAATGCGGCGGCGAGCTGCTTGCGCACGAGCGTGGCCTGCGCCTCGTCCACCTGCAGCTCGGCGAGCAGCTGCAGGCGATCCCTGGTGCCCTCGCGCAGCTCGTCGAACCGGAACGACACACCCTCGCGAATCGCCTTGCGCCGGTCCTGCAGCTCGGCTTCCAGCTTGAGCATGCAGCCCACGTGCTCGCGTAGCGCCTCGCGGCCGAGCGCGCCGAGCGCGCCGAGCGAAGCGGTCGTTTGCGGGTCACCGACTGCCGGTGTGAGTGCGAGGATCATCAGCATCCAGCTCATGCTCGCTGCCTCCCGAGAATGCTCGTGCCGCCCCCTCGAAATCACCGGTCCGCTCGTGGATCTCGCCGATCAGTGCGAGCAACGCTTCCTTGGCCGACGCATCGTCACACTGCTGGAGCCCGGTCTGCAGCAGCTCGAGGGCGCGCGGCGACCGGCCCTCCTTGAAGAAGCACGTGGCTGCGCCCAGCAGCGAGCGAGCCACCGGCCCACCTGCCTGGCGCCAGAGATCGAAGTACTTGCGCGCGACCTCGTACTGCTCGTCGTCGAACGCGACCCGCGCGGCGATGCTCGCCACCTCCTGGCGCGCCTTCTGATCGGCAGACAGGGACAGGGCTCGCTCGAAGTGCGGCAGCGCCCGCCCCGGCAGCTGCAGGTCGCGGTAGGTGAGCGCGTACAGGCGCTCGATCGCGAAGTGCTCGGCGCCGGTGCGGTCGCTCTGCTCGGCGCGGGCGACCGCCGCCAGCGCCTCGAACGGTCGCGCCGCCTCGAGCGCGAGCTCGGCGAGGATCAGGCCCGCGGCGACCGCGCCCGGCCCGGTCTGGTGCTCGGTGAGGAACGCGCGTGCCGAATGCGCCGCCTCGCGCGCGTCGCCCATCTCCTTGTGCACGCGCAGCTTGATCCAGGCGCAGCGCCTGGCGCTGGTCCGCGCTCGCGTCGAGCTTGAGCGTGTCCTCGCACAGCTGCATCGCCGAGGTGTACTCGCCCAGGCCGAGCAGCATCTCGGCCGCGCGGATCTTCGCCGCTGGCGTGACATCGCCGATCGAATCGAGCGCCTGGCGGATCAGATGCAGCGTGTGATCGACGTCGGTGCCCTGGTAGGTGCCGGCCACGAGCAGCAGCGCCTCGGCGGCGAGCGGGCTGTCGGGCCGGCGTTCGGCGAGCGACAGCAGCCGCTGCCGGCCGGAGCCCAGGTCGCCGGCGTTCAGGTAGGCGCGGCCGGATTCGAACAGCGCTTCCGGCAGCAGCGGCGAGCTCGGAAACGAGCGGAGGATGGTCTCGAACTCGAGCAGCGCGAGCGGCCACTGCTGCTGCAGTCCTCGAGCTTGCCGATCTCGAGGTACAGCCGCGGCGCGTCGGCATGGTCGGCGTAGCGCACCAGCGCGCGGCGGTACAGCTCGATCGCATGGCTCACGAGCTCCTCGCGATCGCCGGGCTCGTCGTTGGTCCTGGTGACGGACACGCCGTCGTCGGTGACCCGCACCTCGAGGCCGGTGGCACCGCCGATCCATTCCAGGGCGCGATCGAACGGCCGTTGCTCGAGATCCACCGACACCACCGCCGCACGCGCCTCGGCCACTGCCTGCGGCGTCACCGTGAGCGGCCGCCCGGCGCGCGAGCAGATCGCCTTCAGCACCGCGATCACCGGCTCGTGATCGGCGTGCGCCGTGACCAGGAACAGCTCGTCCTTGTCCGGCGTGACGCGCACCTCGATCTCGGTGGCGATGAGCAACGGCACGGCGACGAGCAGCGCGTGGGCGTTCATGGCCGCGCTCCGATCCTGGCCGCCTGCTGCCCGAAGCAGTCGGCGACGCGGAACTCGGCGAGCGGCACCAGGAACTGCTGCTCCTTCTCGAGCTTGTCCGCGCGCGCCAGGAACGAGTAGAACATCTTGCGCGCGCTCGCGACCTCGCCGCGCTCGAGCAGGGTCTCGGCCGCGCGGAACAGCTGCGTCGTCGGCAGCTCGCCGACCACGTCGTCGGCTGCCTTGCGCGCGAACGAGAACGCCTTCTCCTGATTGCCGAGGCTCTTGTACACGCGCGCCAGGAGCAGCGACGCCTCGAAGCGATCGGAGAACGACAGCTTGCCCGAGTCGCCGAGCGCCTCGAGCTGCACGGCTGCTTCGCGGGCGGCGCCTTGATCGACCAGCTTGCGGGCCGCCGCCAGCGGATCGCCCGGGCCCGGGTGATTCGAGCGGTCGTGCTCGCCCTCCTCATTGCCTTGCCCGTCCGGCAGCGCGGCCGCCGACCGCTCGAGCGCCTGCTGCCGATCAAGATCGACGGGCTCGCCGGCGCTCGTCTCGTGCAGCCGATGCAGCGAGCTGCTCATGAAGATCAGGCCGATGCTGTTCAGGATCAGCACCGTGATCACCGCGCCGAGCAGCAAGATCAGCCCCGGGCGGCAGCGCAGCAGGAAGACCCTGCCCGACGGCGCCGCGGCAGAAGAGCCGAGCGCATGGGCAGCAGCGGCTTCCCACTCGTTGGTCTCTGGCTGAGGGGGCTTTGCGGCATCGCTCATCGGCCGCGTCTATCGTCGGCGCCGATCGTGCGGCTTGAGGTGCGACGAGAAGAGTTTTCCCGAGGCGAGCAGTCTTTTCCGCGCGCAACGCGATGCCTCAGGCGGGGCCGTGCAGATTCCGGCCAGCGGGCGCTGATGAACCAGGTGACGGGCAAGCGTCGAAGAGAACGAGCGTTGCTGCAACCCAGGGGGGCCGAGCGTGAACGAGATCGACGTCAGCCTGTGCATGATCGTCAAGAACGAGGAGGAGATGCTCGAGCGGTGCCTGCGCTCGGTGGGCGATGCGGTGCAGGAGATCGTGATCGTGGACACCGGCAGCACCGACCGGACGGTCGAGATCGCGCGGCGCCACCACGCGCGGGTCGCGTCGTTCGCATGGTGCGACGACTTCGCGGCGGCGCGCAACGCATCGCTCGCGCTTGCGCGCGGGCGCTTCGTCCTGGTGCTCGACGCCGACGAGGAGCTCACGCCCGAGACGCCGGCGCTGATCGCGCGCGCGGTGCGCGACCCCGAGGCGAGCGGGTTCTACATGGCATTCGAGAACCCGTGCGACGAAGGCCAGGTGCTGCGGTTCCTGATCGTGCGGTTGTTCGTGAACCATCCCGACGTGCGGTTCGAGAACCGCATCCACGAGCAGGTGTGGCCGAGCCTCGAGCGGCTTGGCAGCCGCACCGGGCGCAAGCTCAAGCTGCTCCCGGGCGCGCTGATCCGCCACGCTGGCTACCGCCCGGAATTGATGGCGAAGCGCGGCAAGATCGAGCGCAACCTGCGCCTGTTCGAGCGCCAGCTCGACGAGCGGCCGGACGATCTCTACACCTGGTACAAGTACGGCGACTTCCTGCGCAGCACGCCGCGCAAGAGCGAGGCGCTCCTGGCGATCGGCAAGGCGCGCACGCTGCTGCACGCCCTCGCACCGGAGCGCGCCCAGCGCTGCTCGTTCGCGATCGAGATCGGCACCCTCTACGCCCTCGAGCTGTACGAGCGCGGCCGCTACCACGAGGCGCACGAGGCGCGGGGCGAGGACCGCCGGCGCTACCAGAACTCGCCCAACAGCGACTACGTCATGGCGGGGGTCGCGCTCAAGATCGGCAAGCTCGACGAGGCGCAGGAGCTGTTCCGGCGGTGCCTCGCGGCGCACGGCGCGCCGATGTTCAACGCCCGCCGCGATGGCATCACGACCTACCTGGCGATGACGGGTCTCGGCTCCGTGGCCGCGGCTCGCGGCGACCTCCCCGAGGCCAGCCGCTGGTTCGAGCGCGCGCTCGCGAGCGAGCCGGAGTGCGAGTCCGCACTGGCCGCGCTCGCCGGCTGTCATTTCCAGGCGGGCAAGCTCGGCGAGGCGATCGGCGTGCTCGCAGCATCTCGAGCAGCGGCCGCAGGCAGCACGCGTCTGGCTGCGCGGCGCGTCGATGCTGCTCGCCGCCGGCATGGTGGCGCAGGCGCGGACCTGGCTCGATCGGAGCGAGCGCTTGCTGCCGGACCACCCCGAGCTGCCGGGGGTGCGCGGGCTGCTGTGCACGTGCGAGGGCGATTACCCTGCGGCGAAGCAGAGCTTCGCGGCGCGCCGGCACACGCCCGAATGCAGCGTCGGCCTGTTGCTCGTGCACCAGATCCTCGGCGAGCCGGTCGATCTCGAGATCGACGCGAAGCCGAACCAGATCGAGGCCTTGCTGCTCGAGTGCATCGCCACGCTCCTGCGCTGCCAGAGGTTCGACGCCGTGACCGCCTTCGCCGAGCATTCGCCCAGGCTGGCCGCAGCCTTGCCCGGACTGGGCGCCGGGCTCGAGCGCCTGCTCGAGCAATGGCAGCAAGCCGCGAGACGGTGAAGCCGGGTGTTGCCGCAGTAGGGCGGTCCGGAGTGATCGCTGCCGACATGGGCCAGAGGGCGCTCAGGGAACGTAGTGTCGCCGAGGAACTCCTGGACAAGACAAGTGCAGTTGAGCGTTGACGTCATCGCAGTCACGGTGCGACGACGGCAACATGCTGCACGGTGACGTTTGCTCGCATCGGGCGAACGCGTTCGGTCTGCACGACATGCACGGCAACGTGTGGAAGTGGTGTCCCGACGGACACGATGCCGGCTCTTCGATCCGCACGATCGTCCGCACGCGACGTCGTCACTCCCACGGATCGCTACAACAACCTCGCCTCCCGCCTGCCAAGCGCATCGCGCCGTAGCGCTTCGCGATTTCATGTCCGTTCGTGGACTTTCTGCAATCGGTCGGTTAACTCTTCTGGCAGCTGGTGGGCGGGCACGATCCACCAGCAGGCTCCGACAGCACTGTGCGCAGGCGTGGTTCACACCCCGAGACACCGCAGGGACGCACCCGATGGGGCTCCGCTTGCCTTCCGGCGGTACGTTGATGATCTCGCTGGGCGAATTCCCTCGGCGCCCCGGGCGCGGCCACGAAGACAAGGGCGGAAGCCATGAGCGATGATCTCGAAGGGGCTGCCGACAAGACCAAGTCGGCGGAAGGGAATGTGGCCGCCAAAGAACGCGCGCTCGCCGAGCAGAAGGAGGCGCAGCGGCAGGCCGAGAGGGCGGCGAAGGAGGCACACGACTAGGCGGAGAACGACCCGACGGCCGCGAACATTGCGGCCGCCGCCAAAGCGAGCGAGACGGCCACCGAAGAGACGAAGAAGACCGCACAAGCCACCCAGGCAAGGAACGCGGCGGTGGCGGCAGCCAACGACGCGCGGCTCGAGGAAGTCCAGGCCATCGTCGCGGCCGGCAACGCGCGGCTTCACCACTCCAAGGCCAACGTGAACGGCATCACGCTGAAGACGGACTTGAACTTCGAGCAGTTCACCCCCAGAAACTTCGCGCGGCTCCTGCTCAACAACATGATCGTTCGCGTCACCGGTGGCGAGCACAAGGTGGTCCTGGGAGGGGCGATCGGCGTCATCGGCGGGGCCAAGAACGAGGTCGTCCTGTCCGTCAAGTCGAATTACATCTTCCCGCTGGAAGAAAAATATGTCACGGGTGCCAACCGGAACAACTTCACCGGGTTCAAGAAGGACTCGATCGGCGGCGCCAAGATCGACAAGATCTACGGCATCAAGCGCGAGCACCACATCGGTCCGAAAGTCTACACCGGCCCAGCGGCGGCGACGAAGACACCCAAGGTGGACTTTCTCGTGGGAATAGGAAAGTGCGTGGCTGCCGCGGCGAAGAATCTCATCAAGCGGGGGGAGGAGACGTCGGCCACGAAGACGATCCGCGGTTCGAAGCTGCTGCGCGACACAAAGGGCCGTAACGCCGTCATCGACCATTGGGCCATGAACGCACAGACGGAAAACAACAAGATCGCAACGCAAGAGATCCAGGCCGGCAACATCGAATTCAAGTCCACCGAGACCTTCCGCTACGAGGCCAAAGACTCGACGACCTTGGAGGGAGGCGGCGCCAAGTGCGAGCTGGGAGCCGCGGCCGAGCTGTCCAAAGGAGGTTCGATCAAGTGCGACGGGTCGGGAGTGTCCGTGAACGGCAAGACCCTCATCAACTGACATCAGGACGGTTGCCGCATGGGAATACCATCGGAAGCAGATGCCCAGAACGCCGTCGACCAGGCCAAGGACGACGTCAAGACGGCAGAGAAGGCTCGGGATGCTGCCAACGGTGATCTCGCGAAGGCCGAGGGCGATGCCCAGAAAGCCAAAGACCAGGCAGCGGCCGACCGACTCAAGGCCGACGATCTCAACAAGAAAGCGGAAACCGCCAAGGAGAAGGCGAAGTCGGGCAAGCCGGAGGATCTGAAGGAAGCGAATGACGCCCAAAAAGCGGCCAACAAAGCGGAGAAGAAGGCGAAGGATTCCGAGACCGACAAGGCTGACAAAGACCTCGAGGTGACTCGCGCCAAGGCCGCCAAGGGTAAGGCCGACACGGATGTGACCGCTGCCAACACCGCGAAGGCCGCCGCCGAGGGGAAATTGAAGGCGGTCAAGGCGCTGGACGAGGCGGAGAAGGACAAGGCGGCAGCCGACGCCGCCCTCAAGGCCGAGGAAACGAACCCGCAGATCGCCGCCGCACAGCAGACCGAGGCGCAGCTGAACGACATGAAAGCGAGGGCGGAAAAGGCCGCTCAAGACGCCGTCGCCGCGGACAAGAAAGTCAACGGTCTCCTGTTAAGTTCGACGCTGGACTACTCCTGGAAAGTCGACGGGCTCTGGAACACCCTGATCCATGGCGACCAGTGGAAGACCTCGGGAAGCGAGCTGAAGGGCGTCCTCGGCCACAGCTCGAACGTCCACCTCGGGCCGAAGTTCGAGTCCGTGTACGGCGCGAAGTACACCGTCGTCGGGGGCCTGGAGGTGAAGAGCGTCGTCGGCGCGGCATTGACGACGGTGGCCGGTGCCAAGTGGGACACCGTCATCGGCAGCAAGTCCGAGCGGGTGGATGGGGCCAAGGTCGAGACGCATGCAGGGACCAAGACCGAGCTGGCGAACGGTCCACAGACGAACAAGGAGCCGAGCTTCAGGTTCAAGTACGCCAAGTGGTTCTCGGACAAGACCGATGCGAAGTGGACGTCCGGCGACCAGACGATCAACTCCATCGTGACCGAGTTCAAGATCCGGCAGGAACAGGACACCATCGCCGAGTACACGGAGACGCTCAGGAGCCTCATCGGCCAATACGAGAAGATGGAGAGGAAGTTCTCCGGTGACTACAAGGTGGAGGTCAAGGGGGGGTCGGTCAAGGCGCCCACGATCACGATCAACGCTTCGACGAAGCTCAGCGTCAGCTCCAAGGGCAACATCTTGGAACTCAGTGGTGGCAGCGCCAAGCTCGGTCATGGCACTGGAACGGTGGAGTGCAAACCGGGCCAGGTGTTGATCCGCGGGAATGAAGTCAAGGCGGAATGAACGGACGTCAAAGTGGTGCGGAGGAGGCGTACTCATGGCGACGAAGAAGCAGATCGACGACGCCAACACGACGATCAAGGACCTGGACCATGATGCGCAGAAACAGCTCAAGAAGCTCGAGGGTGAGACCTTCGCGACCGAGCTAGAGGCGACCAATCACGTCAAGGGCGACTGGAAGGAATTCACTCTGGGCAAGGCGGCCCTCAAGATCGAGGGCGGATTCCTGCGCGTGCAGGTCGGTCCTTCCGACACCGTCGTTCACGGATTCAAGGGAGAAGCCATCTCTCCCCTCTCGACTTCCTTCATCTTGGGCGCGGAGAACAAGATGGTCGTCGGCCTGGCCCAGACGCGGATCAACGGCGCGAAGTCCGATGACATCGGCGGCGCGAAGTTCGACAACCTGCTCGGCATCAAGTACGAGCGCAAGGCGAGCAAGGAGATCAAGACGGGTCCGGCCCCTGGCCTCCGCAACGAGATCCTCGCGAACGACAAGATGAACTTCCTGAAGGAGAAGTTCGGGGACTGGGGCGCCAGGTTTGCCGAATGGTTCTACAAGGTGGATGAGAACAAGGCGGAGATCAAGAAGCTGGAAGAACAGATCGCCACGGTCGAGAACACGATCAAGAACCGCATCGAGTCGGGCAAGACCTACCAAGCCAGGGTCGACTCCTACAAAGACACCTGTTCGTCCAAGGCCGATCTCAAAGCACCCAACGTTCACTACGACTGCAACGGCTGGCAGGCCAGGGCCAGGGACGGCGGCAGCAAGCTGAACATGTCTCCCAGTAGCCAATGCTTTCTAGAGTCCGGTAAGGCGATGGTCATTTGTAACAATGGCAACGTCGACCTGTACGGGCCCAAGGTCTGTTTCGGAAAGGCCTTCTGAGCGGCCATGGACCTTCTCGACGAAAGCGGCCTCGCCCCTGGATGGCTCGTCACCTTCGTTTCCGAGCGGAGGCTCTGCGCGAGCTTCGCGTTGAAGGGCACGTTCCTGCTCAAGCACCAGGGGATCGCGGAGCTTTCCCCCAAGCAGGACGACCTGGAAGGCGACGTTCCCGAACAGGAAGGCTCGACGGCGCTCGCGTACACGCGGGATCTCACCCCGTTGAAGGCCCGCGTCGACCTGCTCCTCTCGGGGGTGGCGTTCGCCCCCGGTGGGATACCCACGGACATCCTGCCCGTGACCTTCAAGCTGGGCGGCTGGGGAAAGACGCTGGCCGTGCTCGGCGACCGCTTCCTGACCAGAGGCTTCTTCGCATCCACGCTCACGCCGGCGTCGACCTTCACCGAGATGCCCCTTTCCTGGGGACGAGCTCTGGGCGGCGTGGAGTTCGCGCTCAATCCCGCTGGTCGCGGTCTCGATGAAGAGAGAGATGCGCGGCGCAAGCCGATCTATCGCCAACCCAACGTCGTGCAGGTGAACGAGGCCGGGTATGGGTCGTTTGACCTGAAGGAACCGGCGGGATTCGGTCCCCTCGCGCCGGAATGGCCACAGCGCGCGAAGCTGGCGAAGCAAGCGAGGTACGGGTCGAAGTGGCTGAGCGACACTTGGCCCGCGCCGCCCCGTGATTTCGACCTCGGTTACTTCAATGCCGCGCCGCCGGATCAGCAGGTTCTCGCCGGAACCCTGCGGGGCGATGAAGCCATCGACTTCGTGAATCTCCATCCCTCGCATCCCAGGTTCGAATCGCGCTTGCCCGGCATCCGGCCCCGGCTGTTCGTCCTGGAGTCTGGGACCGGCGACGATCAGACGCGGGAGCCATTCCGCGAAGTGAGCCTTCAGATCGACACCCTCTGGGTCGATCCCGCCAAGGAGAAGCTGATCCTCGTGTGGCGCGGCCTCCATCCCGTCCGCAGCAAGGGCATGAAGGAGATCTCTGCAATCGTCATCGGGCGTGAGCCCATGGACCACCCGGCGCTCCCCGCGCAGTACTACCTCGACCGCCTGGTCCAGAAGCGCAAGGAACGAGCAGACAGACAGAATGCCCCCGCTCCTCCTCCACCCCAGTTCGTCCCGCTCGTGGTGGAGAAGCCGAACTTCGACTGGGCTGCCTGGGAGAAGGAGATCGACAAGGAGGAGCAGGATATGCTCCAGGAGATGGACGCGGCCAAGAGGCAGACGACCGAGGAAACCAAAGGCGCGGCAGCGAGAGCCCTGCAGGCAGAAGGCATCTCACCCTCCATCCTCGACATCACTCATCCCCAGGATCCAGAGTCCTTGGCCGCCCAGGCAGCCAAGGACCACGCGGCGCTGGTTGCGTTGAGCCCCGAGGCAGCGAAGCTCATGCCGCCGCCGCCGACCGCGGCGGAGCTGGACGTGGACGCCATGGTGAAGGCGGCGTTCGACGATTTCGACCGGGAGTTCGCCAAACCCGTGCTTCCCGAGAGCGGTCCGGACGCCCCTCCCCCGCCTCCGCCTGACCTGGATCCGGCCCGTACCGCCTGGACGCGCGAGCGGGTGGAGAGCCACGCCGCCCGGAAGGAGCCATTCGTGCGTCTGGACCTGAGGGAGCTGGACCTGTCGGGCATCGTGCTGCGGGAAGCTCGCTTCGAAGATTGTGTGCTGGCGAAGAGCAAGCTCGGCGCCGCCGACCTCGCCGGCGCCTCCTTTCATCGCTGCTCGCTCGCTGAGTCGAACTTGAGCCAGGCCAATCTCGCCACCACCGCGCTCCGGTTCTGCGACTTGACCAAGTCCGACTTTTCGCAGGCAGTCCTATCCAAGACGGTGCTCGACGACAGCGACTGCTCCGGCGCGCTGTTCGAACAAACCAGCCTCGAGGAAGTCTCCGCGTGCCGTGCGAGCTTTACCAAGGCAACTTTCAAGGGGACGATCTTCCGGAGCTGCAACTTCACTCAGGCACAGTTTTCCGGTGCGTCCCTCGAAGAACTCTCGCTGGGGAAGTCCATGCTGAAAGGGGTGAACGCATACGAGGTCAAGGCCGTCGGCGCCGGGTTCGAGGAGTGCGACTTGACGAACTTCAGGACCGGCGACGGTGCGGACTTCTCGGGGGCAGTATTCGAGCGAGCGCGGGCGCCAGCCTCGGTGTGGGAGGGGGTCTGCCTGGACCGTGCGAGCTTCATCGACGCGGATCTGACCCGCGCCAGCTTCGCCTCGGCGTCGCTCAGAGAGTCCAAGTTTGGCCGCGCCAACCTGTGGAAGGCGCGACTCATCGAGGCCGATCTGACGCAGGCAGATCTCCAGCGTGTCAATCTGTTCCGGGGCAGCCTCGAAGGCGCCAATCTGACTCGCGCCGATTTCCGCGGCGCCAACCTCTACGAGGTGGAGTTCCTCGACTCGATCCGTGAGCAGACCGACTTTCTTGCCGCCAACCTCAAAGGCACGAAGCTTGGATAGTCCTTTCCCGTCCGAACCGAACTATACCGCCGAGAGCTTCGTCGCCGCGTTGAAGCAGGGCCGGCTGCCTCCCAAGGCGAGAGTCGTCGATCTCGATCTGTCGGGGTTCGACCTGCGACACCTGGATTTCCAGGGCGCGTGGCTGGCACGGTGCCAGCTGGACGGCGCCGATCTCACCGGTGCCCGACTGACAGGAGCAAACTTCAGCGAGGTCAACCTCGGCGGAGCGCGGCTGACCAAGGCCGATCTCAGTGGTGCCGACTTCGAACTGTGCCTCCTGGCCGGCGCGGATCTGAGCGAGGCCCGGCTCAAGGAATCGACTTGGTTCAGCTGCGATTTCCGCGACGCCAGATTGCATGGGACCGATCTCGAGGAGGTCAACCTCGTGCATTCCAGCTTCGAGCGCGCGGACCTCAGCGCGGCTCGCATGCTTCGCGGAACCGTGATCCGGACCTCGTTCACGGCGGCTTGCTTCCGCGACGCCAGCGCGGCCGAAACGAGCTTCGACAGCGGAGTGTGCGACCGCATCGACTTCACCGGCACGGATCTGCACGAGTCGCGCTTCTATCTGCAACCCATGAAAGAGTGCCGGTTCGAGCGCGCCGATCTCTCCGAGGCGGTGGTGATCGAGTGCAGCCTGGAAGGATCGAGCTTCGATGAGGCCTCGCTCAACGAGACCATCCTCCAGCAGTGCTCCCTGGAGGGGGCGAGCTTGCGCCGGTCGATCCTGAAGGAAACGACCTTCACCGGTTGTACATTTCGCGACGCCGACCTCGATGGCGCCTCGCTTCAGGAGACGCGATTTCGCGGCAGTCGACTCCGCGGCGTTCGCAACCTGCCGCACGGTTGCGGCGGCTGCCATTTCACCGGCGCCGATCTTTCCGAGTCCAATCTGACGGGCCTGGATTTTTCTGGCGCCACTCTCCGCGAATGCGACCTCACGGGGTCGAAGCTCGTGGGCGCGAATCTGCGTCAGACCGATCTCAGCTCAGCGCGGATGAGCGGGGCTGATCTCTCCGGTGCCGACTGTACCGGGAGCTCGTTGGTAGCGGCGATCCTCAGCGACGCGAGGCTGGTCGACGTGAACTTTCTCGGAGCGGACCTGGAGCGGGCCTTCCTGCTGGGAGCGACCATCCAGAACTGCATCCTGCGCCAGGTGAACCTGACCGGCGCCATCATGGAGCGGTCGGACCTGCAGAAGGTCGACCTTCGCGACTGCCTCCTGCGCGGCGCGAAGCTGGCGGGGGTAAGCCTGCGCGAGCGCGATCTCAGCGGGGCGGACTTCTCCCAATGCGACCTGGAGGGTGCCGATTTCACCGGTGCCATTCTGGACGGGTGCACGTTCGCGCAAGCCAGCCTTCGCAAGGCGACTTTCGCCGGCGCGCGGCTCGTGACCACCCTCGTCGAGCAGGCCGATTTTACCGAGTCCCTCTGGGACGGAGCCCAGGTGCAGCAGGTCGTCTTCACGGGCTGCCGGATGGAAGGGATCGACCTGTCGAGGGCCGTCCTGACCAGCTGCGTGTTCATCGACCAAGACGTGAGGGAAGTGCAGCTGACCAAGGGCCGCTTTCGCAAATGTTCCTTCCTTGGGCTTGACCTCAAAGGCAAGGACCTGTCCGAATGCGACCTGTCCTCCGCCGATTTCGCCGCTGCGAACTTGGAAGCCGCAGTGCTGCGCGGGTCGACGTTGGACCGAGCGTGCTTCAGAGGAACGAACCTGACCGGTGCCAACCTGTCCGGAGTCACCGGAAAATCCGTGGAGCTGGACGAGGCGATCCTGGATCGCGCCGTCTTGGTCGATGCCGTCCTTCCCGACGTGGCCATGGTCGGCGCGAAAGCCGTGGAAGCCAATTTCACCGGAGCCATGATGAACGGCGCGTTCTGCTCCAAGATGGTCGCCCCGAAGGCGATCTTCGCCAACACCAGCTTTCGCTATGCGGACTTCTCCCACGCGCAGCTGCAGTCCGCCAGCTTCGAAGACGCTGATCTGCGCGGGGCGACGATGCACGCCGTCTTGGATGACGGGATTCGCACCAGGGGCGCGAACACCAGAGGACTGAAGAAGACGGAACGGGAGCTGCTGGAAGCGGAAACCTACAAGCCGGAGAGATGACCATGCAGGAACTCGCCCTCAGCAACAGCGTGTACATCGGACCGGGGTCCGTGAGAAAGGTGGAAGGCAACCAGGTACTGCTGAGCCTGCCCCACGGACAGGGCCGCGCCGAGCTTGCACTGGCCTATCCCTATGCACCACGAAAGGGAGACGTGGTCCTGGTCTTCGGCCAGGAGGACCTTTACATAGTCGGTGTCCTGCGGGCGCAGGGTGTTTCCCGCATCCGTCTCCCGGGCGACGTCGTGCTGGAAGCCGGGGGAAGGCTCAAGCTGAAGGGGGGCGAAGCGGTGGAGATCGAGTCGCCCCAGGTGCGGGTGCGGGCCGACCGGCTCGAGATGGTGGCGCGGGCGGTATTCGAGCACGTCGTGGACGTCTACCGCTGGGCGAGCGGCGTGATTCAGACGAGCGCCGAGCGGATCCGGACGATCGTTGCGGGCGCCGCGACGCTCCAGGCGGAGCGCATCGTGGAAACGGCGACGAGGACGTCCGCATCGACGGCGAGCGGATCAATCTCGGCTGATCTGCACGAGGAATCCTCCATGTTTCCAGCTTCGACCAAGGGCGGCGGCAACGTGGCGACGACCGGCCCGCTCGACGCCTGCAAGACCCCCGGCTCCCCTTCGCCCGTTCCCTATCCCAACCTGGGCGACGTCAGCAACGCCAGCGGCGACTCCTGTGCGGCGAAGACCAAGTTCGACGGCGCCAAGGTGTGCACGGTGAAGAGCGAGCTGAGCCGTTCCAGCGGCGACGAGGCGGGTACCATCGGCGGCGTCGTCTCCAACCGCAACATGGCAGAAGTCAAGTTCAAGATGGGGTCCAGCAAGGTCATCGTCGAGGGTGAGAAGTGCGCCCACGTCGGTTCGATGACCGGTCACAACGGAAGCAATGCCAACGTTCCGGCGGGCGCGCAGGTTGCCCCGAGCCAGACGAAGGTGCTCGTCGGACCATAGAGAGGGCGCGGCCGGTCTGCCGTGAGCCCCTCGGCATGGTTGCCAGAATACTCAGTTGCCAAGCTTCGAGCTCAGCAAGCAAGCGAGCGAGAAGCGTCTCCAGGGCGGCGAGCCTGTCCGCTGGCATCCACCCTGTGGTTGGAGCGAGCTTTCATGCGGCCGAGGCGTTGTCACAGGGCATCGGTCGTCATCGACCGGCCAGGACGCAGCAATCCGCACCAGCGTGCGGTCCGGAACGCCGCGCTCGCGCGCGGTCAGGAGCGCCGCAATGCACGCGAGCGCTGCACCCAGGAACGTGATCAGCGCGCCCGCGCCCGTGCCGATGCTGACCACCTGGTTCACCTCGGCGGTGGCCGTCACCCAGAACCGCAGCGCGAGCGCGGCCGCGAGCGCGCTGCCAAAGAGCTGGATCTTGAGCGCGGTGGCGCGGCGAGCGGGGGATGTTTCGTTGAACAGCGGATACAACAGCGCGGCGAGCACCACCAGCAGCACGAGCATCGCGAGACGACCATGCCATGTGCCGCCACCAGCGATCTCGACGGCGTTCACGCGCACCACGAACCATCGCAGCATCGTCCCGAGGAGCGCGCTCGCGGAGCTGGCCAGCACGACGCGCTCTTTCGCGGTGAGCTTGGCAAGCAGCGCGCGCGTCTCGTGGATGTCGATCATGGCTCGAGTCCTTTCGGTTGACGACTGCATGGGTGGGCGCAAGGCGACCGGCCGACCGGCAACGAGAATCCGCAGAAATCCTCTGAAGACCCGACAATGGCGCCGTCTCGGGCTCGGGAGGGCGCCATCGAGGGCGCCATCAACGCCAGGAACGACGCGTCGCAGCACCGCGAAGGCCATCTTGGTCGAGGCACTCGGACCGGCGGCCACCGGTCGCACGACCCAGGGGTGCGAGCACCAACTTGCACTCGCGCGGCAGCTTGCTTAACTAGGCGCCGCGCCTTGCCAGCCACCGTCCATGAGGAATCACGCCATGGCTGATAACAAACGCGTCCTGACCTTCCACTCGGATGCGGTGCCGGATGACACGCTGCACATCACGGACATGTCCGGCACCGACGAGATTTCACGCTACTACGTCTTCACGCTCGGCCTGGTCTCCAAGAAGCCGGACATCAAGTTTGCGGACCTGCTGACAAGGCCGGCACGGATCGAGATCAAGCAGGGCGTCAAGCTGGCCGGCGGCGACAAGCGGGGTGTGCAGACGCTCAAGATCGGGGGGCTCCTGCGGAGCTTCGAACAGGTCGAGCAGCGACTCGACTGGGCGCGCTACCGCGCCGAGCTGGTGAGCCCGCTGTGGAAGCTGTCGATGAACTTGCGCAGCCACATCTTCATTGACAAGACGGTGCCCGACATCATCAAGGAAGTCTTCAAGGACCACGGCCTTGCCGACGGCACCGACTTCGAGCTGCGCGGCCTCAGCGGCTACCCCAAGCGCGAATTCGTGATGCAATACCAGGAATCCGACCTCGACTTCATCGACCGTTGGCTCGAGCACGAGGGCATCTGCTATTTCCACGAGCACTCCGACGCCGGCTCGAAGCTGGTGCTGGCCAACGCCACGGCGGGCCACAGGCCGGTGCAGGGCAACCCCGCGATCGCCTACAAACCGATTGCCGACGCCGACAACCGCGTCGAGGCCGGCGAAGGCGAAGATTGGTTTCGCGAGGAAGTGATTCCGGTTTTCCATTGCAAGCAGCACGTGATTCCCAAGCAGGTCATCCTCAAGGAGTACAACTGGCGCAAGCCCAACGAGGACCTGAAAGTCGATCATGACGTGCAGAAAGACGGCGTGGGCATCGTCTACGAATACAACAACCACTACCAGGACGTCGCCGAGGGCAAGAAGTGCGCCGCGATTCGCACCGAGGAGCACGTCTGTCGGGAGATCGTTTACTCCGGCGAGAGCGACTGCCGCAGCTTCCGCGCCGGCGGCACCTACAAGCTCGAGAATCACTACCGCGAAGACTACAACAAGAGCCATCTGTTGATTGCCGTGAACCACAGCGCTTCGCAGAGCATCGAGCTGGCCTCCAACTCCGCCACCAACGCCACCTATCGGAACAGTTTTTCGAGTGTCCCGGCCGACCGCGTTTTCCGTCCCATGCGCCGGACGCCGTGGCCGCACATTGCTGGCTTCATCTCGGCGAAAGTCGACGGATCGGGCAGCGGCGAGTACCCCGAGATCGACGACATGGGCCGTTACAAGGTCAAGCTCCCGCTCGACCTCACGGACAAGAAAGACGGCAAGGCGTCGCGCTACGTGCGGATGATGCAACCATACGCCGGAGGCGGCATGGGCATGCATTTCCCGCTGCACAAGGGCACCGAGGTCGCGCTGATATTCCTCGATGGCAATCCGGATCGGCCCATCATCGCCGGCGCCATACCCAATCCCGATACGGCAAGCCCCGTTGCTGGCGCCAACCAGTCACAGTGCGCACTCCACACCAGCGGCGGCAACAAGCTGGTGATCGAGAACCAGGCCGGCAAGCAGTCCATGACCATGTCGTCCCCAGCCGGAAACACCGTGTTCTCGATAGGGATCGGATAGGCTGACCGAGCGCAGTCCGAGACCATGACGCAAATGTCGTCAAGAAGCGCCGTGCGAAGATCGCCGTCGGCGCGGCCACGGACTGCTTCAGCGAGGCGCACCTGCGCCGCTTGCTGGCCGGCGCGGATGGGTCTTCGGCAGGGACAGCGCCTCAGCGTCCTGGCTTCACCAGCGCGACCATGGCTTCCGTGGCGGTGTTGATCGCGTCGCCCAGGCGCTCGATCGGCACCACCTGCGGCGCGAGCCCGGCCTGGATCACGGCCTTCGGCATCGAGGCGACGACGCACGATTCGGGGCTCTGCACGAGCAGTGCGCCGCCAGCAGCGGCGATGCGCATGGCGCCGGCGGCACCGTCACGGCCGAGCCCGGTCATCACCACGCCGAGGCAGGCGCGCCCGAACGCGGCCGCGGCGCTGCGGAACAACGCGTCGGCGGCCGGGCGGACGAAATTCTCCGGCGGCGCATCGGAGAGGTGGAGCTCGAGGCTCGCGGCATCGATGACCAGGTGGCGCTCGCCGGGCGCGAGGTAGATCGCGCCGGGAGTGAGGGGCTGGCGCTCGGTGACGAGGCGGACCGGCATGGGTGCCAGCCGGCGCAGGCGCTCGGCGAAGTCCTCGAGCATCCACTTGGGACCGTGCTGGACGATGCAGAAGGCGGCGCGCGCGTGGTTGCGCAGGCAACGGATCGTCTGCGACAGCGCCTCCGGGCCGCCGGTGCTGGCGCCCAGGACCACGCCCGCGAACGACAGCCGGCCCGGAGCGGCGACGGCGGTCGGCGGCGGCTGCGGCGCCACGGTGGCCGCCTCCTGCGCGCGGCGCGCGAGACCGATGCGCAGCTGCTCCAGCAACTGGGTTGGCAGGTACGGCTTGGTGACGTAGTCATCGGCGCCGAGATCGAGCGCATGCATGCGCGCCCACTTCGATTCGATCGAGGTGACCACCACGATCACCGGCTGCGCGGCGATCTCGGCGCGCACCCGGCGGATCAGCTCCATGCCATCCCCGTCCGGCATCATCCAGTCGGTGGCCAGGACGTCGAACGGCTCCTTGCGCCAGCCGTTCGATGGCTTCGCCGCCCGGTGCGTGACCGCCGCGGTCCACCCGCGCTTCTCGATCGTGCGCGCGAGCAACAACGCGCTGGCATGATCATCCTCGGCGATCAGGATGCGGGTGTTGCGGTCGACGCTCACGACGAGACCTCTCCATCAAGCGAGGAGCAGTGCCATCCTGCCCGGTCCGTAACCATGGATGGCAAGCTCCACGTCCGGAGCGACCCGCCGGCTTGCCTAGCACCTGGGCGACATGGGCCGGTAGGCTGCAGGGTGTGACGAGCACCTCGCGCAGGATCATGTGCGGGGTACCGGGATCGTGGAAGAACTGGTGCGCGATGTTCAGTACCTCGCGCAGGTTCTCGAGGATCGTATCGGCGATCCTGCCGGCCTTGCTGCTCACCGCGCTGCGCCATCGCCGCCGGCGGCATAGTGAGCGCCGCGCCGGCACTGCAGGCGAGCGCTGCGTCGCACGCACCGGCGCGCACGGTGCCATCGTCGCCCGCGCCAGGTGGCGATGGCGGCGCCGTCGCTCGCGCCGACGGTGAGCAGCGCGGTCCTTCTCGTCGTCACTGCCTTGCCGAACGGCTCGCCGAACACGTGCTGTTGGCTGAGCTTGGGCAGCACCGGCGTGGTACTCCATCGTGGCTCTCCGAGGACACCATCGGCAAGATCGACAGCCTCCGTCCTGGCCGAGGTAACGCCGCGAGCACGCCCGTGCCGCACGCGGTCCGGCCACGTAGCCAATGACCGGTTGAGCATCCTGGAGCAACTCCGGCGAGAACGGCTTGGTGATGAAGAACAGCGCGCCCGTGTCCTTCGCGGTCTTCTTCATCTCGTCGCTGCTCTCCGAGGTGACGAACCCGAGCTTCACGTGGATGCCCTCGGTCTTGAGGTGCTGCAGGAGCTCCATGCCGGTCATCACCGGCATGTTCCAGTCGGACAGGACGATGTCCGGCAGCTCGGCCCTGATGGCCTTCAACGCCTCGGCACCGTTGGAAGCTTCCTGGATCGTCATTTCCCCGAGGCCAGCCTGCCGCAGCGTGCGCATCACGATCATGCGCATCGCCCTGCTGTCATCGACGATCAGTACCTTCATGGCTTTCCCTTCGAGTGATGCGTCCACGGATGCGCTACTCATCGTCGACCCGCTCGAGAATGATGACCTGCAACGGCTCGCCGTCGCTGCGGAAGTCGACGCAGGCCTGCAAGCGAGCCCCGGGCACGCTGAGCCGGTAGTCGAGGCCCTCGGCGACCGAGGGGAGCGACAGCTGCGAGGGCGCCGGCAGGAGCGCCTTGATGTTGCCGCCCGCCATGTTCACGATCTCGCCCACCGCGTCGCAGATCTCCGAATCGGAGGCGTCTCCCCATCGATGCCGAACATCATCGAGGCGGTCTTGCGCGCCAGCGCCGCCAGTGTAGACACCACGGCGCCTTGCCACGTGCCGGTGATGTGCACACACGCCGTGACATGGCGACCGATGGTGTCGTGGGCGAGCGGCTGGTGGCCGTGATCCACGATCACCGGCGTGTCGCTGCGCTCGGAGAGCATTCCCAGCACGGAGCCCCAGATGGCTTCCGTGACTTGACTGATGTCGCTGTCGGCAATGGGCATGAAGCCCTCCTCAACGTCAGGCCTGCTGCTAGCCTCGCAACCTGTAGCCTTGCTGATCTGCAACCGTTCGAAGGCGTCGTCGAGGTTGATTGTGGTCTCGGCGCCGCCGAGGAACGGGTAGCCGTCCTTGCGCGGCATCAACTGGCGGATCTTGCCGGGATCGTCCTCTTGGTTGGCACATCGAAGTAGATGAGCACATTGCGGATGAAGACCACGTCGCGCCGGCAGCGCTGGCCAGACACCGGCGAGGTTCAGCTCCTTGAACTCGATCGAACGGCGCAGCTCGGGCTTCACCTGCCACTCGAGCCCGTCGCGCTCGAAGTACTTGACCAGCATCGTCGCCGGCAGCCCGCGATTCACCTCGAGCTGGGTGTAGCGACCAGCTGCGGAACGCTTGAGCGCCTCGCGCGAGATGTCGGCCGCGATCAGCTGCACGGTCCAGGAGGCGAGCGCCGGGAAGTGCTCCTTGAGCAGCATGCTGAGCGTGTACGGTTCCTGGCCGGTCGAGCACGCGAGGCACCAGAACACGAGCCTGTGGTCGCTGGCGCGCTTGTGCATCAGCTCGGGGACCAGCGTGGTGCGCAGCGCTTCCCAGGGATGCAGGTCGCGGAAGAAGCTGGTCTCGCCGGTGGTCAGCGCCTCGACCACCTTCTGGCGCATCTCCTGCAGCGGCGAGGTCCGCACCTGCTCCACCAGCGATTCGATGCTGGCCGCGCCCTGCTTGCGCGCGAGCGCCAGCAAGCGCGCCTCGATCAAGTACTCCTTGCCGGGCTCGAGCACGATGGCGGAGTGGCGGTGGACCAGCTCGCGCACGTAATCGAAGTCTGTCTTCGAGAGCGCCACGCTACCTGCCTATCGTTTCGGGATTGCGCGGCCCTCGCGGACGCCCGGCCGCCGAGCGCCGCGCGGCGACGCGGCGCACGATCGCCGGACCGATCTCGGCGAGCGGCAGCACCTGGTCGGCAAGGCCGGCGCTGGCGACGACCCCCGGCATCCCCCAGACCACCGAGCTCGACTGGTCCTGCACGACGATCTGCGCGCCCGCCGCGCGCAGCTCCTGGCAGCCGCGCAGGCCGTCCTGGCCCATGCCGGTGAGCACGACCGCGAGCGCGCGCGGGCCGTAGAGCCGGGCCACCGATCGGAACAGGACGTCGACCGAGGGCCGGCACGAGTTCTCGTGCGGGTCCTGGTTCAGCTGCAGCGTGACCGTCTCAGCCTGCGGCGCCACCGTCAGGTGGTGGTCGCCGGGCGCGATCCATGCCCGCGCCGGCGCGACCACCTGGCACGCGACGCCCTCCTCGATCGGGATCTCTGCCCTGGCCGCGAGCCGTTCCGCGAGGCGCCTGGTGAACAGGGGCGGCATGTGCTGCACGATCAGGATCGGCACCGGCAAGTCGCTCGGGAAGCTCGGCACGATCTCTGCAAGCGCATTGGGCCCGCCGGTGGACGCGCCGATCACGACGATGTCGATGCGCCCGGCCGGCGCGGGCGGCGGTGTCTGGCGCGCAGCCGCCGCCGGCCGCGCGAACAGCCCCTTGAGCTTCGGCAGCAGCTCGTCCTTGAGCCTGCGGATGGCGAGGTCCAGGCTGCCGGCACCGCTCGGCTTGGTCACGTAATCGGTGGCGCCGAGCGCGAGCGCCTCGAGCGTGGCCTCGGCGCCGTCCTCGGTGAGCGTGGAGTAGATGATCACCGGCAAGTGCGGCCGGATGCGGCGCAGCGCGAGCAACGTCTCCAGCCCGTTCATCTCCGGCATCTCCAGGTCGAGCACGATCACATCGGCGTCGTGGCGCTCGAGGCGCTGCAACGCCAGCCTGCCGTTGGCGGCGGTGCCGACCACCTCGAAGTCGGGATCGGCAGCCAGCGTGTCGGCCACCACCCGGCGGACCACCACCGCATCGTCGACGACCAGGACGCGGATCGGCTTCATGTTGGCCCGGAGGGGATGAGGCCGAGCGAGACGAGCTTGTCGCGCAGCGCTTCCTTGGTGAACGGCTTCATGAGGTACTCGTTGGCGCCGGCGGCAAGGGCCCGCTTCACCTGCGTGGTTTCGGACTCGGTGGTCACCATCATCACCGGCAAACCCTGCCATGCTGCCTCGCGCCGGATCGCCTGCAGCAGCTCGTAACCGCTCATCTCCGGCATGTTCCAGTCGAGCAGCGCGAGGTCGGGCTGGCCGTGCTCGCGCAGCCGCTCGAGCGCCTCCTTGCCGTGCGCTGCCTCGGTCACCTCGAAGCCGAGCTCCTTGAGCGTGCGGCCGACGATGGCCCGAAGGGCCCGCGAGTCATCGACGAGAAGTGCGCGCATGGAGTCGCTCCCGTGCTAGACCGCTGCCGGCGCGACATGCTCACCGTCGCTCACCGAAGCGTTGAGCGAGACGGTCTTCTCGGTGTCGAGCACGAGCAACAGCTTGTCCTTCAGCTTGTAGACGCCGCGGATCAGGTCGCGCGCTGGCGCTCTCACGTTGTCCGGCGCGCGCTCGTAGGCCTGGTCCTCGACCTCGATGACGTCGCCGATCTCGTCGACCAGCAAGCTCACCGCGCCGTCATCGGTGCGCAGTACCACGTTCATCGGTCTGGCGCGTTCGTCGCGCGGCGAGAGCAGCAGGCGCCGCCTCAGGTCGATGGCGGTCACGATGCGGCCGCGCAGGTTGATCAAGCCGCGGATCACCTCGGCTGCCAGCGGCACGCGCGTCATCTCCTGGTAGCGGATGACTTCCTGGACCTTCTCGACCTCGACGCCGAGGAACAGCCGGTCCAGATGGAACGTGCAGAACTGTCGTGCGCGGCTCATCGACGACTAGGCTCCTGCCAGAGCTTCCGCGCCAACCAGATCGCGAGCGTTCGCGAGCAGGCCGTGCAGATCGAGGAGGTCGGTCACCTTCTGCTGCACGACGATGGTCGCGGCAATGCCCTGGCGCGCGCTCTTGGCCTTGACCACGACCGACTCCTCGACGATGTCGATGATGCGGTCCACCACGAGGCCGACCAGCCGCTCCTGATCGGCGTACACCACCACGTGCTGGCGATCGTGCGCGGCCGGCTCGGCGGCGGTGGTGCCGAGCAGCGCGGCGATGCGCACCAGCGGCAGGATGCGATTGCGGTACTGCACGACCTCGTGCGCGCCCGAGCGTTCGATGCAGCGCGTGGGCAGCTCCTCCAGGCGCGCCACCAGCAGCAGCGGGATCGCCACGCGCCGATCGCCCACGCCACAGACCAGGAGCGACTGGCGGTCGCCAGCATCCACGTGCGCCTCGGCCGCGCGCTCGAGCAGTGCACGATCGTGCGACGACGCCGACACCACACCGCCCATGCGGGCGATGCCGAGCACGTCCAGGATCAGGGCGACCCTGCCGTCGCCCATGATGGTCGCGCCAGCGAATGCCTCGACGTTCTTCAGGTGCTTGCTGAGCGGCTTGACCACGATCTCCTCGGTGTCGCAGATGCTGTCCACCACCAGGCCGAACTGCTTCTCGTCGGCTTGCAGCACGACGATGTTCACCACGTCGGCGCCGGTCTGGGCGGCGCCGCCCAGCTGCCGATGCAGCTGCACGAGCGGCAGCAGGTTGCCGCGCAGGCGATACACCGGCGTATCGTGCACGATCTCGATGCCGGACTGCGCCTGGGCGCCCTCGAGGCGCACCAGCTCGAGCAAGCTCACCTGCGGGATCGCGTAGCGGTCGCCGTCGGACATGACGATGAGCGCCGGGATGATCGCGAGCGTGAGCGGGATCTTGATCTTCACCGTCGTGCCCTGGCCGACCTTGCTCTGCACGTCCACGGTGCCGCCGATGCGTTCGATGTTGCGCTTGACGACGTCCATGCCGACGCCGCGGCCGGACACGTTGGTCACCTGCTCGGCGGTGGAGAAGCCGGGCAGGAAGATCAGGTTGACCGCCTCGCGCTCGCCCATGCGCGCCGCCTGATCGGGCGCGATGATGCCCCGCTGCAGCGCCTTCTTCTTCACCTTCTCGGGATCGATGCCGCCGCCGTCATCGCTGATCTCGATGTTGACCTGGCCGCCCTCGTGGAACGCGCGCAGGAACAGGCGGCCGCCGCGCGCCTTGCCGCGCGCGGCGCGCACGTCCGGCGGCTCGATGCCATGATCGACCGAGTTGCGCACCAGGTGCGTGAGCGGATCCTTGATCGCCTCGATGATGGTCTTGTCGAGATCGGTCTCCTTGCCCTCCATCTCGATCAGGACCTGCTTGCCGATCGTGTTCGCGAGGTCGCGCACCACGCGCGGGAACTTGCTCCACAGATTGCCGATCGGCTGCATGCGCGTCTTCATCACGCTCTCCTGCAGCTCGGTGGTGATCAGGTTGAGCCGCTGCGTGGTGGCAACGAACGCGCCGTCCTTCTGCGTGGTCGTGAACTGGAGGATCTGGTTGCGCGCCAGCACCAGCTCGCCGACCAGGTTCATCAGCTTGTCGAGCAGGCCGACATCGACGCGGATCGACGCGTCGCTGACGCCGGCGGCCCGGACGTCTCTCAGCGCCTCGGGCGCCGCGGCAGGCTCCGGTGCGGAGGCCGCGCTCGCGGTCTGTGCCTTCGCCGCGGCGGCGATGTCCTGCAGGCGCGTGATGTTCTCGATCAGCGGCGCATAGTTGCCGTCGCCCTCGTTGCCGGCGGTCTCGATGGCGGCCAGGATCGCGCGGATCGCATCCACCATGGTGAGCAGCACGCTCGCGATCTCGGTGTTGAACGAGAGCGCGCCCTCGCGCATGCGCGCCAGGACGCTCTCGCCGACGTGGGCGATCTTCTCGAGCTTGGTGAATCCCAGGAAGCCGCAGGTGCCCTTGATGGTGTGGATGGTGCGGAAGATGCTGTCCAGCACGTCACGCGCCAGCGGGTCCTTCTCCAGGGCGAGCAGGTCACGGTCCAGCCGGTCGAGGTTTTCGTGGCTCTCGACCAGGAACTCTCGCACCAGGCTGTCCATGTCGTCCATGGCTCTGCTCCAGGCACACTTCTTCGGACCACCGGACACGCGGTGCTTAACCGGAAATCACACTGTGCGGCCGGCGTGGAACGCTGGCGTGGCCACGCCCCGCCGTGCGCTTGCACGCGCAACGCGGCCGGCTCGGCGTGAGCTCCACCGCGACAGGTCGCGGCGTGCGTTTCAGGCCCGTGACGGTGCGGCCGGCCCGGCCCGTGCCGCGCGCGCGTTTGCCATTGAGACGTTGCGCGTGCGCGGCCGATACCGGCTTGAGCATCAGGCAGAGGAGATCTGCGTCGCCGGCGGCCCGCACGCCGGCCGAGGAAGGTTCGCCCATGGGCTCGCCTCATTCGTGGTTCGTGTTCAAGAGCATCGGCACCAGGCTGAACGTCACCTGTCTCGTGCTCGGCTTGCTGCCGCTGGTGGCGGCCGGCTGGTTGACGTACGACTACTGCTCCGAGAACCTCGTGCGGCGCAAGACCGGCGAGACGATGCTGAGCCATGCCCAGGGCGCGATCGACAAGATCGATCGCAGCTTGTACCAGCGCTACGGTGACGTGCAAGCCGTGGCGTTCCATCCGCTCGCGCGCGGTACGCCGGAGCAGGCCACGGCGGTGGCGAACTGCTACATGAAGGCGTATCGCGTGTACGACCTGATGATGGTGGCCGACCTGGACGGCAGGATCATCGCCGTGAACAGCGTCGCCGCCGATGGCCGGCCGCTCGACACGAGCAAGCTGATCGGGCGCAGCGTGCGCGGCGAGGAGTGGTTCGAGAAGATCGCGCGCGGCGACGTGCACAGCGGCGAGAGCTACTATGCCGATCCGATCCAGGATCCGCTGGTCGACGAGCTCTACCCCGGCCAGCGCCTGTCGCTCAACTTCTCGGCGCCGGTGTACGACGAGCAGGGCAAGATCGTGCGCGTGTGGTCGAATCGTGCCTCGTGGGATCGGATCGTCGGCCAGATCATGTCCGAGCTCAGGGAATCGCTGCGGGCGAAAGGCATCACCACGATCGAGACGCAGCTGCTCGCGCGCGATGGAGCGCTGCTCGACGACGCCGATCCCGCTGCGATCTTGACCGTCAACCTGACGAGCAAGGGTCTCGAGGCGGCACGCGCACTGGGCGAGGGCAAGAGCGGCTACACGACCGAGCTGCACCGGCGCCGCGGCGTGCTGCAGATCAACGGCTACGCGGCGTCGCACGGTGCGCCCGGCTTCAAGGGCTACGGCTTCGGCGTGCTCGTGCGCCAGGACTTCGACGAGGCGCTCGCTCCGGCGCGCGAGCTGCGCAACTTCACCGCGATCATCGGCGTGGTCGGTGCCCTGGCGATCGCGGCGGCCGCGTTCCTGGTCGCACGCCGCATGACGCGGCCGCTCGCCGCGGCGATGCGCGGGCTCGAGGCGCTGGCGCGCGGCGACCTGAAGCAGCAGCTCGAGGTCACCTCGGGCGACGAGATTGGCAAGATCGCCGAGGCGTTCAACGCCACCGTGGAAGGCATGCGGCATGCCGTGCAGGCGACGTCGATCGACTGGCAGGCGTACGCGAAGCAGAAGGAGAGCGAGCGTGAGCTGCACCGCATCCTGTCGATGGTCGAGAACGCGCCGTTCTGTCTCATGTACACGGATCAGAACCTGATGCTGCGCTACATGAACCCGGCGTGCCGCAAGGCGCTCGGCCGGCTCGAGAAGTCACTGCCGTGTCCGGTGGACCGATTGATCGGCCGCTCGATCGACTTCTTCGGCGGCGATGGCGACTACCACCGTTTGCTGGCAGAGCGCGCGAGCTTCCCGCGCCGCGATCTGGTTCGCATCGGCAGCGACACCATCGACGCGCTCGCGTGCGCGATCTACGACCAGGATCGCAACTACCTCGGGCCGATGATCTCCTGGGAGATCGTGACCGAGAAGCTCGCGAACGAGCGGCGCATCCAGGAAGCGCAGGAGCGCGAACGCGAGGCGCACGAACGCGAGATGCATCAGGCGCAAGATCTGCAGGCCAAGGTCGACCTGATGCTGGAGGTGGTGCAAGCCGCGGCGCGCGGCGATCTCACCCGCGACGTGCCGGTATCGGGCGACGACGCCATCGGTCGCATGGGCGAGGGCCTGAGCAAGTTCCTGAGCGACCTGCGCGGCAGCGTCGCCTCGATCGCCGGCAACGCGACCGCGCTCGCGAGCGCCGCGGAGGAGCTCGCTGCCGTCAGCCAGCAGATGGGCGTGCACGCCAGCGAGACCGCGGGCCAGTCGCATGTCGTGTCGACCGCGGCCGAGGAGATCAGCCGCAACGTGCACACCGTCGCCGCCGGTACCGACGAGATGGGGGTGAGCATCAAGGAGATCGCCAAGAGCGCCGCCAACGCGGCCAACG
This sequence comes from Planctomycetota bacterium, assembly GCA_046349655.1. Classification (GTDB taxonomy): domain Bacteria; phylum Planctomycetota; class B15-G4; order B15-G4; family JAXMBY01; genus JAXMBY01. The sequence goes on from JAXMBY010000016.1 coordinate 89,255, forward strand.
TCGCGACGCAGGCGGTGCGCGTGGCGCAGACCACCAACCAGACCGTGGCGCGCCTGGGCGGCAGCAGCGTGGAGATCGGCAACGTCATCAAGGTGATCACCACGATCGCCGAGCAGACCAACCTGCTCGCGCTCAACGCGACCATCGAAGCGGCGCGCGCCGGCGAGCTGGGCAAGGGCTTCGCCGTGGTCGCGAACGAGGTGAAGGAGCTGGCGAAGGAGACGCGCAAGGCGACCGAGGACATTGGCGGCATGATCGAGGGCGTCCAGAGCGACACCCGGGGCGCGGTGGATGCGATCGCCGAGATCACCACGATCATCGGCCAGATCAACGAGATCCAGGGCAGCATCGCCGCCGCGGTCGAACAGCAGAGCGCGACCACGAGCGAGATCAACCGCACCGTCGCCGACGTTGCCAGGGGGACCGCTGACATCGCCCAGAACATCACCAGCGTGGCGACCACGGCGTCGCACACCATGGAGGGCGCGAACCACTCGCAAGCGGCATCCGCGTCGCTCGCCAGGATGGCGGCGGAGCTGCAGCAGCTGGTGGCGCGCTTCGAGTACGAGCAGCACGACCCGCGGCCAGGCAGCGGGGCGCGCCCGCGTGGCGCGCGCGCGCCAGCCGGCGCTTGAACGCGCCGGCGAGGGAGCGGCGTTCAGCCTTCCAGCGCGGGGTGGCGGCGATGGAAGTCGGTGGCCTCCTGGTATGCGCGTGCCAGCGCCAGCGCCTTGCCTTCCTCGAACAGGCCGCCGATGAAGCTGATGCTCTGGGTCGGCCGACCCTTGTCGTCGGCGGCGTTCGGCAGCACGACGCATGGATGGCCGGTCAGGTTGGTGAGCATCAGCACGTTGCCCGCGTACGAGGGCGTCACCAGCACGTCCACCTTCGCCATCACCTGCGCCATGTCGCGCATCAGGAGCGTGCGCACGCGGTTGGCGCGCAGGTACTCGACCGCCGGAATGGCGCGCGCGCTGCGGAACAGATTGGGCCACGCATCCGGCGACTGGCGCTTCAGGCGGTTGATGTCCTCGCTGCGCGTGAGATCGTCGAATGCGGTGGCGGCCTCGGCACTCAAGATGATGCCGAGCGCATCGAGCGGATAGCTGGGCAGCGTGACCGGCTCCGGCTTTGCCCCGAGCTGCTTCAGCACCTCGAGCGTCTGGCGGTGCGCGTCGCCGCCGCGGCGCCCGCCTTCGAAGCCGCCGGCCAGGTAGCCGACCCGCAGCTCGCCCGGCGCCACGCGGGCGTCGAAGCGAAACGGCACGTCGACCAGCGAGGGGTCGCGGCCGTCAGGGCCGCAGATCGCGTGCAGGACCGCCGCGCAGTCCTCGACGCAGCGGGCGATGGCGCCGATCTTGTCCATGCTCCACGACAGCGCCATCGCCCCGTGCCGGCTCACGCGGCCGAAGCTCGGGCGCAGCCCGGTCGCGCCGCAGCGGGTGCAGGGCGACACGATCGAGCCGAGGGTCTCGGTGCCGAGCGCGAATCCGACCAGGCCCGCGACCGTGGCGGCGGCAGAGCCGGCCGACGAGCCGCTCGAACCGGTCTTCTCGTCCCACGGATTGAGCGTCGTGCCGCCGAACCAGACGTCGCCCATCGCCAGCGCGCCGAGGCTGAGCTTGGCGACCAGCACCGCGCCAGCGGCGTCGAGGCGCTCGACCACGGTCGCATCCGCGTCGATGATCTGGTCCTGGTACGGCTCGGCACCCCAGGTGGTGCGCACCCCCTTGGTGGCGAGCAGGTCCTTCGCCCCCCACGGGATGCCATGCAGCGGCCCGCGGTAGTTGCCGGCCGCGATCTCGCGGTCGGCGCGCTCCGCTTGCTGCAGCGCGCGCTCCTCGGTGAGCGTCACCACGCAGTGCAGGCGATCGCCGTGGCGCTTCAGCCGGTTCAGATACATGCGGGTCAGGTCGACCGAGCTGACGTCGCCCTCGCGCAGCAGGCGCGCGAGCTGCAGCACCGGCGCGAACGCGAGCTGCTCGAGATCGTCCGGCACGTCGAGCGGTTGCGGCTCGGAGTAGATCGGTTCGCGCGCAACGGTGTCGAGCTTCATGCTCGGCAGATGCGGCTGGAACACGAGCGCCGGCGGCACGCTGTTGTCGAGCGCGATGGCGCGCAAGCGCTCGTAGGCACGCAGGTTGTCCTTGAGCCCGTTCGCCATCATCTCGCGCTGTGCGTCGGTGAACGACAGGCCGGCGACGCGTTCCACGTCGGCGATCATCTCCTTGGTGATCGCCACGCCCTGCTGCGCCTGGGCGAACAGCTGGTCGGCGAGCACGGTCGAGGTGATGCCGGCGGCGGTGCACAGCCGCAGGAACGTGCGGCGGTCGAGCGGTGACGCGAGACTCATGGACGAGCTCTCCAGCGCGCAAGGGCAGTGAGGCCCCTCTCACATACCCGGTTGCCGGCGGCGGCGCCAGGCCGAAGTCAGTCCATGGTCTGGCCGCCGCAGATGTTGTAGGTCTGGCCGGTGATCGCCGACGCTTGCGGCGAGGCGAGGAACACGGTCAGCGCGGCCACCTCGGCCGGCTCGATGATGCGCTTGAGCGGCACCGCGTCGAGCGCCTGGCGGCGGAACTCCTCGAACGTGACGCCCGTGGCGTGCGCGCCGTTCTGCATCCCGTGCGCCGCCATCTCGGTGTCGACCCAGCCCGGACACACAGCGTTCACCGTGATGCGGCGCGGCGCGAGCTCGAGCGCGAGCGCGCGCGTGAAGCCGAGCACGCCGTGCTTGGCCGCGCAGTAGGCGGTGTAACCCGCCACGCCGAAGCGGCCGAGCACCGACGACATGTTGATGATCCGGGCGCCGTCCGGCATGAGCGCGAGGCACTCGCGCGTCACCCGGTACATGCCGACCAGGTTGACGTCGATGGTGTGCTGCCAGCGCTGGTCGGCCTCGCCCCGCGCTGTGATCGGCAAGCCGCCGCCGACGCCGGCGTTGTTCACCAGGATGTCGACTTGCGGCCAGCTGCGGGCGAGCAGCGCGATGCCGTGCACGATCGAGCGCTCGTCGGCGACGTCCATCGGCAGCACCAGGCACTCGCCGCCGCGCGCGCGGATCGCGCCGGCCGTGGCGTCGAGCTGTGCCTGCGTGCGGGCAGCGATCGCCACGCGCGCACCCTCGCTCGCAAGCTGTCGCGCGATCGCCTGGCCAATGCCGCGGCCGCCACCGGTGACCAATGCTGTGCGCTGCATGTGCGACCTCTGCCTTGCCTGCGAATCGTCCAGCGACTAGGCTCACGGGCTCACTGCCCGAGGACCCCGGATTATGCCTGACCGGTTCAGCCGCCGCGAGGGCTAGGTCGTTCGATGCGCCAAGGTCGGCACCCGATCAACCGCAGGCGAGTGCTGGTGAAGATCGTGGTTGGCTCGATCTGGGTGCTGTCGTTGCTCGAGGTTGCGGCGCGCATCGCTGTCGCGTGGGATCCGCTGTTCCGGCTGATCGATCAGCAAGACGATTCGTCCTGGCGCTTGCGCTGGATCCACCGGCCGCGCGCCAGCGAGATCGTGTACGCATTCGATCTCTACCATCGCACCCGCGGCTGGAGCGTGAAGCCCGGTCTGCATGCCGTGCCGCTGCCCGGCGGCAAGCGGCTCAGCACCAACTCGCAGGGCCTGCGCGGCGAGCGCGAGTTCACCTACGAGCGGCGGCCCGGAGTGCCGCGCATCCTCTTGCTCGGCGATTCCTTCACGTTCGGCGATGACGTGGCTGACGACGAGTGCTATGCCGGCCAGCTGCAAGCGCTGTTGCCCGGCTGCGAGGTGCTGAACCTGGGCGTGCACGGCTACGGGCACGATCAGATGCTGATCTACCTGCGCGAGGAGGGTGTGAAGTACCACGCCGACCTCGTGATCCTCGGCTTCGTTCACCAGGACATGTTCCGCAACGTGCTCGCGTTCCGGGACTTCGCCAAGCCCAGGTTCGAGCTGCGCGCGGGCCAGCTCGTGCTCACGCACAGCCCGGTGCCCACCCCCGAGGCGGTGCTGCGGAGTGAGTTCCTGCGGCCGAAGATGTGGGATCTCGTGAACATCGCCGGCCAGGCGCTGCGCTGGAAGTCCGGCACGACGCTCGAGCAGTCGCGCGCGATCACTGCCGCGTTGCTCGCCGAGATGAGCGCCACGATCGCGCGCGCCGGTGCGGTGCCGCTGTTCGTGTACTTGCCGATGGCCGATGACCTGACCCAGGCCGATGCCGCCGCCGCGCGCGAGCAGTTCCTGTTCCAGGTGAGCCGCGCCTGCGGTGCGCGCTGCTGTTCGCTCGCGAGCGTGCTGCACGCCGATCCTGCGCCGGCGCCGTCGTGGTTCCTGCCCACGCAGCACTGGACGCCGGCCGCGCACCGCCGGATCGCCGCGGCCATGCTCGAGCGCCTCGGGCAGGAGGGATTGCTTGCCCGCTGATCGGCGTCGTCGCTCGCGCACCGCAAGCGGCGCCGCAAAATGGACCCCCTTTGCTCGGGCAACGGATCTGCGTATGATCGTTCGTGTCCTCGCGAACCATCGAGATGCCGCATGCGAATCGTGCTCTCCTCGTTGCTCGTCCTCCACCTTGCCGGCGCGGGCCCTGGCGCCGTGACGATCCTCTGCATCGGCAAGGATGGGCACCGCTGCCTCGAGAACCTCGGTGCTTCCTGCTGCTGCCGGGCTCGCGAGGCAGGCAGCCAGGGTCGATCGAAGGCCGGCTCGCACGCGCCGGCACTCTCGGCCGCCTGCGATCAGTGTGTCGACATCCCGATTGCCACCGAGCGCGATCAGCGAACGGCAATCGACGGCCCGCGGTTCTCGCATCTGCCAGCCGCGAGCTGCGTGTTCCAGCCCATCGCGCCGCTCGCGATCGGTTCACGAACCCCTTCGCCACATCGCCTCGCACCTGGACCATGCCGCGGCTGGTGCCCGCACCTCGCGACGGTCCAGCTTCGCTGCTAGCCACCTCCCTCTTGCTCGCCGGGCCCGCTCGAGCAGCGTGGGTGTCCTCCCCCAGGTCAGGATTGCCATCGGCGCACCGCCGTGGCGCCGTGTGCCGCGAGGGCGCGGAACGACGCTCGGTGTCCGGCGCGGCATGTTCTTCCTCGACCTGGAACCAGGTCGGCCCGATATGGCGTCGCCCTGGATCGTCTTCCAGCTGCCGACGGTCGAAGCAAGAACCGCGAAGGCTGAAAAGGGAGCGAGTTTGCCAATGACTGGCCAAGACACTCGATCGACCGAGAACGACCGCGCGCCCGAGGCACGGGCGGGCAGATCCCGATCCAGGCGCGGAGCGCACGCAGGTGCGTACCTGTTGCGCCAGATGCCGACGCTGCTCGTCCTGGCGGCGCTCGGCGGGCTCGCCTCGTGGGGCCATCGTACGGGCTGGAAGGTGCCGCACTTGTCTGACCTCGCGGGCACCGAAGCGGGGGAAAAGGAAGACTGGTGCGCCGAGCACAACGTGCCGGACTCGACCTGCATCGCCTGCCACCCCGAGCTGGCGGGAGCAAGTCCCGCCGACTGGTGCAAGGAGCACGGCGTGCCGGAGTCGAGATGCACGGTCTGCCACCCGGAGATCCTGACCAGGGGTGTCGCGGGTGACTGGTGCACAGAGCACGGCGTTCCCGAGTCAGCGTGTACCGCGTGTCACCCGGAGATCGCGGTGAAAGGCGACGTATCCGCCAACGACGCTGGCGCGGTCGTGCTGCCGCCGCTGAATGCGGCGACCGCGCCTGCCCCGCAACCAGTGGCCAATCACGAGCGGCCGGACATGACCGCGGCACGGCCGCTCACCAACCGGCCTGGCAAGGACCCCAAGACCTGCCAGACCCATGCCCGACGCGTGCAGTTCGCATCCGCGGCGGCAGTGACCAAGGCGGGCATCCACCTCGCCAACGTGACCGAGAGGGCGATGACCGCCACGCTCGATGTGAACGCCGAGACCGACTACGACCGCACGCATTTTGCGCAGATCGCCTCGCCGGTTCGAGGCAGGCTCTGGCGAGTGGAGAAGGAAGTCGGTCAGGTCGTCCGGAAGGGCGAGGTCGTGGCGCTGGTGGATTCAGCCGAGGTCGGCAAGGCCAAGGCCGACCTGCTGGAAGCCGCGGCCTCGCTGGAGCTGCGCCAGAGAATCTACGAGCGGGTGCGCGCGTCGGCCGAGGTGCACGTGCGGACCACGGCCGAGCTGCAGGAGGCGGAAGCCGCGATGCAGGAGGCCGACATCAAGCTGTTCAACGCCCGGCAAGCGTTGAACAACCTGGGGTTGCCCGTGCCGCAGGCAGATCTGGCGAAGCTGCCGCAGAAGCAGACGATCCAGTTCCTCGGTCTGAGCGCCGAGCTCTTGAAGACCTTCGATCCTGACACCACCACCGCCAACCTGATCCCGCTGGTTGCGCCTTTCGACGGCGTCATCATCGAGCGACATGCAGTGGCAGGCGAGGTGGTCGAGCCTTCCGAGTCGTTGCTCGTGGTCACCGACACGAGGCGGCTGTGGGTGGTCATGGACCTCCCGCTCGCGGACGCGCACCGGGTATCGCTCGGTCAGGAGGTGGTGTTCCGTCCGGATGCCGAGCGCGACCGGTCGGCCGGCGGCAAGGTGACCTGGATCAGCACGGCCGTGGAGGACCAGACGCGCACGCTGAGAGTGCGTGCCGAGGTGGATGCGGACGGCCGGCTGCCGGCCAGGGCCTGGGGCCGCGCCCACATCGTCATCCGCCAGGCGCCGAGCGCGATCGCCATCCCCAGCGAGGCCATCCAATGGGAAGGCTGCTGCTACGTGGCGTTCGTGCGCTTGAGCGACACCGTCTTCCAGACGCGCAAGCTTCGCCTCGGTGTCAAGGCGGACGGATTCACCGAGGTGCTCGTCGGCGTGCTCCCGGGAGAAGCGGTCGTGACCACCGGCAGCAATGTCCTGAAATCCGAGATCCTGAAGGCCAACCTCGGTGCTGGCTGCACGGACGACTAGCGAGCAGGTGGACGGCGTGGCCGCGCCGCGGGAGCAGCTCATGTTGAACTGGATCATCGACTGGTCGCTCCGCCATCGTGCCCTCGTGGTCGGGTCGACTCTGGCGTTCATCGTGGCTGCCACGATCGCGGTCAGTCATCTGAACATCGACGCCTTTCCCGATACCACGCCGGTACAGGTGCAGATCAACACCGTTGCTCCGGCGCTGGGTCCCGAGGAAGTCGAGCGGCAGATCACCTTCCCGGTCGAGCAAGCAATCAGCGGGATGCCCAGCCTGGAAAACGTCCGCTCGATCTCGAAGTTCGGACTGTCGCAGGTGGTGGTGACGTTCCAGGACGGTACCGACATCGACCATGCCCGCAACCGCATCTCGCAGCGGTTGGCGACCATCGAGCTACCGCCCGGCGTCCCGCGACCCGAGATGGGACCCATCGCCACCGGGCTGGGCGAAGTCTTCCATTACCTGCTCACCTCGGGCAGCAAGGATCTCACCGAGCTCCGGACCATTCAGGACTGGGTGATCAAGCCAGCACTGCGAACCGTCCCGGGCGTGGCCGAGGTGAACAGCTGGGGCGGCTACGAGTAGCAGTACCAGGTGCGAATCGACCCGATGAAGCTCATCAAGTACGGCCTGGCCTTCGAGGAAGTGACCGGAGCTGTCGCGAACAACAACCTCAACGCCGGCGGCGGCAATATCTCGCGTGGCGGCAGCATGCTCCTCGTGCAAGGCATCGGCCGCGTCGCCAGCGTCGAGGAGATCGGCAACATCGTCATCAAGGCGAAGGACGGCGTGCCAGTCCACGTGCGCGACGTGGCTGACGTCGCCGAGGGAGCGGAGATCCGCCGCGGGGCCGTGACCGCCCATGGCAAGGGTGAGGCGGTCCTGGGGCTGGGCTTCATGCTCATGGGCGAGAACACGCACGAGGTCACGACCCGCCTCAAGGCAAAGCTCGAGGAGATCAAGACCACGCTGCCGCCGGACGTGAACGTGCAGGCCGTGTACGATCGCACGGAGCTGGTCGACCACGTCATCGACACGGTGCGGCGGAATCTGTTCGACGGTGGGCTGCTCGTGATTGCCGTGTTGTTCTTGTTCCTCGGCAATCTACGGGCTGGCCTGATCGTCGCGTCGGCGATCCCGCTGTCGATGCTGTTCGCGTTCTCCGGCATGCTGCGCTTCGGCATCGCCGGCAGCCTGATGAGCCTGGGTGCGATCGACTTCGGCCTCGTCGTCGACAGCTCGGTCATCCAGATCGAGAATGTCGTCCGGCACATCGCCCACGGCGAGCGGCGAACTCGCTTCATGGATGTCGTGCGCGGCGCCGCCATCGAGGTTCGCAAACCGACGATGTTCGGCGAGCTGATGATCATGATCGTGTACCTGCCGATCCTGACCCTCGAGGGGGTCGAGGGCAAGCTGTTCCGGCCGATGGCGCTCACCGTCATCTTCGCCCTGCTCGGCTCGCTGAGTCTCTCGCTGACGGTCATGCCGGTCCTGGCGAGCCTTCTGCTTCCCCACCAGATGGAGGAGCGGGACCCGTGGCTGGTACGTCTCTTCGCCTGGGCATACCGGCCGGTCCTCCGGGGCGTGCTGCGTTTTCGTGTCGCCGTCGTCTTGCTCGCCGTGGGTGTGCTCGGTCTGACGGTGATGATGGCCCGCGGCATGGGCTCGGAGTTCATCCCCAGACTCTCGGAAGGTGCCATCGTCGTCAACGTCGTGCGCCTGGCCGGCACCGACCTCGACGAGTCCGTACGCTACAACACGCAGATGGAGAAGGCGATCCGCGCTGCCTTCCCGGCCGAGGTGAAGCACGTCTGGAGTCGAATCGGCACGGCCGAGGTGGCGACCGACCCCATGGGGGTGGAGCTGAGCGATCTCTTCCTGTCTCTCTACCCGCGCAGCCAGTGGCAGAAAGCCTCCACCCAGGCGGAGCTGACACAGCTCGTGCAGAAGACGCTGCGCGACCTGCCCGGGCAGCGCATCGCCCTCACGCAACCCATCGAGATGCGGCTGAACGAGATGATCTCCGGCGTCAGGGCGGATGTGGCGATGAAGCTCTACGGCGACGACTTCGAGGTGCTGAAGGACAGCGCCAGCAAGATCGGCGCCGTTCTCGGCTCCATCGACGGTGCAGCCGACATGAGCACCGAGCAGATCACCGGCCAGCCCGTGCTGGAGATCAAGGTCGACCAGCAGGCGCTTGCTCGCCACGGCATCCCGACCAAGGACGTGATGGAACTCGTCGAGTCGATTGGCAGCAAGCAGCTCGGCGAGGTGGTCGAGGGTCAGTTGCGGTTCCCGCTGGTGGTGCGCTTGCCCGATCGTGATCGGCGCGATCCGCAGGCCGTTGCCTCGATCCTGCTCGCAACTCCAGCCGGGCAGCGGATTCCCATGTCGAGTGTCGCGCGAATCGAGGAGGTGGAAGGTCCATCCACGATCATGCGCGAGTGGGGCCAGAGGCGCACGAGCGTGCAAGTGAACGTGCGTGGCAGAGACGTGGGCAGCTTCGTTGCCGAGGCCCAGCGCCAGATCCGTGAGAAGGTGCCGTTGCCCAAGGGCCGTTACCGGCTCGAGTGGGGCGGGCAATTCGAGAATCTGGATCGTGCCCGCACGCGACTCATGGTGGTCGTGCCGATCGCGCTCGCCCTCATCTTCACCCTGCTCTACGTTTCGCTCGGCTCGATCCGGCTCGCCCTGCTCGTCTTCACCGGTGTTCCCTTGGCGGTTGCTGGCGGCGTCGTTGGACTGTGGCTCCGGGACATGGGCTTCTCCATGTCCGCCAGCGTCGGCTTCATCGCCCTCTCGGGTGTGGCCGTGCTCAACGGTCTGGTGATGGTGACGTTCATCCGTCAGGTCCGGCTGCGCGGCATGGCGACCGAGCCGGCCGTCATTCTGGGTAGTTCCACGCGGCTGCGTCCGGTGCTCATGACGGCGCTGGTCGCGGCGCTGGGATTCGTGCCCATGGCGCTTGCGACCGGCATGGGTGCGGAGGTGCAGAAACCGCTGGCGACCGTCGTCATTGGCGGCATCGTCAGCAGCACGCTGCTCACGCTGATCGTGATTCCTGCCCTGTACGGCTGGTTCGAGCCGGCAATCAAGGCGGAAGACGAGGCGGGGGAGCCCGTCGAGGCGGCGCACGGGCATGTGTCTTCGGCTGCCGAGCAACCGGCGGCGGTGCAGGTTCGAGACTGAAGGAGATTGCGCATGCGGTTCACCCTGCGGTTCGCATCGATTGCGACACGACTGGCTCTCGTCTGGCTCGCAGCGGTCTCGGTTGCCGCGTCCGGCTGCGATGCAAGACCCGAGCATCAGGCGACCGGGAGCGAGAAGTCGGCGACCGAGAAGCCGGTGCCAGCTCGGCCGCTGATCCCGGTTGCCGAGGCTCTCGACTGGTGTCGGGAACACGCGATGCCGGAATCCGTCTGCGTTCAATGCAAGCCCGAGCTGGCAGCGAGCTTCAAGCAGAAGGGCGACTGGTGCAAGGAGCACGACCGACCCGAATCACAGTGCTTCGAGTGTCATCCCGAGCTGAAGGACAGGTTCGTGTCGGACTTCAAGGCCAGGTACGGCAAGGAGCCGCCTGCTGCGGCGAGCGACGCCAACCACAAGTGACCTTGCTGGTGTGCGAGCGCGCGCTGGGGCGAGGCGCGCTTGAACGACCGTTGGTCATCTGCTAGAAGGAGCGGGTGTTGACTCCGCGTGCTCTGGCGATGTCGGTGACATGACAGCTCGCATCATCCGAGGAAGCCTGGTCGTGCTGCTCGTCTTCGCGCAAGCGTTGACGGGCGGGGTGAGCCGCTTCGGTGTCCTCTGCTACGGCGCGGACGGACACGTTGCGTTCGAGGCGGACTCCTCGTCATGTTGCAGCGGCACCGGTCCACAGCACGGCCAATCGCTGCGGGCTCCCTGCTCGACCTCTGCCCCGCACGCGAGCCCCGCGAATGGCAAGCACTGTGGGCCCTGCCTGGATGTGACGTTCGAAGCCATCACGCGCCAGGCACACCAGATTCATTGCGCGGCATTTGCTCCGGCTCCAGCCACGGCGTTCGTGCCGGCCTGGCCACCCGCGCGCCTCGTGTACGTCTCCCTGACCCATCGCTGCGGTGAGTCCCTTCGGGTCGCGCGGACCGTCCTGCGAATCTAGCTTGCCTTCGCCGTGAGCGGACCTTGTCCTCCTGGACCCGAAACGGTCCCGGGCAAGGCAGGCGCGCCGACCAGGTCGATCCTACTCTCGCCGCGGCTTCCCTCCTCCGTGCCGTTCGTCTTCTTGTCGGCAGGTACCGACCGGCGAGTTGCTCGCCAGTCGCATTCACTCGTGGAGACACGTTCGTGAGAAGCGTCCACGCAATTCCACTTCGACTCGGAGCCGTGAGCCTTGCCCTCACGGCTGGCTGCGTGTCGTACCGACCCGAGCCGCTCGACCCGCGCGCTCTCCTGCACGAGCTGCAGGAGATTCGCCTGGAAGCCGTGCGGTCGGACATCACGCGAGCGGGCTCACCAGACCCGGAAGCCTCGCGCGCCGTCGACGCCAATCGGGCGCTCTCTGCCGACGAGGCGGTTGCCGTTGCCCTGTTCCTGAGTCCGGAGCTGCGTGCTGCCCGGAGAGTGCGCGGCGTCGCGGCAGGTGAACTGGTCAGTGCGGGGTTGCTGTCCAACCCGACGATCGGTGCGAGCTGGCTTCACATCCAGGGTTTCACCACGAGCTTCGCCAGCGGGCTGATCGACCTCGGCTTGAGCTGGGTGCCGCCACGCCCCGGCGAGATCGATGCGAAGCAATCGCTCGCGCGCGCACGAGTGGATGAGGTCGATGCCGAGATCGCAGCCGCCGAGTGGCGCCTCGCGGCAGACGTCCGCAAGGCGCACCTCGGTGTCCTGATTGCGGAGGAGCAGCGTCGCCTCGCGGAGGGACTGCTCAAGCTGCAGGAGCGGGTCCGGCAGTTCGTCCGCGACAAGCGTGGCCTGGGCGATGCGACGGACCTCGACGCCAGCTTCGCCGAGGTCGAGTATGCGTCCGCTCTTCAGGGTCAGGCGCTCGCCGCGGCCGACCTCGAGCGCGCGCTCCAGGAGCTCAATACGCTGCTCGGACTGCCGCCTCTTGCCGCGGTCGAGCTCGATGCCGGCGGCGAGCTCGCGGAGCCGGATCTCACGAAGCTCGATCCGCCGCGCCTCGAGCAGCTCATGCTCGAGCACCGCCCGGATATCGCCGCCGCAAGGAGCGCCTACGAGCAGGCCGAGCAGCGGCTCCGTCTGGCCTGTCTCGTGAGCTGGCCATGGTTCGGCGCTGGCCCACAGTACGAGCGGGACGCCGGCGACGGGAACTCGTCGATCAACAAGATCGGTGGCGCGGTAGACCTCGACCTGCCAATTTTCAACTTCAACCAGGGGGAGATCGCTGCACTGGAGGCGAACCGTGCTCGGCTGCGCGAGGAGTTCCGCTCGCGCGTCTACCGCGGCCGCGCGGAGGTGAACGAGGCGCTCCGAAGCCTGCGGGCGCAGCAGCGGTTGATCACGATCTACCGTGACACGGTGCAGCCCGCGCTGGACGAGAACGCGCGGCTCACGGAGACAGGGGTAACGCTCGGCGACTTCAACCTCGTTCAGCTCATCGCGACTCAGGACAAGGCTCTGCGGACGCGCAGGGAGTTCCTCGCTGCGCGGCTCGAGTTCGGGTCGGCCCTGTTCGAGCTCGAGCGTTCGCTCGGGCGGCGTCTGGCGGACCTCGGATCGGACAAGGAGTGACGAGATGAGAATGTCGAAGGCCAGGGTTGCCTGGGGGCTCCTCATCGCTTTGGCGGGGGCGATCGCGCTGTTCCTTGCCACCGGGTGGCTGCGGTTCGGCGCCGGCAGCCGCGTCGTGGGCTGGCAGGACCAGGACCAGCAAGCTGGTCGCGAAGCGGGCGAGACCGGCGGCAAGGGCCACATCGTCGGGACGAGCGTCATCATGGACTCCACCACGGCGCAGTCTCTGAACATCGAGACCGCCCCGGCAGCTCCTGGATCGATCGCGTCGTTGCTGCGAGTTGCCGGCGAGGTTCGGCTGGCGGAGGATCGCACCGCGCACGTGACGCCGCGCATTCCCGGGACGATCCGCGAGGTCAACAAGAACATCGGCGATGCCGTGACGGCCGGTGAGGTCGTGTGCACGATCGAGTCGACCGAGCTGGGGCAGGCGAAGGCGGCGTGCACTCTCGCCTGCGCCGAAGCTGCGATCGCCGGACGTAACGCCGAGCTGTGGCGGCAGCTTCGAGGGCAGGAGGCCAAGACCGAGCCGGCCCCGTTTGCTCCGTCCGGATGGGTCGACCTCGACCAGGCGTGGGCGGACCACCTCTCGGCGGTCTCGGAATCCGGGCTCGCCGAGCGCCTGTATGCGCGCTGGAAGGAGTTGAACGAGAAGGGACTGAAGACGACGACGGAGCTCTGGACGGCGGAAAGCGAGGCCCTGAAGGCGCGCCTTCACGTCGAATCCGCCGAACGCAGGCTCGCCGTTCTCGGCGTGGTGGCCGACAACGCGCTCGCGCGAGCGCGGGTGCAGCTGGACGCAGCCAAGGGGGGGCTGCGGGCGATGGGGCTGAACGAGGCGGAGATCGCGGAGGTCGCCGCGTGCGCGGGCGGTTCGACGTTGGATGGTCGTTATGCGGTCCGGAGTCCGATCGCGGGATTCGTGCTCGACCGACACGCCACGCTCGGCGAGAGCGTCGGTCCCGAAGATCACGCCTTCCTCGTTGGCGATCTGTCGGAGGTCTGGGTGCAAGCCTCGGTGCACGACCGCGACATCGCTTCGGTCATGGAGGGAATGGCAGCGAGAGTTTCGGTTCTCGGGGCAGGCGGCGAGGGTTTCCCCGGAGTCGTCGGCCTCGTCGGCCGCATCGTCGACGAGAGGACCCGGACGCTGCTCATACGCGTGCAGGTCAAGAACCCGCCCGACGATCTGGCTCGAGGGCGGATCCCCCTGCGTCCGGGAATGTTCGCGACCGTCGACCTCGAGATCGCGCGCCACGACGGTGACATCATCGTGCCCGTCTCGGCCGTCATGACGATCGATGGCGCGAGCGTCGTGTTCGTGCGCTCGCGGGCACCCGCAGCTGGCGCCGGCGGTGACACGGCCTACGAGAAGCGCCTGGTCGTAGCCGGGCTGCGCGACGAGCGCAACGTCGAGGTGGTCAAGGGCCTCGCCGTCGGCGACGAGGTCGTGACGACCAATGCCTACTTGCTCAAGAGCGAGTTCGAGCGCTCACGCCTGGAGGCGGAGTAGGTGAACGTCGAGTCTGCGAGCGTCGTGCATGGCCGCCGGTTCGCGGTGCCGGCCGCTTGTCCGGATTCTCTCCGTGAAGGAGATTGCCAGTGATCGAACACCTCGTCGAGTTCGCGCTCAAGCAGCGTTTCCTCGTGGCGGTTCTCGCCGTGGTCGTGACCGGAGTCGGGATCCACATCGGCCTGAATCTGCCGGTCGCGGCCTTCCCGGACGTCACCAACGTCCAGGTCCAGATCAACACGGAGGCCCGCGGCCTCGCTGCGGTGGAGGTGGAGAAGCTCGTCAGCTTCCCGATCGAGTCGGTGATGAATGGACTGCCCAGAGTGACCGAGGTGCGGTCGCTCTCGAAGACTGGCCTGTCGGTCGTCACCGTGGTCTTCGAGGATGACGTCGACATCTACTTCGCGCGCAACCTCGTGCTCGAACGGCTGCAGATCGCGAAGGAGCGGATCCCGGATGGCCTCGCGGAGCCACAGATCGGTCCGGTGACGACCGGCCTTGGACAGATCTACCGCTACACGGTCGAGGGCCATGGGGTCTCGGCCCAGGTGCTGCGGTCGGTCAACGACTGGATCGTCAAGCCGGCCCTGCGCACGGTTCCCGGCGTTGCCGACGTCCTCTCGTTCGGCGGCGAAGTGCGCCAGTACCAGGTGCAGATCGATCCCTACAAGCTGCTCAAGTACGACCTGACGATCGAGGACGTGGCGGAGAGGATCCGCCGCTCGAATCGGAACGCCGGAGGGTGGTACCTCGAACAGGGCGCCGAGCAACTCGTCATCCGCGGCGTTGGGTTCATCCGCGGTGGCGATGATGGGTTGGCCGATCTCGCGCAGATCATCGTCAAGCACGAGGACGCGACGCCGGTCCACCTCCGGGACGTGGCCGAGATCGAGTATGGCGCGGAGATCCGCCAGGGGGCCGTCACGCGCGACGGCAAGGGCGAGGTCGTGAGCGGCATCGTCCTGCAGCTCAAGGGAGCGAACACCAAGCAGGTCATCGAACGCGTCAAGGAGAAGTTGAAGGAAGTGCGCCTGCCGGAGGATCGGGCTCGTCGCCTTCTACGACCAGGCCGACCTCGTCCACCGCGCGATCGAGACCGTGAGCCGGGCGCTCGAGGAATCTGCGCTGCTGATCGTCGTGCTCCTGTTCCTGTTCCTGTGGAATCTCCGCAGCACGATCGTCGTGCTGCTGTCGATCCCGATCTCGATCCTGATCGCGTTCATCATGATGGATCGTCAGGGGCTCTCGGCCAATCTGCAGTCCCTGGGCGGGCTCGCCATCGGCATCGGCATGATGGTGGACGGCTCGATCGTCATGGTCGAGAACATCGTCCGCCACCTCGCTGAAGAACACCCGCCGCCGGGCGAACGCCTCTCGACCGTGATGCGTGCGGCGCGCGAGGTCGGCAGACCGGTCTTCTTCGCCGTCCTCATCATCATCGTCGTCTTCCTTCCTCTCTTCACGCTGCAGGGCGTCGAGGGGAAGCTGTTCTCGCCGATGGCATTCACGATCAGCTTCGCGATGCTCGGCTCGCTGCTGATCGCCCTCTTCCTCGTTCCCGCGCTCGCGTTCTGGGTGCTTCGGGGAAGGATCTCGGAGCGCGAGAGCTTCCTCGTGCGCGCGGTCAAGCGATTCTACGAGCCCGTCGTGCGCCGCGCCGTGGCCCACCCCGGATGGGTGGTCGCCGGAGCGGTGGTCCTGCTCGGTGGCGCGCTCGCACTCGTCCCGCAGCTGGGCACCGAGTTCGTCCCGCAGCTCGAGGAGGGGACGCTCCTCATGCGCGTCACGATGAACCCCTCGATCTCGCTCGACGAGGCCATCCAGATCGGCACCCGCCTCGAGACCATGATCGTGAAGCACGCCGAGGTTGCCTATGCCATCTCGAGCATCGGCCGGGCCGAGCTGGGTGGGGATCCCGAGGGGGTGTCGAACAACGAGATCATGATCGGCCTCAAGTCGGGCGCCATCCACCTGCGAAAGGAACTCGCGCAGGTCCTCGACGAGGAGATCGGCAAGGTCCCGGGAATCCTCCTCAACTTCAGCCAGCCGATCGCGACCCGCGTCGACGAGCTCCTCTCGGGCGTCAAGGCCGAGGTTGCCATCAAGCTGTTCGGCGATGACCTCGACGTGCTGGCACGCAAGGGCGCGGAGATCGAATCGCTCGTGCGCGGCCTCCCGGGAGCCTCCGACGTCCAGCTCGAGCAGGTCGGCGGCGAGACCCAGCTCGTCGTCAAGGCCGATCGGGATGCCGTTGCCCGTCGCGGGCTCAACGTCGCCGACTGCATGGATCTCGTGTCCACCGCGGTGGGTGGCGAGGCCGTGGGGCAGGTCCTGGACGGCGACCGGCGCAACGACATCTACATGCGCCTCGATGCTGCCCACCGGCGCAACGTCGAGCAGATCGAGTCGCTGTTGCTGAAGACCCCGTCGGGTGCCCGAGTGCCTCTGGCCCAGGTCGCATCGGTGGAGCCCGAGGAGGGTCCGCCGGCCGTGAACCGCGAGCACGCGCGGCGCCGCGTCGTCGTGCAGTGCAACGTGCGCGGGCGCGACCTGGGCGGCTTCGTCGAGGAGGGCCGGAATCTGCTCGAGAGGAAGGTGGCGCCATCGCTGCCACCGGGGTACTCGATCCAGTGGGGCGGCCAGTTCGAGAACCAGCAGCGGGCGCAGCGGACGCTGTCGATCGTCGTCCCGCTCGCGATCCTCTTGATCTTCGTCCTTCTCGTCATGTCCTTCGGCAATGCGCGCAGTGCAGCGCTCATTCTCCTCAACGTGCCGTTCTCACTGATCGGCGGCGTCATCGGCCTGTTCGCGAGCGGCCAGTACCTGAGCGTCCCGTCGTCGATCGGATTCATCGCCGTGTTCGGCGTCGCGGTGCTGAATGGCGTGGTCCTCGTCGCCTACATCCGCCAGCTCCGGAGCGAGGGCCTGCCCGTCGGCGAAGCGGCCGTCAAGGGTGCCTTGCTGCGAATCCGTCCGGTGCTGATGACGGCGCTCGTCGCCATCCTCGGCCTCGTTCCCCTGGTTCTGTCTCGCGGCGTCGGTTCCGAGGTCCAGCGACCGCTCGCAACCGTGGTGATCGGTGGCATCGTGACGTCCACGCTCCTGACGCTGATCGTCCTGCCGGCGATCTTCCGCTGGTTCGCCGGCCAGCCCGCAGAAGTCGAACTCTAGACAGAGGAGCCTTCCATGAAAGAGATCAAGGCCATCATCAAGCCAGACCTGCTGGAAAAGGTGGTGCACGAGCTGCGCAGCCACGCAGACCTCCCGGGCGCGACCATCTGCGAGGTCAGCGCTTTCGGACGCGAGCGGGCCTCGGATACGACCAAAGGCCAGAGCGCCACGCTCGGAGGCTTCGGCTACCAGCGGATGATCAAGCTCGAGATCGTCGTCCCCGACCACATCGCTGATTCCGTGCGTGACCTGATTGCCACGCACGCCCGGACCGGACAACCGGGGGACGGACTGGTGTTCAGTATTCCCGTGGAATCGGGCGTGCGGATCCGGTCGGGCAAACCACTCGACGGAAGTCCATGACAACCCGTGACGGCATGGCAAGCACTACTACTACTAGCTTCAAGATCCACGGTATGGACTGCGCGGAAGAGGTGACCCTCCTGCGGGAGGTCGTCGGCAACGTGGTCGGCGACTCCGCTCTGTCGTTCGACATCGTGAATGGCAAGATGACGGTCGCCTCGGAAGTGTCTGCCGAGCGCGTGCTGGAAGCCGTCGCCCGGACAGGCATGCGCGCTGAAGTGTGGCAGGATGATCGTCCAGGTCCATCTCGCCATGGCACGTCTTGGGTCCGGAACGGGCGCACGCTGTTCACGCTGGCAAGCGGCCTCCTCTCCCTTGCAGGATTCATCGTTCATGGTTTGTCGGCGGGCGAACCATCCGTGGCGCTCGGTTCGGAGGGCCTTGGTATTGCTCACCACGTGCCAGTGGCAAGCAAGGTCCTCTTCATTCTCGGAATCCTCGCGGGCACGCGATACGTCCTCCCCAAGGCATGGTTCGCTCTGAAGCGTTTGCGGCCCGACATGAACCTGCTCATGACGATTGCCGTCGTGGGGGCCGTTGTCATTGGCGAATGGTTCGAAGCGGCGACGGTGACTTTCCTCTTCGCTCTTTCGCTCGCACTCGAATCATGGAGCGTGGGTCGTGCGCGGCGCGCCGTGGAGGCGTTATTGGACTTGAGTTCGCCCAGTGCGCGACTCAAGCGGGTGGACGGAAGCGAGGAGCTCGTGCGGCTCGAGGCCGTCTCGGTCGGCAACCGGTTCGTCGTCATGCCAGGCGAGCGCATCCCGCTCGACGGGCAAGTCCTGAGCGGTGCAAGCGAAGTCAACCAGGCGCCCATCACTGGCGAGAGCATGCCCACGCCCAAGGCAGTCGGTGACACCGTGTTTGCCGGAACGATCAACGGCAACGGAGAGCTCGAGGTCGAATGCACGAAGACCGCTGGCGACACCACCCTGGCACACATCGTCCGCATGGTTGGCGAAGCCCAGGCTCACCGATCTCCGTCCGAGCAATGGGTCGAGCGATTCGCCAGGATCTACACGCCGGTGGTCATGGCATTGGCTCTGGCGGTTCTCCTTCTGCCCCCGCTCTTCATCGATGGCATGTGGAGCATCTGGTCCTACCGAGGACTGGTACTGCTCGTCATCGCCTGCCCTTGTGCTCTCGTGATCTCGACTCCCGTAAGCATCGTCGCCGCTTTGGCTGCATCTGCGCATCATGGAGTACTGGTCAAGAGTGGCGTGCACATGGAGACCGTGGGCTCGTTGAAGGCGTTCGCTTTTGACAAGACCGGGACGCTCACCGAGGGGCGCCCAGCGGTGGTGGAAGTCGTCCCTCTTGGCACCGAGACTACCGCACAGCTCTTGCAATTGGGGGCAGCGCTGGAGGCGCGGAGCGACCACCCGCTCGCTCAGGCGATCGTCGCTCATGCGAAGGTAGCCGGCACCCCCATCGCATCGGCCAAGGACTTTCGAATGATTCCTGGCAAGGGCGCCACGGCGCGGTTCGATGGCAAGGCGTACTGGTTTGGTTCCCATCGCTATCTCGAA
>JAXMBY010000017.1:0-105351 GCA_046349655.1 Planctomycetota bacterium
CTCGTTCTTGGTCCAGCCCAGCTCCTTGGTGATGATGAGCTGGATCGCCATCGCCCGGCGCACCGAGCCCTCGGTGGGGGTGGTGATCGCCTCGTCGTAGGCGTTCGTATGCAGCGAGTTGCAGTTGTCGAAGTACGCCATCAGCGCCTGCAGCGTGGTGCGGATGTCGTTGAAATCGATCTCCTGCGCATGCAGCGACCGGCCTGACGTCTGGATGTGGTACTTGAGCTTCTGGCTGCGCTCGTTGGCACCGTAGCGATAGCGCATCGCCGCCGCCCAGATGCGGCGCGCGACGCGCCCGAGCACGGTGTACTCGGGATCGAGCCCGTTGCTGAAGAAGAACGAGAAGTTGGGTGCGAAGTCGTCGATCTTCATGCCGCGCGCGAGATAGTACTCGACGTAGGTGAAGCCGTTCGCGAGCGTGAACGCGAGCTGGGTGATCGGATTCGCCCCCGCCTCGGCGATGTGGTAGCCGCTGATCGAGACCGAGTAGTAGTTGCGCACCTTGCGCTGGATGAAGTACTCCTGCACGTCGCCCATCAGCTTGAGCGCGAACTCGGTCGAGAAGATGCAGGTGTTCTGCGCCTGGTCCTCCTTCAGGATGTCGGCCTGCACGGTGCCGCGCACCACGCGCAGCGTCGCCTCGCGCACGCGCCGCACGTCCTCGTCGTTCAGCTCGCGGCCCAGGCTCGAGCGCATCTTCTCGAGCTGCTGATCGATCGCGGTGTTGAGGAACATCGCCAGGATGATCGGCGCCGGACCGTTGATGGTCATCGACACGCTGGTGTTGGGATCGCACAGGTCGAAGCCGGCGTACAGCTTCTTCATGTCGTCGAGAGTGCAGATGCTGACGCCGCTCTCGCCCACCTTGCCGTAGATGTCGGGCCGCTCGTCGGGATCGTCGCCGTACAGCGTGACGCTGTCGAACGCGGTCGACAGGCGCTTCGCCTGGTCGAAGCGCGACAGGTAATGAAAGCGCTTGTTGGTGCGCTCGGGCGGGCCCTCGCCGGCGAACTGGCGCTTGGGATCCTCGTCCTG
This sequence comes from Planctomycetota bacterium, assembly GCA_046349655.1. Classification (GTDB taxonomy): domain Bacteria; phylum Planctomycetota; class B15-G4; order B15-G4; family JAXMBY01; genus JAXMBY01. Next base: position 1,039 of record JAXMBY010000017.1, read on the forward strand.
GCGCTTGAACGGGAACACGCCCGCGGCGTACGGGAAGCCGCCGGGCACGTTCTCGAGCAGCAGGAAGCGCAGGATGTCGCCGGGGTCCTCGCTGCGCGGAAACGCGACCTTCGCCATGCGCGTGCCCGCGAGCGTGGTGGTGGCGAGCTCGACCACGTGCTCCTCGTCGCGCACCTGGTACTTGAACCGATCCTGGGCATAGCGCTGCTTGAGCTCGGGATACCCGTCGAGCATGCGGCGGCAGGTCGCGTCGAGACGGCCCTCGTAGATCGCGATCACGTGCTCGAGGTCGGCAAGCGCGGCGTGCTGGCGCGCGTCGCCTGCCGTCGGGCCGCCAGCGTAGTAGCGCTCCAGCTCGACCCGGGCTTCCTTGAGCTGGTGCAGGCGGCGCGCGATCGTCACCTGCTCCTCGACGAACCGGCGGTAGTCGCGACAGGTGCGGGCGACGTCGGCGAGATAGCGCGTGCGCTCGGCCGGGATCAGGCTGGGACGGCGCTCTTCGATCGGCGGCTGCCGCACGGGCGGCAGGTCGAGCCTCGGTCCGCGCAGCTCGGCCGCGCGCCGCGCGAGCACGCCGAACAACGCGTTCACACCGGGATCGTTGAAGCGGCTCGCCGTGGTCGCGAACACCGGCAGATCGTCGTCCGCTGGACCCGAGAACAGGTTGCGGCTGCGCCGGTACTGCTTGCGCAGCTCGCGCAGCGCATCGGCCGATCCCGGCCGCTCGCACTTGTTCAGCACGATCAGGTCGGCGTAGTCGAGCATGTCGATCTTCTCGAGCTGCGTCGGCGCGCCGAACTCGCTGGTCATCGCATAGATCGTGAGATCGGCGAGGTCCACCACCGCCGAGTCGCCCTGGCCGATGCCGCTCGTCTCGACGAACACCAGATCGAAGCCCGCGGCCTTGACCAGCAGGATCGCGTCCCCGAGCGCGGCCGACAGCTCGTTCGCCGAACCGCGGCTCGCGAAGCTGCGCATGTAGACGCGCGGCGAATCGACGGCATTCATGCGGATGCGGTCGCCGAGCAGCGCCCCGCCGGTCTTGCGCTTGCTCGGGTCCACGCTCAGGATGGCGATGGTCACGTTCGGATCGGCTTCCAGGTAGCGGCGCACGATCTCGTCGGTGAGCGAGCTCTTGCCGGCGCCGCCGGTGCCGGTGATGCCGATCACCGGCACGGTGATGGCGCTCGCCCTGGTGAGCAGCGGCCGCAGCGCAGCCTTGCACTGATCGACGCGCGCCCCGGGCAGGCCGTAGCCCATCTCGGCGGTGGTGATGAGCTTGCCGAGCAGCACCCAGTCGGCGGTGGTCACGCAGCTGGTCGCGAGCGCCAGCGGCTCCGGCACGGTGGCGAAGTCGGAGCGCTCGATCATGTCGTTGATGATGCCTTGCAACCCGAGCTTGCGGCCATCGTCGGGCGAGTAGATGCGCGTCACGCCCTGGCGGTGCAGCTCGGCGATCTCGTCCGGCACGATCACGCCGCCGCCGCCGCCGAACACGCGAACGTTCGCGCCGCGCTCGCGCAGCAGCTGCACGAGATACGCGAACAGCTCGTTGTGCCCACCCTGGTAGCAGCTCACGGCGATCGCTTGCACGTCCTCCTGCACCGCGGCCGTCACGATCTCGAGCGCCGAGCGGTTGTGGCCAAGGTGGATCACCTCGACGCCGCTCGCCTGCAGGATGCGGCGGATGATGTTGATCGACGCGTCGTGGCCGTCGAACAGTGACGCCGCCGTCACGAACCGCAGCTTGTGCTTGGGTCGATACACGGGCTCGCGCTCCTTCGAGCGGGCCTCCTCGGGATCAATCTCCATCTCGCGCGTCGTTGCCATCCTCGTCACGTCCACCGGGTTCATACGCTCACCACACCTTGCCGAGTCCGCCGCTCAAGAGCCGCGCGAACGTCTCGCGCGCGGTTGCGTAGGGAGGCACCGCAGCCGCGCGCCGGTGCCGCGCGCGCAGGTCGTCGACCAGCTTCGAATCGCGAAACCAGCGCTCGTCGACGTGCTCCTTCAGGATGCGCAGCACGCGCTGCGCGCGCCGCGTGACCAGCTGCTCGTCTCGATCCGCGGCGTGGAGGCGCGCCGCGATCGCCTGCTCCAGCGTCAGGTTCAGCTCGCGCAGGCCAGCGCCGCCGGTCACCGAGGTGCTGATCACCGGCGCGCGCGCCATGCCCTCGCGCCGCAAGCTCTGCGCATCCTCGATGTCGGCCACCACGCGCTCGGCACCGCCAAGGTCGCTCTTGTTCACGACGATGAGCTGCGCGATCTCGAGGATGCCGGCCTTCAGCGCCTGCAGCTGGTCGCCCAGTCCCGGCGCGAGCACCAGCACCACGAGATCCACCACCCCCATCACCTCGGTCTCCGCTTGTCCCACACCCACGGTCTCGATCAGCGCGCGGTCGACACCGCTCAGGTCGAGCAGATCGGCCGCGTCCGCGGTCGCCGATGCGAGCCCGCCGACGTGGCCGCGCGTCGCCATCGAGCGAAAGTACACGCCGGCATCGTCGAGCGCCGCCTCCATGCGCAGCCGATCACCGAGCAACGCGCCGCCCGTCACCGGACTGGTCGGATCGACGGCGAGCACGCCGACCGTCTCGCCGCGTGCGCGCGCCGCCTTGATCAGCTCGCCGGTGAGCGAGCTCTTGCCCACGCCCGGCGGCCCGGTCACGCCGACGCGAAACCCGGCGTGGGTGAGCTCGCCCGCCACTCGATCGATCAGCTCCTCGCATTCAGCGCCCGCGCTCTCGACGATGCTGATGGCACGCGACAGCGCGCGCTGGTCCCTTCGCTTCACTCCCTCGACGAGGCTCGCAGTGGTCATTGCATCATGTGCCGGGCAATCACCAGGCGCTGGATCTCGGTGGTTCCTTCGTAGATCTCCGTGATGCGCGCATCGCGAAAGTAACGCTCGACCGGATACTCGGTCGAGTACCCCGCGCTGCCGTGGATCTGCACCGCCTCGTCCGCCGCCCAGTTCGCCAGCCGCGACGCGAACAGCTTCGCCATCGCCGCCTCGGTCGCGCACGGCCGGTGCTGATCGCGCAGCCACGCGGCGCGGCGGGTCAGCATGCGCGCGGCCGAGAGCTGCGTCGCCATGTCGGCGATCTTCCACTGGATCGCCTGGAAGTTGCCGATCGGCTGATTGAACTGCTGGCGCTCCTTGGCGTACTTGATCGACGCCTCGAGGCAGGCTTGCGTGATGCCGACCGCCTGGCTGGCGATGCCGATGCGTCCGCCGTCGAGCGTGTCCATGGCCACGCGGAAGCCATCGCCCACCTGGTGCAGCACGTTCTCCTCCGGCACCTCGCAATCTTGCAGGATCAGCTCGCAAGTGGACGACGCGCGGATGCCGAGCTTGTCCTCCTTGGTGCCGACCGAGAACCCCTTGAAGTCCTTCTCGACCATGAACGCCGTGATGCCCTTGGCGCGCGACGAGGCCTCGCGCGAGGTGCGCGCGAAGATGATGATCACGCCGGCATGGTCGCCCGACGTCACCCATAGCTTGGTGCCGTTCAGCAGGTAGCGATCGCCGCGCTTCTCGGCGCGCGTCTCCTGGTTGGCGGCGTCCGAGCCGGCGTTCGGCTCGGACAGCGCATACGCGCCGAGCAGCTCGCCGGTCGCGAGCTTGGGGAGGTACTTGCGCTTGACCACGTCGCTGCCGAACTTGCCGAGCGGCACGCTCACGAGCGAGTTGTGCACCGAGACGGTCACGCCGGTCGACGCGCAGACGCGCGACAGCTCCTCGACCGCGATCGACGAGGCGAGATTGCCCATGTTGGTGCCGCCGTACTCCTCGGCGGTGCACAGTCCGAGCAAGCCGATCGCCGCCGCCTTGCGCACGATCTCGCTCGGGAACTCGGCCGTGCGATCGAGCCGGTCCGCGTGCGGCCTGACCTCGCGTTCGGCGAACTCGCGCACGGTCTGCTGCAGGGACAAGAGCTCGTCCGACAGCTCCTCGTAAACCGCTGCGTCTGGCGAGATGGTCAACGATCATCCTCCGGCGATGAGTGCAAACGATGCGTGCCAACGGCGGCCGCTCACGATGACCGAGCTGCTCTCAGGAGGCACTGCCCCGATAGTCGTAGAATCCCCTGCCGGTCTTCTTGCCGAGGTGCCCGGCGAGCACCAGCTTCTTCAGCAGCGGGCACGCCCGGTACTTGGGATCACCGAGGTCGCGATGCAGCACCTCGAGGATGTCCAGGCACACGTCGAGCCCGATCAGGTCGGCGAGCGCCAGCGGTCCCATCGGGTGCGCCATGCCGAGCTTCATGATCTCGTCGATGGCCTCCTTGGTCGCCACGCCCTCCATCAGCGCGTAGATCGCCTCGTTGATCATCGGCATCAGCACGCGATTCGACACGAACCCGGGTGAATCGTTCACCAGCACCGGCACCTTCTGCAGCTTGAGCGCCAGTTCGCGCACGCGCGCCGTCGTGTCGTCGGCAGTGTCGAGCCCGCGGATGATCTCGACCAGCTTCATCACCGGCACCGGGTTCATGAAGTGCATGCCGATCACCTGCGCAGGGCGCTTGGTGGCCGCCGCGAGCAGCGTGATCGAGATCGATGACGTGTTGCTGGCGAGGATCGCCGTGGACATGCACAGCCGATCGAGATCGGCGAAGACGCGCTGCTTGAGCGCGACGTTCTCGGACACCGCCTCGATCACCAGATCGCAGGCCGCGGCGGCCTTGAGCTCGGTCGCGGTGGTGATGCGCCCCATGATCGAGGGCAGCTCGGTCTCCGGCAGCGCGCCCTTCTTCACCAGGCGTCCGAGGCTCGTCTTCATGCCCTCGAGCGCACGCGCCAGCGCTGGCGCGTCGACGTCGATCAGCGTCACGGGCAACCCCGACTGCGCGAGCACCTGAGCGATGCCATGGCCCATGGTGCCGGCACCGATGACGGCGAGCTTCATCGTCACTTCTCCACCGCCAGCGCCACGGCGTTGCCGCCGCCCAGGCAGAGCGTCGCCAGCCCCTTCTTCTTGCCGCGGTCTTCCATGGCATACAGGAGCGTGGTGAGGATGCGCGCGCCCGAGGCACCGATCGGGTGGCCGAGCGCGACCGCGCCGCCGTGGACGTTGACTCGCGCCGGATCGAAGCCGCATTCGCGCACCACGGCCACGGCTTGCGCCGCGAACGCTTCGTTCACCTCGAACAGGTCGAAGCTCGCCGCGGTGGTGCCGATCTTCCGGTGCAGGTTCTTCACCGCCTCGACCGGCGCCATCATCACCCATTCGGGGGCGAGACCGCCGGTGGCATAGCCGCTGATGCGCGCCAGGATCGGCACGCCCTCCTTGCGCGCGCGCGCCTCCGCCATCACCACGAGCGCCGCCGCGCCATCGTTGATGGTGGAGGCGTTTCCCGCGGTGACGGTGCCGCCGTCCTTGAATGCCGGCTTGAGCTTGGCGAGCCCTTCGAGCGAGCTGTCCTCGCGCGGCCCCTCGTCAGCCTGCACGACCAGCGGTGCGCCCTTCTTCTGCGCGATCGACACCGGCACGATCTCCGGCACGAACTTGCCGGCCTGGTGCGCGGCGACGGCCTTCCGGTGGCTCTGCACCGCATACTCGTCCTGCGCCGCACGCGGCACGTCGTACTTCTCCGACACCTTCTCCGCCGTGATGCCCATGTGGAAATCGTTGGACACGTCCCACAGCCCGTCCCACACCATCGCATCGATCATCTGCGCATGGCCGAGGCGCGCGCCGAAGCGCGCTTGCGGGACGAGGTACGGCGCGTTGGTCATGCTCTCCATGCCGCCGGCGACGATCACCTCGGCGTCGCCGGCGCGGATCGCCTGCGCCGCCAGCATCACCGACTTGAGCCCCGAGCCGCACACCTTGTTGACGGTGAAGGACCCGACCCGATCCGGGATCTTCGCGCCGCGTGCGGCCTGGCGCGCCGGGTTCTGGCCAACACCCGCCTGCAGCACGCAGCCCATGATCACTTCCTCGATCGCATCCGGCGCGACCCGGGCGCGGCGCACCGCCTCGGCGATGGCGATGGCGCCCAGCTCGGGCGCGCGCAGCGAGGCGAGCCCGCCCGCAAACCGACCGATCGGCGTTCGACACGCGCTGACGATGACCGCTTCCGGCATGCAGAACCTCCTCTGCAAACCCGCGCGGGTGAAAAGACGCGATTCATTCTAGGGGCCTGACTTAGGCCGGGCAAAGCTTCTTTGGCAGTTCCCGGGCCGCGCGCGGACGGCGCGGCAGGGCGTGCGCCATGGCGGCGATACGCCGGTGCGAACGGTGCCGATGCCAAGTACCATCGGCGGGCATGGTGCGCTCGATCCCGGCTTCGTTCACCCTGACCTTGCTCGTCGGCGTCGCCGCCGCGCTCGCCTTGGTCTTGCTCGGGATCTGGGTCGCCGGTGGCCGCGGCGAGCGCGCGCGCAGCTCGCTCCGCAGCATGGCTGCGGCGAGCGGCTGGTTCCTCTTGAGCCTCACGATCTACCTCGGCAACGGCACGCGCCACCTCCAGGTCGACACGCAGCCGGCGGCGTTCGCAGCGCTCAGCCTGATGCGGCACGGCTGGTTCGACCTCACGCCGTTCGCGGCGCAGGTCGCGCCGCTGTGGCAGTCGTTCGCGCTCTTGCACGGCGCGGATGGCCTGACCTACAGCACCTATCCGCCCGGCAGCACGCTCGCCTGCGTGCCGTTCCTGCTGCCGATGGCGCGGGCGCCCAGGGTCAGCCAGGATTGGCTCGACTTCGCCTCCAAGTCGTCGGCTGCGTGCTGCGCGGCGCTGTCGGTGGCGTTCGTGTTCGCCGCGCTGCGCCGCCTCGGCCTGCAGCGCGGCGCCGGGCTCGCAACCGTGGCCTACGGCTTCGGCACGACCTTGTTCAGCACCGCGTCGCAGGACGCCTGGCAGCACGGCACGGCGATGCTCGGCCTCGCGCTCGCGCTGTGGGGCATCGCGCTCGGCAGCGCCGCCGGCGCGCTGCTCTCCGGGCTCGCGTTCGCATGGGCCTTCCTCTCGCGTCCCACCACGCTCGCACCGGCGCTGCTGGTGTTGGTCTATCTCGCGTGGCAGGATCGCCGCCGGCTGCTCGCGCTGCTCGCCGGCGCGCTGCCGCTCTCTGCACTCTGGCTCCACTACGCGTGGCGCGTCTACGGCTCGCCGTTCATGACCGGCTATGGCTATCGCGGCACCGAGGTCTGGCGCTACGCGCCGTGGACCAGCTGGCCGCGACATCTGCTCGGCACGCTGTTCAGCGCCAATCGCGGGATCTTCTGCTACTCGCCGTTCCTGCTCGCGGCCGCGGCCGGGTTCGTCTGGCTATGGCCCGAGCTGCGCCGGCGGCGCGAGCCCATCGCCACCGCCACGGTGTTTGCGCTCGGGGCATGGCCGATCGCCCTGTACGTGGCGGCGCTCGGCATCTGGGTGGGCGGCTGGGACTACGGCTATCGCGTCGCCTCGGAGTTCGCCGTGCCGATGGTGGTGCCGCTGGCGGTGGTGGCGCAGCGCGCGAGCGCTGGGCTGCTCGCATGGGCGCTGCGCGCGCTGGTCGGCATCGCCATCGCGATCCACTTCCTCGAGTACGCCTTCCCAAACGACCTCTGGAATGCGCGCGCCGACCTCAAGGGGCAGTGGCAAGTCCTGGTGCATCTCGAGTACGCTCTCGGCATGATCCGGTAATGACCGAGGCGCGCCGCTTCAGCGCGCGGTCTCGCGCTGAGCGGCAATCGAGAACTCCTGGGCGCCCGCTCGCGACGCGATGTCCATGACGTTCACCGCCTCGCCGAGAATCACCGAGCGATCGCCTTGCAAGCACACCAGCTTGCGCGTGTCGTTCTTGAGCAGGTCGCCCAGGGTGCGCTCGAGCGCATCGATCGCCACCTGTTGCTGGTTGACGAACACGCGGTGATCGGCAGTCACCGCGATCGTGATGCCGTTCGATTCGGAAGTCGTCTGCGTGGCCTTCGGCAGGTCCACCTTGGCGGCGGATTCGACGATCGCCGATTGCGTCACCATGAAGATGATGAGCAGGACCAGGAAGATGTCGGTGAGCGGCGTGACGTTGATCTCGGCCACCAGCTTGGTCTCGCCGTCCTCGCCGTTGAAGCTACCGAGCGCCATGCACGCCTCCGATCTGCGCCGCCTCGAGCACTCGCCCGAGGCCCACGCGCAACGTGGTCTCGAGGCTGCCCACGCGCACCTGCAAGTAGTTGAAGAAGATCACGGCGAGGATGCCGACGCCGAGCCCGAGCGCGGTTGCCACCAGCGCTTCCGAGATGCCGGCGGCAACCACCGAGAAGCCGCCGGCGCCGGCCACCGCCATCTGATGGAACGACTTGATGATCCCCACCACGGTACCGAGCAGGCCGATGAACGGTGCCGACGCACAGATGGTGCCGAGCATCCAGATGTTCTGGCGCAACGTCCGGCTCTCGGCGAGACGGCGGCGCTCGCCGAACTCGACGATCTGCTCCACGCCGGTGGTGCGGATCAGCGGCAGCAGCGCGGCGTAGATGCGGGATGCCGGCGAGTTGTTCTGCGCTGCGATCAGGCTGGACGCGGCGTCGACGTCGCCCTTCTGCAAGCGATCGCACACCTCGCTCGTGACCCGCTCGTTGGCGACCGCGAGCCGCCGCAGCACGAACAGCCGCTCGATCACCACCCCGAACAGCACGGTCGAGAACAGCATCAGCGGGTAGGTAGCGTACCAGCCCTGCTGGATCAGGTCGAACACGTTGACGCTGCCTGTGCCGTCACCGGCGAGCACGGATCCATCCATGATCCTCTCCTTTGTCGATCGGGTTGTAGAGCGGTTCGAGCCAGGGAACCGACCGACGTCGGCCGGCCAGGGCGCGACCATGTACGGCACCGACGCCTGAGTGTGAGGCCCGCGCTCGTAGGAACTGGCGGGCCGCCGGCGGCGGCGCGAGCGGCAGCGCTCGGACCATCGCCCGCGCCAGTCACAGCGCGCTCGTCTCCTCGCCGAGAGCGCGGCTCGATCTGGCCAGCAGGCGCTCCAGGTCCTCCATGTGGAATGGCTTCTGGAGCAAGCCGTCGACCGGCGGCAGGGTGTGGGCGCCGAGGCCGTAGCCGGTGGCCACGAGCACGCGCACGTGCGGGTAATCGTGGCGCAGCTTCAAGATCAGCTCTGCGGTCGGTAGACCGGGCATGATCAGGTCGAGCACGGCGAGCGAGATCTCGGGTCCGCGACGTTGCAGCACCTCGAGCGCATCGCTGCCGTTCTTGGCGGTGAGCGTCACGAACCCCTGGCGCTCGAACAGCGCTTCGCCGGCCGCGAGCACGGCCGGATCGTCGTCCACGAGCAGCACGGCGCCGCGGGGTCGCAGCTTGGGCGGCGCCGTGCCGCCGCCGCCGAGCAGCGGCAGCACGATGCGGATCACGAGGTCGCTGCCGTCGAGGTCGGCCTTGATGCGGCCGCCATGCGTGTGCACGACCCGGTACGCGAGCGCGCTGCCCAGATCGGGACCGATCGTGTCGTGGTCGATCGACTCGAGCGGATCGAGCAAGATCTCGCCGCCGAGCAGAGCGAGGTCCTGCGGGCACGGCATGCGCAACCTGAGCTGGGCATGCGGCCGGCGGCCGGGCGCCATGAGGCCAGCCGGCAACGTGCAGGTGACCGCGAGCGCCACCGGTCCGCTCGAGGTGACGGCGCGGATCAGCTCGCAGATCGCCTGGCGCAGCTGCACACGATCGGCCGCCACCAGCGCCGGCGTCTCGCACAGGCGGATCTCGACCGGGATCTTGCGGTGACTCGCGAACGCTTGCAGCGCTTCGCGCGCGAGCTCGCGCAGATCGACGTCCTCGTACACGAGCGGCCGCGCGCGACTGAACGCCAGCACCCGGCGCGTGAGCTGCGTCCCCTGCTCGGCGGCGCGCTCGATCTGGGCGAGCGCGTGGCGCAGATCGGGATGCTGGTCGCCGGCGTCGAGCGCGATCAGCTCGGCCTGGGTGGTGATCACCTGCAGCAAGTTGTTGAAGTCGTGCGCGAGGTTGCCCGCCAGCGTGGCCAGGTCATCGAAGCGGCGCGAGCGATCGCGCTGCAGCGCCGCGAGCCACTCCTGCTTGCGGTCCTGCAGCTTGAGCGAGAAGCAGCTCGCATCGAGGCTGAAGAGCGGCACCAGCTCGAAGCCGATCAACATCCAGCCCGCTGCGCCGTCTGGCAGACCGATCTCGCCCGCGGTCGATTCGGTGCCGCCGTTCGCGAGCAGCTCGGCGCTGCGCGCGTGGTTGTGCAGCGCGTCGAGCACCAGCGGCGCGCGCTCGATCAAGCTCACGACACCGGTTGCCGTGACCACGCGCGGGGGCCGCCCGCGCAGGATCAGCTGCGCTTCAGGATGTTCGGCGCGATGCCGCGCCAGGCACTGAGCGATCACCAGCGTCGACGCGCGGCCGATGGCCGCCACCACCTGTTCTGGCGGCAGCTGCACCACCTCGCACGCGACCCGCGGCACCGTGCCGCCGTCACCCAGCACCACGGCGCGCTCGGGCGATTCGCGCAGGAGCTCCTGCACCCGCGGCTCGCACAGCAAGCGCTGCGCCACCACGATCACCGCGAACGGGTCCTCGAACACTTCGCTCGCGGCAGCCGAGAACTTCACGCGCCTGACCACCCGGCCCTCGGCCGCACACGCTCGCTCGAGCGCCGGTGCCTCGTCGACGCCGAGCAAGGTCACCGGCAGCAGCGCAGCCATCGTTCGATTCGCACTGGTCATGGACGGTGATCATCCTGCCTTTGCGCTCAAGACCACATCAGCCGCGCGTGATCGAAGATCGAGCCGTCGCGGCAGCAGCGCGCGTACTTGAATCCCAGGGGACGCGCCTCGTCCTTGACCTTCACCGCACACGCATTGCAAACGCCGAACCCACAGCCCATGAACGTCTCGAGGCTCGCGAAGCAACGCTGGTGCGCTTGCTCGGCAAGCTGCCCCACCACCTGCAGCATGCGCTCGGGGCCGCACGCGTGGATCTCGAGCGAGTCGCTGCGGTGCGCGGCGAGCAGCTCGCGCAGCGGCAGATCCACGCGCCCGCGCCGGCCGCAGCTGCCGTCCTCGGTCACCAGCATCGTGCGCACGCCCAGCGCCTCGATCGCCTCGTGCAGGTAGAGCTGACCGCGCGTGCGCGCCCCATAGATCAGCACGAACTGGCGCGGGTCGGCGCCGTGCGCGAGCGCCTCCTTGATCTCGAGATAGAGCGGCGGCAAGCCCACGCCGCCGGCCACGCACGCCAGGGTCCCGGCGCACTTCGGCCAGCTCGTGCCGAGCGGTCCGATCAGCCCGAGTGGGGCATCGCGCGCGAGCTCGGCCAGCATGGCGGTGCCCTTGCCGACCACCTTGAACAGGAACTTGAGGCCGGCGAGACGTCCTTCGCGATCACGCTCGTGGTCGAGCACGCTGAACGGCCGGCCCAGGAACGGGAATCCCGGCCGCGGATCGCGCAGCATGAAGAACTGGCCCGGCAGGATCGCGAGCGGCACGGCCGCGGGCAGGGCGACGGTGAGCAGGTGGCCATCGGCACCAACGCGGGCCGTCTCGACCACGCGGCCGTGGAAGCATTTCTGGACGAGCTGGGGCAGCAGCACGAGCTGGCGACCTCGGCGAGGGCTGGAGCGCACGCCGTCAGGTTACGTGAATGGCCGCTGGCCAGCAACCCCCGGGGCCGCGGGCGCGCGCGAATCGTCGCCGAACTTGCCGCAGCGCTGCACGAACGCACCGCGGTCAATCGCCGAGCGCGGCCGCCGCGAACGAGACGAGCGACGCGCCGCTGGCATCGATGGCCTGCTCGTAGTGGAGCAGCTGGCCGCGCTGCGCGCGCCACCGAGAGCACCGTGTACAGGCTCGCCACGCTGCAGATCCGGTACTGGTTCTTGAGCGCAGCCACGGCGCCGAAGAAGTCGTCGGCGCTCGCGCGACACAGGGCATCGAGCACGCCGCGATCGGCGCGCTCGACCATCTCGGCAAGCTCGCCGCGTGCGTCGCGAGCATCGCCGAACTGACGGCCGACGTGGCTCAGGTCGGCGCCCGAGATGAACAGGATCGACTTGCCGCTCTCGAGCGCTGCGTCGCGCAGCGCGGCGACGAAATCGCTCACCTCGGCCACGTCGCGCGGCTGCTCGCCGCGGGCGATCAGGTCGTCGAGCGTGGTGCACAGGATCGGCACGACGCGCGGCGCACGCTCGCCATAGCGGTGCTTCAGGAACACGGCCTGGAACTCGAGCGAGTGCTCGTTGCGGTGCGCGAGCATGCCGCGCGCGAGCCCCGGATAGCGAGCGCGCATCGCCGAGGCCAGCTCGCGGTCGAGCTCGAGGTTGCCATACGGCGTGGCAAAGCTCTTCTCGCACAGGATGAAGCGGCCTTCCTCGGCGTAGTGTGCGGTGCCGACCACGACCACGGTATCGGGCGGCGGCAGGGTGGCGAGGCACCGGTAGGCCGCCGCGAATCCCTTCCAGCCACGCGCGAAATCGATGTGTGGCGCGACCAGGGCGCGGATCTTCTCGAGCTGCAGCGCCGCCGGCACGTGCTTGACGAAGTAGTCGTCGATCACCTGCGTGAGCGCGTCGGGATTGGACGGATAGACCGCGTCGGCATGCACGGCTGGACGTACCGGTGCGGCGACGAATGCTGCCTCGATGCCGCGTCGGTAGGCATCGAAGGCAGCCGAGTCCAGCAGATGCCGCTCGTCCAGAGATCGAGTCATCTGGCGCAGGTCATCGAGCGGGATCACCTGCTTGGTGAGGCGCTCGAACTCCTTCTGGATCTCGTCGAGAGTGCGCGCGCCGTCCATCAACGTCAGCACCAGGTAGCCTTCGGGGCGCACGGCGATCGGTTCGTCCTGGAAGCCCGCAGGATCACGCAGCACGATCACGCGCCCGTCCTCGACGTCGAGCTGGTGCGCTTCGAGCGGTCTCAATCGCGGGCGTTCCATGCATCCGTCCTTGGCAAGGTGCGAGGGGATTCGCCGTGGCATTGTAGCGCCAACGCCGGCCGGCACGCGTCGCTCGCATGCGAGCGCGGGCACTTTTGCCGGTTGTCTCGCCTGCGCACCGTGGGCACAATCTCCGGGCTCGACCCGTGGCTCCATGATGGTCCGTCCATGAATCCGTTCGTCACCGCCCTCGCGGACGCGCTCGCCCGCACCTCGTCCCTGCCGCCGGCGACGATCCTCGACTGGCTCGAGGTGCCCGCCGATCCGACCCGCGGCGAGCTGGCGCTGCCTTGCTTCCGCCTCGCCGCCACGATCAAGCGGTCGCCGGCGGCCGCCGCGCTCGATCTGCAGTCACGGCTGGTGCTGCCGGCCGGCGTCATCGGCGCCACTGCAGATGGTCCGTACCTCAACTTTCGCCTCGACCGCGCGGCGCTCGCCCGGTCGGTGCTGCTCGAGATCGAAGCGCAGGGCGATCGCTACGGTGCGAGCGAGCTGGGCCGGGGAGAGACCATCGTCGTCGACTACTCGTCGCCCAACATCGCCAAACCGTTCGGCATCCACCATCTGCGCTCGACCGTGATTGGTGGCGCCCTGGTGCGCATCCTGCGCTGCCTCGGCTACCACACGGTCGGCATCAACCATCTCGGCGACTGGGGCACCAACTTCGGCGAGTTGATCCAGGCCTTCCGCGAGGTAGGCGAGGCGAGCAAGGTCGCCGAGTTCGGCACCGCCTATCTGAACCAGCTGCGCGTCGACTTCGTCGCGCGCACCAAGGCCGAGCCGCAGCTGAAGGAGCTGTCGCGCCGCCGCTTCAAGGAGCTCGAGGACGGTGAGCCGGAAGCGCGCCGCCTGTGGGAGCAGTTCCGTGAGCTGAGCTTGAAGGAGTTCCGGCGCATCTACGATCGCCTGGGCATCCAGTTCGACGCCTACACCGGCGAGAGCTTCTACGAAGACAAGATGACGCCGGTGATCCAGGCGCTCGAGTCACGCGGGCTGCTCAAGACGAGCGCGGACGCGCAGGTGGTCGATCTCACCGAGGAGAAGCTCGGCGTCGCCATCATCAAGAAGGGCGACGAGGCGACGCTATACCTCACGCGCGATCTGGCGGCGGCTCTGTACCGACACCAGACCTACCACTTCAGCAAGGCGCTGTACGTGGTGGGCGCGCCGCAAGCGTTGCACTTCCAGCAGATGAAGGCGGTGCTGAAGAGGCTCGGCCACGAGTTCGCGGACGCGATCGTGCACCTGCCGTTCGGCATCATGTCGCTCGATGGCGAGAAGTTCGCGAGCCGCTTCGGCAACATCATCCTGCTCGAGGACGTGCTCGACCGCGCGGTCGAGAAGGCGCTGGCGGTGGTCGAGGAGAACAGCCCCGACATCGCCAGCAAGCGCGAGATCGCGGAGCTGGTCGGCATCGGTGCGGTGATCTTCAACGACCTGAAGAGCCGGCGCACCAAGGACATCAAATTCGAATGGGATCGCGTGCTGAACCCGCGCGGCGACACCGGTCCCTACCTGCAGTACACCCACGCGCGCAGCGCGAGCATCATGCGCAAGGCAGACGCGCCGATCGACCGCGACCCGGAATCGCTGGCACGCCTGATCGAGCCCGAAGAGACCGCGGTGATCTCGGCGCTGATGGAATACCCGCGCCAGATCCTGCGCGCCGCCGCGGAATACGAGCCCTCCCTGATCGCCACGTACCTGCTCGGAGTGGCGGCGTGCTTCAACCGCTTCTACCATGAGCATCAGGTGCTCAAGGCCGAGGACCCACAGCTGCGCAATGCGCGGCTGCGCCTGTGCGCCGCCACCGCGCTCGTGCTGCGCCTGGGCCTCGGCCTGCTCGGTGTGCACGCACCCGAAGCGATGTGACCCTTCTCACCAGGAGACCTCGGTTGGACCTGCAACAGTACATCCGCGACGTGAAGGACTTCCCCAAGCCCGGCATCGTGTTCAAGGACATCACACCGCTGCTCGCGCACCCGGCCGGCTTCAAGGCAACCATCGACCAGCTGCGGGCGCGGGTACCGCCGGTCACCATCGACGTGGTGGCTGGCATCGAGGCACGCGGCTTCATCTTCGGCGCGGCCCTGGCGCGCGACCTGGGCGTGGGGTTCGTGCCGATCCGCAAGCCCGGCAAGCTGCCGGCCGACACCATCCGGGAGAGCTATCAGCTCGAGTACGGCTCGAACACCATCGAGATGCACAAGGACGCCATCACCCGCGGGCAGACCGTGCTCGTGGCCGACGACGTGCTGGCGACCGGCGGGACGCTCGCGGCCGCGTGCCGCCTCATGGAGACCGCGGGCGCGAAGGTCGCCGCGTGCATCGTCGTGATCGACCTGGCGTTCCTGCACGGTCGCGATCGCCTGAAGGGCTACCGCGTCGAGTCGCTGCTTGCCTACTCGTGACCGAACCCGCTGCTTGATGTTCCTTGCCGAGCACCATTACAATGCACGCGCGAACATTGCCGGGCATTGATTGAACGGGGAGATCATGAACAGCGACTTCTCGAAACGGCTGCAGGACATCCGCGAGGCCAAGAAGCGCCAGCCCGCCCCGAAGCAGCCCAGCGCCAAGAATCTGAAGGACCTCATCCGCGAGACGAACCTCACCGAGAAGTGCTTCGCTTACCGCGAGCAGGTTCAGAAGATCATCGAGGAGTGCATCGATCGCTTCCTGGGCGAAGCGCCGTCGTTCACCAAGAGCAAGGGCTTCTACGAGGGGAAGTACTGCATCTCGATCATGGCCGACGAGCTGCTCGTGGATCGCCATGGCGAGATGGACAAGCACTTCTCGCGGATCAGCTTCCTGCTCGATCCTTGCGGCGAGGAAGAGACCTTCATGGTGCAGTGCAAGAAGACCGTGCGGCAACGAGATCTCGAGACCTCGCGTTTCTCGCAGAGCTTCCTGATCACCGACATGAAGGAGGTTCGGCAGTTCGTCGAAGGACAGTTCTTCGAGTTCGCCGAGTCCTACTTCACGCCGTCGGGGCTGTCGCCGGTGGAGATGCCGGCGGTGATGCCCGAGGAACCGCCGGTCGAAACCGCCTGAGCGGTCGCCCGCGCCTCGCCTGAGCCCGCCTCTCTTGCGGGCTCAAGTTTTCTCCACGTCACGCCGATCCCTTCCAGCGACCGCGCATCGCCGGCACGATGGAAGTCGCTATTTGGCAAGATCTTGTGCAACATTAGCCCACCCTCCGGCTCAGTTTATACCCTAGATCCATTTTGTTTAAATTGTACTTGACCGACCGGATCTTGCGAGTATTCTTTGTCGCGACTTAGACAGATGTTACAACTTGTACATCTTGTCCAAGACGACGGGAGGGGATCGGGACCCCGCCTTCGGCACCTGACCGACTCATCCAAGCCAACTGCCCTGAGCGCGCGGATGCCTGCATCCAACGTCGCGCCAGGCTCGAGGAGGAAGCATGACGCGGGTTGCTCGCAAGACCGGCAAGGCGTTGAGCGACGTGGTGGTGGCGAACGAGGCGGTGAACCGGCTGACCGAGCAAGGCGCGCCCGGTGACGAGAGCGACGATGCCAGCCAGCGCCGGGCGAAGAAGGCGATCAACTCGAGCGACGTGGAAGACGTGTGGAAGATCTACAAGGAGACTGGCGATCCCACGCTCCGCAACGTCCTGATCGAGAAGTACTTCCCCCTCGTGCGCTACATCTCCGAGCGGCTGCTCGTCTCGCTCCCCAAGTCGATCGAGCTCGACGATCTCCAGAGCGCTGGCGTGTTTGGCTTGATGGATGCGATCGAGGGCTACGACCTCAACCGCGGCATCAAGTTCAAGACGTACTGCACGACGCGCATCCGCGGCTCGATCCTCGATGAGCTTCGCTCGCAAGATTGGGTCCCGCGTCTGGTGCGCTTGAAGGGCCATCAGATCAGCAAGGCGTTCAAGAGCCTCGAGGTGGAGCTCGGACGCGAGCCAACCAACTACGAGATGGCGAAGCAGCTCGGCGTGTCGCTCGAAGAATACTCGGCAATGTTGGAGGAATCCTGCCCGAAGACCGTGTATTCTCTCTCCGAGAAGTGGGACGAGAACGACGACGACGACGCGCTCGAGAAGGTCGAGATGATCGAAGACCGCAACAGCCTGGATCCAGTGGAAACGCTGAACCAGAAAGACATCCTGCAGACGACGACGCGCACGCTGTCGAAGAAGGAGAAGCTGATCATCACGATGTACTACTACGAGGGCCTCACGATGCGCGAGATCGGCGACATCCTGAGCCTCACCGAGTCGCGCGTCTGCCAGATCCACTCCAACGTCATGTCGAAGCTCAAGGTGCAGCTCGAGAAGATCAAGCAACGCCTGCTGGTCTGAGCGCACCGCCACCCACCCGGAGCAACGGCGCCGCACGCCGGCCGTTCGGGTACAATGCGCACATGCTTCGCGTGTCGCGCGTGCTTCTCGACACCATCGATTCCACCAACGACGAAGCGTGGCGCCGGCTCGAGCGGGCGGGCGCTGCCGCCGGCCTCGTGGTGGTCGCCTTCGAGCAGACCAGCGGGCGCGGGCGCACCGGCCCCTGGAGCTCGCCCAGGGGCGCGTCGGTGGCGTTGTCCGCGGTGCTGCCGCGCGGCAGCTTCCCCACGGTCGCCCACACCATGATCGGCGCGCTCGCCGCGCACGATGCGACGGCGCGACACGACCTGCGCGACATCGCGATCAAATGGCCGAACGACGTGCTGGTCGCAGGCCGCAAGATCGCCGGGGTGCTGGTCGAGTCACGCACTTCGTGCGCCGACGTGGTGGTGATCGGGATCGGTCTCAACGTCGCCCAGTCCCGCGCGGACCTGGCCGCGCAGGGATTGTCGGGTGCGACATCGCTGCGCGCCGAAGGCATCGAGCAGTCCGCCGCGGCCGCCGCCGACCGGCTCGTGGCCGATCTGCTTCGCTGGCACGAAACCCTTGCCGCGCATGGTTTTGGCCCGGTCGCGGCGGTGTTCGCCGCCCGCCTCAAGCTGCTGGGCGAGCGCTGCGTCGTGCAGACGGCAACCGGCGAGGCCACCGGCCGCCTCATCGACCTCACCAGGGCGGGCGAGATCGTGATCGAGACCGCGTCCGGCGCGCGCCGGGCATTTCGCTGCGAGCACGTGCAGGCGATCAGACGGGACGCCTGAATCCACCGCGCAGGTGCTATACTCTTGGGCTTTTTGCTCAGGAGCACGACGTTGCGTCTGGACGGGCGAGCCAACAACGAATTGCGCAAGGTGAAGATCACGCGGCGCTACACCGAGAACCCCGCAGGCTCGGTGTTGATCGAGATGGGCAAGACCATCGTGCTGTGCACGGTGATGGCCGAGGACGGCGTGCCCACGTTCCTGCTCAATCAGAACCAGGGCTGGCTGTCCGCCGAGTACGCGATGCTGCCCGGCTCCACGCCGCAGCGCAAGGTGCGCGACGTGCGCCGCGGCCAGGTCGACGGTCGGTCGGTCGAGATCCAGCGTCTGGTGGGCCGCGCCCTGCGCGCGGTCACCGACCTGGGCGCGTTCCCGAACCAGACGGTGTGGCTCGATTGCGATGTGGTGCAGGCCGACGGCGGCACGCGCACCGCGGCCATCACCGGCGCGTTCGTCGCGCTGCACGACGCGTTCAAGGAGCTCGAGCGGCGCAAGCTGCTCAAGCGCTGGCCGCTGCGGGCGAACGTGGCCGCGGCGAGCGTGGGCATCGTCGACGGCCACGAACGACTCGATCTCTGCTACCTCGAGGATTCGAACGCGGAGGTCGACATGAACATCGTCATGACCAGCACCGGCCAGTTCGTCGAGGTGCAGGGCTCGGCCGAGAAGGGCACGTTCGACGAGCGCGCGCTCGCCGCGCTGGTGCAGCTCGGCCGCCAGGGCGTCGAGCAGCTGATCGAGATGCAGAGGAAAGCGCTGGGGTTGACGGCGTGAGCATCCTGTTCCTCGCCACCAGCAACCGCCACAAGATCGAGGAGCTCAAAGCCTTGCTTGCGGATCTGCCGGTCGACTTGACGAGCACCCTGGAGCTGACCGGCATCGACGTGCCGGCGGAGGATGGCGCCACGTTCGCGGCCAACGCGCGGCTGAAAGCGCTCCACTACGCGTCGGTCACCGGCCTGGCAGCGCTCGCCGACGACTCGGGGCTCGAGGTGGATGCGCTCGATGGCCGCCCCGGGGTGGAATCGGCGCGCTACGCAGGCGCTGGCGCGAGCGACCAGGAGAACCGCGACAAGCTGCTGGCCGAGCTGGCGGCGGTGCCGCGGGCAGCTCGCACGGCACGCTTCCGATGCGTCGTCGCGGTCGCGCACCGCGGTGCGGTCGTGCTGCAGGCGGACGGCAGCGTCGAAGGGGAGATCCTGGCCGCGGAGCGCGGCGCCGGAGGTTTCGGCTACGATCCGTTGTTTTTCTACCCGCCGCTCGCCAAGACGTTTGCAGAGCTCTCACCGAGCGACAAGAACGCCGTGAGTCATCGGGCGCGAGCGCTGCGCGCGCTCGCGGCACCGCTGCGCCAGTACTTGAGTCAACCGGATGATCGAACCTGATCGCCAACCGCTGCTGATTCTCCATGCGACCCATTCGTAACTTCTGCATCATCGCCCACATCGACCACGGCAAGTCCACGCTCGCGGATCGATTCCTGGAGATCACCGGCCTGGTCGATCCCAAGGGTCACGTCGATCAGATGCTGGACGGCATGGATCTCGAGCGCGAGCGCGGCATCACGATCAAGGCCAAGGCCGTCACCATGGTCTATACCAAGGATGGCCAGGAGTACGAGCTCAACCTGATCGACACGCCCGGCCACGTCGACTTCTCGTATGAGGTTGCCAAGTCGCTGCAAGCGTGCGAGGGCGCGATCTTGCTGGTGGACGCCGCGCAAGGGGTCGAGGCGCAGACGGTTGCCAATGCACATCTGGCGCTCGACCAGGGGCTCGAGGTCATCCCGGTCCTGAACAAGATCGACCTCCCGCACGCGCGCCCGGCCGAGATCGAGGAGGAGATCGAGCACAGCTTCCTGCTCGAGCGCGAGAAGGTGCTGCGCGTGAGCGCCAAGGAGGGCACTGGCGTGCGCGAGCTGCTCGAGCAGGTGATCGAGCGCGTGAAGCCGCCCGGTGGCGACCCGAACAAGCCGCTGCGCGCGCTCGTGTTCGACGCGGTCTACAACGATTACCGCGGCGTCATCCTGCACCTGCGCGTGTTCGATGGCACGATCCGCATGCGCGACCGGGTGCGCATGCTGTCGTCGGTGCGCGTCGACGAGGTGCTCGAGCTCGGCCACTTCGTGCCGACCATGGTGCCGTGCAAGGAGCTGAGCGCGGGCCAGGTGGGCTACTTGATCGCCAACATCAAGAACCTGGGCGACGTGCGCATCGGCGACACCGTGGCGCTCGAGGGCGCGCACGACGTCGAGCCGCTGCCCGGCTACCGCGAGCCGCAGCACATGGTGTTCTGCGGCATCTACCCGGTGCAGAACAAGGACTTCGACGCGCTGCGCAAGGCGCTCGAGAAGCTGCGGCTCAACGACGCCTCGTTCTCGTTCGTGCCGGAATCGTCCGACGCGCTCGGGTTCGGGTTCCGCTGCGGGTTCCTCGGCCTGTTGCACATGGAGATCGTGCAGGAGCGGCTGGAGCGTGAATCCGACATCGACATCGTGCAGACCGCGCCCAACGTCACCCATCAGGTGCTGACCAACCGCGGCGAGGTGATCACGATCGAGAGCCCCGCGCAGCTGCCGGATCCGACCTTCATCGAGGAGCTGCGCGAACCATACGTCAAGGTGAACATCATCGTGCCGACCGAGTCGATCGGCACGGTGATGCAGCTCGCGATCGAGCGCCGCGGCAAGTTCGTGCATCAGGAGTACCTGAGCGAGCATCGGGTGTTCCTCACGTTCGAGCTGCCGCTGGCCGAGATCGTGTTCGACTTCTACGACAAGCTGAAGTCGTCCACGCGCGGCTACGGCACCATGGATTACGAGCTGATCGGCTTCCAGAAGTCGGACCTGGTCAAGCTGCGCATCCTCGTCGGCGGGCAGGAGGTCGATGCGCTGTCGGTGATCGTGCATCGCGAATTCGCCGAGAAGCGCGGCCGCGCCGTGCTGCAGAAGCTGCAGAAGGAGATCCCGCGGCACCTGTTCGAGGTGGCGCTGCAGGCCGCCATTGGCGGCAAGATCGTTGCTCGCGAGTCGATCCGGGCAATGTCGAAGAACGTCACCGCGAAGTGCTACGGCGGCGACATCAGCCGCAAGCGCAAGTTGCTCGAGAAGCAGAAGGAAGGCAAGCGCCGCATGAAGATGGTCGGCAACGTCGAGATCCCGCAGAAGGCCTTCCTCGCCATTCTGCAGGTGGAGAAGTAGACTCACTCCGCCCGTGCAGCGATCGGCCGGACCATCGCCCGCTCGAGCGGCGCCATTGCTCGAAGGATGTCTCGATGATCAGGGACGCAATGACCAACGACGTGGCACAGGCCTCGGAGCGGAAGCGGGCGACCGCGGATGCGCCGGCGGCGAAGAAGCCGAGGTCGAAGCCAGTCACGTTCGGGCGCATGCTGGTGGAGAACATCGAGAGCCTCGGTGCGGCCATCATCATGGCGCTGGTGCTCAAGTACTTTTTGGTCGAGGCTTACAAGATACCAACCGGCTCGATGCAGCCGACGATCATGGGCTCCGACGACGTGTCGGATCGCGTGCTGGTGAACAAGTTCATCTACCTGATCACCCAGCCGGAGCGCTTCGACGTGATCGTGTTCAAGTGGCCGTTCGACCACAGCGTCAACTACATCAAGCGCCTGATCGGTTTGCCCGGGGAGCAGATCCAGATCCGCAACGGCGACATCTTCGTCGCGGCGCGTCGCGATCCGCCGGGCACGCTGCCGGAGCTCAAGCCGGAGCTCAAGCCGGAGCTCAAGCCGGAGCTCAAGATCGTGCGCAAGGACAAGAGCGCGCGCGAAGCGGTGCTGAAGCGCGTCTACCCGGGTCTGGACAAGCCCAATGGCATCTCTCCCGACACACCGCTCGCCCAGGCGTTCCCGACCAGCATCAACGTGAAGTTCGAGGGCAGGGACCGCGCCCTGGTCGATGCCGGCACGACCGCCAGGCTGATCTACGCGCCGCAGGACAGCAGCCGCTACAGCCAGAACCGCGGCGGCGTGCGCGACGACCCGTGGCACGGGTACGACCCGAGGCTGATCCCGGACGACGCGCCGCTGTTCATGCACGACGCGTTCTGGGTGGGCGACCTCAAGATCTCCTGCACCGCCAGGGCCAGCGCGGCCGGCAGCATCGGCGCCGAGATCGACGAGGCCGGCCATCGCCACTACTTCCATCTCGCCGTGGGCGATGCCGGTGAGTCTTACATCGCGACCTCGGACCCGAGTCCGCACGACGATGGTGGCAACGGCAGCGAGCGACGCGTCGTCCTGAGCAACGTGCGGTTGAAGCCCGGCAAGTCCTACGACCTGGCGTTCATGAACATCGACGACACGATGATCGTCGAGGTCGATGGCGACGAGGTGGGTCGGCTCGAGTACGAGACGCCAGACGCGATGGACAAGATCGAACGCAATCGGATCGAGCTGCTGGTCGATCACTGTGGTGCCGTGCTGAGCGACGTCGAGATCGCGCGCGACATCTACTACCTCGCCAGCGCCAGCGGCGCCAACGACTGGCGCAGCCGTGTGTGGGAGGTTCCCGAGGGACATTACTTCGCGCTCGGCGACAATACCCAGAACTCGTCCGACAGTCGCGAGTGGCGCGAGCAGACGCTCGAGCTGAAGGATGGACGCAAGCTGCACGGTGCCTACGTCCCGCAGCGCGGGGCCGAATCGAACCCGCGGTCGGTGGGCTCCGGCAAGATCCGCTTCCACGATGAGAACGGCGAAGACTGGCTCGTGAATCAGAGCGACCTCAAGGACAACTGGGCGAACGACAACCGGGAACAGCCGTACATTGCGGCGGAGCTGATGCTCGGCAAGGCGTTCTTCGTGTTCTGGCCAGTGTGGCCATTCGCGCCGACGGTACGCTGGAAGCTGATTCACTAGCGAGAGGTCCTGATGGCGCTCCTCGAGGCATGCGAGCTGGTCAAGGTGTACGGCAAGCGCCGGGTGGTGGACCGCGTGTCGTTCGAGGTCGACACGGGCGAGATCGTGGGGCTGCTCGGTCCGAACGGCGCCGGCAAGACCACCAGCTTTCGCATGACCGTCGGCATGATCTCGCCCAACGAAGGACGCGTCCTGCTCGAGGGACAGGACGTGACGCGCCTGCCGATGTTCAAGCGCGCGCGGCGTGGCATGGGCTACCTGTCGCAGGAGCGCTCGATCTTCCGCAACATGACGGTGCGCGACAACCTCATCGCCGTGCTCGAGCTCACCGACCTCGCTCGCACCGAGCGCAATCGCCGCGCCGATGATTTGCTGGACGAGCTCGGGCTCACCGACCTCGCCCGGCACCGCGCCGACACGCTCTCGGGCGGCGAGCAGCGGCGCCTCGAGATCTGCCGCACGCTCGCCACCAGCCCACGGCTGATCTTGCTCGACGAGCCGTTCGTCGGCATCGATCCGATCACCGTCGAGGAGATCCAGGCGATCCTGTTCCAGCTCGTCAAGCGCGACATCGCGATCCTGATCACGGATCACGCGGTGCGTGAGACGCTCGCCACCACCAGCCGTTCGTACATCATCGTCGACGGCCGCATCTTGCGGCACGGCGACCCGCACTCGCTCGCCGAGGACGCCGAGGTGCGCAAGGCTTACCTGGGCGAGAGCTTCGCGCTCGACCCCACCCGGCCGCGTGCCGAGCCCAGACGCGGCAGCGGGCTGCCGCGCGCGCCGCACGCGACCAGGCGCTACAACGCGGTTGGTCGGATCATCAGGATCAACGCCGCGGGCGGCTCGATCGAGCTCGATCACGAACGCATCGATGGGCTGATGCCGGCGACGCGGAAGGAGTGGCCGCTCAAGGACCGGTCCTTGCTGAGCGGCCTCCGGCTCGCGGACGAGGTCGATTTCACGATCGAGGATCGCCACGGACGCCAGGTCATCCTGGATATCAAACCGCGCAGCCGGTGAACGGGCTCGCAACCGGCCGCTGCCGCTGTCGACTTTCCGACCACCGCATCGCGCTGCGAGGCAATCTTCGCCTTCGGCTGCGATCCTGCCGATAGTTAGCTCGGACGGCAACGATCGGGGGAAAGCGCGCCTTGGCACTACTGGGCGATCCAGAGCTGCAGAGCACGTTGCGCCGCGAGCGCGTCCTCGTGCTGAACGAGGATCGCGAGCTGCGCCAGCAGCTCGCCCATCACCTCCTGCGCCACGGCTTCCTCGCCTACGAAACAGCGAGCGTCGGCGCGGCCCTCGAGCAGTGCGCCGAGGCGCCGTTCTTCCTGGCGCTGATCGGTCGCTCGCTGCCCGGCGGCGCCGATGGCCTCGACGTGCTCGCCACCCTGCGCGAGCACTGGCCTGACACCGGGCTCGTGCTGACCGCGCCGGCGGTGCAAGTCGAGCTGGCCGTCGCGGCGCTGCGGGCGGGCGCCTTCGACATCGTCAGCCAGCCGTTCCCGTTCGCCACGGTGCTGTCGCTGATCGACAGGTTGCACGAGAAGCGCTTCCTCGATCGGCGCGCCAACGAGATCTTGCGCATCCAGGAACGCGAGAAAGTGCAAGCCAAGCTGCACACGCAGTTCATGATCTCGCTGGCACGCATCATCGACGCGAAGAGCAAGTACACCAAGGAGCACAGCGAGCGCGTCGGCAAGATCGCACGCCACGTGGCGCAGGAGTTCGGCCTGTCGCCGAGCGAGCTCGACCGCGTGGAGATCGGCGGCAAGCTGCACGACATCGGCAAGATCGGGACGCCGGAAGCGATCCTGAACAAGCCGGGTCCGCTGTCGGCGGCCGAGGTCAAGCTCATGAAGGACCACCCGGTCGTGGGGCACGAGCTGATCAAGCCGATCTCCTTCATGCAGCCGTACGCGACCATGATCCGCAATCATCACGAGTGCCACGACGGCGTGAACGGCTACCCCGACGGCTTGCAGGGCAACGAGATCGCGGTCGAGGCGCAGATCGTGAAGCTCGCGGACTACTACGACGCGATCACGTCGCGGCGCCCCTACCGCGAGCCGATGAAACCGCTGCAGGCGCTCGAGACGATCGAGCTCGAGCGCGGCAAGGCCTTCCGGCCGGACCTGCTCGATGCGCTTGCGAGCTACCTGAAGCGGCGCGCGCAGCGCGCCGGCAAGCCGGTGGTGGTCGACGCGAACGATCCCGCACCGCAGGTTCCCACGCCCGCGTGATCGCGCGGCCGGCGCGGGCGGCTCGAGCAGCGCCGTCCCGTGACCCTGGTGCGCCGCCAGAGCCCTCCTCGAGGGCGCCGCGCCGCTGCCTCGCTCGTTGGCCGGCCGCCAAGGTTTCCGCTTTACCCACGCCGCGGGTTTGGCTCTATTGAGCGGCCTTCTGCCGAACGACGCCACCGGACCCAGAGTCAGCCATGAACATCATCGTCTGCATGAAGTCGGTGCCCGACACCACCACCAAGGTCAAGGTGGGCGCCGACGCGAAGACGCTCGACGCCGCGGGAGTGCAGTACGTCATCAACCCGTTCGACGAGTATGCGGTCGAGGAAGCCTTGCGCCTCAAGGAGGCCGCCAAGGGAGCGGGCGAGATCACCGTGCTGACGCTGGGCGCTGCCAACGCCAGCAAGGAGATCCGCACGGCCCTCGCCATGGGCGCGGACCGCGGCATCCTGCTCAAGGAGACCGCCGCCTGGCGGGATGGCTTCGCCACCGCGAAGATCCTCGCCAGCCACATCAGCAAGCTCGCCTACGACCTGATCCTGTTCGGCAAGCAGGCCGTGGACCAGGATCAAGGTCAAGTGGGCGCCATGGTCGCCACCCTGCTCGGCATCCCTGCAGTCACCGAGGTCGTGAAGATCGAGATGGGCACCGGCATGGCGGTCGTGCACCGCGAGGCGGAAGGCGGCAAGGAGATCTTCGAGGTGCCGTTGCCGTGCGCGTTGACTGCGCAGAAGGGTCTCAACGAGCCGCGCCTGACGTCGATGAAGGGCATCATGGCGGCCAAGAAGAAGCCGCTGGAAGAGGTCGCCTTCGAGGATGTGCCCGGCAAGCTGCGCCTCGAGAAGATGGAGCTGCCCGCACCGCGGCCGCCGGGGCGGATCGTCGGGCAGGGCAAGGATGCCGTGCCGGAGCTGGTGCGGTTGCTGCACGAGGAAGCGAAGGTCATCTGAAACGCGAGTGAGACGCATCATGGCCGATATCTTTGCGTTCGCCGAACAGAAGGACGGCAAGTTCAAGCGCTCGGCCCTCGAGGCGGTGGCGGAGGCGGCCCGCCATGCCAAGGCGCTCGCCGGTTCGGCAGTCGCGCTCGTGCTCGGCCCGGCGCCCGCTGGCGCCGAGAAGACGCTGGGCGCGAGCGGTGCGACGCGCATGCTGGCGGTCGAGGGCACAGATCTCCTGAGCTACTCGCCCGAGGTGTATGCCAAGGCAATCGCCGACGTGGTGGCAGCGAAGCGGCCGGGCGCGCTGTTCTTCTCGGCCACTTCGCGCGGCAAGGATCTCGCTCCGCGTGTGGCCGCACATCTCGGCGTGCCGGCGGTCTCGGATTGCACGCGCATCACGCTCGAGGGCAACCGCATGCGCGCGCGCCGGCCCGTGTATGCGGGCAAGGCATTCATCGAGGTCTCGGGTGAGCTCGCGCCGTTCGTGGCGACGCTGCGCCCCAACGTGTTCCCGCTGCAATCAGGGCCGGGCACCGCGTTGAGCGAGCGGATCACAGCGTCGCCGCCGCCGGCGAAGCGCTCGGTGCTGAAGGACATGATCGCCGGCGAGACCGGCAAGGTCGAGCTGACCGAGGCGGCAGTGATCGTGTCAGGCGGCCGCGGACTGAAGGGCAAGGAACACTTCTCGCTCGTCGAGAATCTGGCGCAGGCGCTGGGCGCCGCGGTGGGCGCGAGCCGCGCGGTCGTGGATGTGGGCTGGCGCCCGCACAGCGAACAGGTGGGGCAGACCGGCAAGACCGTGACGCCAAACCTCTACTTCGCCTGCGGCATCTCCAGGGGCGATCCAGCATCTCGCCGGCATGTCCGCGTCGAAGTGCATCGTCGCGATCAACAAGGACCCCGAGGCGCCCATCTTCAAGGTGGCAGACTACGGCATCGTCGGCGATGTGTTCGAGGTGCTGCCAGCCTTGACCGACGAGCTCAACCGCCGCAAGACCTGATCGCACCATCGTTGCGCACGCTGCATCAATGACGGAAGTGGCGGATGCCGGTCATCACCATCGCCATGTCGTTCTCGTCGGCAGCATCGATCACTTCCTGATCGCGCACCGATCCGCCCGGCTGGATGATGGCACGCACGCCGGCCTTGGCGGCGAGATCGACCGAGTCGCGGAACGGGAAGAACGCATCGGACGCGAGCACCGCACGCTCGGTGCGCGCGCTCGCCTTGCGCAACGCGATCTCGCGCATCGACGCGGCTCATCTGTCCGGCGCCGACGCCCACCAGCTGATTGCCGCGCACGATCGTGATCGCATTCGAGCGCACGTACTTCGCCACGGTCATGGCCAGCCTGAGCGAGAGCAGCTCGGCCTCATCCGGATCGCGCTTGGTGACGACCTTGAGCTCCTTCTCTTCGACCACATCCGCGGTTTGCACGAGCAAGCCGCCGGCCACCGAGCGGATGTTGTAGTCCGCGCTCTCCGCCTTGAACTCGCCGCAGTTCAGGATGCGCAGGTTCTTGCTCCAGCGCGCACCGTGCTTCAGGCGATCGAGCGCATCGACGTCGTAATCGGGCGCGATCACCGCCTCGAGGAACTTCTCGGCCGACGTCATGCGCGTCGCGGCGGCAAGGTCCACCTTCACATTGAGCGCGACGATGCCGCCGAAGGCAGACAGCGGATCGCCGGCATAGGCACCATCGAACGCATCCGCGGCAGACACGCCGACGCTGGCACCGCAGGGGTTATTGTGCTTGATGATGGCCGCTGCCGGCCGCGGCAGCTCCTTCACCAGCTCGAGCGCCGAGTCCAGGTCGAGCAGGTTGTTGTAGGACAGCTCCTTGCCCCACAGCACCGCCGCTTGCAGCGCCGAGCAGCGGCGCACGGCGCGGCGGATGAAGAAGCCCTTCTGGTGCGGGTTCTCGCCATAGCGCAGCGGCTGCGCCTCTGCCTCGAATCCCGAGAGCAGCGCTTCCGTCGACAGGTCCGCGGGCGGCTCGCCCGCTTGCTTGGCGAGATGGCGCGCGATCGCCCGATCGTACGCAGCCGTGCGCGCGAACGCCTTCGCCGCCAGGCGAAACCGCACCTCGTCCGCGAGCGCGCCGCTGCTCTCGATCTCGGCGGCGATCGCCGGGTAATCGTCGGGGTCGACCACCACCGCGACATGAGCGTGGTTCTTGGCGGCGGAGCGGATCATCGACGGGCCGCCGATGTCGATCTGCTCGATCACCTCCTCGAGCTTGAGCGACGCGTCGGCTGCAGCCTGCTCGAACGCGTACAGGTTCACGACCAGGAGGTCGATCGGCCGGATGCCGTGCTCCTGCATCTGCGCGCGGTGCGTCTTCAGTTCGCGCCGCGCGAGCAGCCCGCCATGCACGCGCGGGTGCAAGGTCTTGACACGACCATCGAGGATCTCGGGTGCGCCGGTGTAGTCGGCCACTTCCGTGACGGCGATGCCGGCATCGCGCAAGACCTTGGCGGTGCCGCCGGTGGACAGGATCTCGATCTGCCGTTGCGCAAGCACCTTGGCGAGCTCGACCAGTCCGCGCTTGTCGGTGACGCTCAGCAGTGCTCGCTCGATGCGCGCCGTCATTTGCTCTTCCTCGATTTGAGATAGGCCATCAAGAACTGGTCGATGTCGCCGTCCATCACGGCCTCGACATTGCCGACGCCGAGCTCGGTGCGATGGTCCTTGGCCAGCGTGTACGGCTGGAACACGTAGGATCGAATCTGGTGGCCGAAGCCGATCTCCGACTTCACGCCCTGAAGCTGCTTGATCTCCGCCTCGCGCTCTTGCGCTTTCAGCGCCGCGAGCTTGGCCTTCAGCATCTTCATCGCCGTGGACTTGTTCTTGTGCTGGGAACGCTCGTTCTGACACTGCACGACGATTCCGGTAGGAAGGTGCGTGATGCGAATCGCGGAATCGGTCTTGTTCACGTGCTGGCCACCCGCGCCGCCGGCTCGAAACGTATCGATGCGCAGGTCGTTGACGTTGACCTCGACCTCGGCCTGATCGTCGAGCTCCGGCATCGCCTCCACCGAGCAGAACGACGTGTGTCGCCGCTTCTGCGCGTCGAACGGCGAGATGCGCACCAGCCGATGCACGCCCGACTCGGCCTTCAGGTAGCCATAGGCATAAGGCCCGGAGATGAGCAACGTGACGGATTTGATGCCGCCGGAGTCGTCGTCGTCCAGCCGCTCGACGACCTCGACGGCATAGTCGTGCCGCTCCCCCCAGCGGGTGTACAGGCGCGCCAGCATGCGCGCCCAGTCGCACGCCTCGGTGCCGCCGGTGCCGGCCTGCACCGAGAGGAAGCAGTTCTTCTGATCGTATTCGCCATCGAGCAGGACCTGGAACTCGAGTTCCTGCAACCGCGTCTCGAGCTTCACCACCTCTCGCTCCAGCTCGGCCGCGGCCTCGCCGCCCTCGCCCTCTTCCTCCGCCAGCTCCAGCATGACCGCCAGATCCTCGAGCTGTCGATCGACGGCGCTGACCGGCTCGAGCATGGTCTTGAACGCCTTCATCTCGGCAATCAGCGCGGCCGACCGCTCCTGGTTGTTCCAGAATCCATCCTTCTGCATCTCGATCTCGATCTCGCCGAGACGCCGCTTGGCCTGGTCCAAGTCAAAGAGAGTCCCTGATCTCGACGAACTTCGCCTTCTGCGCGTTCAGCTTCGCCTTGCAATCGGCAATGGTCATGATGGCTCCTGGAGTTGGCTCTGGCTCAGGGCTCTGGTCGCAACGCAGCGCGCTCGCCCGCGAGCGCCTTCTTGAAGATCGCCGCGAGGATCGCCTCGATCGGTGCTAGCCCCCCCGCCCCTTCTTCGCCGCAGGCGAGCAGCTTGTCGGCGGGCTCGACGACATGATACCGATAACCACGCTGGTTCAACGCGACCAGCTGCTCGAGATTGCGCCGGGTGAGCGGATGCTCCCACATACGGGTGTTCATCGCTGGGGCGAGCACCACGGGCTTGACCGCAGGCAGCGCCAGCAGGATCGCGAGCAACAGCTCGTCCGCCAGACCAGCTGCCAGCCGGCCGATGAAGTCCGCGCTTGCGGGCGCGACGACGGCCACATCGGCCCAGCGACCGAGGGCGATGTGCTCGATGTCCTGGGGTCGCTGGTCGTCGAACATCTCGCAGCGAGCGCGTTCACCAGCCAGCGCCGACAGCGTGAGCGGCGTGATGAACCGCGTGGCGGCACGTGTGAGCACGGGCACGACGCGATGCCCGTCCCGCACCAGCTCGCGCACCAGGTCACAGACCTTGTAGGCGGCGATGCCACCCGTGATGCCGATCAGGACGTTGTGGCTGGCCTTCATGGTCCGCTCCCAACAGCTCGTCGAGCACTGCCCGGGCGATCGCCGCCTTGCCGTCGACCGCGATCGTGCGCGTGCCGTCACTGATCAGCGCCGGATGATGGTCCGCGTCGATGCGTCGATGGTCGTTGACCACGATCAGATCGCGTGCGAGCGCTTCCGGCTGGCCTCGCCGATCGCGCTCAGCTCGGCCTGGGCCTTGCCCACCTCGAGCTTGAACTTCACCAGCTTGGCCGAGGAAACCAGGCCTTCAGCTCGTCCACGATCTTGGGCACGGGCTTCAGCTCGAGCACGAGGCGCTCCCGATCCGACCGGATCTTGCCGGCAACTGGATCGGGCGTGTAGTCCGCGACGGCGGCAGCGTGAATCACGGCCGTGAATCGCTCGCCCGCGTCGGCAAGCGCCTGCAGGCGCGCGCGCAGGTCGGCCGCGGAGGTGAACACGATCACCTGCAGCCGCTCGTGCGAGGCTGGCTCGATCGCCCCCTGACCGCGCAGCAGGCTGACCGAACAGCCGCGCCGCAGCGCCTCCTGCGCCAGCGCGCAACCCAGGGCGCCGGTGGAGGAATTGCCAATGTAGCGTACCTCGTCGATGGGCTCTCGGGTGCCGCCGGCAGTGATGAGCAGGGAACCCACGTGCTCGGTCGTGCGGGCTGACCCGGGCATGAGCGTACCGCTCACCTGCCCGGATTGCTGACCAGCCAGGACGCCTTGACCGCGTCGACCTGGAACGTTCCAGGCGCGCCACCCGCGCAGCAGGGACAGCCTGCCGATGCTGGGAACGGACTGCTCGGGGCCAAACGACCAGCTCGCGATCGTCACGCCGGTAACCTTGTCCTGCACGGCGATGTCGATCCACACCACCGATGGCGCGGTGAACGTCGCCACCATCCAGCACAGGTAGGTGCGGTCCTCCAGGTACGGGTACTTCTCGGGGTGCCCGGAGACGCTGATCGTGCCATCGCCGCCGAACGTCAGGCCGACGATGTCGCCGCCCTTGTCGATGCCGAGCACCTGGAAGGTCGCGCTGCTCTGCTGCGGCGCCAGCTCCCACGTGGCCACCGCGACACCGGTGCTGATCGCCGACGAGAACAAGCCGTTGAAGCCGATGTCGGTCGACGCATCGCCGCCGTCGGAAGTGAGCACGAGGTAGCCGGACTTGACGCCCGAGTCGCCGGTGCTGCGTCCCCAGCGTGACGGCACCGTGCTGACCGAACCGATCTCGGCCCAGGTCGCGGGATCGTTGGTGGCCTTGTCGAACGAGGCGACGAACACATCCTGCCAGTACGGATTGCTCGCGAGCGTCACCAGCCCGAGCGCAACTGCCACCACGGCGGTCGCGGCCATCAAGCGCAACGGGTTCTTGAAGCGGATTCTCGTCAGCATGAACGACTTTGCAGCGCTGGGTGGCTTCTCGGCCTCGAACGGCGAGGCCCACTATAGCCGAGCACCCCTCGTGGCGGCAAGGTCTCGTCATCAATGGACTTGATGGGTGCTCGAGGCACCTGGCGGTCCAGGACCGCCGCCGCACGCCTGGCTCATGGAATGGCTGGCTTTCCGCCGCCGGCGGCGCGGCCGGTCGTGCCGCCACGGCGCAATCCGAGACCGGCGCCGCGCTGGCGAGAGTTTCGCGCGCGGCGCTATTCACGCGAGCAACGCCAGGCTGCATGATTGCCACCGTCACCAAGGAGCGCCCTTGCCGCGACCGTCTCAGAGCTGGACCAAACCCGACCAGGACCTCGAGCTCGTCCGCGGGGTCTTGCTTGGCACCGCTGCCGATCGCGCGCGCTTCCTGGATCGCATGGAGGTGATCCGGCACATCGTCGGCCGACTGAACCGCGGCCAGCGTCACCCGCTCGAGCACGAGACCGTCGAGGACCTCGAGCAGACCATCTTCGCCGCGATCTGGAAGCAGCTGCCCACGTTTCGCGGCGACTGCCAGCTGTCGACCTGGGTCTTCCGCATCGTCTTCAACCTGTTCCAGCTCGAAGTACGCAAGCGATCGCGCCGCCAGGTGGTGGCCGTGGTCGGATCGGACGTGCTCGAGCTCGCGGAAATGAAGGCGGCCGTGGATGCACCGTCCGCGCAGGTCGAGCGCGAGGACGAGCTGAACCGGGTCCTGCTGCTGTGCGAGCAGTCGCTGAACGACCATCAGCGAGAAGTCGTGTACGCCCACCTGATGGAAGGCATCGGCTATGCCGAGCTCGCGGCCCGCACCGGGCGGCCGCAGTCCTCGCTGCGCTCGGACCTCTCACGCGCCCTGCAGATCATCCGCGAAAAACTTGGCCGCGGGTGCGACGCATGACCGACTGGTGCAACCAACCGGGACATGCGGCGGCGCTCGATGCACTGTGCTCGCCGGAGCTGAGCGGCGTGGAGCGGGCGGCGGCGCGGCGCGCGCTCAGCAAGTGCGCGCGCTGTCGCGAGGACCTGGCGGCGATGGATCTGATCGAGCGAAACCTGAAGGAGGCGGGCGATCTGGCGCGCGCGGTGCCGGAGCGGTCGGCGCGATTCCGCGACTTCATGCGCACCCACATTGCGAAGCACGAGCACGATGCCGCGGCCGTGCGCCGGCGGCGGGCGCCGCTGGCACGGATCCTCTTTGCGGCGGCCGCGGTGCTCGCGCTCGCCGCCGGCGTCTCCTGGCTGCTGGAACGCCGGCCGGCGTCGGTGGGCGGCCCGGATCCGCTCCTCGGCGCGCGCCTCTCGCCGTCGGACACGATCACGGAGCGGCCGGCTTTCCTGCAGGTCGAGCGGGTCGCAGCGCCAAGCCGGGTCACCGCGCAGTGGGAGATCGAGCTGAGCGCGGTCACCGGTACGGTGTTCAAGACCACCGTGCGCGACCTGTCGCAGCGCGTCGCCCTGCCGAGCGACGTGCAGCTCGAGCGCGGCGTGCCCTATCTGTGGGTGGTGTACGCGCTGGATGAGTCGGGCCATCGGTTGCACGACGAACAGCCAGACTTCACCGCCGCATTCCAGATCCAGCCATAGCCGTCGCGCTGCCGCTGTCGACTTTCCGCACGGCATCATCCCGCGCGCGAGAACCTGCGAGACTTGAGCACAATTCCGGCCCTGCGTCCTTCACGCCGAGCTTCGTGGGATATACTTGCCGCACCTACCTGGTAAGAAGAATCCACAATCGAGAGGCTAATCAGATGAAGCGCAGCTTTTTCGCCGTCGGTTTGTTCGTCGCCGCCATCACCACCACCAATGCCATGGCGAGCGACGTCGCTCCCACCGCCGTGGTGCTCAATGTGCAGCCGAACACTCCCATCTGGACCGGCGACACGGTGACCATCGATGCGAGCGGGCTCGTGCCCGGCCAGTTCATGCTGCTGTTCTTCTCGCCGACGCTCGGCAACATCGATCTCGGGATCGCGCAGCTCGGGCTCGGCATGCCGCTGGCGATGCAGTTCATGGGTTTCGCGACCAGCACGAGCTTCCATGCCCAGGAAGTGCTGCCACCCATGCCGCAGGTGCTGGGTGGGATGACCTTCCACACGCAGCTCATGGCAGCCGGCATCAGCCTCGGCTTCCCGATCGAGATCACGGTCTCGGTCTCGAACCTCGACGCGATCTCGTTCGCCAGCAACTGACCCAGAGCGCAACCCGCTCCTCCCTCTGCTCCATACGGCGGATGATCCTCCCCAGGATCATCCGCCGCGCCCTTTGCCGTACGTATCGGCGACCACGACTCCCGCATCGATCAGCGCCGCCTGCTCGGAAGCCGCATACCCGAACGACGCGAGGATCGCACGTGCGTGCTGGCCCGCGCGCGGCGCGGGCTGGCTCGCGTCCGCGCCTCGGTCATCGAAGCGCATCGGGCTCGTGATGCTGCGAGTGCCGTCCGCATGCGTGGTGATCAGCCGGCGCAGCGCCACCACCGGATCGCAGAGCGCCGCGAGCACGCCGCGCACCGGTCCGGCCGGCACGCCCCGGGCCTGCAAGCGGGCGATGACGTCGGCGCACGCATGGCGGGCAAACTCCGGCGCGAGCGTGGCGACCAACCGCGCGCGGTCCGCGACCCGTCCGGGATTGGTCGCCCATCGCTTCTCTGCGAGCCAGTCGTCGCGCTGCATCGCCGCGGCGAGGTCAAGCCACTGAGCGTCGTTGCCCACCGCCACGAACAGCTCACCATCACGCGCCGCGAACACCTGATAGGGGACGATCGCGGCGTGCTCGTTGCCGTGACGCGCAGGCTCCTGCTGCGTGAGCAACGCGCTCGAGCCGACGTTGGCGAGCAGCGCGAGCGCACAATCGTAGAGCGCGACGTCGATGTGCCTGCTGGTCCACGGCTGCTCGGTGCCGCGTGCGATCAGCGCGCTCAAGATGGCTTGCGCGCTGAACAGGCCGGCCACCAGATCGATCACCGCGACGCCCACCTTGCAGGCCGGCCCCGCGGGCGGTCCGGTGATTGCCATGAGCCCCGACATGGCCTGGATCAACGCATCGTAGCCACCTTGGTCGCGCCGCGGTCCGCTACGACCGAACGCGGTGATGCTCGCGGTCGCGAGCCGCGGATTGGCCGCGCGCAGGGTGTCGAGCCCGAGCCCCCAGGCATCGAGCTGGCCGCAACGAAAGCTCTCGATCAGGACGTCGACGTCGCGTGCCATGCGCCGGACCAGATCGCGGCCGCGGTGGTCCTTCAGGTCGACGACGATGCTCTGCTTGCCCCGGTTGCAGGACAGAAAATAAGCGCTGCGCCCGTCGCTGGTGAACGGCGGTCCCCATGCCCGCGTCGGGTCGCCGCCGGGCTGCTCCACCTTGATGACTTCGGCACCCAGGTCGATAAGCTGCTGGGTGGCGAACGGTCCGGCCAGGACCCGCGACAGGTCGAGGACGCGAAGGCCGCGAAGGGGAAACATCGGCTCCTCGCCTCCTTTGCCAGGGGCCACGCGGGCTCGGGCCGTGCGCGGCCGGAGAATTTTCGCCAAGGGCATCCACACCGCTGGCGTCTGTCGGACGTGAACGAGCGCGGGAGTCTCGTGGTGACCGAAAGCACGCTACTCGACCTGTATCTGAAAGGCGATGTCGCCGCGTTCGAGACGATCGTCAGCCTCCACGAACAGGCCTTGCTCAAGTTCGCGCGCCGCATCGCCGGCGACCCGGCGCTCGCTCAGGACGTGGTGCAAGACACGTTCATCCGCCTGGTGCGCGAAGCGAGCAATCTGCGCAGCCACGAGAGTCTATCCACCTGGCTCTACCGAGTCTGTCGCAATCTCTGTGTGGACGCCGTGAAAAAGGAATCGCGTATGCGCCGGAGGCACGCGGAAGCGGCGCTGCCCGAGACATATCTGGGCGAGCGCGCGGAAGTGGAGTCGATCGAGGAGCGCTTGCTCGTGTCGAAGAAGCTCTCGGAGCTGCCGCCCAAGGAACGCGAGGTGCTCTACCTCAAGATCGTCGAGGGCAAGAGCTACAAGGAGATCAGCGACGTCACCGGCAACAGCGTTGGCCACGTCGGCTACCTGATTCATCACGGATTGAAGCGGCTCGCGCGCGTGCTGCAGCTGGCTGGTGTGATCGAGACCAATCCGCGCATGGGAGAAGTGTCATGAACGATGCATGTGCGTTCTCGGAGAGTCCCGATCTCAGTCGTTATCTGTTCGATGAGGTCACGGCCGATGAGAGACAGCGCATCGCGGCGCATCTCGCGACCTGTGCCTCGTGCCAGAGCGAGCTGAACACCTTCCGTGCCACGGTCGAGCTGGTGCGGAAGGGCGATGCTGCCGGCGAGCGGCTGGCACCGGCATCGCGGGAACGGGTGATCGAGGCCGCTCGCTCGGCGGTGCGCAAGCCTGCCTTTCGCGTACCGTGGCTCGTGCTGGTGCAGAGCATGGCGGCGCTGCTGATCGTCGGCGCCGTCTACCTGTACGTCGACCACCGCCTGCAGCGCGGCAGTGAACACGAGCTGCTCGCAGCGCGTCCAGCTGCGGCGCCGCCAGGCGCCGCGAGCGAGATCGAGCCGCGCTCGAATGCCGAACGGCAACTGCGAGAGCTCGGTTACATCGGCGCGGCCAAGCGCGCTCCCGGCACGAGCCGGGATCCGGCCGGCCAGGCTGGCGATCGCGGCGGCGCGGACCGTGCGAGCGATTCCGTGGAGGAGCATTCCGTCTTGCAGGTCGACCAGGGCGTGAAGCAGGGCTTGAAGTCGCTCGGCTATGGTGCACCACCGGCGGCAGCGGCCACCGGCGACGGCGCGTCGATGGCGAGCGCGGCGGACGAGGACGAACGGCTGGAGCGCGCGAAGGTCGCGCGGGTGGTTCCCGGAGCGCCGGCCGCGCCCGCGAGCCGCGGCCGAGTTGCGAGCGTGCCAGTCGACTCGCGCAGCAGCACGGCGATGGACAAGCCGAAGAAAAGCGACGCCGCGAGCCCGGAGGCGGCGAGCAGCAGGGCAGCGCGGTTCGAGCAAGGCGCGGGCGACGCGCCCAAGGACGAGATCGTTCGCGAGGCGCCGGTTCGCTTGCAGGCGGCACCGGAGCCGAGCGCCGACGGGACGAGCGGCGGCGAGGCACGCGGAGCGCCGCCCGCAAGGACCTCGGCAACGAACGAAGCCGAGCGCCGCCAGGGCGACCGCGGCAAGCCTGCCGAGACGGCGGCCCTCGAGGAAGCGCTGGTGGCACGGCAGATCGACGAGATCTTCGCGCGCCTGCGTCGCCAGCCAGGCGAGGCGCCCCGCGACATGTTCTTCCGCTACTGGGGCGACCACGCGTTCGTCGAGGCGAGCGAGCACCCCGTGTCCACGTTTGCCGCCGACGTCGACTCGGCGAGCTACACCTTGGCACGGGCGTATCTCACGGCTGGCAACCTGCCGACCCGGGAGCAGGTGCGCACGGAAGAGTTCGTGAACTACTTCGGTAGTCAGATCCCGCCGCCGGAGCAGGGAGTGTTCCGCATCCAGGCCGAAGCCGCAGCATCGCCGTTCGCGGATCCCGACCAGATCCTGCTCAAGGTTGGGCTGAAGGCGCGCACGGTCGCCAGCGCCGAGCGCAAGGCGTGCGCGCTCACGTTTGTCGTGGATGTCTCCGGTTCGATGCGCGACGGCAACCGGCTCGAGCTGGTGAAGGACGCGCTGCGCATGCTCGTCGACCAGCTCGACGAGGGTGACCGCATCGGCATCGTCGCGTTCAGCGACGATGCCACCAAGGTGCTGGATCCAGTCCCGGCGAGCGCGAAGGAGCACATCCGCTCGGCAATCGGCACGCTGCATCCGAGCGGCGCCACCAACGCCGCGGCCGGTCTGCTGATGGGCTACACGATGGCCGCGGGCGCCAGGCTCGAGCGCGGCAACAACCGCGTGATCCTGTGCTCGGACGGCGTCGCCAACACCGGCATCACCGATCAGGGCCAGATGCTCGACGGCGTCGCCAAGCACCGCGCGCAAGGCATCCTGCTCAACTGCATCGGCGTCGGCATGGGCAACCACAACGATGCGCTGCTCGAGCAGCTGGCCGACCGGGGCGACGGGCAGTGCGTGTACTTCGACCGCATCGAGGAGGCGCGACGCGTGTTCCGCGACCAGCTCACTGCCACGCTCGAGACCGTCGCCCGGGACGTGAAGATCCAGGTCGAGTTCGCGCCTGCGACCGTGCTGCGCTATCGCCAGCTCGGCTACGAGAACCGCGCGCTCCTGGACCAGGACTTTCGCAACGACCAGGTGGACGCCGGCGAAGTGGGTGCCGGCCACGAGGTGGTTGCGCTCTACGAGCTGACGATGCGCCCGGGCGCCAGGGGCCAGATCGCGGACATCCGCGTGCGCTACAAGGACCCCGAGGTACCCGCCGAGGTGGCCGAGATCCATCGCCGCCTGGACGTGGCCGAGGTGTGCCGCTCCTTCGACGCCGCCAACCCTCGGTTCGAGCTGAGCGCGGTTGCCGCCGAGTTCGCCGAGCTGCTGCGCCGGAGCTACTGGGCTGCCAGCGATTCGCTCGCCAGCCTGTTGCCGATCGCCGAGCGCGTGGCCAAGCGCTTGCCCGAAGATCAGAGCGTCGCCGAGCTGTGCGCGCTGATCCGTCAGGCTGCCGAGCTCAAGGCACAGCATCCGGACGACCTGGCTCGCGCGACCGACGCGGTGATGCGCAACAACTACCTGATCGCACAGCTCGAGGATCGCGGCGTGCACGACGCCGCACTCGAGCAGCTGTTGCTGCAGAACGAGAAGCTGCGCCGCGAGATCGAAGCGCTGCTGCAGCGTTGATCGGCATAGCGGCGGGCACGCGGCGCCGCCGGCAGCGCCGGGCATGCGGCGTCGGTTGATCGCGATGATCACGCGGCAGAGCGTCGTCGCCAGGATCCTCTCGTCCTTCGGACGCCAGAAACCGCCGCAGATCACCCTCGCCCGACCATCACCAAGCCCTTGCCGGGGTCCGACAGCGAACCACCAAACCGACACCAGATCGGCGTGGTGACACTCACCCGAAGCGGCCAGGCGCACTGCCTTCTCGGCGGCATGCAACCGGGCTCTTTACCTCACCACGGCCAGGTCCACTGGCCTCGCCGCCGTCACCCTTGCGCCTACCAGCGCCCCTTCATTGCACCTATCTTTCGAACCGCTGGCGGCACTTGCCACGTCTTGCTGAGCCCGCGATAATCATGGACCCTTCCGACTCCGGCGAGACCTCCGCCAACAGCGTCTTGGCGCCTTGGGCAATGGCTGGTTGGAGCCATGGAGGAGCAGCTGCAAGGAGGAAACATGCGTGCATCGCCTGCCGTCGCTCTGACCTTGCTCACCACGGTGGTGAGCGCCGTGAGGACGAATGCCAACACCTGGTACGTGGGGAGGTTGGGGCGCGGACTTCGACGAAATCCAGCCTGCGATCGATGCCGCGAGCGACTGGGATCTCATCCTGGTTCGACCCGTGAAGGACTACCGGGGATTCGTCATCAACAAGGGCGTCACCGTGCGCGCTACCGCCGGTCGCTTCGACCTGCACGGCAGCAACACGATCCAGATCACCAACGTGCCTTCTGGCAGAGCTGCCCGCCTGTCCAATGTCGAGATGCTGCATTCGTATTGTTCGCTCGAGGTCTCGCACTGCGCCGGCGAAGTGCTCCTCGATGATGTGCAGCTCGGCAGCCCTGATCAAATTGGCGCGTACGCCGCCAGGGATCGCCTCGTCTGCCAATGTCCATATCAGCGACATCGCCGTGTGGCTGGGTCGATTCCAGAACTCCGTTACTGCTACTCTCACCATCGAGAATTCCGTCGTGCAGATGACGAGTGTGAACCTCACCGCTGGCAAGAACGAAACGGACTACAACGGCTGCGATGGCATGCCTGGCGCACCGGCGCTCATCTGTACGCGATCGTGGGTCGTCATCGATCTCCCGAACATCCTCGGCGGTGAAGGCGGTGATTCGGGCGATGCCTGCCTTTGCTCCAGTCCCAGGCAGGGGACGGCAGCGCTGGCATCGACGCTTCCGAGAGCGTGGTGCTCGTGATGGGTCTTCCCGGCGAGGTCGTGAAAGGTGGTACCGGCGGCAAGCTCGTCAGATCTTACTACTCGTGCCCTGGCGATGCCGGCACGGGCGGCACCGGCCTGGTGAGCGATGATTCGATCGTGCAAGTGTCCGGCGCCGCGCTAGTCGGTGGAAAAGGCGGACCGATCAGCAGGGGCGGGCAAGGTTCCGATGGCGAGCCATTCGAGGGACCTGTGCAGTTCGTGTCACCGCCATTCCCGGTCCTCGATGTGTCCCTCGACTTGCATCCGGGCGCCCAGTTCACCGAGACCATTCACGGTGAAGCCAGTGCACGCGCGTTGCTCTTGCTGTCGGATCGGCGCGCGTGGGTGAGTCCACCCAACGGCGTGGTGGGCGCGCCGTTTTCCGCGCTTCCCGGGAGCTGGTTCGTCGCGATTCAAGGAGGTCTGATTCCTCCGGACGGTCTGAAGTTGACCCTCGGCGTGCCCAGCGACCCACTCGTTCGCGGCTTCGCGATCACATCCCAGGCGGTGGTCTTCGCACCAGATCCACCGATCTCCTTGACCAACGCGGTCCATCGTGTCGTCGGCGAATGATTGCACCTGTAACTGCGGGGCAGACATGAGAACCTCCATCGCCGCTCTTCTCGTCTTCGTCCTTCTTGGCGCGGCTCGGGCACAATCGCTCCTCTATTCTGTCCACGGCAACCACGCATACAATCTCGTGGGCTCCGCATTTGCGACGCTCGGAGATCTCGACGCCGACGGATTCGACGACTTCGTTGTAGGCATCTCGTACGGAGCGAACAGTCAGCGCGCAGTGGTTTATTCGGGCCGCACGCTGCAAACACTATTGAATCTCCAGGGCGGTTCCGGATCCGCCCGCTTCGGTTCTTCGGTCGCCGATGCTGGTGACGTGAACGATGACGGTGTGACGGACATCATCGTCGGGGATCCCTACTGGAACGACCAGAAGGGCAGAGCGAAGGTTTACTCCGGCAAGGATGGTTCGCTCCTCTACACACTCCCGGGAGAAAACGGTGCGTTGGGCCTGGCGGTGACTGGTGCCGGCGATGTGAACGGCGATGGCTTTGCCGATTTCGCCATCGGTGCGCCCTACTACTTCGACAGCCTTCTCGGTGAATTGGGTCTGGTGCTGGTACCGTCCGGCAAGGACAGCTCGCTGCTGTTCCGTTTCCTCGGCCCGGTAACATATGGGTTCTTCGGGCAGGCCCTGAACACCGCACGGGATGTGAACGCGGACGGCGCTCCGGACCTGATCATCGGCGCGCCTTATGGAGGCCCTGTGTTCGGGGCGGGCGAGGCCGAGGTTCGTTCCGGTCATGATGGCTCCGTGCTGTTCTCGTTCGCGGGTAACGCAAGCGACAATTTCGGAACGGCAGTCGCAGGCGCCGGCGACATCGATCACGATGGATTCGATGACCTGCTCGTGGGAGCACCCCAGTTTTACAACCCTGGCTACGTCACGGTCCAGTCCGGCTTCGATGGTCATCTCATCTTCGATCTCCGCGATCAGGCCAACTCCGGATCGCGCTTCGGGTGGTCGGTAAGCGCGCGAGATGCAGACGGCGACGGCACGCCGGATCTGCTCGTCGGAGCACCAAACGAGCGGCATGGTTCCGTGAACAGTGGCGTTGCTCATCTATTCTCGGGGGCGACACATGCTGAGCTGCTGGGCGTCGCCGGCAATTCAGAGGTTACGAGCGTGGGCACCGCGGTCGGGTTCGCCGATGTCGACAGCGGCGGCATCCCCGAGCTCCTGGTCGGCGCGCCGTCCGCCGATGCCCCTGCCAATGCGTCCGGTTTGATCCTCGCCGTTTCTCACGACACGCCGCTCGCGTACTGGTCCAACTACGGCGCCGGGTGGTCTGGACGCTACGGCGTTCCTGCGTTGCGCGGCGCCGATCCCGCCATCTGCACTCGCATCGACGCATTTGTCGGCAACTCGAGCGCGGCTTCGACGGTGGCGGTCTTGTTCTTTGGGCTCGCCCAGGCCGATCTTCCGACCGCTTGGGATGGGCACCTTCGGCTGTTGCCAGTCTCGGCAGCTCCCTTCGTGCTGCCATTCACGGGCGCCTATCTTGCGATCGACGTGCCGTGCGATGTCACGCTGAT
This sequence comes from Planctomycetota bacterium, assembly GCA_046349655.1. Taxonomy (GTDB): domain Bacteria; phylum Planctomycetota; class B15-G4; order B15-G4; family JAXMBY01; genus JAXMBY01. The sequence goes on from JAXMBY010000017.1 coordinate 43,018, forward strand.
CGGCCTGCCCATCTTCCTCCAGGCCTTGCAGCTCGACGCGTGGGCATCCAAGGGAGTGTCGTTCACTCCCGGCCTTGAGCTGGTGCTCGGCGGCGCACCGCTGCCCGGATAGCGATCGCCGATGCTGCAGTTCTGATCAATTGGCGCGCGCTTCTGTCGTGCTGGCGAAGTGCCGCATCCTCGTTATCGCGGCCCTCGCGCGCGCGGCAGCTATCGAGCAGCAACGCTTGGCTTCAGCGGGGCGTCCAACCGCGATGGTCACGCAGCAGAACGTGGCCGCCAAGATTCAGGACCGTTTCGATGCCATGCGCGCCAGCGCTGGTCGAATGCAGCAGCACGCCGGACACGACGACGCCCTGGGGGCGGCGTCATGTCCGGCACGCGAGGCCGTGGATCAGCGGCAGGAGCGGTCCTCGAGCCTCATTCGACCTCGTACAGCTGGTCGTCGAGCTTGACCAGGACGCGCTCGTCGATCGCGAAGTACTTGCGCAGCGCCGGCTTCGCGTCGAGCAGCTTGAAGTACTCGTCGCTGAACGCCTTCACCCTGGTGATCTTGTCCTTGTCGGCCGGCAGGTAGCGCTGATCGGTCCACACGCCGGCGATCAAGTAGAACACGTGGCCGTCGACCTCGCGGGTCAAGCTCACCGGCGCCTCGCCCTTGACCCGACTCATGCGCACCGGCGCCGCGGCCGGGAGCGGCGCCTGGGCGCTTTGCAGCACGCGCGCGCTCTCGCTGCTCTCGACCGCAGCCGCGCCGGTGGCCGCGGGCGTGTTGCCGGCGGAACGACCGATGTAGCCGAGCGAGCGCAGGCGATCCTGCGGTACTTCGCCATCCAGGACTCGCTGCGCGAACTGGTCGCGCGCACCCGGTCCGCCGCTGAACGCGAGCGACTTGAGCTCGCTCTCCTCGACCACGAGGTTGGACGTGTAGGGGGTGACGATGCCGAACTGCTTCGCCAGGCGAACCACGTCATCCTCGATCTCCTTGTTGGGACCGTGAAGGCGAATCTGATCGAGCAGGTAGCCAACCTTGCGCGCTGCCCACAGGCGCGGCAGGTAGTCATGCGTCTCGTCGACCTTCGCGAACGTGGCCGACGTCTCCCAGGATCGCTCCACCCCCGCCTGCCGTCCGGCAAGCTTGATCGCATGGTTGCCGTCGCCCCGGTAGCGGCCGATGATCACCAGGTCGCTGCCACGGAAGATGTCCGGCAAGCTGCTCGGGTGGAAGTCGAAGCAATCGATGCCGTCGAACGCGAGCTTGACGTCGACGAGCGCGGGTTGCGATGCCTTGGCGAACCAGCTCGATACCTTCACCTCGATGCTCTCGCTCGGCGCCACGTAATCGCGCGAGCCGCGATTCTCTTCCGCGAGCTTGTCGAGCAGGAACGTGTTGACGTCGTTGCCGACGCCGAATGCGAACAGCCTCACCGAGCGCGCGTTCGCCGCGCGGAAGTCGCCCAGGATCTGAGCGGGTTCGATCACGCCGATGGTGGGCAGGCCATCGGTCATGAACAGCACCTCGAACAGCCGACCGTCGCTCTGGCCGCCGTCCTGGAGCGCCCGCACCAGGGCATCGCGGATGTTGGTGCCGCCGCTTGCCTCGAGGTGGTCGACATGGGCGAGCGCACGCGCGATGTTGTCGTCGTTCACCTCCACCAGCCGTTCGGCGAACGGCTGCACCTCGGTGCTGAACGCGATCAGGTTGAACCGGTCGCCCGGGTGCAGTCCGCGCAGGCAGAACTTCAGTGCGTCGCGCGCCTGCTGCATCTTCTCGCCGTTCATGCTGCCCGACTTGTCGACCACGAACACCAGATCCTTGGGCTGGACCGCCGTGCCGGCCTTCAGCTCGGGCGAAACGGTGAGCGCGAAGTAGCCATCTTCACCCGGCCGACGGTAGCTGAGCAGCGTGACGCCGAAATCGCTCTGCGCGGTCGAATAGAGCAGGGTGAAGTCGCGCTGCGCTTCGCGCCCCTCGAACGAGATGCGGGCGTGGTGATCATCTTGCTTCACGATCTCGGCGCGGTGTGAAGGACAGAACAGCATCTTGAGCGACGCCTGCGTGACGAGCTCGACGCTGAGCACGATCTGCGCCGCGCTCGACCAGGAACGCTGGCAACCGGCGATGGGCTGGCGGTAGGCAAACAAGCCGTCGCCCTGGCGATCGAGCACCTCGGAGTAGCTCAGCACGACGTCGAGATCCGAGCGCGCCGGGATCGGAAACACCGAGGCTTGCAAGATGCCATGGCCCAGGTACTCGAGCAGACCCGGATCGCGCCGCCGGCGCACGATGCTCTCGTAGATCTCGCGCGCCTTGCTGCGGTCGAGCACCTCGCCGCGCAACTCCTTGCCGTTCGCGACCAGCCGGAAGTCTTGCACGGCAGCGCGCGGTGGCACGGGGAACACGAAGTGTCCCTCGAGGTCGACCGCGGCTTCGTTGTGGAAGGTCTGTCGGATCGTGGTGCGAGCCAGGCCATCGCGAATCTCGACCTCGGCGCGATGCTGCCTCAGCGGCAGGCGGTCGCCGAGGTGCGGCGGCGGCGGGAAATCAGGGGCGGGTCGCGGCAGCGGAACCGGTTGGTCGACGTAGATGATCTGTGCCAGCGCGGCTGGCGCGCTCAGCGACAGCCCGGACAACATCAACATGCTGGGGAAACGCATGGGTCACTCTCCACGGATAGAGGCCGACGAGCTTGGCCGCGCCGTGCGGCGCTTGGCCTCGAGACGCCCGCCAGCGCCGGCTTCTTGGGTGAAAATCCCGTGTCCGCGCCGGTTCAGCGAGGTGCCGCTCTGGGACGATAAGCCAGGGCATGAGCGCCACGCCGGTTCCGCAAGCTCGCCTCGGGCCACGCGACTGGCTCACGCTCTTGTGCGCGACCGCGGCGGCGCTGGTGCTGCGCGTCGCCGGCCTCGGCCGGGACGCACTGTGGTTCGACGAGAGCTATCGGGTCCTGCTCGCCAGCCGGCCGCCACTGCATGCCGCGGCAACGTTCTTCTACCTGCACTGCTCGCATCCCCCGCTCTACTTGATGCTGCTGCGCGCGTGGATCGAGCTGTTCGGCGATTCCGAGCTCTCGGTTCGCATGCCGTCGATCATCGCCGGCACCGCGCTCGTCCCGATCACCTTCGCCTTCGCGCGCGCGCACGCGAGCGCCGGCACGGCGCGGCTGGTGGCAATCTTCACGTGCGCCTCGCCGGTGATGCTGTACTACTCGCAAGACGCGAGCATGTACGCCATGCTCGCCGTCACATGGATCGGCGTCCTGCACTTCCAGCTCGTGCTGCACAAGCGAGCCACGCTGCGCAGCTGGATCGGGTTCACGCTCTGCCTGGCGACATCGCTGCTGCTGTTCGATCTCTCGCTGATCCTGATCCCGGCGAGCGCTGCCGTGCTGATCGTGTCAGGCCGTACGCACCGCTGGCGCTGGATCGCAACTGGCTCGGCGGTGGCGGTGGCGCTGTACGGGCCGCACTTCTTCGCGGCATTGCACGAGGTCACCTCGGAGGCGCGATCCTACCTCGCAGCGCGCTGGCGCAACGATCAGCCGTGGACCACGGTGCTGCTCGCGATCAGTGGCTTGTTGCCGGGCGGCGCAAACTCCGCCAAGGGCGGCAAGCTGCCGCCCGACACGCATCTGCGCGTCGGCGTGCTGTTCTTCTTCCTCCTGGCCGTGGCATCGGCGCTGCTGGCGCGCCCGGGCGAACGCCGCAAGCGCATCGCCTGGGTGCTGCTCGCCTGGACGCTCGTGCCGATCGCGTGCCTCACGGCCGCGTCGCTGGTGAAGCCGATCTGGGATGTCGGCCGCCATGAGACGGCGGTCGCGCCCGCCTTGCTGATCCTCGCAGCGAGCGGCGTTCGGCAATGGTCGCTGCGTCCGCGCGCGCTGGCGATCGGCCTGTTCCTCGCGCTCGAGGGATACTCGCTGCGTCATTTCTACACCGAGGCGCGGCCCGACTTCGTGCACGACAGCCGCGGCGTCGCTCGCTTCCTCGCCGACTCGACCAGCGCCAGCGACCTGATCGTGTTCCTGGGATATGCCCGCGAGCCGGTGGAGTACCAGATGATGCGGTTGCGCACGGCGCGGCCGTACTACTCGTTCCCGCGCGAGAACGAGGCGCATCATGGCTGGGTGACATTCAAGCAGTCCACCGATGCAGCCTACTACTCGGCGGAGGTCGAAGCCCTGTCGCGGCGCGTCAAGCAGCTGCCGCCCGGCGCCTGCGTGTGGCTGGTGGGATTCCGGCTCGGCGATCAGATGGAGAAGATCGGTCGCGCGCTACTCAAGGCAGCGCCGCTCGTCACGCTCACGCATCCGGGCCGATGGCGGCTCGCCGGCTACCGGCAGCCCCTGCCCGAGCAATGACAGCATCAGTCGAGGCCGAACTTCTCGATCTTCTTGAACAGGTTGCGCGTGCTCATGCCGAGCAAGCGAGCGGCAGCAGCCTTGTTGCCGCTGCAAGCCGCCAGCGCCCGCACCACCTGATCGCGCTCGAAGCGATCGACGAGTTCCTTCAAGGTGCCGGCGAAAGCCGCCTCGGCATCGGTGCCCCGGAAGCTGCGGATCGAGTCTGGCAGGTCATCGAGCTCCACGGTTGGTTTGTCCCCGGTCATGGTGAGCAGCCGGCGCACCTCGTTCTCCAGCTCGCGCACGTTGCCACCCCACCGGTAGCGCTGCAGCGCCTCCATCGCCTCGGCGGTGATGCGCTGGCGCGCGGTGCCCGGCGCCGCCAGGGCGGCATGCTTCTCCATGAAGTGCGACACCAGCAGCGGCACGTCCTCGCGCCGCTCGCGCAGGGGCGGCAGATCGACCAGATGCACCGCCAGCCGATAGTAAAGGTCCTCGCGGAACAGGTGGCTCTTCACCATCTCCTTCAAGTTGCGGTTGGTGGCGCCGATGATGCGAACGTCGACCTTGCGGACCTCCTTGGCGCCGAGCCGCAAGAACTCGCCCGACTGCAGCACGCGCAGCAGGCGCTTCTGCACCTCCAGGCTCATGTCGCCGATCTCGTCGAGGAACAGCGTGCCGCCATCGGCTGCCTCGAACACACCAGCCTTGTCACGATCCGCGCCGGTGAACGCCCCGCGCACGTAGCCGAACAGCTCGCTCTCGATCAGCGGCTCGGGAACCGCAGCACAGTTGAGCGAGACGAAGCTCCGCTTGGCGCGGGGTCCGTTGCCGTGGATCGCGCGCGCGACGAGCTCCTTGCCGGTGCCGCTCTCGCCCGTGATCAATACCGGATTGCTCGACTCGGTGATGCGATCGAGCAAGCGCAGGATGTCGCCCATGCGTGCGCTCTGCGTGATGATCGTCGAGTAGTCGTACTTGAGCCCGCGGTCCTTGCGGTACTTCTCCAGCGTCTGCTTCACCTCGACCAGCTCGCGCGCTTGCTCGGCGACCGTTTTCTTCAGCTCCCAGTTCAACCGTTCGATCTCGCGCTTGCTCGCGCTCAGCGCCCGAGCGCGGTCCTGGTTCTCGCTCAGCAAGCGCGCCTTCTCGAGCGCGATTGCGGCGTGATCGGAGAGACCGCCGAGCACTTCGAGATGCAGGCTGTCGAACCGGTCGACCGCGCTCGGATGATCCACGTACAGCGAGCCGATCACCTTGTCTTGCACGCGCAGCGGCACACAGATGATCGACAGCAGGTGCAGCCGTGAGATGCTCGATGACTCGCGGAACCGGAGATCCGCCGACGCGTTCGAGATCAGGAGCGGCTCGCCGGTGCGCGCGACGCGCATCGCCACCGAGTGGCTCACCGAGAACTCCGGGTGATGGATGTCCTGGTCGGCGAGGTTGCGCGCCACGCGGATCTCCAGGCTGTTGCCCTTGAGCAGGATGAGGAAGCCGCGCCGGCCCTCGGCGAGATCGACCGCCTGATCGATGATCAAGCGCAGCAGCCGCTCGTCGTCGGTTTCCTCGCTGATCGCCTTGGTGATTTCCTGCAAGCGCTCGAGGTTGCGCATGCGGCGCGCCACGTCGCCGCGTCCGAGCGAGTCGGTCTCGAGCGCTGCCACCTCCGCGAGCAGCGCCTGGCTCCGGCCCACGCCGAGCGAATCACCGATGAGCCGGTGGACGTCCGCGCGCGTCGCCAGCTGATGGGCGCGTGCGAGCTTCTGCACCGCTCGCGCGCCTCGAGCGGCGCGGTGCGGAATGCGGCCATCAATCGGCGCGCATAGTCCACGCACAGCGGTGCGAGCACGCGCCGCGAAGCGGCGCGGTCGCCGAGCTTCTCCAGCGCCGCTTCGAACAGCAGCTCGCCACCCACGCCCGGCTCGGACGAGCTGAGCGCCACGAGCGCGCGGTAGCCGGCCTCCAGGTGGTCGAGTTCCAGCGCCGCGCACCGCTCGGCCAGACGCGTGGCCAGGGCGCACGCCACCTGCCGGCGCTCGCGCGCGAGGTGGAAGCGCACCAGCAGGTCGCTCTCGATCAGGCCGAGCACCGGGTCAGCACGCAGCAGCGCATCGTTCAGGTCCTGCGCCAGCTGCTCCTCCACGTCACCGCCGGCCTGCAGCGCGATCTCCAGCGTCGCCGCCAGCAACAGCACACGGCTGTTGGGTGACGCCTCGGCTGCTGCCGCACGTGCCTGCTCGAGCAAGTCCTGGGCACGCGCCAGGTCGCCGGACCGCCCGCTCCATCGTGCCGCGAACGAGAGCGTGTCGCCGAGACCGGCGCGCTCGCCGATGCGCTCCTGGCGCACCGCACAGCTCATCGCCAGGGCCTCCGCTTGCTGCACGTCGCCCTCGAGATACGCGAGGCGAGCGAGCTGCAGCTCGTACGATGCCCAGCCCGACTCGTCGGGCTGCTGTTCGAGGAAGCTGCGCATCAGCTGCAGCTTCTCGCGCGCCAGCTCCAGGTCACCAAGCACCAGCGCGTAGCTGGCGATGTTGAAGTGCACGAGCGTGTGCAGCTGCTGCTTCTCGCCGTGCTCGTGCAGCACGCGCGCCGCCTCGGTCAGCAGCTCGACCGCGCGCCGCACCTTGCCTTGAGCGAACTCGACGTTCGCCATGCTGTTCAGCGCTTGCGCCTCGAACGCCGGCATGTGGATGGCGCGCGCGTCGGCAACCGCAGCGCGCAGGAACGACTCCGCATCCGGCAGCATTCCCTGCTGGCGCGAGATCAAGCCCATCAAGTTGCCGAAGCGGATGCGCTGCAGGTCGGGCCCCTTGAGCAAGCGGCCAGCGCTCAGGCACATCTCGCGCGCCTCGTCGTAGCGGCCTTGCCGGTAGAGGATGAACGCGCGATCGATCAGGAGCCGAGCCCTGGCCTCGGGCGCGAGGTCTGGATCGCGACTGGCCTCGTCGAGGCACTTGAGCGCGCTCGGATAATCGGCCAGGCGCTCGTGTGCCTTCGCCAGAGTCGCCTGGATCGCTGCAGCGCTCTCCGAGATCGGCCGCACGCACAGCGCCTTCTGCAGCCATTCGACCGCAGCGGCGGGCTCGCCCGCGCGCAAGCTGCGCTCGCCTTCCAGCCAGCACGCCTGATACTGCCAGCGTCCGTCGTTCCGTTGAGCGCTCAGCTCCCGCAGCAGCTCGATCGGGCGGCGCGCCTGCTCGATCTCGAAGCTCGTGATCAGGCCGCGTGCACCGGCGACCAGCGCCGGGAACGCCGACTCGATGTCGCCGGCCTGCGCGAGATGAAAGCCGCGTTCCGCTTCGACGCGGGGATCACCGGACGAGCCTGCGAGCTGCGCGGCGATCGCCGCGTGAGCGCGGCGCTTCTCGTCCGCGTCCAAGCCGAGCAGCGCGCACTCGCGAACGCTGGACGAACTGATCGACAGCATCGCATCAGGCGACGACTCGACCAGCCCGCTCGCGATCAGCTCGGGCACGGCCTGGTCGTCGGCGAGATCGCGGCGCGGCTGCGGCCGCTCGGCGAGCACGAGCCTCGCCAGTGCTTCGCGCGCTCGGCTGGAAAGCCGGGTCATCAGATCGGCAATGCGCTCCCGCTCACCCGCCGGCGGCGCCAGGGTCGAGGCGCGTTCGGGAAAGAACGTGACCTCGCCATCGTTCACCTCGAGCGCACCGGAAGCGAGCAGCGCGTGCAGCGCACGGCGCGCTTGACCAGCGCCGAGCGGCTTGCTGCCGAGATGGCGCATCAGCTCCTCGCTCGGCGGCACGCCCAGAGCACTGGCGAACGAGGCGGCAAGGTCGGCGCGACTCAGCACGCCGACGGATGTGGTGGGCTGCTTCGTGGCGAGCGCATGTCGACTTTCCTCGAGCAGCACCACGATCGCCAGGCGCGGGTCGTGCGGCCAGCGCGCCAGCAGCTCCTGCAAGTCCATCAGATCGTGGTCGCGGCCTGGTGCGGCGATCAGCGCGAGCGGGCGCCGGCCCGAGAGCTCGCGCAGCGCCGCCCCGAGGTCGCCGTGGAGCGCGGCCTGCGCACCCAGCCCCTGCAGCTGCTGGCGCAGTCCGTCCAGGACTCCGGCCGTGGGTCCTACCGACCATGCCACCGGCAGGCGGCCTTCGAGGCAGGCGAGCGCTTGTACCTGCGCGATCAGCTCGCCGGGTTCGTCGCCGCTCTGGTAGCGCACGATGAGAGCGCCGCCGTGGGCGCCGAGCGGTCGCTGCACCGACTCGGGCAGGGACGGACCGAACGCCGATCGAACCCGCGCCAGCATGGTCTCCTGCGTCTCCGGCGGGATCTTCGCGGCCGACAGGCGGCTCAGCTCGAGCAGCGCGTCGCGCGCGGACCGCGGCCGCGCCTTGGGCTCGCGCGCGAGCAGTGCCGCGAGCAATCGCCGGCACGGCGACGAGATGCGGCTCAGGCGCTCCGGGACGTCGCGGTGAGCCCGGATCATCTCGAGCTGCGAGCTGCCGGTGATCAGCCGCTCGCCGCTCAGCACCTCGTACACCACAACGCCGAAGCCGTAGAGATCGCTCTGCGGACTTGCCGGCAAGCCATCGAAGATCTCGGGTGCCATGTACGGCAACGAGCCGCCCTGCTCCGCACAGTCGGTGGTAAACCGTGCCAGACCGAAGTCGATCAGTCGAACTGGACAGTGCTCGGCGAGGCTGGTCGAGTCGACCGGATCGGTGACCAGCAGGTTCGCCGGCTTGATGTCGCGATGCACGAGGCCGCGCGAGTGCAGGAACTGCAGCACGCGCAGCACGTGCGCGAACAGCAGCAGCTGATCGGCGCTGGCCAACGACCGAGCGGCCGTGACGAAGTCGCGGCCAGAGACCGCCTCGGATGTGAAGAAGAAGCGGCCGGACTCCCATTCGATCCCGCACTCGCGCGCTTGCGCGACGCCTGGATGGGAGAGCGCCCTCAGCATCTGAAACTCGCGCGCGGCCGCGGCACGCAGATCGTCGGCGAACAGCTTGAGCGCGACATCCACGTGCTCGATCTCGTCGTGCACCAGCCACACGCGCGATGTCGCGCCGCTGCCGAGCTCGGCCGCGGTGCGGTAGCGACCGTTGATCAGGGAAGCTGCCATGCCGCCGATTGTAGCGCCACCGGCGGTGGGACCGACGTGTCTGTCACGCGGGCAGAGCCGCGCCGGATCACTCGACCAGGCGCTTCAGCAGGGAGTCGAGATCGCAGCCCTGGATCTCGTCGGCCGAGATCGATCCCCGACCGCGGAACTTCTCGATCTCCCTGGGATCCTTGAGCTCCACGTACTCGCGATAGCTCACGCCCGATGCCGAAGGGTCGCCGGTCGGGGCCGGCCTGGCCCCGGCAATGCGCAAGCGGTCCTCGATGACCTTGCGCGCCTTCTCGCACACCGAGCGCGTGCTGGAGAGATTGCCGAGGATCTCCTGCAGGCGCAGGGGATCGCCTTGCTTCTTGAGCAGCGCCGCCCGCGCCCTGGTCAGCGCCACGTCGATGATGTTCATCAGGGCGGTCAGCTTGTCGAGCAGCTTCACCTGATAGAGATTGGACTGCTGGTCGAACGAAGGCACATCGGCACCTTGCGGGGGATTCATACGAATGGGCTCCTCGGCACGTCGTTCCGTGAGGGCATGCAGCTGCACGCCGGGTGCCACATCGCCCGCGATGATCGCTTGCCGGTCACGGACCGGCGCTGCCGGATCGCACTGGAACAGTCGCATGCCCTGCCGCCGGGGAGCCACCACCCGACTCGACCCAGGGCGAGCCATCGAGAAGGATGGTCTATGGGAAAGCGTGCGGCGCTGGGTCAGGATGCGGCAGGCCAACGAGCGTTGTCAAAACGCAACGGTGGAGACAGACAGCGCTCAGCGCTGAGCCAGCGACTCGATGACCGTGGCGAGATCCTGTGGGGCGATCTTCGATTCGATGTGCAGGAACGTCTGACCAATCGAGAACTCGGACAAGGCGAGGCTACCGAGGTAGTCGACGCGCACCTCGTACGGCTCCTGGCGCCCCGGAGAGCGATCGAGCGTGGTGCGCTCGAGCGAGCGATTCTCGAAGACCGCGATCTCCTGGATCCCGTCGCTGTACACGATCTCGAGCACTTTGACCTTCTGGCCATGGGCGTCGACCTCGGAGATCACCTCGCCCACCGACACGAACCCGGGTGGCAGCCAGGTGGGCACGAACACGGCACAGTCCGGATCGCCCGCCTTGCCGCCTGGCTGCAGACGCCCCACGTAGTCGAAGGACGCCACGTCGATGCCCGAGAGATCGGGCCGCCAGTCGATGCTCTCGTAAGCCATCTCCGAGACCATCTCGCCGTCGGCGTTCTTCTCGATGGACCGCACGATGAACCCCGTCTCGAGGTCAACCGTGAGCTCGTAGGACGGCCGATCTGCCGTGCCATGAGCGCGGAACTTGTCGGCGACGGTGAGCCGCCGGGCTTTCCTGCCGAGGAACCACGCATCGCTGGCATCGACCTCGACCCAGTAGTTCTCACCTGCCAGGCGCAGATCGCGCACGCGCAGATCGCGTTCGAGCACGATGCGCCGTCCCAGGCTGCCCTGGAAGCGTCGCGCCAAGCGGTCGAACTGCTCGCGGCGCGCCTCGTCCATTTGCTCGGGAGGCTCGCCGTTCATGGCCAGCAAGTCGATCCGGTAGCGGCCGCCACCGGCAAGCGTGATGCGTTCGCGCGTCGACTCGAACCTCGAGCCCAGCTTGGCGGTGTAGCGGCGGATGCCCACGACCACCACGTTGTCCTGCGCGCTCGCGAACGACTCGAGCGCCGCATCGACCTGGCCGCAGGCAGGCAGCCATGCGAGCAACGCGAACAGCACGGTGGGTACCGTACGGAAAGCAGCTGACCGACCACCTGCGACTGAGCGCCACGGGAAAGTCATTGATGCCTTCCCTCCGGCGGTTTTCCTCGCTTTCCTGGGGGCGGTCTTCGATCGGGCGCCTCTTCGAGGCCCTGGCTTTCCGGTCGATTGCCCTCTGGGGGAACGGCCATGGCCAGCCAAGGTCCAAACGGCAGCAGCCGCTCGCGTGTGCTCGCGCTGAGATCGTCCTGGTAAGGATCGATCGCCAGCACCGATGCGTGCACCAAGGACGCGCGCGTCGGCTGGCGCGCTCGCGGCCCGAGGAACTGCAAGGCGAGGCCAACCACCACGAGGACCGAGGCCGCGATCAGGACCCAGCGCGCCGCAAGCCGCAAGCGGAGCGCCCGGGAGGAGCGTGGCCGCGGCGACGACTCGCGCAGAAGAGACCAGCGGGGCGCCTTGAGCGCGGGCGGCGCGCGCTTCACCGATACGCTCGCGAGCATTCGCTCGAGTGCAGGAGAGCTGGCCTCTTCCGGAACGCCGATGGGCAGTCGTGCGAGCACGGACTCGAGCGTCAGCGCGTCGGGCGCAGCGAGCGGCTTCACCGCCCGCAGCTGCTGTCGCACGCGCTGCTGCGCGTCCAGCAAGCGCTGGCAGCGGACGCACTGGGCCAGGTGGAGCTTCGCCTCGGTCGACAGGGCTGCGTCGCCCTGTTCGAGATACGCGGCGACGTCCACAGGCAACTCGTGACCCACCTAGACCTCCGGCTCCTGGATTGGCTGCAAGAACTCCTGCAGGCTGAGGTGCGCGCGATTGAGCCGCGACTTCACCGTTCCCAGCGAGCAACCCAGCGTCTCGGCGATCTCGTGATAGGCCAAGCCTTGAAAGTACCTCAGCACGACGATCGCTCGCAGCTTGGGGCTGAGCCGACCCAAAGCAAGCTGCACCTTCCTCTCCAGGTGATCGTCCTCGGCCCACTTGTTCAGCGCATCGCCCTGATCAGCGACCTCCTTCTCGGCCGCTTCCTCCACCGGCGCCTGCGAGAACAACGCCGGGCCGATCTGCAATCGGCGCCGGTGGTCAATCGCCAGGTTGATCACGATCCGGTACAGCCAGGTGAAGAAGCGTGAGCCGAACTGGAACTCGTGGATCTTGCGAAAGACCGTGACGAACACCTCTTGGCTGACGTCGAGCGCATCCTCAGCATTCCCGACGACGCGGTAAGCCGTGTTGTAAACCCTGTCCTTGTAGAGACTAAAGATCTCATCAAACGCCAACTCGAACACATCCGGGTCGTCCGATTGGCAGCGCTTGATGAGGTCAAAGTCCGGGTCCCTTGCCATGCCTTACGCGTGCCCGTTGGACGGGGAGATCACCAGGTGGGTTCCGTGGAATCTCTGGGTTCCGAGGGCGAGAAGCCCTCGGGCCGGGGATCGCATCGGCGGTGGGTGATCAGTATCCGGACGACACGCTGGCAATGAGGAATGCATAGTCGATCGTGGTGACCGTCTGCCCGACTCGGCTCGAGCAGTTGGGCGGGCACGCCCGGTTCACCTGCGCATCGCAGCCCGCGGAGGTGATCTCGTAGGTGGCTACCCCTTGGTCGCAACCGACTTCGGTCTGCCCGGTGACGCAGATCTGCTGGTCGCCCCAGTCGTCGGGAACGTCGTCCGAGAGCGGGTCCCATGGCAGGTTGTTCTGATCGATGCTCGGGTCGACCTCGGGGGGAATGCCAAGACCCCGTGCGATCATCGGCACGCCATCCACCATGTCGACGCGCAGCACGTCCGCGAACGCGACGCCGCTGATGCGTGCGGCCATGCCGATCGAAACCGGCGCCACGCGTTTGACCAGACTGAGCGGCAGCGACAGGCTGAAGGAGGAGGCGAGGATCCCTTTGTACACGCTCAAGCCGGTCTCGGTGACCCCCGCCGGGATCATCGAGGAGATGTCGATGGGCGGCACGCGGCTCTGGTTGTTGGCGAGCAAGTAGCAGCTGTAGGCTTCGAGCTGCGTGATGTCCGCGGGCAGCAGGTAGAACGTCACCTTCAAGTTCTCGCCGTCCTGGAACGCGCTCATGCGCATCCCGGGCTTGATGGTCGGGCGGGAAGCCGGATCGCGCGGATTGGAGCGCAAGACGAATTCGAAGCCGTCGGGAATGCCGTCGCCGTCGCTGTCCGCATCTTGAGGCTGGGTATCCAGGAACTGCTCGAAGGCATCCGAGAGCAGATCATGGTCGCGATCGGTCGAGTAGCCCATGCTCGCCAGGGCGACGTGCCCAGGTGTGACGGGCAAGGACCCTGGCGCCAGGAGAAACCACACGGCCACACTGAGCGAGGTGAACAGGCCTCGCAAGCGGAGGCCAGCGTGAGGGGTCCTGAACATGTGCCCCGAGACCTCCAAGGCTCAAATCGCGTCGCGACTGGCGACGACCCCAGTTACTCAAGGCGGCCACGCATTGCCCACCGATGGATGCACCCGATTCGATCGCGAGCCGTGCTCTCGGGCGGTTGCGGGCAGCAGCACCTTGCAGGTGCGGAATCCGTCTAGATGCTCATGATAGATGGAGCCGAGTCGTTCTGTCAAAGGCCGAAAATGGTCGGAACCTCCGCATCACCGGCTCACCGCGGTGTAGCCACCCCCACGGCGATCGTCACGGGGCGAGTCGAACTGCCGCCCGCAGCGCGTCGGCGGCCGGGCCTTGCTCGGCGAGCGGCCGGCCCGGGTCGAAGCTGAGACGCGCCTTGCACGCGCGCTTCAGGACGTAGAGAGCGGCGTAACGGCTGTCGAGATTGCGCCGCTCGTCGGTGACCACGTCGAGGATGCGTTCGAGCGTGGCGCGGTCCCTCAGGGCCACGAGCGCTTCCACGATCTCCGACGGCACCGGCGCGCGCCCGAGCGCGCGCAGGAACCACGCGCGATCGCTCAAGGCGACGTGCCGCGCGATCACCCGAGCCTTCACGTCGATGTGATCGACATCCGCCGCCGCGGGAGCGAGGTCCTGGCGAAACCGTTCGCCAAGCGCGAGCACGAGCAGCTCCTGGCCGATCGGATCGTGCTCCTCGAGCTCGAGGAAATCGCCGTGTCCGGCGCGCGCCACGGCACGAAAGAAGTCGGCGATCTTGCCGCGATTCTCCTGCGTCGTGCGATCGAGCGAGACCGCGAACATCGCCGCCACCAGGGCTTCCCCGTGATTCGGCAGGGGCGGCGACGCGAACGCGCTCACCTGCCGCAGGACCTCGCTGGCATCTTTCTGGTGCGGCGGGGCATCGGCGATCAGCATGATCACGCGCCGCGCTTGCGGCCGCCACTCGAGCTTGCAGGCCACGCTCAGACCGCGCTCCACCGCTTCCTCGAAGTCGCCGCCACCAGTCGCCGCGAGATCATGCAGGAAACACAGCGTTCGGTACAGGTTGGCGTCGAGCGGCGAGCTGATCGTCACGTAGGCGTCCTGCTCGTCGCGATAGGCGACCACGCCGACCCGCAGGTCGTGCACGAGCTCGCCGAGCAGGTGTACCATGCGATCCGCGGTCGCGGTGACGCGGTCGAGGATCGACTCCATGCTGATCGTGGTGTCGATGACGAACACGAGGTCCATCCCCTGCGAACGGACTGCTTCGAGGAACCGTCGCAAGCCGGCGGCGTGAGCGGCATCGCGACCCGCGCGCGGCCGGCCAGCGAGATTGCGGCCCCGGCCACCCGACCCGAACCCGCCGGCGCCCACGCCGATGACGCCGCCTCGCTCGCCCGCGAGGCGCCCCATCGCCAGCTCACCGGGGTCAGCGGTGCCATCCGCAGGCGCCGCCTCCGGCGCCTGCCACAGCTCCGGCGGCTCGCTCACCTCGCCGGGCAGATCGACCAGCGCGCGGCTCTCCGCGAGCGGCTCTTGCGGCGGCGCCGCCGGCTCGAGCTTGCGCAGCACCGGCGTCTGGTTGCGCGCGGCGAGCGAGAACGTGGTGAGGATGACATCGTCGGCTGCTTGCGGGCGGCTCCAGCCGAACGGCAGCGCGCCGAGGAACATGAGCGCCAGGGCATGCACCGCCACCGACACGGCCAGCCACAGCACCGAGCGGGCCCAGCGCAGCGGCCGAGCGGCGAGCCGCGCGGCAACGGGCCGCTGCGGACAGAGCTCGCGCAGCTCCTTCTCGAAGTACAGCTCGATCTCGCCGACGCGCACGCGCTCCCGTCCGGACAGCATGAGCGGGCCGCGAATCCGGCGCGAATCGACATAGACGGCGAGCTGCCCGAATGGCTCGAGCTTGAGCGCGCCACGCTCGTTGCGCACCCGGCAATGGAACGGCGCGATCGATCGATGTGCGAGCTGCAAGGCGTTGGCCGGGTCCCGGCCGATGCGCAGCTCCATGCCCTCGGCAACCGGACAGGCGAAGCTCGCGTCCTCGCGCAGGCGCAGGTGATAAATCGTCGAGAAACGATCCATGGAGACAGCTGCCGGCACGCGATGCCGCCCGCGTGTCATTCACACCGATGGGCTTCGACTCGTGGCGGCGCATCGCGCGACGCTGCCGCGATGAACTCCTCCGTGGTTGATTATCGTGCTGGCAGTCGGCGGTGACCCCGGTTTTGTCCTAGCCAGGCAGGAGGTCGAGCGAGTGCAAGACCTGGCGCAGTTTCTCACGGTTCTCCGGCAGCAGCGCGGCGAGCGGCGGCCGCAGCCGCGCCGATGGAATCCGCCCCATCAGCTCGAGCGCCTCCTTCACCGGGCCGGGGTTGGACTCGATGAACAGGGCCCCGAACAACGCATGGAGGCGGAAGTGCAGCTCCCGCGCCGCTTCGAGCGCAGGCGCGAGCAACTCCTCGGTCAGGCGGTGCATCGCCCGCGGCATCACGTTGGCTGCCACGGAGACCACGCCCTTCGCCCCCAGGCACATGAGCGGCAGCGTCAAGGCATCGTCGCCCGCGAGCACGGTGAGCTGCGTCTCCTTCAGGATGCGACCTGCCTGGTCGAGGCTGCCGCTCGCTTCCTTGATGGCGACGATGCGCGGATGCGTGGCCAGTCGGGCGACGACGTCGGGCGTGACATTCGAGCCGGTGCGCGCCGGCACGTTGTAGATGATGACGGGCAGCGCGCTCGCGTCGGCCACCGTCTTGTAGTAGGTCTCGATGCCCCTCGGCGAGGGTCGATTGTAGTAGGGCGAGACCACCAGCGCAGCATCGGCGCCGCACTCGGCGGCAAAGCGCGTCAGGCTCACCGCCTCGTGCGTGGAGTTCGAGCCGGTCCCGGCGATCACGGGCACCCGCCGCTTCACTTCGTCGACGACGATCGCGATCACCTCGCGGTGCTCGTCGTGGGTGAGCGTGGGCGACTCACCCGTGGTGCCGCACGGCACGATCGCATCGGTGCCTTGGTCGAGATGCCAGCGCACCAGCTGGCGCAGGACCTCCTCGTCCACCGAGCCATCGGCACGGAACGGCGTGACCAGCGCTACGATCGAGCCTCGGAACATGCCTTTGCTCCCCAACGCGACTGAGCTGTCCCCAGGGGACTACCTCGACTGGAAGTCAGGATGATAGGGTGGGTGCCGATCGATCACAAGGAGCGATGCTCGAGGAGGACCATGCGCCGGCCCAATGAGATCCGCATCATCGGCGGCACGCTGCGCGGCAGGGCAATAAGGACGCTGCCCGGCCTCGCCGCGCGGCCGACGCGAGCGCTGGTGCGCGAAGCCCTGTTCGACATCCTGGGCGGGCAGATCAGCGGCGCCCGCGTCCTCGATCTGTTCGCGGGCAGCGGCGCGCTCGGACTCGAGGCCCTGAGCCGGGGAGCTGCGCACGCGACGTTCGTCGAGTCCAACCGGCGGCTGCTCGCCATGCTCGGGCAACAGCTCGAGCAACTCGTGCCGCGCGAGCGCTGGCAATGCCTTGGAGCCGATGCGATGACGCTGGGCGCCAGCATGCTGGGCAGGCGCCCCATCGACATCGTGTTCCTCGATCCGCCCTATGCACTCTGGAGTCAAGGCGCCCTCGCACGGCAACTGTTCGCCAACCTGGCCAGCCTCGTGCACGAGGCTGCGCTCGCGCCCACCGTGCAGCTGATCGTGGAAGCGGAGCGAGCGGCCGTGCTGAACCACGCCGCCGCGGCGTTTGCCACCGTCGACGAGCGCGCGTACGGACGCTCGTGCCTGCTTTTCCTGCAGGCGACGCAACAATCCGTGTGATCCACGCCAGGTCAATCTGCCGAAACTGGAACAGCGGCGGCCGCGGGCTGTGAAGAAAGTCGACTGGGCGCAGTCCCGATGCGCGCCCAAGCCCTTGCCGCTCAAGGTCGCCACCCTGCCTGCCGATGGTCTTCGAGGACATGGAAGGGCGGTGGCGAGCGCCATGTTGATGACTTGCTCGCGCACCGTGCAAAGGGGGAGAAACGGAATCAGATGAGATGCGCACCAGGGAGACAATGCCGTGGCCGATACGACGAGGATCGATTCGATTCTCTTCGATCTTCCGGCTCGACCGATGACCAAGGAAGAGAAGATCCGGCTGATCAAGGAGATGATCCAGGAGAAGAAGTATCTGACGCGGGAGAGGCTCGATGCCGCGATCGCGAAGATGATCGACGCAATCGACAAGGAATGAGCCGTCACGCAGGGACTTGAGCGAGAGGCAACGCCAACTAGAGAGAGCGAGCTCGTCATGAAGAAAGCGGCCTTGATTGGCAATTTGCTGGCGGTTTCGCTGGCGGTCACGTTCGCGGCGAGGGCTGGCGAGAATAGTGTGGCGGGAGCCGACAACGCTCCGTTCATCGACCTGAAGACGGTGCGCGAACGCCCTGCCGCCTACCAGGCGACGCCGTTCAAGTTCGATGGCCAGTTCTACTCGGTGGGCACGCTGTACAGTCCGTTCTACACGGTGTTCGAGCCGGCTCGCTACATCAACTTCTCGGCCTGGGACGACGCCGAGCCGGTGTGGAACTCGCGCGGCTACGCGAACTCCTACCCGATGCTGTACTTGAGCCGCGGCCGCACCAAGGACGCGACCAGCCTCACCAGGTTCCAGAGGTTCGATCGGTTCCGCGCCACCGCCATCGTGCGCGCGACGATCGGCCAGTACGCGTTCGTCGAGGTGCTCGCGATCGAGCCGCTGGACAAGAAGCTGAGCCCGACTGCGGTGCATCACTTGATCCGCGCGTACCGCCACAAGACCGCGGAGGAGTACGACGTCGCCGCGCTGCATTTCGCCGACGCGTTCCAGGACACGCTGCCGGACCACGTCGCGTCGCTGGTGCGGCGCGAAGAGGGCGAGTGCTACCTCGCGACCGGCGCCTACGAGCAAGCGGTCGTGGCGTTCGCCGAGGCCCGCGACCTCGACGAGAACAACGCCGACCTGAAGCGCCTCTATGATCACGCGGTGGCACTGCGCACGGCCGCCGAGGAGCGGATCGAGGCGCACCGTCCCGAACCACAGCCCGAGCCGGACAAGCCTGTTTACGAGCCGTTCGACAAGGGTCAGCCGAAGCCCGAGGAGCCAGCGCCGAGCGATGGCGCCAATGGCAACGACGACGGTGCGAATCAGCCCGAGCATGGCGGCGATGCGGACGGCGATCAACCCGCGGGTGGTCAGGACGGCGACCATGGCGGCGACCCGCACGACGGCGGCGATCAGGGCAGCGGCGACCACCCGGCGCCGGGCGACCCGGGGCAGGGCGACCCGGGCCAGCACGATGATGGCGGCGGCCACCACGCGAGCTGAAGCACCCGCGCGCGTCCAGCGCATCGACGGCGCCGGCCTGCATGCCGGCGCCGTTCTCGCTTCGTGACGCCACGGCGGCGACGTCGCGCCGCGGCGCCAGAGCCGCACCGATCCCGGGGTTGACCGACGCAGCCAGCCTGCTATGCTCAGCCAGAACGCCTTGTCGAGATCGCTCGCCCCCCGTGGATCAGACTGCCCCCGCCCTCAGCCTCATCTTGCCGGTCTATCGTGGTCGCGAGCAGGCACCTCGCACGCGCGAGGCCCTGCTGCCCAAGCTGCGCGCGCTGCACGAGTCGTTCGAGGTGGTGATCGTCGACGATGGCAGCCGCGATGGCACGGTCGACGAGCTGCGCCGGTTGTTCGGCAGCGACCCGGAAGTGCGCTTGATCGAGCTCGAGCAGAACCACGGCAAGGGCTACGCGGTGCGCGAGGGCGTGCGCCAGTCGCGCGGCGAGGTCGTGGCGTTCACCGATTTCGACCTGCCGTACGACCCGGCCGGCATCCGCCACTTCATGGCGGCCATCCGTGCCGGCAACGACGTGGCCATTGGCAGCCGCCGCCTGTTCGCGTCGCGCTACATCGTCGGTCCGCGTCACTTCAACAGCCTGTGGATCCGCCACGCCATGAGCGGCGTGTTCAACTGGCTGGTGCGCGCGCTGACCGGCGTCAAGATCCACGATACCCAGTGTGGCTTGAAAGCCTTCCATCAACGCGTTGCCCGCCAGCTGTTCCCGCAGGTGACCACCGACCGCTTCTGCTTCGACGTCGAGCTCCTGGCGCGCGCCAGGCGGCTCGGCTTCTCGATCACCGAGCTGCCGGTCACCTATGACTATGACGGTGACGCGCCGAGCACGGTACGGCTGGTGCGCGACTCGCTGCACATGTTCATCGACCTGCTGCGCATCCGTCGCAAGATCGCCCGCAGCAAGCCGCCCAAGGCGACCGACCCGCCGCCGGCATCCGTCGCACGCGACACGCCATGAGCGCGGCGATCATCCAGTGCGACGACTTCGGCATCACGCCGAGCGTGTCGAACGGCATCGTGCGCGCGCTCGGCGCGCACGCGGCCACCAGCACGTCGGTGATGGCCAACCTGGTCGCCGACGCGGAGCTCGGCGCGCTGCGCACGGTCGCCAGCCGCACCGGCGTGCATCTCAACCTGACACTTGGTCGACCGCTCACGCCGGCGGCATCGCTCGCTCCGCTGCTGGACGCAGCCGGCGAGTTCAGCGGCCTGCGGGTGATCTTCAAGGCGCTGCTCACCGCGCGCCTGCCGCTCGCTGCCATCCGCTGCGAATGGCAGGCGCAGATCGAGCGCGTGCGGGATGCTGGCCTGACCGTGATCGCGCTCGACGGACACCAGCACGTGCACTGGTTCGGTCCGCTCGCCGAGGTCGCGGCCGAGCTGGCGCAGGAGTTCGCGGTCGAGCGCATCCGGGCGCCGCGCCACGTGATCGGCAATCGCCTCGAGCTGCGCACGCTGGCGCGCGCGCTGCTCGCGCGCGCGCCGCCGCGCAGCTCGTGCAGCACGGCGCGCGCTCGCCGGCGACGCTGCTCGACCTCGAGGTGATCGAGGAGCGCGAGCAGCCGCTCTCCCACCTGTCACGGCTGCTGCGCCGGGTGCATGGCGACCTCGAGGTGTGCGCGCATCCGTCCGCCGGCGCGGTTGCGGACGCCAGGACGTACGGCAGCCATGATCGCGCGCGGCAGCTCGAGTGGCTGCTGTCGGGCCAGCTGAACCGCGCCTTGACCGAGGCGGGCTTCTCGATCACACCGGCAGCCGGGTGAAGGTCGCGACGTGATCGAGGTGGTGCGGTGCGCAGAACGGTGCGCGGCAAGGAACTGGCCGCTGGTATGATGGGCGCGCCGGTTGCGCCCGCGCATCGTGAAAGCCACGGAGTGGATCGCTCGCTGCCCATGGACGAGATTGTCGAACTCATGCCGACACCCGTGGCTCGCCCGTGGGGTGGGCACAGCATCGCCGCGCGCTATGGCTGGCGCGCCGATGCCGGTGGCCGCCCCATCGGCGAGTGGTGGCTGCTCGCTTGCCGCGAGAACGGTCCGCCCGGCGAGCTGTCCGTCGTCGCCTCGGGGCGCCATGCCGGCAAGACCTTGCGCGACCTGGTCCGGCTCGAGGGTCGCGACCTGATGGGGCAGCGCTTCCAGTCGGGCGATCGCTTTCCGATCCTGGTGAAGCTGCTCGACACGGCCGATCGGCTGTCGGTGCAGCTGCACCCTGCCGACCGCCATCTGCCCGGCGAAGGCAAGACCGAAGCCTGGTACGTGCTGCATGCCGAGCCGGACGGCCACCTGTTCCTCGGGCTCGCGGCCGGCGTATCGCTCGAGCGCTTCGCCGCCGCCGAGGCCGGCGCCGACGTCGAACCGATGCTGCCGCGTTGTTCAGCACGGGCCGGGCAGGTCGCGTTCCTGCCGGCCACGGATTGATCCACGCGCTCGGGTCGGGGTGCTCGCGCTCGAGGTACAGCAGAGCTCCGACACGACCTACCGCATCTTCGACTGGAACCGGATGCCGAAGCGACCGCTGCACATTGGGCAGGCGCGAGCCGTGGCGAGCGCGCAGCAGGTCGCCTCGCCCGGCTGGCCGCGGGCGCGCGCGCGCGGCTCCTGCGAGCATGCCGACCTGGTGCGCTGTGATGCGTTCGCGATGGAGCGCTCTGTGCTGCGCGCGCAGCCGCTCGAGCTCCACTCGCACGCGGAGTTCTTCGAGTGCTGGATCCTGCTCGACGGCGACGCGAGCATCGCCGTCGCGCACGGCTCGCACCGGCTCGCGCCCGGACGGGCGGTGATCGTGCCCGCGACGCTGGGGCGCTTCACGCTCACCACCGGCCATCGCGCAGAGCTGGTGCGCATCACTCCATCCTACGTGCAGCCAGACTCTCGGCCGACCTCCGTGGCAGCCGAACCCGACGACGCATGATGCCGCGGCAACGAGCGCGGCTTCTCCCTGTGGAGCGAAGGACCTGATCATGAGCGATGCGGCAGCGGAACGACTGCAGAAGATCCTGGCGCGGTGCGGCCTGGGGTCGCGGCGGCGATGCGAGTCGCTCATTGTCGAAGGCCACGTCACGGTCGACGGCAAGCTGGTCACCAGAGTGGGGACCAAGGTCAGGCCAGCGACGCAGACGATCATCGTCGACGGCGAGGAGCTGCGCTTCGCGCCGCCGGCGTACTACGCCCTGTACAAGCCGGCGGGCTACGTGTGCAGCAATCGCGCGCAAGACGAGCGACCGCTCGCGGTGTCGATCGTGCGCAGCCGGGACGACGAGCGTCTGTTCTGCATCGGCCGGCTCGATGATCAGTCCGAGGGACTGATCCTGGTGACCAACGACGGCGAGTTCTGCAACCTCGTGAACCACCCTCGCTATCAGGTTCCCAAGACCTACCGGGTGACGCTGCGCGGCATGCCGGGCGCCGACGCGCTCGAGAAGGTGCAGCGCGGCGTATGGCTGGCCGAGGGCAAGACCTCGCCGGCGAAGGTGAAGATCGTGCGCAAGAGCCGCGCGGCGTCGATCCTGCTGGTCACGCTGGTCGAGGGCAAGAACCGGCACTTGCGCCGCATGTTCGCGCGCGTCGGCCTGCCGGTGACGGGCATCCTGCGCGTGCGCATCGGCGGCATCAACCTCGGCGCCCTCAAGCGCGGGCAGTATCGCCGCCTCAGCAACGACGAGGTCCTCGGGCTGCGACAGAGAAGCTGGCTCAAGCCGGGGCGGCGTGCGGCTGCCGAGGCTGCCAAGAACGCGCAATGAACCCGCTGCATCTCGATGGCTACTCGAAGACGTTGTTCGCGATCTCGGCCATCGCCATCTCGGCGTTCGTGCTCTACTTCACCGAGCTCGCCAAGCCGCGGCAAGGTGATCGGCTCGAGCGCAGGTGGGCAGCCGAGCCGGTGGACGCCACCGCGGCGACCGCGAGCGAGCCGTGTCATTTCGTCGATGTGACCGAAGCGTGGGGCGTGCACTTCGTCCACGCCGCCGGAGCACCGGTGCGCGACATCCGCGACGTCATGGGGTCGGGCGTCGCGGTCGAGGACTTGAACGGCGATGGCAATCTCGACCTGCTGTTCGTGAACGCCAGCACCGCGGCCGATGCGCACCACGAGCTGTACCTGAACCGGGGCCACGGCAGCTTCGATCTGGCACCCGGCGCCTGCGGACTGAGCGATCCGCAGTTCGGCATGGGCTGCGTGGCGGGCGACTTGAACGGCGACGGCAAGATCGACGTCGTGGTCACCGGCCTGGACGAGACGCGGCTCTACCTGAACTGCGGCAACGATGCGCAGGGCCGCCCGACTTTTCGCAACGTCGCCGCCGCCGCCGGGCTGGAGCAGCAGGGTTTCGCCACGGCCGCCGCGCTCAACGATCTCGACCAGGACGGCGACCTCGACCTGGTGATCGTGCGCTACCTCGGCCGCATGGTGAGCGTCCCGCCCAGCAGCCGGATCCACGCGACGAGCCGACTGCTCCAGCCGCGCCTGTTCCATGCCGAGAGCGACCCTTCGTGCCGAGAACACCGGCGTGGATCAAGGCGGCGTCCTGGCGCCTGCGCCTGCTCGCCGACTCGGCGGTGGTGCAGGAGAAGGACGGCAAGGGCCTCGGTGTGCTGTTCGCCGACCTCGATCTGGACCGCCGGCCGGACATCTACGTTGCGAACGATGTGTCGCAGAACAAGCTGTTCGTGAATCGTACACGGCACGATGGCGCTTGCGAGCGGCTTGCAACGCGATGGTCGACGACACGCGCTCGGCATGGGTCTCGAGATCTTGACGCGGACGACGACGGTCGCCCGGACGTACCGCGACGTACTGGAATGAATCCAACGCGCTCTATCAGCAACGAGGCCGCCGAGGGCATGGCCGAAGGCGAGCTGGCCGCGCTGTTCTCGATCGCGCGATCGACCATGGTCTCGCCAAACCGATCTTCGAGGCAAGGTGCGCGGCTGGGGCGCCGTGGTCGCGGACTTCGACCTCGATGCGCGGTCGCCCACATCGTCATCGCAATGGCTACACCAGTCCGGCGCGCGACGACTGGGCGCGCCGCGCCTACTTCCCCAGCCGCAGCCGTTCCTGGGCGAGCGGCGCGGCGAACGACCCTGGTTTCCCGCGAGGCAGAGCGGCGCCGGCCGGTTCTTCGCGCAGCTGCTCACCGCGCGGGCGTGGCAGCCGGCGACCCTCGACGGCGATGATCTCGACTGGTGATCACGCAGAATCTGCTGGCGGGCGCTGGCGCTGCGCAACGACACGCGTGCGGCAAACGGCTGGTTGAAGGTGCGGCTGCTCGGCCACCAGCCGCCTGGCAATGCGGGCATCGGCGCGCAGGTCATCGTGCGCATCGGCGATCGGCAGCTGCACCGCTCGGCCGTCGCGGTGAGAGCTACCTGAGCCATGCCAGCCTCGAGGTCGAGTTCGGCTCGGCGAGCGCACTGACATCGACACCTGATTCGTGCGCTGGCTGTCCGGCAGGACGAGCGAGCCGGGCCGATGCGCGCGCCGTCAAGACCATCACGATCGAGAGGTGCTGAACGAGCGCGGCACGCCCGCGACTGGAGCTTTACGTCCGCCCGCTGTTTTCGCTGAGCGCGGTGGTGGTGGTGCGCTGGTGATCGTCTCGATCTACACCCGCTGCTGCGTGCTCGAGCTGATGAACAACCTGGCGCTCAGCGACGCGCAATGAGCTCCTCGCTGCGGATCATGTGCGGCGCATCGAAGATCAGCGCAGTGCCGAGCGCATCCCTGCTGCAGGCCGAACGCGCCCAGGAGCGAATCGAAGGACCTGCTTGATCGGCGGTGGTCTCGTAGAGCACGCTGCAGGAAACACGCTCGATAAGGTCCGTTTTGCTGCTCGATCAAGAGGGGCACGAGCTGTGAACTTCGGCCGATCACCGACTGATCACCTTCGAGGACATCACCACCGTGCGCGACCTGCGGCCGGATCGTTCCGGCGGATTCTTCCGCCTCGGGGCGCCTGCAGCCCGGCCAGATCGCCTGGACGTCGCACGAGCTGGGCGTGATCGAGCGCAGGCCTACGACCGCGACCGCCGGCCGGAGCGCGCTGGCGCTGCAGATCGATTCGAGCCAGCTCACGCAGTCGGACACGTCGCTCGACGCGCGGCGCTGATCGACCAGGACGGCGGCCTGGTGCGCGGGGCCTGGCGCGCCTGGCCGCGGACAGCGAGGCGTGCGCTGCTCGGCGCACCGGCGCGGCACGGTGAGGCCGTGGTGACGGGTGCGGGCCACATGGTTCCGGCGCCTGTCGATATCTCCCCTCACCTGCCGCCTGACCTCGATATCCGCCACGGGCAAGCAGAAGCCTTCAACAGTTCCGATGATGCTGGTGCGTGGCTCGGCGGATGCCCTCGAAGTGGTTCGTGCGCGAGTCGCTGTTCGGCGATCTTTCCGCTGTTGCTGACCATCGCCCTGCTGTCGTGGTGGCCTGCGCCAGCTCACCGGCCCGCTCGGCACGCTGAGCCGCGGCACGCGCTCGCTGGCGCGCGGCGAGCCGTCTCGCGACCATCGAGGTGCGCACCGGCGACGAGATCGAAGCGCTCAGCCACGACTTCAACGCCATGGCTGGCCAGCTCTACGAGCTGCTCACCAGCCTGGAGCAAGGTGGCGCAGAAGACCGAGGAGCTGGTCGCGTCGAACCGCAGCCTGTCCGAGACCAACGAGCGCTTGAATCAGGAGCTGGAATGAGCGCCGGCGCTCTTCGAGGCAGCTCATCCAGTCGGAGAAGCTGTCGTCGATCGGCGTGCTCGCGGCCGGTGCCGCCCACGGCGAACAACCTGGTCGGCATCATCTCGATGGGCGCTTTTTCCAGATGCTGATCGAGTGCTGCTCTGCCCAGAGCCAGGAGCGCAGCAAGCTCGGCATCATCGAAGAGCAGGCTGACCGCATCGCCAAGATCACCGGAACTGCTGGATGTTCTCGGCGTGGCGCGCGGCGTGCGACGGCTGATCGAGCTGAGCCGGGGTGATCGACGACACGCCTACCCTGCTCGAAGGCCGGCTGCGCAGCGACGGCGTCGGCGTGACGCGCCACTACCAGCCGCACGCGTTCCGCAGGTGGAGGGATGAGGGTCAGTGCCGCAGGTACTCGAACCTGATCCTGAATGCGCTGCAGGCGATGGGCGGGCAAGGGCGTGCTCACCACTGCGCACGAGCGCCGTATTGCCGAGGCCGGTATCGGCCTCGATTGCCGACAACGGTCCGGGATCCCGCAAGAGATCCGCATGCGCATCTTCGAGCCGTTCTTCACCACCAAGGCACCGGGACAGGGCACGGGCTGGGTTTGCCGATCAGCTACGGCATCATCGAGGCGCACGGCGCGGCAGGTCGAGCTCGAGAGCACGGGCCCACAGGGCACTACGTTCCGCGACGTGCTGGTCACCTTGCCCTGCGCGCCAGCGCGCCTCGCAACCACGAAGGACCACGAACGCAAGCATCGGATTCCGTCGTCGATGACGAGGCCCTGATTCGGCGGGCTTCGTGATCCTGAAGGTATACCGGCTACGAGGTGTTCCAGGCGGCTGCTGGCCGAGGACGCGTGGAAGGTCCTCGAGGGCAGCTATCCATGCCGTGCTCACCGACATCCGCATGCCCGGCATGGATGGCATCGAGCTGCTGAAGCGAATCAAGGCGGTGGCCCCGGACACCGAGGTCCTGGTGATCACCGGCCACGGCACCTTCGAGCAAGCCGTGGTCGCGATCAAGGCAGGCGCGCACGACTTCATCACCAAGCCGTTCGATCTCGATCAGGTGCGCATCTCGCTCGCGCGTGCGCTCGAGCATCACCGCCTGGTCGAGGAGAACAAGACGCTGTCGCGGCAGCTGACGAGCGCCACCGGCACCGAGGCATTGATCGGCGAGAGCCCGGCGTTCGAGAAGGTGCTCGAGACCGTGGCGCGCGTGGCCGATACCAAGGCAACCGTGCTGATCCACGGCGAGACCGGCACCGGCAAGGAGCTGATCGGCCGCGCGATCCACGTGAAGAGCACGCGGCGCAGCGGTCCGTTCATCACGCTCAACTGCGGCGCGATTCCCGAGAACCTCATCGAGAGCGAGCTGTTCGGCTATGCCAAGGGCGCGTTCACTGGCGCCGACCGCCACACTCCGGGTCTGTTCGAGGCGGCCGATGGTGGCACGTTCTTCCTCGACGAGATCGGCAACATCTCGCCCGCGGTTCAAGCTGCTGCTGCGCGTGCTGCAAGAGGGGGAAGTGCTGCGCGTCGGCGAACGCACGCCGCGCAGCGTCGACGTGCGCATCGTCGCTGCGACCAACCGCGATCTCAAGCAAGCGGTCGACGAGCGCCAGTTCCGGGAGGATCTGTACTACCGCCTCAAGGTCATCACCATCACGATGCCGCCGCTGCGCGATCGGCCCCAGGACATCCCGTTGCTCGCGCAGCACTACCTGAAGGCGTTGTGCAAGGTCGCCAACCGCCAGCTCACCGGCTTCTCGCCCGATGCGATCAACGCGCTGATCGCCTATCCCTGGCCGGGCAACGTGCGCGAGCTGAAGAACTGCGTCGAGCGCGCCGTGATCCTCGCCCTCGGCTTCCGCATCGAACGCAGCGACCTGCCGGCCGAGGTGCTGGGCCCGTCCTCGACGCCGTCGCCGCTGCGCAGCCTGGGCGACGTGGAGAAGGAGCACATCCTCCAGGTCCTGCGGCTCATGGGCGGCCATCAGGGCAAGGCGGCCGAGGTGCTCGGCGTCAACCGGCGCACGCTTTATCGCAAGCTGCTCGAGTGGGGCATCGACCATCGCGAGCTGTCCTGAGGGCAAGCCCATGGCGGGCCCGCGCTCTGGTATCACAAGGTGTCCCATCGTGAGCGCGGGTTGGGCTCAGATGTCTCAAGCAGGACCGCCGCCAGGGGCCGTCCCTGTGGGGCGCCATCCATCCCCGAAGGCCAGTTCCATGGGCCTTCAGGGGCGATCGGGCTTTTTTCTTGGCGGCTGCAACGGAGCGGTCCGGGGTTTGTAAGTAAGGCCGCTCGTTGGACCCGAAACCAAGGTTCGACCAGCCAAGACGAATACTCCTGAGAGAGCTGAACGACGGGGGCCGCTGATAGGGATAGCAGCGGCCCCCGTAAAGTTCTGCCGGCACGCGGCCCGCAAGGCTACTCGTGCAGCTTGAGCCATGCCTCGCGGAAGCCTTTCGCCCGCGGCTCTGCCTCGCTCCACTGCGGCACCTCGCTGCCGTTGGCGATCACCCACACGCCCGCCGCAACCGCACGCGCCACCTTGGCCATGTTGTCGTAATCGATCTTGTCCCAGTGGTCGCCCGGTCCGTGATAGTCGGGGTACTGGAACGCCGTGCACAGCGTGTGCGCCGGCACGCCGAGCTGTGCCAGCGAGATGTTGTCCGACGCGCCGAAGTACTGCTCGCTGTTCGCCGCGCTGTTGTGGATGGACACGCCGAACGGCCGCGCCGCGGCCGCCAGAACGGCGCCAACGTTGCTGTACGCGTAGCCGGTGAGCATGCCCTCGCTCACGTGCGGACCGTCGCTGTCGTCGGTGCGTCCCACCTGCTCCAGGTTGACGTTGGCGACGATGCTCTGGAGCGGCACCAGCGGATGCCTCGCGAAGTAGCGCGAGCCGAGCAGTCCCAGCTCCTCGCCGAAGAACGCCACGAACAACAGGCTGCGCCGCGGCGCCGGCTTGGC
The DNA here is from genome assembly GCA_046349655.1 of Planctomycetota bacterium. GTDB lineage: Bacteria > Planctomycetota > B15-G4 > B15-G4 > JAXMBY01 > JAXMBY01. The sequence continues at coordinate 71,552 of JAXMBY010000017.1, forward strand.
CGCGACGAACGCACCGGCCAGCTCCATCATCGTCACGGTGCCGCTGCCGTCGTCGTTCGCGCCGTTCATGATCGGGTCGCTGCCGCCTGCCGAGCTCACGCCGATGTGATCGTAGTGCCCGCTGATGACGACGCAGGTCGCGGCCAGCGCTGGATCCGATCCGCGCAGGCGGCCGACGACATTGCGCAAGCTCACCGGCTGGTCCACCACCGGTCCGAGCGTCAGCGACACCGTCGCATCGCTCGCGCCCGCGGGCAGCGCGTCGAACCACGCCGCGATCTCGGCACCGTGCACGCGCACCACCGGGATCGCGGCCGTGCGTCGCGCCGGTCGCGGGTTTTCGGGGTCGACCAGCTCGCCGCGCCCGAAGCCCAGTCCCTTGCCCGTGCGATCCACCGTGAGCAGCATCACCGCGCCCTGGCTCGCGAGTGCTTGCAGGAAGCCGTTCATGCGCTGGAAGGACTCGGGGTTGCGCCGGCCGCCGCGCAGGCTCGGCATCTCGGCGATGGCCACGTGTCCGCGCAGCGCATCGGGCCCCAGCTTCGCGAGTGCGGTCGCGTCGGCGTCGACCTTGACCAGCCCCGCATCGTCGAACGCGGCGTCGCGATCCGCCTCGAGCGTGATCTGCTCGAGCTTGAGCTCGAGCGTGCTCGGGCCACGCCTCAGCGAGGCGCTGAACTCGACGGGATCACGGCGCTTGACGATCCAGCGCGCGGTCTGGAAGTAGCCGTCGTCGCCGGCCGGCTCGAGCCCCATGCTCGCGAACTGCGACGCGATGAACTGCGCCGCGATCTCGAGACCCGCGGACGGCGTCGCCCGCCCCTCGAGGTAGTCGGAAGCGAGGAACGCGAGGCGCCCGCGCAGCGAGTCCACCGAGACGTGGTCGGTCACCGATGCAGGCACCGTCGCCTCGTCCGCCGCGTCCGGGACCGTCAGCACACCGAGCAGCAAGACCTGTTTCCAACCGAGCATGTGCGTCGCTCCAGCAATCATCGAGGGAGGTGAGACCGCGGAGCATGATCGGGCTCGCGCGCGCGATCAAGGGCTCGCCGGCGACGATGCGGTTGTTTGCCGACCACTTGACGCCACCACCTTGCGGTCGCCATCATGGCATCACTGTCTTGGCGGTGCTCCAACGCAGAGCACAGGTTGATGCTTCGTCAACCGGGTCCTCGCGGACCTTCACAGAGCTCGGCGACCTCGTCGCACGAGGTGCAAGACAGCGCGAGCACGGGCAAGCGTCCGTGCTCGCTCCTCGTTCGCGCGCTGCCGGGGAGCCAACGTGGGGTTCGTCACGCGGCTGAAGGGCTGGCTGAGAGGCGATCGCGGTGAGGCGACGCCCGGGCTCGGAGTCGACGAGCTGGCGCGCCGCCTGCGCTTGCCGGCGGCGCAGCTCGAGAGTCATCAGCCGGTCTACCGCTCGTTCGCGATCGCGAAGCAGAGCGGCGGCATGCGCACCATCCTCGCTCCGGACGACACGCTGCGCGGTCTGCAGCGGCTGTTGCTGCGCCGCGTGTTCGCCCGCCTGCGCTGCCATCCCGCGGCGCTCGGCTTCGAGCGCGGGCAGTCCATCGTGACGCACGCGCGCTTGCATGCCAGGCGCGCCGTCGTGCTGCGCATGGACCTGAAGGACTTCTTCTCCAGCACGCGCGCCGAGCGCGTGACCAGCTACCTGCGCAAGGCAGGCTGGAACGCAGCGGCGAGCGAGCTGCTCGCCCGCCTGTGCACGCACGCGGGCAGCCTGCCGACCGGCGCCCCCACCAGCCCACGGCTCAGCAACCTCGTGAACTACCGCCTCGATGCACGGCTGAGCGGCCTCGCCGCCCGCCACCAGGCGACCTACTCGCGCTACGCCGACGACCTGACGTTCTCGTTCGCGCAGGATGCCCGCGACGCGATCCACGCGGTGATCGGCATGACCAAGGTGATCGTCGCCGACGACGGCTATCAGCTCCACCAGAAGAAGAAGCTGCGCATCGCCCGGCAGCACGAACGGCAGGTGGTCACCGGCCTGGTGGTGAACGGCGCGGTGAACCTGCCGCGGTCGAAGCGCCGCTGGCTGCGCGCGGTCGAGCATCGCCTCGCCACCGGCCGCGGGGCGACGCTCACGAGGACCGAGCTCGATGGCTGGCGCGCGCTGCGGTCGATGATCGAAAAGCAGCGCGACGCCTGATCACGGTTTTCGGCGCTTGTTGCGGCCACGAGCGGTGCCGACCCGGCTCGACTTGTCCCGCCGGTCGATCTCGGCACGGAACAGCGCGTAGTGGCGCTTGATCCGGTCCACGTAGGCCTCGTCTCGCAGCAGGATGTTCTCGACCATGCTCAGGATCACCGGTGCGCGCGACGTGTGAGGGCTTCCCCGGTTGAGCGCCGGACCCTTGATCTCCGCGATCACGGCGGCATCGTCGTCGCGAATCCACCTCGCGTAGAACGCCGGCGGCTCCCATCCCCATGCGATCACCGTCTCGAGCGCTTGCCGATCGGACGACATCACGTAGAAGAACACGCGCCGGCAGTCGCAGCCCGGCTCGTTGCAGAACATCTCGAGGAACGAGTACCTGGGTTCCAGGGGCCCGGCCTCTGCAACCCTGACCAGCCTGAGGACGCGGGTCTCTCGCTCGGCGATCTCGGGCAGCACGTCGTGGAACAGCTGATACGGCATCACGTCCTCGGGGTGAGCGGTTCGACCGAACGACTCGACGCAACCAGACGATGGGAGTACCACGCCGCCTGCCATCCCATCAATCACCTGGATTCGCGCGGTCGATGCTCACCTCGCCGTGCTCGTCGATCACTGCGCCCTTCGGGATGACGACGGTGCCGCTGTCGGTGACGGTGAAGCGCTTGCGATCCTGTTCGAGATCGTGACCGATGCGCACACCCGGCGCGATCTTCACCCACTTGTCGATGATCGCGCGGCGCACGTGCGCGCGGCGGCCGATCTGCACGCCGTGCATCAGGATCGAGTCCTCGACCACGGCATAGGAGTTGATGCGCACCAGCGGTGACAGCACGCAGCGCTCGGCGCGGCCGCCGCTGATGATCGCGCTCGGCCCCACCAGCGAATCGAGCACCTCGCCGCGCCGCGCGCCCTCGCCGCGGTCCGCGAACACGGTCTTCGCTGGCGACCAGTGCGCCTGGTGCGTGAACAGCGGCCAGTCGTGATCGTAGATGTTGAACAGCGGATCGACCGAGACGAGATCCATGTTCGCCTCGAAGTAGGAATCGAGCGTGCCGATGTCGCGCCAGTAGCGCACCTGCTTCTTGTTCTCGTCGGCGAACGAGTACGAGTACACCGGCACGGTCTTGATCAGCTTGGGCAGGATGTTCTTGCCGAAGTCGTGTGCGGACTCGTCGAGCTTGGCATCCTCGATCAACGAGCGCTGCAGGATGTCGGCGTCGAAGCAGTAAACGCCCATCGAGCCCAGGCACAGATCGGGCTTGCCCGGGATCGGCTTGGGATTCCTGGGCTTCTCCTCGAAGCCGATCACGCGCCCGTCGGCATCCACCTCGATGATGCCGAACCGGCGGCCGTCCTCGCGCGGCACCTCGACGGCGGAGATGGTCACCTTCGCCTGCTTCGCCTGGTGCTGGGCGAGCATCAGGCCGTAGTCCATCTTGTAGACGTGGTCGCCTGACAGGATCAGGACGTAGCGCGGCTTCTCCTCCTCGAGCACGAACAGGTTCTGGTAGATCGCGTCCGCGGTGCCTTGATACCAGTTGCCGGTTCGCAGCTGCGGCGGGATCGAGGCGATGTACTGGCCGAGCTCCGCCGGCAGGAAGCCCCAGCCGAACCGCAGGTGGCTCTCGAGCGACTTCGACTTGTACTGCGTGAGCACGTAGATGTGCCGCAGGCCGGAGTGGATGCAGTTGCTCAGCGTCACGTCGATGATGCGGTAGATGGCGCCGAACGGTACGGCCGGCTTGGCGCGATCCAGCGTCAGCGGCAACAAGCGCTCGCCTTGGCCGCCCGCGAGCACGAATGTCATGGTGCGGTGCAGAACCTGGACTTCACGCGACATCGTTGCGCTCCTCGATCAAGCCTGCGTGAGCATGCGCTGGTAAAGCGCCTCGTAGCGCTGTGCCGCGTGCGCCCACGAGTAATCGCCCTGCATGCCGTTCGAGCGAATGGCGTTCCACAAGCCCGGATCGCGAAACACGCGCAGCGCCCGGTCGAACGCGGCCAGCAGCGCCTGCGGCGTCGCGTCGTCGAACACGAAGCCGTTGCCGGTGCGCGTCGCCGGATCGAACTCCTGCACGGTGTCGGCAAGGCCGCCGGTGCGGCGCACGATCGGCGGCGTCCCATAGCGCAAGCTCATCATCTGGTTCAGCCCGCACGGCTCGAAGCGCGATGGCATCAGGAACAGGTCGGCCCCCGCCTCGATGCGGTGTGCGAGGTCATCGTCGAACTTGAGGAAGGCCATGACCCGCCCGGGATGGCGCTTCACCGCGTCCAGCACCAGCTGATGATACTGCGGGCTGCCGGTGCCGAGCACCACCAGCGAGGCGCCTTTCTTCACCAGCTGCGGCAACGCCTGGGCGACGATGTCGAAGCCCTTTTGCTCGACCAGCCGCGAGATGATGCCGATCAGCGGACCGGTCTGCTGGCGGTCGAGGCCGCACTCGAGCCGCAGCGCGATCTTGTTGTCGGCCTTCCGTGCCAGCGACCGCGCGTCGTAGCGCGACTTGAGCTTGCCGTCGTCCGCCGGATTCCACACGGTCGTGTCGATGCCGTTCAGGATGCCGAGCACGCGGTCGCGCCGCTCGGCGAGCACGCCTTCCAGGCCGTTGCCGAACTGCGGCGTCAGGATCTCGGCCGCGTAGCGCGGGCTCACCGTGCTCACGTAGTCGGAGAACGCGATGCCCGCCTTCATGAACGAGAACTTCCCCCAGAACTCGAACGGCGACAGCGGATACCACAGCTCCCATGGCAATCCGGTCCGGAAATACAGCTCGGGATCGAAGTTCCCCTGGTAGGCGATGTTGTGGATCGTGAACAGCAGGCGCGGCGCGGCCGCCGCGAACACCGGCTTGAAGGTGGTGCGCAAGTAGGCGGGCACCAGCGCCGCGTGGTAGTCGTGCACGTGCACGACGTCCCACGCGCCCGGGCTGCGCGCGAGCCACTCCGACACGGCGCGCGCGAAGAAGCCGAAGCGCTCGCCGGAGTCGGCGTAGCCGAGCGCGGTGGTCGGGTCGCCGTAGATTCCGGGTCGATCGAAGTGCGTCGACTCGAGCAGCACCATCTCCAGGCCCGACGGCGCGGTCGCGTGAACCACGTTCACCTGCTGCGTCACGCCGCCGAACGACACCCAGAACGACTCGAGCGGCGCGAACCCGAACCGCTCGCGCGCGATGTCGCGGTATCCCGGCAGCACCAGGCTCAGGCGATGCCCGCGGCGCGCCAGCTCGCTCGGCAGTGCTCCCAGCACGTCGGCGAGCCCGCCCACCTTCACCAGCGGCACGGCTTCGGCTGCCACCATCACGACGCTCGAGCGCCTCGCAGCTTCCATCGCACCTCACCGCAGGTCCACGTCGCGCAGGTAGCGAGCTGCATCTTCCGGCGGCGTGGAGTTGATGTAGTAGCCCGTGCCCCACTCGAAGCCAGCGACCTTGGTGAGCCGCGGGATCAGCTCCAGGTGCCAGTGGTAGTCGTACTCGACCGTGTCCCAGAACTGGCTCCGGCGCGCGCCCGAGCGCGTGTTGGGGGCCGAATGCAAGACGAAGTTGTAGGGCGGGTCGGAGAGCCCGACCTTGAGCCGCAGCAGGATCTCCTTCATCACCCGCGCCAGCCGCTCGAGCTGCGCGTCGTTCGTCATCTCGAATGAGTGCTGGTGCTGCCGCGGCAGGATCCACTGCTCGAACGGGAAGCGCGACGCGAACGGTGCGAGCGTGACGTAGTGGTCGTCCGCGTACACGATGCGCGCGCCCTCGCGCAGCTCCTCCATGAGGATGTCGCAGAACAAGCACCGCTCCTTCACGCGGAAGTGCGAAAGGCACGAGTTCAGTTCGGTGTGCACGATCTTGGGCGTGATCGGCGTCGCGATCACCTGGCTGTGCGGGTGCGCGAGCGTGGCGCCCGCCGTCTCGCCGTGGTTCTTGAACATCAGGATGTACTTGAAGCGCACGTCGCGCTGCAGGTCGATCAGCCGTTCGCGATACGCTCTCAGCACGCGCTGGATCTGCTCGACGCTCAGGTCGGCCAGGTGCCGGTCGTGCTCGGGTGCCTCGACGATCACCTCGTGCGCGCCGATGCCGTTCATCACGTCGTAAGGGCCGTAGGGCCGGCGGTCGGCGTTGCCCTCGATCGCGAGCGCCGGGAACTTGTTCGCGAACACGCGCACCTGCCAGCCGGGTCCGTTCGGCATGGTGCCCGAGCCGCGCACGGCGAAGATCTCGGGCGGCGTCTTGGTCTCGTGACCGGGGCAGAACGGACAGCCGTCGCGGCCGGTCTCGGGCGGCGCCGACGCCGGCTTGAAGTCGTGCGGGCGGCGCGACCGCTCGATGGCGATCACCACCCACTGCTTGTGGATTGGATCGTGGCGCAACTCCGACATGGCACCCCCGTCAACGAATTGGGTCTCAAACGAACCAGCTCTCGAGATCGAAGTCGAGCTTGGGCACGTTGACGAACACTTCGCCCTCGGCCGGCCAGCGGAACAGCACCTGATCGTTGGCGACCCACTCGAGCGCAAGGCTGAGCGACTGGCCCGGCTCGGCGGCGATCAGGGACCACGGGATCGCACAGGCATCGGCCCATCGCTCGCGCAGGAACTTCATGCCGTCCTGCTTGCCGCGCACCGGACTGAAGGCACGCTCGCGTGGATAGCCCTGATAAACCTTCAGCTGGCCGCGCTCGATGCCCACCTCGTGCGAGAACTCGGCGCGCAGATAGAGGTGCTGGCGATCGAAGCCGTAGCGCACCCGTTCGATGCTGGCCTTGCCGAGATCCATCGCGCCCAGCCCCATGCGGCCTTCGAAGTAGCCGGCCGAGCTCCAGTCGTAGTAGGTCGAGTGCTCGCCCTCGAACGACGGCTGGATGAACTCCACCGGCTCGCGCGCCGGCCGGCGCGAGGTCGCGTCGATCAGGGGCCGATCGAGGTCGGGCGGCGGCTTCACGCCGGCGCGCTCGTAGGCGAGCTTCACCGACTCGCGGAACAGGGCGTCGAAGTACTCGCGGTGATCGCTCTCGTGATCGACGCCGTACCACCAGAACCAGTCGCTGCCCTCGGCGCGCGACAGCGCATCGTCGCGCACCGGCCCCTGCGCCGCGTGGCCCACTTCCTTGAGACAGCGTGCGACCAGCCACCAGGCGGCGACCTTCTCGCGATGCCCCACCCAGGTGGCGAGGCTGCCGTCGATCCACGAACCGCGCGCGATCGGTCCGAGCCGTGCGCGCGCGCCGTCGCCGGTCACCGCCTCGGTCGCGGTCACGCAGCGGACGCGCGGTTCGCGCGCCAGGCCGCCATAGAATGCGCGCAGGAAATCCTCGCCGGCGTTGGCGTACGTCTCCCACGGGTTCTCGCCGTCGAGGATGATGCTCGCCACCGGCGGGCGGCGCGCATCACCGGCGGTCGCGACCAGCGCCGCGATCAGATCGGCGGCGGCCTCCTCCGGCCGCCAGCGGCTGTAGACGAACCCGACCTTGTCGGACAGCTGGTGGTCGCGGAACAGCACCGACAGCTGGCCGTCCTGGTCGAGGTCGTACACGCGATACAGGTCCTCGCGCGACAGCGCGTCCGTTTGCGATCGCGATCGGCGCAAGATCTCCTCGTCGGTCGCGATCCAGCGGATCTCCGGGAACTGCTTCAGGAGCTGTGGCACCTCGGGCGACACCGCGCCTTCCGCGGGCCACATGCCCGACGGCTTGCGTCCGAACGCCTCCTCGTGGCGCGCGATCGCCGTGCGCACCTGCCGCGCCGCTTCGGCCGCGTCGCCGAACAGGAAGGCGGGCGCGCCCGGCGACGCCGGCACGCTGAAGGCCGGATCGCCGGTGAGCAGGATCGGCAGGATCGGATGGAAGTATGGCGTCGTCGACAGCTCGATGCGGCCCGCGTCGGCGAGCTTGCGGTAGGTCGGGATCAGGTTGCGCAGCAGGCGGTCGTGCGCCGCGAGCAGCACCGCCTTGTCGCCCTCGTTGAAATCACGGCCCTTGCGCGCGAGCTGCAGCAGCGCCGGATCGCGCATGCCGGCAAATCCGGTCCAGCCGAGGAAGAACAGCACCTGCAGGTCGAGCAGCTCCTGCGTGCTGAACCGCCGGAGATCGTTGTCGCGGTACGGGAACCGCATCGGCTTGCGCTTCTCGAACAGCTGGTACCAGCGCGGCAGCGCGCGGATCATCGTCGCCTCGCGCGCGGCGAAGAACTGGCGCAGCAGGAAGCGCACCTCGGTCGCACTCAGGTCGGTTGCCGGAATGGAGGCGACGCGCATCCACGGGTCGGTGGCGCCGTTCACGTACGCCTGGATCTGGTCGAGCAGCACCGGCGTGAAGTTGAACGTGGCGCGCACGCCGCTCACCTCGTCGATGGCGAGCGCCATGTCGGCGTACGAGCGGATCGCGTGCAGCCGCACCCAAGGCATCCGGAACGTGCCATCGCGCCCGAGGTAGCACGGCTGGTGCAGGTGCCAGATGATGACGAGTTGCATCTATGCGCTCTCAGCGATGCCGCTCGCCCGGGACCACGGGCGGAGCGGAGAAGCGGCATAGCTTAGCGTCGAAGCGAGCGAGTTCACTCGCCTTCTGCCTCGTCGTTGCCCGCGAGGCGGTATTTCTTCATCCAGTAGCGCACCTGATCGCGGTTCAGCCCGAGCATCCTGCCCGCCTTGGTCTTGTTGCCGCTGGAGACCTGCAACGCCTGCTGCAGCAACGTGCGCTCCAGGTCGTCGATGTTGATGCCTTCGCGCGGCAGCTGGAACGGGTTCCTCGGCTCGGCCACCGCGGCGGTCGTGCCGCGCTCGCGAATCTCGTACGGCAGATCCTCGCTGTCGAGCACATCCGAATCGGTGAGCAGGATGGCGCGCTCGATGGCATTCTTCAGCTCGCGGATGTTGCCGGGCCACGCATACGTGCACAGCAGATCGAGCGCAGCCGCGTCGAATCCCTTGATCGACTTCTTGAACTCGGCGTTGTAGATGCCGACGAAGTGCTGCACGAGGTCCGGGATGTCCTCGCGCCGCTCGCGCAGCGGCGGGATCTTGAGCGGGATCACGTTCAGACGATAGAACAGATCGGGCCGGAACGCGCCCTTTTGCACGGCCACCTTGAGATCGCGGTTGGTCGCGGCGACGATGCGCACGTCGACGTTGATGTCGCGCGTGCCGCCGACGCGGCGCAGCTTCTTCTCCTCGAGGAACCGCAGCAGCTTCGCCTGCAGGTTGAGCGGCATGTCCCCCACCTCGTCGAGGAACGCGGTGCCGGTGTGCGCGAGCTCGAGCAGCCCCTTCTTCTGCGAGTGGGCATCGGTGAAGGCGCCGCGCTCGTGGCCGAACAGCTCGCTCTCGAGCAGCGTCTCCGGCAGCGCCGTGCAGGTGATGTTCATGAACGGCCGATCGGCGTTCTGGCTCTCGTAGTGGATCGCGGTCGCGATCAAGCCCTTGCCGGTGCCGCTCTCGCCCGAGATCAGGATCGTGGTCGCGCCGCTCTCGGCGATGCGCTTCACCATGCGCCGGATCTCGTTGGTGACCTCGCTCGACCCGACGATGTTGCTCAGCCCAAGCGTCGCGCGGTCGCGCTCCTGCAGCCGGCTCACCTCGCTGCGCAGGCTCACCGTCTCGAGCGCTTTCTCGACGTCGAGCACCAGCTCGTCCATGTTGAACGGCTTGTTGATGTAGTCGTAGGCCCCGAGCCGCATCGCCTCCACGGCGTTCTCCACCGACGAGTAGGCGGTCATCAAGATCACCACCTGCTGGGGATTGCGTTCCTTGACGCGCTTCAACACCTGCAGCCCGTCGGTGTCGGGCAGCCTGAAGTCGAGCAGCAGCAGGTCGTAGCTGTCCTGGCCGATCAGCCTGAGCGCGCTCGCCCCATCGGTGGCCTCCTCGACCTCGTAGCCCTCGCGCCGCAGGCGTTCGTTGAGCGACCAGCGGATCAGCTTCTCGTCGTCGACGATGAGGATCTTGCGATGGTTGAGCTTGGGCGGCATGACGGCCCATCATGCCAGAAACCACGGCGAGATCTAAGCCCGTGGGGCGCGGACCCGGCGCGGTCGGCGACCGCGCGCGCGAATACCGTCTCGGCTCGGAGCATGCACCCGGGGCGATGGTCGCCGTCGAGGCAGCCGCGTCGGCGTGCGTCACTCGCTCTTCGCCATCGCCCAGCGGATGCCGTTCACGAGCAGGCGATGGTAGCTCGGCTGGCTCGCGGTGTTGAGGTCGTGGCCGAGCGTGGTGCCGAACACGCGGCCCTTGCCGTACGTGCTCGTCCAGCACACCACGTGCTCGCGCGCGTCGACCGGGCTGCTCGCCTTGAGCAGCGCATGCGCCGCGGGCAAGAGCTCGATCGTCTGGTACAGCTCGTCGCCCGGCGTGCGCCAGCAGTCCGGCCAGTCCTTCAGGATCGGCTGGCTCGCATCGGCCTTGCGCGTCTCGAACGCCTGATAGGGATCGTGCGCCTTGGAACGCATGCCGCAGCATTCCTCCCACTCGCGCACGCGCTCCGAGTTGCGGAACGAATGCACCGCACAATGGATCATGACGGTGGGCTTGCCAGCACGCGTGGCCGCGAGCGCGTGATCGATCTGCCGCACGTCGTCGGCATCGTCGAAGCAGAAGTCGTACACGACCACGTCGTACGGATCTGCGAACCGGGCATCGTTCAGCACCGCGAGCCCGACCTTGACGTCGATCGCGAGCCGCCACAGCGGCACGATCGCCTTGGTGAGCTGCGGCACGATCGCGTCGAAATCATGGCACACGCCGCCGGTGACGAGCAGCACCTTGGCCGGCGGCGGCGGCGCGGCCTCTCCTTGACCGAGAACGGCGAGCACCGCGAACCCGAGCGCGATCATGATCTCGCTCCGACCGAGGATGGTGGTTCAAGGCGCACCAGTGTGCGCGGCCGCGCGGCGCGCGGCAAGCCCGTGCACGCCCGATCCCTGGCAGGCGCGAACCACCCGGCCTACAATGGCGCGCATCACGACCAACGAGAACCAGCTGCCGTGACCTCGAAGAAGCCGCGCACTGCCGTCCGGATCCGCAAGCCGTCGCCGCGTGCCAAGCCGGCGCAGCTGCTGCTCGAGATCCTGGAGCGCTCCGGCGACGCGATCCTGGCGCTCGACCCCCGGCACCGGATCATCTCCTGGAACGCTGGCGCCGAGCGGCTGTTCGGCTACCGCGCGGACGAGGTGCTCGGCAAGCACTTCAAGTTCCTGGTGCCGGAGGACCTGCTCGAGCGCGACGAGATCGCGCACATCGTCCGTCTCACCGAGAAGACTGGCTCGCTGCTCGAGTACGAGACGCGCCGCGTCACCAAGGATGGGCGCGAGATCCACGTGGCCGTCACGCGTACCCGCTTGCTCGGACGCAATGGTCGTTCGCTCGGCGCCGCCGCGATCGTGCGTGACATAACCCACCGCAAGGAGCTGGAGCAGCAGCTGATCGTCGCCAACACGCTCGCCGCGATCGGCGAGTTCGCCTCGCGCATCGCGCACGAGATCAAGAACCCGCTGGCCGGCATCAGCGGCGCCATCAACGTGCTGGCGGACAGCTTCGCCGATGCCGACGAGCGCCGCGGCGTCGTGCGCGAGATCGACAAGGAGATCCAGCGCCTCGACCACACCGTGAACGATCTGCTGAACTTCGCGCGGCCGCGCCGCCCGCAGCTGCAGCCGGTGAACCTCGTGCAGCTGGTCGATCATGTGCTCACGGTGCTGCGCGAGGAGCCATCGCTCAAGGCGATCCCGGTCGAACGGCGCTTCGGCAAGGCCGAGGTGGTGGTGCAAGCCGACCCGGCGCTGCTCGAGGACGCGTTCATCAACCTGATCATCAACGCCGCGCAAGCGCTCGAGCGCCAGCGCGATGGCCGGCTGATCATCACCATTGGCACGCGCGAGCGCGGCGCGATGGTGACGTTCACCGACAATGGCCCGGGCGTGCCGAAGGAGATCCGCGCCAAGATCTTCGATCCGTTCTTCACCACCAAGACGCGCGGCACCGGGCTCGGGTTGCCGATCACGCGCAAGAACATCGAGGCGCACGGCGGCGCGCTCGGCCTGTCGTCGCGCCCGCACAAGGGCACCAACTTCACCGTCTTCCTGCCATGGGACGGCCACCAGGGCTCGACCTTCGCGGTGGGCAGGGGCGGCATGTTCCCGTGAGCGTCAGCGCGGCTCGGCGGCGTGCGGCACGAACGCCACGCGGTCGTGCGGGTAGTCGAACACCACGATGAAGGCGCCGAGGTAGCCGCCGCCGACGTTGCCGGTCACGTACCGATCGACCAGCGCTCCGCTCTGGTCGCGGCTGAACAGCACGCGCATCGGTGGAAAGCGCTTGCCGCCGAGCTCGAACCAGTCGAGCGTGCCCGCATCCGCCTTGAGCGCGCCACCCGCGCCGAGCATGCCAGCCACCGGCGTGCTGGCGCGCCCATCCAGCAAGCCGAGCCGCTCCACCGCATCGGCATGGAAGATGAGCGACACCGGCGCGGCGCCGGTGTCGAGGCGAAACAACCCTTCGCGGTCGCCTTCGAACCGGCAGCGCACGTGCGGGTGGCGGCCGTGCACGATCAGCTCTTGCCACTGGCCGTGAGCGAGCACGAACGCGCTGGGATCGTGGATCTCGACCGCGGGCGTGGCGAGGTCGATGCCGATCACGGCGCGGCACAGCAAGTCGTAGCCGCAGATGCCCGCCACCGGCGCGCCCAGGGCGTGCGCGAACGGCTCGAGGTCCATCTCGGTGAACACCGGGCTGCCGAGCGTGACCGGGCCCAGCGCCAGCTCTTGCGCCTCGCGCAGCGGCGCGCTCGCGATCTCGGCGCCGGCGCCGCCGATCGACGTCTTGCCGAACTTCGGCAGGGCGAGCGCATCGGCCGCGCCGCGATCGATCACGGTGACGCCGGCGCCGGTATCGAGGATGAACGGGCCCAGCTCGCGACCGTTCACGCGCGGATGGACCAGCAGGTGGCCGCTCGGCGCGCGCTCGCACGCCACGCGCGCCCCTTGCTCGCCGTCGAAGAACACGTCGCGCGGGGCGGATGGCGGCGGCGAAAACACGCCGGGCTCGGCCGCGACCTGGTGCACGCGGATCGAGTTGGTGATGCCGCTCCTGGTGTGACCGAGCCGGTGCGGATACTGGAAGCCCAGCACCGGGCGATAGTCCCCGAGCACCCAGACATCGCCGCCCATCGCCGAGCTGGTGGCGAGCTGCACCGGCAGCCAGGTGCGCGGGTCGAGGCAGAGCTGCGCTTCGAGGTGGCCATGCCGGTGCCGCAGCAGCAGGTGCAGCTCGTCGGCGCTGCCGGGCGCGAGCTCGATCGTGAACGCGCCAGCCTCGGGCTGCAGCCAGCGCCCGGTCAGCACGAAGCTCTTGAGCTCCATCACCTCGCGCGCTTGCAGGGCGAGCGTGCGCGTCAGACCGGAGTGGTCCGCGGACCACGCAACGGCGCCGTCGAACCCTTGGCTGTAGCCGATCCGCGAATCGATCGTCTCGACCATCCGCCCATCGGGCGCCAACCGCATCTCCCACAGGCCGCTCGTGCCGAAGAACTCACCGTCGCCGCGCACGCGGATGCCGCCGCAGCGAGCGAGGTTGTCGTAGTGCATCGCCGCACGAACCCGATCGATCACGTCGCCCACGCTCTGGCCTGCCAGCGCGCTCAACACCACCAGTGCCGCCATCGTCGTCAACTCCGGTCCAGGGCGCCGGCCGGTACCGGCGCCTGCGTGGGGCTCGCTCATTATTGAATAAAAACAGATGAATTTCAAAAATGGCGGAGGCCGGGCACGGCCGCGCGGGCGGTCGCTTCACGGTCCCGGTGCTGGTGTGTTCGGTCTGGCGCCGAGCAGGGCATCGATCAGCTCGGCGAACGGCGGCCGCGAGCGGAACGTCAGAAGCACGTCGCGAGCCGACGCGTCGCCCTCGAGATAGCCGAGCACGGCCTGCGCGAGCGGCGGCAGGTCACCGAGGGTGCGCGCGTCGCGAAGCGTGCGCAGCGCGTCGTCCCGGCGGTGCGCGAACGCTTGCGCGAGACCGAGGTTGGCGCGCGCCTCGTTGAGCTTCGCGTCGCGCTCGAGCGCACGGTTCAAGGCCGCCACGGCGTCGTCGAACCGCTTGAGCGAGAGCAGCGCCACGCCGTGGGCGTTGGCGATGCGGGCATCGAAGGGCGCGATCTGCTCGCCGCCGCTGCCGACGTCCTCGGCCTCGGCGAGGCGGCCCTGAGCCAGGAAGGCGAACACCAGGTCGGCGATCTCGCGCCGCGGTGCCTCCTCGTCGGGGAAGCTCTTCACCAGCCGCGAGAGCTGATACACGGCGCGGCTCTCGAGCTCGCGCGGATCCTCGACCTTGGCGCCGCTCACCGGCCGCAACGCTGCCGGCATGCGCTCGAGCAGCCGCGCTCGCACCAGCAGCTGGTGCGCAAATGCAGTGTCGCGCACGCGCACGGCCTCGCGGCGCACCGACTGCTCGATGCGGTTGATCTCGTCGCGCGGCAGGTCCGGCGTGAGCACGCGGCCGATGAGGTCCTCCTTGAACTGCAGCAGCAGCGGCGCGTTGTTGAGCGCCGGGATCCCTGGCGCCTCGGTGCGCCAGAACTCCTCAGCTGCGAGACGCGGGTGCGCGTCGTCGTTCACGGTCGTGCCGTCGAAGTGCTGGCGCACGAACCACTCGTCGCCGACGAAGCGCCCGCACAGGCTGAGCGGCGTGTCCAGCTTGAGCTCGCGCAGCCGCGCCGCCTGGCGATGCTCGCGAAAGTAGCGCTCCATCGCCGGCCAGTTGGCCTCCAGGCGGTTGTCGCGACCGAAGAAGCCGATCGTGAGCACGTCGGCCACCGGCTCGGCCAGCCACAGCGTGGTGTTGTCGAACACGCTCACGAACGTGCGGCCGAGCAGACCGAGCCCTTCCCAGCGCAGGCGATCGAGCCCGATCCACATCATCAGCGCGCCGGGGCGGCGGCCAGTGTCGGCGTCGGCCTGATGCAAGAGCGACTTGAGCAGCGCGAAGTGATCGGCGGTCAACAGGCTGCCGCTCTCGCCGCGCAGCGGATCCACCGCCTCCTGTACGATGAGATCGAAGCTCTGCGGCGCCAGCGCTCGCAATCGCTCGCGCAGCGACGAGCCGGCGGCGATGAGCGGCACCGACACGATGCGCGGCGTGATCAGCATCTGGTCCTTGTCGTAGGTGCCGAGCTCGCGCAGCGTTTGCTCGGTGAGCATGCCGGTCTCGCCGACCAGCAAGATGTCTTGCGGAAAGCCATGCAGCACGTGCGCCAGCGCCGCGCGTGCCTCGGCACCCCGTTCGTCGGGCAGCACCACGCCATCGAGCTGCACCACGGCGCCGTCCCTGAGCGCGCGGCGCTCGAGGATTCCGAGCGCACCGCAATCGCCTGCAGGCAGGATGCTGCGCGGCGCGAGCAGCGGCAGCAGCGGGCCCGCATGATTCGCGCTCACGATCACGCCGCCGGCGAATGCGAGCGCCGCGAGCGTGGTCGCCGCCGGGCGCGCGCCGCGCACCGCGGTCACCGCGGCCGCCGCGAGCGCGACCGCCAGGGCCGGAACGCTCATCGCGGCCAGGCCGGTCTCGAGCACACCACGACCGTTCATGCCGAACTGGATCGTGCCGAGCGTGACACGGGTGAAGGGCGCCAGCAGGATGGCGGCAGCGAGCAGCAGCTTGATGATCGCCGCGCGCGCCGTGCCGAGCGCCAGCGCCAGCAGAGCGCCGAGGCTGATCGCCATCGGCAGCCATGCCGTGAGCGAGATCGTGGCGAGCGTCATGCGACCGGCGGTGCCGGCGAGTAAGAAGCTCGCGGCGCCGGTCACGGTGCCGAGCACGAGGCCGGCGGCGATCAGCAGGCCGGCGAGCACGGCGTCGCGCGCCGGCACGCACGCGCTCGTCCTGGCGGTCGCGAGCGCGCTGCGCACGAAGCTGAGCACGAGCATCATCGCGCCGAGCAACGCGCCCAGGCGAGCCACGCCACTGGCGCCGCCGAAGAATCCCTCGAGCGGCAGCAGTCGCCACGGCAGCAGGAGCAAACCGAGCGCGAAGGCGATGCCGCTGCCGGCGGTGAGGGCGGCGGGCGGTGAGGGCGGCGCTCCCGGCTCCGCGCCGAGGCGGCTCCAGCCGATGCGCAGCGCCACCCAGTACCCGAGCGCCAGCGCCACGCTCGTCGCGAGCGATCCGCGCAGCGCCCAGGGCTGCAACCACGCCGCGGCGATCGCGACGATCAGGCTCATCGCCCCCGCATGGGCGAACGTCGGATGGAGCGGCAGCGCCCACACCGCGAGCATCACACCGCCGAGCAGCCACAGGTCGCTCGGCCCGCGAGCGATTCCGATCAAGTGGGCCTGCACCGTGAACACGCAAGCCGCCATCGCACCCGCGAACAGACCAACCAAGAGCTGCAGAACCCGCGGATGCACGGGCACCACGATCGGTCGCATCATGAGATGTCTCGGGGGCTCACCACCTGTCCGCATGGCTCGTGCCGATGGGGACAGTGTAGACTGTCCCTGAACGGCGCGCGATCGGGGAGCGTGTGGGCTCGGCCGATCGCGCGTCCTGGGGTCGTCCGCGGGACGAGGTCACTCGTCGTTGGTCGGACCGCTGATCAGGATCCACAGCTTGAGGAAATTGTGGATCTGGCGCTTGGTCAGCTTGTTGGCGTTCAACTGGTAGGTGACCTTCGACGTCTTCGGAATGATGACGGTCTCGCCCTCGTCGTCGACGCGGTCGCCCTGGTCCTCGTAGGCGACGCGGCCGGTGAGCGACGGCACCGAGTTGTCGACGGCGAAGATCGCCGACTCATCGTCGGCCGCGGCGAACACCGCGGACTCGTCGGTCTTCTTGCCGAGCTTGTCCTCGTTGAACTTCAGGTTGAAGTCGTAGTAGCTCTTGCCGTTGCTCGCGTAGTCCTTGTCCTTGATCCACGCGATCGTGCCCTGCACGCGGTCGGTCTCGTCCTTGCCGCCACCGCTGCTGACGAACGTCAGGTCGTTGGTGAGGTAGCTGCCGCTGTCGTAGTTGTAGACCAGCGCGCCGTTCACCGTGGTTTGCAGCAGGTAGCCGTACGGCCCCGCAGCGAGCGTGATGCCGTTGAAGTACAGCGGGTCGGCCTTCTTCACGGTGAACGACTTGCCGGTCCCGCCGGTGGTGAACTTGAGCACCATCTCCTTCAAGCTCTTCTTGTCGGGCGACTTGCCCTGGATGATGCCCCTGAAGTTGTCGACCGCGCCCGCCTTCACCGCGCTCGCGTCGAGCCGCAGCGGCGAGTCCTTGTTGCCGTCCAGGATGTAGGTGCCCTTGCTGACGTCGAGCGGCACCACGCCGCCGAGCTTGGCCGTGAGCTTGGGTGGATCGGTCGGCTTGTCCTTGTTGATGGTGGAGTAGTTGAGATCGAAACGCAGGCCGGCATCCTGCTGAGTGAGACCCCAGCTCTTGATGCGCGGCCGGCGGTACACGCTGCCGGTGATCGTGGTGACGTCGAGCGCCTTGAGGTCGAACTTGTAGACGTCCTGAGCACCCTTGTTGGGATTGCCGTCCTTGTCGACGTCGCTACGCGTGCCGAACGTGATCTGCACGGTGCCAGTGACCACACCGTCCTTGGTGATCTCATCGGCGGCCGGCTGCTGAGCGAGCGCCAGCGATGCCGACGACACCGCGACAAAGAGGTAGGGGGCAAACGCTTTCATGGGCTTGGTCCTTCCTGAGGGGTCCACCTTTGACCTTGATGCGTGGAGGCTCTCGCCTGTGCTCCACCGCGGTAACGAGAGCACGTCATTATCAGGAACTGCGGGGTGCATTCGAAAATAATTCTTGACGGCGCGGCGCGATCAACGCGAGCACATCGCGCACGTGCCGCACCGGCTCTGCCCCCGCCGCCGGCACGTCGTCCACCGGCGTGGCCGCCGGCATGACCAGGACACGCAGCCCGAGACGCAACGCTTCACGCGCGCGCACGATGCATCGCGGCACGCGCCTGATCTCGCCGGTGAGCCCCACCTCGCCGGCGAAGCTCATGCGCTCCGGCACCGCTTTGCTCCACGCCGCCGAGCCGAGCGCCACGAGCCAGGCAAGGTCGACGCCCGGGTCGGCGACGCACAGATTACCCGCGGTCTTGACGAAGATGTCGCGCCGCATCAGGTCGAGCGGCGCGTTGCGATCCAGCACGGCCGCAACCAGCGCGACCCGGCCGAACTCGAGCCCGGTGACGCGGATGTGTGCCGAGCGCTCGGTGCGCGGCCCCACCAGCGCCTGCACCTCGATCAGATATGGTCGCGAGCCTTCGACCACCACCGCCACCGCAGCTCCCGGCTCGGTGGTGTTCGAGCCGAGCACCGCGGACGGATCGTCGACCACGCGCAGTCCGGCCGCGGCCATCTCCAGCACCACGATCTCGTCGGTCGAGCCGAAGCGGTTCTTGGTGCCGCGCAGCACGCGGTGGCTGGTGGAACGCTCGCCCTCGAACGACAGCACGACATCCACGGCGTGCTCGAGCAGCTTCGGCCCCGCGAGCTGGCCGTCCTTGGTGACGTGACCGACCAGCACCAGCGCGGCGCCGCTCGCCTTTGCCGCGGCGATGAACCGGCACGCACACGCGCGCACCTGGGAAACGGAGCCGGGCACCCCCGCCGCGCTCGCGAGCTGCACCATCTGCACCGAGTCGACGATCACGAGCTCCGGCCGCTCGCGCTCGATGACGCTGGCGATCACCTCGGCATCGGTGGCAGCGAGCACGTGTAGCCGGGGATCGACGGCATTCAGCCGCACCGCACGCAACCCCACCTGCTCGGCGGTCTCCTCGCCGGTCGCGTAGATCACGCGCCGCGCGGCACGCGCGGCGTGCACCGCCGCCTGCAGCAAGAGCGTCGACTTGCCGATCCCCGGATCACCGCCGAGCAGCACGCACGCGCCCCGCACCCAGCCGCCGCCGAGCACGTGATCGAGCCCCGCCATGCCCGAGCCGAAGCGCAGCGGCGGGCCCGCCGTGATCGACGTGATCGCCACCGGCGCCGCCACCCGCGCCGCGGGCACCGGCGCGACCGCTTCGAGCGTGCCCCAGGCGCCGCAGCTCGCGCAACGACCCAGCCACTTCGCGGCGGTCGCGCCGCAGCCCGAGCAAAGGAAGCCGTCGCCGGAAGATGCTCGCGCCATGAGTTCGCCTCCGCTGTGGAGACGAGGCCGGCGCGCCGCGGTTACGGGAAAAAGCCGCGGTCAGTCGTACAGGAACACGGCGTCGAGCTTCTTGCGGTTCAAGATCAAGTACGGCAGCTTGCGCAGCAGATTGAACTCGCGCGCCTTGCGCTGGCCGAGACCGGCGACGGTGGGATCCTGCACGACGAAGAACGGGTTCACGCCGTTGGCGTCCTCGACCGTCTTCGGCCGGATGCGACCCGCGAGGTCGAGCTTGAACGCGCCGCGATAGAACGCGCTGATCGACGCCGTGGGCAGCTCCTTGCGACCGAGGCGCTTGGCGATCGTGTCGCCGCCCTCCTCCAGGAACTCGTGCGCGAGCACCACCGAGTCGAGCGGCACGAACGCCTCGTTGCTCAGGATCTTGTCGCCGCCATCCATCGCGATCATCGTGACGTCGTAGATCGGGAAGAATGCTTTCTGGTGGCCATTCAGGAAGTTGGTGAGGCGCCGGCCGCCCGTGTCGACGTGACCCTTGACGAGGAAAGCTTCGGTGAGCAACAGGTGATTGATCAGCTCCATCATTCTTTCCTCTTCGTCTCGTGCGCGAGTATCCGTGCCACCAGGTAGAACGACCCCGTGACGAGCACCACCCCCCGCTGACCGGCGAGCGCCTTCGCCTGTTCGAGCGCCCGCAGTGGGTCCGCCTCCACGGTCCCGTTCAACCCGTGCGCCTGCAGCTCGCCGAGCAGCACCGCGGGGTCGAGCGCCCGGGGGCTGTCCGGACGCGTCACCACGCACGGCGCACCGATGCGACGGAGCGCGCGGGCAAGACCAGCCCTGTCCTTATCGGCCAGGGCACCGACCAGGGCACAGTGCGGCCTGCCGGGGAATTTCCCCGCGAACGCCTGGCCCACCTCGAGCAGGGCCTGCTCTGTATGGCCTCCGTCCAACACCAGCGTCGGCCGCCCAGGCAGAACGTGAAATCGGCCAGGGATCGTGGTGCGAGCGAGCGCGGCCGCGGCGCAGGTCACCTGCGGGATCACGCCGAGCGCGGCTGCCACCCCGGCGAACAGCGCCAGCGCCAGCGCGGCATTCACCGCCTGGTACTCTGCCAGCGTCGGGATCTCGTACGTTCCTGCGAGCGCGCGCGGCTCGCGCAGCTGAAAGCGCACGTGATCACCCGCGCTCGCGACGATCTCCAGGCGCTCGATCTGGTTGATCGCCGCGCGCTGTCTCGCTGCGATCTCGGCGATCACGGCGCGCGGTCCGGCATCGATCAGCCCGAGGAACACCGGTCGCCCGACCTTCAGGATGCCGGCCTTCTCGCGCGCGATCGCTTCCCTGGTGGGACCGAGCACGGCCAAGTGGTCGAGCCCGATCGTGGTGATCGCGGCGGCGATCGGCTGCACCAGATTGGTCGCATCGAGGCGGCCGCCCAGACCCACCTCGTACACCGCGAAGTCGAGTTTCAGCTCCGCAAAGATCAGGAACGCGGCGAGCGTGAGCGCTTCGAAGTAGGACGGTCGGTCCGCGCCGGCAACCGCGAGCACGCGCTCGATCGCCGCGACCAGCGGCGCCTCGGCCACTGGCTTGCCGCACACGGCGATGCGCTCGCGCGGGGTGAACAGGTGCGGCGACGTGTACAGTCCATCCCGCAGGCCGTGCGCGCGCGCAATCGCCGCGAGGTAGGTGCAGGTCGAGCCCTTGCCGTTGGTGCCGGTCACGTGCACGCACGGCGTCGAGAGCTGCGGCGACCCGAGCGCGGCTGCTAGCCGCTGCATGCGCTCGAGCGAGTAGGCAATCTCGCCGCGGTGAAAGCGCGCCTCGCGCTCGAAGTTCAAGCACTGGTTGAGCAATCGTCGAAGGCGCATCGCCACGCTCGCATTTCTCCCGTTGCGGGCACAGCCTTATAATGAGGTCGCCTCGAGCACGCGACGAAAAAGAGGTTCTGCCATGCATCCTGTCATCGGGCTCAATGCCGATCGGAAGGGCGCGCCATCGGCTTGCCGGGTCGAGCTGAACTCGGCTTATCCCGACGCGATCGTGCGCGCGGGCGGCTTGCCCCTGATCTTGCCGGCCGAGGCCGTGGACGACCTCGCCGAGATGCTGGCGCACGTCGATGCCGTGGTGCTCGTGGGCGGCGATGACTACCACTCCGAGCTGTACGGAGAGCCGCCGCATCCGACGCTCGCGCCGATGCCGATCGAGCGCCAGCGCTTCGACCTCGAGCTCGCGCGGCTCGTGCTCGAGCGCGGCATCCCGGCGCTCGGCATCTGCGGCGGCAGCCAGCTCTTGAACCTGGTGCGCGGCGGCTCGCTCATCCAGGATCTGCCGGCCGAGGTGGGCACGAGCGTCGAGCATCGCAGCGACCGCGGCTGGGACACGTGGCACGAGGTGCGCGTGGCGCGCGGCTCGGCGCTCGAGAAGATCACCGGCGCAACGCTCACCGTGAACAGCTGGCACCATCAAGCAGTCAAGCAGCTCGGCCATGGCGTCGAGGCGGTGGCATGGGCGGCTGACGGCGTGATCGAGGGCATCACGATTGCCGACCAGGCGTTCTGCCTCGGCGTGCAATGGCACCCCGAGGAGCTGCGTCACGACCCAGGGCATCGCGACCTGTTCCAGGCGCTGGTCACGGCAGCGCGCATGCTCAAGGTCGCCCGATGATCGAGATCACGGTGCCGCTCGCCGCGCGCAGCTACCGCGTGCTGATCGCCGACGGGACGTTGTCCGCGCTCGGCGAGCTGGTGCGCGCGCACGTGACGCCGGCGCCCACCGCGCTCGCACTGATCGCCGATCGCCAGGTGGCGTCGCTCCACGGCGCCGCCGCCCTCGCCGCGCTCGCGTCGATCGACGTGCCGCGGGTCACCATCACCACGCCGCAAGGCGAGGTGGCGAAGCAGCTCGCGGTGTACGGGGAGGTGCTCGAGCAGCTCGCGGCCGCACGGCTCGATCGCGGCGCGCTGATCGTCGCGCTCGGCGGCGGCGTCGTGGGCGACCTCGCCGGCTTCGCCGCGGCGACGTACCTGCGCGGGATCCGGTTCGTCAGCGTGCCCACCACCTTGCTGGCGCAGGTGGACGCGGCGGTCGGCGGCAAGACCGGCATCAACCTGGGCGCGGGCAAGAACCTGGCCGGCGCGTTCCACCAGCCGTCCTTGGTCGTGATCGACCCGAGCACCCTCGCCACCTTGCCGCGCGGCGAGCTGAACGCGGGCATGGGCGAGGTGCTCAAGTACGGCCTGATGGCCGAGCCAGCGATCCTCGCGTCGCTCGAGGCACCCGCGCCGCCAGAGTGGCCGGAGCTGATCGCGCGCTGCGTGCGCATCAAGGCGCGCGTGGTCCAGCGCGACGAGCGCGAGGGCGGCGAGCGGGCCCACCTGAACCTGGGCCACACGTTCGCGCACGCGATCGAGCGCGCACAGGACTATGGCGGCCTGCGCCACGGCGAGGCAGTCGGGCTCGGGCTGGTCGCGGCTTGCCACCTGTCGCATCGCCTGCTCGGCTGCGACCCCGGTCTCACACCACGGATGCGGGCGCTGCTCGAGCGCCAGCAGCTGCCCACGCGCGTTGCGGTGCCGGTCGAGCGCGTCTTGCCGCACCTGGGCGCCGACAAGAAGCGCCACGGTGCCGAGCTGCGGCTCGTCCTGCTCGAGCGCCTGGGTGTGCCGCGCGTGGTGCGCGCACCCGACGCCGCGCTGCTGCGCGAAGCGCTCGAGCTGATCTGCGGTTGATTGCGGGCGCTGGACCTTGAGCCCCTTCGTCGCGGCCGCCGGCTCGAACTCGGCCAGCACCTCGCCGATCAACGCGGGGAGCGCGATGCCCTCGTTGTGAGTGGGTGCTGCTCGCCGCCTCTCGCCGCGCGATTGCCGCGTCGGTTGCTCGGGTTATCATTGTCCCTGTGCCTCGAGTTTTTTCCGTAACCCACCCTGTGTGATTGCGACTCCTGATCCAGGGGAGGCTCGATGAAGCCCGGTGACGACATGAGTGCGAGACCCTCGACCCGGCTCACGTATGACGACTATCTCGAGCTCCCAGACGACGGCAAGCGCTACGAGATCATCGACGGGGAGTTGTTCGTGACACCGGCGCCGACTCCCGATCATCAGCGCGCCTCCGGCCGGTTGCACTTGGCGCTGGCGGACTGGGTTCGCTCCCACCCTCCCGCGGAGGTGTTCTACGCACCGATCGACCTGATCCTGGCCGACGACACGATCGTGCAGCCCGATCTGCTGGTGGTCCTGAATCCGGCCGTCGTCACCAAGCGCGGCATCGAGGCCGCGCCGGGCCTGGTCGTGGAGATCCTGTCCCCGAGCACGGCGAAGCGAGACCGCGGCCTCAAGCGCGGCCGGTACGCGCGTTCGAGCGTGACCGAGTATTGGGTGGTCGACGCGGATGAACGCGTCGTCGAGCAGTACGTCCTCGACGCCAGGGGCGAGCTCGCGCGGCACGCGTTGGCGCGCGATGAGGACAGAATCGCAAGCGTCGCATTGCACGGCCTGCTGCTCGAGGTGTGCAGCGTGTTTGCACACCGATAGCTCGCAGGCCAGCAAACTCGACCCGCACTCGATCGCGGCGCGCGCGTTCGCGAGGAGCTGCTCCACGAACGTGCCCTACACCGTCTTGGTCGGCTCGAGCAAATCACCCTGCCGTGCAACGCGCCGATCGCGAGTCCATCCATCCACGACATGCAGCGCTGGCGGCGGCATCAGGGCGCGAGCTGAGCGAGGCGATCCGGGTCGGCGCTGTGCCACAGGGCGCCCAGCTCGGCGCGGATCGTGTTCGCCTTCCCGACGTCGCCGGCCTGCGCGGCTGCACGCGCGCGACCCAGCATGCTCGCGGCCCGCCGCGGGGCGCGCTGCAGCGCGAGCTCGAACTCGAGCTCGGCCTCGGCACCGCGGCCGAGCTCGAGCAGCACCTCACCGAGCAGCTCGTGCGCGGGCTTCACCACCACCGGCGGCCCGAAATCGAAGCTGCGCGCGTCCTCCTTCTCAGTCGCGTCACGGAGCAACCGCAGAGCCTCGTCGCGTTCGCCAGCGGCGAGATGCAGCAGAGCATCGAGCTCCGCGATCATCACCGCCGCCGCCTGGCGCCGCGGTCCGAGCGCCGCGTAGCCGGTGGGCGCTGGCCGGCAGCAGCTCGCGGTGTTCGCTGCCGACGACTGGCTCGATGCGCTCGCCGCCTTCGCCGCGAGCTCCGCGTCGCGCGCGCATCTCGCTCAGCACCTTGCGCGCCGCGTCGAGCTTGCCCGTGCGCACCTGCGCCATGCCGGTCGCGAACCGATCGGCTGCCACGACGCTCACCTCGAGGTCCTTGGTGTCCGTGACGATGCTCGCCTCGTGGCCGCCCCATGCTTCGGCGTTGACCAGATACTCGGCGCGCATGACCGCGAGATGCTGCCGCGTGCGCGCCGAGCCGCTCTGCGAGGCGTCTTGCTGCATGCGCTCGAGCAGCGCGTGCGCGGCGGCGCGGCGGCCCTGCTGCAGGTACGTGTACGCGAGCCACCACAGCGAGTGATAGCCGCGCTCCTCGATGCTCAGCTTCTTGCGCGCGACGCGCGCGTCGGCTGCCGCGGCCGAGGCCTCGTTCGCCGCGGCCGAATCGTCCCACATGCCGAGCGCCACGAAGATGTGCGATGGCATGTGCAGCGCGTGCGCTGCCGCCGGCGCGACGCTGCCATAGGTGCGCGCCATGCGCAGCCCGAGCGGCGCGTGCACCGGATCGTCGTACGAATGAATCAGGTAGTGCAGCGCGCCCGGGTGCAGCGGCGCGCGCTGGTAGACCTCCTCCGCCACCGCCGCGGCGCGCATGTAGATTGGGATGTCGCGTTCGCCGCGCACCGTGCCGAGCAGCGACAGCGCGTACAACGATGCGATCTCGAGGTCGTCGGGAAAGCGCGCGTGCAGATCGCCCATCGCGCGCGAGTAGCTCGCGTAGCGCGCGCGCCAGTCGCCGTCGGCATAGAGCGCCTCCACCGCGGCGAGAAAGCCCTTCTCGCGCTCGGTCGGCGCCTTTGCGGTGCGCCCGACCGCCGTGGGAGCGAGGCGCCCGAGTGCCGCCTTCGCGGCGGCGACGTCCTCGGTCGCCCAGATCGGATGGCAGTACGTCATCGCCTCGCCCCAGTACGCCATCGCGAAGTCGGGGTCGAGCTGCTGCGCCTCGCGAAACGCCTCGGCGGCATCGTCGTACTCGAAGCTGTGCAAGAGCAGCACCCCGCGCACGAACGCCGCCTGCGCGGCCGGCGCACCCGACGTGGGGAAGTCGATGTGCCCGAGCTCGCCTCGGTTGCCATCACCGTCGAGAGCGCAGCACAGCAGCACGAGCATGCCGATCATCGAGACCTCCGCGAAGTGAGTTGAAGGTGCCGTAGAACTCTTGTGCCCCGCATCAGCGCGCACGCCGCACCCGACCTGCCTCGAGGCGTGCAAGCTCGTCAGCGCTCATCTCCACCCCGGTTCAAGATCGGGCGATTCTCGTGCGTGCTTGCCTCGCGGAACCGGGGATCGGCGTCAATATGTTACCGTCGCCCCAGATGAGCGTCGAGCCGGCATGCGCACCTTCGATGTCGCCAGCTGGCGCACGCCGAGCGCAGCACGAGCACGAGTTCTTCGCGTAGCCTCGACACGACCCCTCGCCGGTAGCCCGCCAATCCTGGAGCACGTCTCCCGTGGCGGCTGACATGCTCCATCAAGACGGGCATCGGTCGCTGCGGGCAAGCGCCACGCCATCTCCGGCGTGAGCCCGAGGAGACTCTGCGCTGCCGGGAATCTGCAGCAACACCTGGAAACCTCGCTCTGCTGCATCGCTCGCGTGAACGCCGACAGCGTGGACGGCATGGCATCGGGTTTGGACAGCTTGGCGCTTTTCGCAGGTTTTCGCGTAACCAGCCGCCGCGCGACCAGTCTCGTCTATTGCTCCCGTGCCGGTTCGCGCATGGACCGATGAATGGATGCGAGCGTGAGCGCTCACCCGCGGGGCCGGGCACGGGAGCGCTTGCGAGGACCGATGGACGAGCGCGACGAGATCCTGCTGCTGCTCAACGCGTGCTGCTTGACCAACCGCGAGCTGCACCGGCTCGCGCTGCTGGGCACGGCACCCACCATGCTGCTGCGCAGTCCGCTGCGAGCGAGCGAGCTCGGCCTGCGCGCAGCCGTGGGCGCGCGCCTCGCACAGCTCATGCAGGAGGCATTCGCCGAGCGCGAGGTCGAGCGCGCTGCACAGCTCGACGCCGTCATCATCACGATCGGCAGCGGCCAGTATCCGTCGCGCTTGCGCGAGATCTACGATCCACCGCTCGTGCTCTACTGCCGCGGGGAACCGGTCCTGGACGGCGTCCTGGTGGCCGTGGTGGGCGCCCGCAAGTGCACGCCTTACGGGCGCGACCAGGCGCGCAGGCTCGGCCTGCGGCTCGCGCAGCACGCGGTGCCGGTGCTGAGCGGGCTCGCGCTCGGCATCGATCAGTGGGCGCATCGCGGTTGTCTCGATGGCGGCGGCCGGCCGATCGCGGTGCTCGGCTGCGGCATCGACCAGGTCTACCCGCCAGGCGCGGACGCGATGCATGCCGAGGTGCGCGAGCACGGCGCGCTCGTGAGCGAGTTCCCGATCGGCATGCGGCCATCGCGGCTCGGCTTCCCGCGTCGCAATCGGCTGGTGAGCGGGCTGGCCGAGGTCGTGGCGGTGATCGAGGCGAGCCAGAGCTCGGGCTCGCTCATCACCGCCGAGTTCGCGCAGCAGCAAGGCCGCACCGTGTTCGCGTTGCCCGGGCCGGTGGATCGGCTCGAGAGCCGCGGCACCAACGAGCTGATCCGCGACGGCGCGACGCCGCTGCTCGATGCCGATGACGTGCTGCAGGCAATCGGCTTCACCGTGACCGAGGCGCAGGCGGTCCGGCCGCAGCACGAGCTCGAAGGCGTGGAGCGCGTGGTCGCCGAGCAGCTCAAGCTCGGCGACGCTTGCGTGAGCGAGCTGATCGCCGAGACCAACCTGGGCTACGAGGCGATCGTCGCGGCGCTGTTCGGGCTGGAAGCGCGAAGCCTGGTCGAACGCTGCGCGGGCGAGCGGTATCGCTGGCGATCGTAGGCGGGCCAGCTGCTCACGAGTACTTGAGGTAGATCTCCTCGAGGCTGTTCGCCACGTCCTCGCACTCGTCGGTGGCCCGCTCGAGGTTCTCCAGCACTTCCTTCCACTTGATCAGCAGGATCGGATCGTCCTTCTGCTCGCGAAACAGCCGCTGGATCGCGGCGCGGCACACGCCGTCCGCCTCGTTCTCGAGCCGGTTGATCTCGACGCAGTGCGGCAGCACCTTGTCGTTCGCGCCGAGATGCTGCATCGCCCGCACCATCTCCTCGGCTTGCTTCACCAGCACGTCGGCCAGCTCGACCGCGCCGTAGAGACCCTCGACGATGTCGTAGTCGAGGACGTGATGGGCCGCGTGGTCGATCGCATCCAGCACGTCGTCGAGGCCGGTGATCAGGCGGTGGATGTCCTCGCGATCGAGCGGCGTGATGAACGTCTTCGCCAGGCCCTCGAGGATCTTGTGCGTGATGCTGTCGCCGTGGTGCTCGAGCTCCTTGATCGCGCGCACGCGCTCGGGCAGGCGATCGTACGTGCGCAGCAGGTCGCGCAGCTGCAGGGCCGCATCCTTCACCAGGTCCGCCATGTCCGTGAACGGAGCGAGGAAGCGTTCGTTCCGCGGGACCAGGAAAGGCATTGCTGCTACTCCTCGTGGGGTTCGATCGCGCCCCCGCGGCCGCATCCGGGCGAAGGCGGGCGTATGGTAGGAGGTCGGCCGCGGGCAGTCCAGCGTGAACAGGAGAGCGTGAACAGGAAAGCCCGGCTCGCGCGGGATCGCGTTCGGCGAGCGCCTGGAACGACCCGACGTTGAGGTCGCCTTGCGCGGGTGAGGTTCCTCGGTTCGTTCGCTCTGGTTTCCCTGCGTGCTCTCCGTCCATCGCGACCACCAAGCACCGCACGGCGCTCGAGTTCTTCGCCGCGCGAATTGGCGTCGTCGCCGGGCGGGAGTGCGCGCTCAGCCGCCATCGCGCCGGCGACGGTTGGCTTCCGATCCGGATCTGTCTGCGGCGGCAAAGATGCGCCGGCTCTTGCGTGGCGTCCTCTCCACGAGTGCTGCGCTCGACGACGTCTGAGCCGTCATGCTGTCCCTCTCGTCGAACGGCGGCTTCTCCTCTTTGCAGTGAGGAATCGTCATGCGCCGCTGGAACGTTCTTACCATCGCGTCGTTTGTACTGGTCCTGGCAACAGCGCGAGCGGCACTTGCGCACTGTGATGGGCTGGACGGCCCGGTGGTCGCCGCCGCGCGCCATGCGCTCGCGAGCGGCAACCCGAACCTCGTCCTGATCTGGGTGGCACCCGGGAGCGAGGCGGAGATCCAGCGGGCGTTCGCGAGCGCGCTCGCGCTGCGCAAGCTCGGTCCCGAGGCGCAGGAGCTCGCCGACCGCTACTTCTTCGAGACCGTCGTGCGCATCCATCGCGCCGGCGAGGGCGCACCGTTCACCGGCCTCAAGCCCGCCGGCCGCGATCTCGGCCCGGCGATTCCTGCCGCCGATCGCGCGATCGAGGATGGCCATCTCGAACCGCTGCGCGAGCTGCTGGGCGAGACGGCACGCCAGGGTCTCGAGCGGCACTTCCAGGAGGTGATGGCGAACAAGGCGTTTCGCCCCGACGATGTCCTGGCCGGCCGCCGGTACGTCGCGGCCTATGTGAGCTACGTCCATTTCGTCGAGGAGCTGTTCGAGCGGGCGAGCCACCCCGCGCTCGGCCACTTCTCCGAACACCGGGAGACCGGCGCGCGCGAGCCGGAGCGGCTGGTGGTCGATCGCGACGAACCCGAGCCCGGGCGCGTCATGGGATTCGACATCCCGGCTCCACTGAGGGCCGAGCACGACGCGCTGCATTCCGCGCTGGCGCGGGCGATCGAATCTGGCGGCAAGACCGGCGAGGCGGCGAGCGCCGTGGCGAGCATCCTGCATCCGCACTTCGCGGCGGAGGAAGAGTACGCGCTGCCGCCGCTCGGCCTGCTGGCAGAGCTCGCGGCAGGCAATCTCACGCCCCGGATGCAGGACGTCCTCTCGCTCACCGATCGGCTGCGAGCCAGTCTCCCGCAGATGCTGCGCGAGCACGAGGCGATCGTCGCCGAGCTCGCAAAGCTCGCCGCCGCCGCGAAGCTCGAGAACAAGAGCGAGTACGCCGCGCTGGCCGAGCAGCTCGTCCACCATGCCAGGACCGAGGAGGAGGTGCTCTACCCAGCATCGTTGCTGGTGGGCGAGTACCTCCGCCAGAGGAAGCTGACGAGGTGATGTCGGTCTGGTTCCGCTCGATCACGGAGGTCGACCATGGATCTCTTGAACGCCGCCTCGGTCAAGCTGCCATGCGACGCATGTGGCGGCTACGAGGTCACTCTGCGCCAGATCCTGGCATCCCACGAGGTGCTCCACGACGGGTGCTGCTGCGCGCGCGATGAGAGCGAGTGTGCACCACGCTCGTACGCGCGCGTGCTGGACCGCGAGACCGTGGAGCAGCTCGAACGGGCGTGGCGGCATCTCGAGGACGAGGTGCGCCGGATGGGCGGCGAGGTCCTGGCGTCGGGCCTGATGAAGGATGCGAAGTGAGGCCGATCGCTCGCGCCGCTAGCCGGCCTGCTTCCTGGGCGGCTCGCGCTTGGGCGGAAAGCGCTCGCGCAGGCGCACCGAGTCGACGCCGATGCGATAGCCGGACGAACTGAGGTTCTTGCCGACGCACTCGAGCTTGATCGTGTGCGGGCCCGGCTTCAACCGCAGATCGCCCAGGCTCAGCTCCTTCACCGTGACCTCGGGGCCATAGCAGTCGATCGCCTCGCCCACCCTGGCGCCGTCGAGCGAGACCTGGTAGATGCCGAAGTCGTACGAGCGCGTGATCGGCAGCACCAGCCGCCGCAGCTCCTCGGTCGCGACCTCGAACCAAAGCTCGCACGATGCGGCCGCCGACTCGGCGGCGAAGAACAGCTGGCCGTCGCCAGTCCAGTCATAGCCTTGCTGCAGCGAGAGCGCGCCGCCGCTGGCGGTCGCGTGCGCGAGCAACTGCCGGCCGTCGATGATCCGATCGATCGATGGCAGCTTGCGCGCGGCGAGCGGCGGCATCGCCGTGAAGCGCTTGGGCTGCCCGCGCTGATACCAGAAGGCGACGGTGGCGAAGTCGTCCTCGCGCTCGTCGAAGCCCTCGACCTTGCCGCTCTTGGTCTCGTCCGCGGACATCCAGCCGAAGTGCTCGATGGTGACGCGCAGCGACTGGCGAAAGCAGATCGGATCGGCGATGTGCCAGCGATACGCAGTGGTGCGCTGGCCGACGTGCCCCCAGTCGCCCTCGAGCACGGTGACGCCGAAGTACGGGAAGCTGCTCGTCTCCAGCCCCCAGGCGTTGCAGAAGTAGTCCTCGGTGCCGGTGCCGAACAGGGACGGCTGCGGCTCACCGTCGACGTAGATCTTGTCGTCGCCCTCGCCGAACCACTCCGGGCTGCGCGTGCGCACCGACATCACCGTGCCGACGTACTGGCCTGCTCCCTCGGCATCGAGAATGAGGTAGTCCTTGCCGAGCGCGGTTGGATATTCCTGGCGATACTGCGCGCAGAAATAGGCCCGGTCGGACGGCAGCGGCTCCTCGGTGTAGTCGACTTGATAGTAGAGCGCGGCCAGCGGCTTCTGGCTCTCGTTGGTGATCGTGATGCGCGCCGACTTGAAGAATGGCATCGGCCAGTAGCAGTTGTACGCATCGCCGCCCTCGACCTGCACCGGCGTCGAGCGCACCGGCGCGCGCTTGCCGAAGCCGACGGCGAAGAAGTCGCCGAACGGCGCTTCGACGGCAGGCTCGCTGGCGCCGTCCCAGTACATGCGCAGCACGATCTCGCCGGGGTCGGCCGCACCGTCCTTGGCGAGCCAGCTCGGGCGCGCCTCGGCGAACGTGATCCACAGGTGGCGGATGACGCCGGGGCCCGCGAGCTCGGCCATGGTGAACGTCTCGCCAGGCTTCACCCAGCGATTGTCGGCATTGCTGAGCGCATCGGCCGAGGTGGACGACACGCGCCGCGAGCGCGCCTGCTTCACCACCGTCAGCGCGTCCAGCTCCTGGCCTGCGGCCACGGCGCTCGCGATCCCGATCACGACGACGACCAAGGAAGCTCGCATGGATCCTCCGGCACGGCACCGCCCAATCGCGGCGCGATTAGAGCAGGTCGCCCGGGACCGCGCCAGCCTCAGCTCGACTGCACCAGATCGATCGGTGCCCGCTCGGGCAGCACGCGCGCGACGCGACGGCCGCGCGCGCCGCTGCCGGCGAGCGACCAGGGCCGCTCCACCAGCACGAACAGCACGGCGCCGGCGAGCAAGGTCACGGCGAGGAAGAACGGCAGCGCGATCCAGAACAACCAGGTGTCGCCTGCCGCCGGCGGATGCAGCTTGGCCGCGATCAGGAGAGCGGCCTTGAGCGTGAGCCCGTGGATCAGGTAGTACGAGTAGCTCATGTTGCCGAGCCAGCGCAAGGGCGTCCACGAGAACGCGGTGCGAGTGGGACCGAGGCCGTGCAGGCTGGCGCGGCACAGCACGAGGAAGCTCGCGAACAGCGCGGCCTGGCGCAGCGGCGTCGCGATCGCGAGCCAGGACAGCAGGCAGAGCGTTGCCAGCCCGAGCGCGAGCGCGGCAAGGCCCAGGCCGCGTTCACGGATGCACGCAGGCGCGGCGCACAGCTCGTGCAGCAGCATGCCAGCCACGAACATCACCAGGCGCAGGTGCGAGCCGAGCAGCGGCGCCGATGCGAACATGGCGAGCGCGAGCGCGACCAGCAGCACGACGCGGCGCGCGCGACCCCACCCGCGCAGCTGGAGCGCGCCGATCAACACCGGGATCGTGACGTACGAGAACATCTCGTAGCTGAGCGACCAGGCAACGCTGATGATGGGTCGGACGGCGAACAACCCGGGCAGGAGCAGCAGGTTCTCCAGCACGAGCAGCGCGGCCGGCGCCCACCCCGCGGGCAGCTTGCCGGAGGACGGCATCGACCACGCGAGCGCGAGGTAGATCGCGAACACCACCAGGAACGTGGGGTAGATGCGCTGCACGCGGCGCGCCATGAACGCCGTGAACGACTGCCGCCGCTGCATGAGCATGCCGTAGATCAGGTAGCCGCTCAGGAGGAAGAACAGGTCCACGCCGGCGCCGCCGACGTCGTGCAGGACGGCGGCCGACGACGCGGTCGCGCTCGCGCACGCCAGCCATGGCTCGCCGAGCGAGGCGTAGTGCACCAGGAACACGAGCAGGACGGCGAAGCCGCGCAACCCCTCCATCGCCGGGAACCGGTGCGGCGCCGCGGGCGCGATCTCGAACCTGGCGCGCAGCCACGCCGCCAGCGTACCATCGCGCCGTCCAGAGCTGCCCACCACGCGACCACCCTCGCTCAGCTTGAAGCCCGATCCACGAGTCGATCGCAGCCGAGCAGGACTTGAGCGTGGTCCGCGTTTCCTGGCAGCGCGGCATGCGCGTCTGCTTTCCAGCCAGGCAGCCGGTGATGCCGGCGAGCGTGTCAGGACGCGCCGGTCACTGGCCGTCGTCGCGCTGCTGGCCGCCCTTGCCCTTCTCGCCGTTCTCGGGATCGGTGGTGTGCAGGATCGTGGGCGTGATCATGACGATCAGCTCCGACTTCTCGCGCCGGCGCTCGTTCTTGGTGAACAGGAAGCCGAGCAGCGGGATGTCGCCGAGCAACGGCGTCTTCACCTCGGCGTCGATCTCGTCCTCGCGCAGGATGCCACCGATCAGGACCGTCTCGCCGTCGCGCACCATGATGTTGGTGTTGACCTTGCGGCGATCGACCACCGGCACGCCGTTGAAGAACGACGTCAGCGCCTTCACCTCGGGCACGATCTCCATCTTGATCGTGTTGTCGCCGCCGACCGTCGGCGTCACCGTCAGCGTGACGCCCACTTCCTCGAACGCGACCTGCTGCACGGTCGTCGAGCCGAGCCCGTCGGCGCTGGTGGAGGTGGTGGCCGTGGACTGCACGTAAGGGATCTTCTCGATCACTTCCATGACGGCCTTCTTGCCGTTGACGGTCGCGACCTTGGGCGCGGACAGGATGTTGACCAGGCGGCGCGACGCGATCGCGGACAGCACGCCGGAGATCGGTTCGCGGCCGTACGCGAGCCCCACCGCGACCGCCTTGTTGGTCGGCGTCAGATCCTGCACGGCGGCGAGCGTCACGTTCTCGATGTCGGCGCCCAGGGCTTGCAGCAAGACGCCGAGCTCGTCGTCGGTCTCGAGGCGCGCCTCGATGATGCGCGCCTCCACCAGCACCTGACGCTCCTTGACGTCGAGCAGCGAGACGTAGTCTTCCATCATCTTCACGTTCTCGGCATGGTCCATCATCAGGAACGACGTGCCGTTGGAGTTGACCACGAGCTTGCCGTCCTGCGACACCAGCTTGCGCAACGGCTCCTCGATGGTCGCCACCGGGATCGAGTTGAGCGTGAACGTGCGCACCACCAC
>JAXMBY010000018.1:0-98539 GCA_046349655.1 Planctomycetota bacterium
ATCGCCGTTCCCGAGTCGACGTCCACCAGGCGCATGGCAACCGCGATCTCCGGCGCCGTGAACGTGCCGCTGCGGTGTTCGCCATAGTCGATGACCGAGCCGATCAGCAGCGCCTGCACCTTGAGCTCGTTGCCCAGCGCCTTGATCTGCTCGGGGCCGAGATTCGCAGGGTTGTCGATATTGCGCGCGCGCAGCACGCGATTCACCTCGCCCACCTCGACCACGTCGAACGCGCCCTGCGCGAGCAGCTCGATGACCAGCACCTGGCGCACGCGCTCGGCAGCGAAGCGATCGGTGGTCAGGTTGTCCATCGGCAGGACCGCGACGCGGTGCACCATGGACAGGTCGGTGTTGGGGTGAACGTAGATGGACGGCGCGCTCGCACACGCGAGCAGCGTGAGGCAGATGGCGGGAACCAGGGCGATGCGCGGGTTGATCATGGCAGCGACCGCAGGCGCAACCGGCGTGCCGCCACCCCTGCGAGCGATGAGGTGGCGGCATGTCCTCGCTCGAGCGCGCGAGAACGCGCAGACCCGAGGAAGCTTGCGCGCAATCGTGTCCGGAATCAACCGCCCGAGTAGGTGGCGTGCGACGTGGGCGTCTCCCACACCGTCACCGACGTGAGCGGCACCGGCACGGCCGCGGCGAGCCGCTGCCAGATCCAGATGGCGACGTTCTCGGCGGACGGCACCGCGATCACGTCGTTCAGGTAGCTGTGATCGAGCGCGGCGAGCACCAGCTCGTCGACGATGCGCTTCAGCTCGCCGAAATCCAGCACCATGCCGTCGTCGTGCACCGGTCCCTCGACCGTCACGCACAGACGCCAGGTGTGGCCGTGCAATCGCTCGCAGCGACCGCGGTAGCTCGGCAGCCGGTGCGCCGCGTCGAACGAGAATTCCTTGCTAACCCTCAGGCGTGGCATAAAAAGGTGTCCTCATGCGATGGAA
The DNA here is from genome assembly GCA_046349655.1 of Planctomycetota bacterium. Taxonomy (GTDB): domain Bacteria; phylum Planctomycetota; class B15-G4; order B15-G4; family JAXMBY01; genus JAXMBY01. The sequence continues at coordinate 948 of JAXMBY010000018.1, forward strand.
CAAGAGCACCCGGTTCGCGCTGTACGCCGCCATGGAGATGGTGCGCGCCGGCGACGGCCTGGTCAGCGCCGTGGGCATTGCCGGCAAGTACCGCATCTCGCTGCACCACATGGCCAAGGTGCTCCAGCAGATGGCGCGCGCCGGCATCGTCCAGGCAGTGCGCGGCGTGGGCGGCGGCTACCGGCTGGCGAAGCCCCCCAAGGACACCTCGCTGCTCGACATCGTCGAGGTGTTCGAGGGACCGATCGACATCCAGACCTGCCTGCTCACCGATACCGCCGACCCGTGCGGCATGGCCGACCTGTGCCGGCTGAAACGCGTGTTCGACGAGATCGAGCAGCAAGCGTTCTTCACGCTCAAGTCGATTCGCCTCTCCACCCTCGTGCCGTGATTGATTGCGCAACACCCAGCAGCCCACTTGACTGTCCAGCCGAAATAGGTATAGAGGTACCTATTTACCAAATTGGACGAGGCAGGCGATGAAGATTTCCGGATACGCGATGCACGCCGTGGGGGAGCCCCTGCGCGTGCTCGAGCGCGAGGAAGCCCCTCCCGGGCCGGGCCAGGTGCTGGTCGAGGTCGCCGCGTGCGGCGTGTGCCACACCGATCTCGGGTTCCTCTACGACGGCGTGCCGACCCGCCACGCGCTGCCGCTCGTGCTCGGCCACGAGATCGCCGGCACGGTGGTGGCCGAGGGCGCGGGCGTGAGCGGGCTCCACGGCGCGCCGGTGATCGTCCCCGCGGTGCTGCCGTGCGGCCGCTGTGCGGTGTGCCGCCGCGGTCGCGGCGACATCTGCCGCGCGCAGGTATTCCCGGGCAACGACGTGCACGGCGGCTTCGCCTCGCACGTGATCGTCCCGGCCGCGGGTCTGTGCCGTGTGCCCGCGAGCGTGAGCCGGGAACAGCTGCTCAAGCTGGCGGTGTGCGCCGACGCGGTCTCGACCGCGTACCAGGCGGTGCTGAACAGCGCGGTCCAGCCCGGCGACTTCGCGATCTTCGTCGGCGCCGGCGGCGTGGGCGGGTTCGGCATCCAGGTGGCGCACGCCCTCGGTGCTCGGGTGCTGGCCATCGACGTCGATGCCGATCGCCTGCAGCTGGTCGCCCACCATGGCGCCGACTGGACTCTGAACGCGCACGGCCACGCCGCCAAGGACCTGCGCGCGCGGGTGCGCGAGCTGAGCCGGGAGCTCGCGCTGCCGGCCACCGAGTGGAAGATCTTCGAGACCTCGGGCACCAAGGCCGGTCAGGTGACCGCGTTCGAGCTGCTCAACTTCGGGGCCACGCTCGGCATCGTCGGCTACTGCCCGGGCGAGGTGAGCGTCAAGCTCGGCAACCTGATGGCGTTCGCCGCGCGCGCCATCGGCACCTGGGGCTGCTTGCCCGAGCACTTCCCCGAGGTGCTCGAGCTCGTCCTGTGCGGCAAGGTGGCGATCGATCCGTTCGTGACGCTGCAGCCGATGGCGTCGATCAACGACGTGTTCGAGCAGCTGCACCGGCGCCAGCTGAAGGCGCGGCCGGTGCTGGTTCCCAACCTGTGAGGTGGCCGATGCCGTCGCTCAAGGACCATGATCTGCCGGCCCGCTTGCAGAGCGGCAAGGTGCGATACCAGCTCGAGGGCGTGCTGGATCGCAACGGGGCCCGCGTTGCCGGGTTGCATGCGGCCTGGATCACGCTCGACAACGAGAGCCAGCTCAACTCCTACACCACCGAGATGGTGAAGGACGTGATCCTCGCGTTCCGCAAGGCATCGAACGATCGCACCGTGGTGGCGGTGGTGTTCACCGGCGCCGGCACGCGCTCGTTCTGCTCGGGCGGCAACACCGCCGAGTACGCGGACTACTACGCCGGCCGGCCCGGCGAGTACCGGCAGTACATGCGGTTGTTCAACGACATGGTGACCTCGGTGCTCACCTGCGACGTGCCGGTGATCTGCCGCGTGAACGGGATGCGCATTGCCGGCGGCCAGGAGCTGGGCATGGCGTGCGATGTCTCGGTGGCGAGCGACCTCGCCACGTTCGGTCAGGCAGGACCCAAGCACGGCTCGGCGCCGGACGGCGGCGCCACCGACTTCTTGCCGCTGTTCATCGGCATCGAGGCGGCGACCGTGAGCTGCACGCTGTGCGAGCCGTTCACCGCCTACCAGGCAGTGCGGCTCGGCCTGATCCACGACGCCGTGCCGGTGCTGAACGTGCAGGGCAAGACCATCCCCAATCCGCTGGTCGAGACCGCGCGCTACCTGGACGAGAGCGGCCGCATCGTCTACGGCGAACCGCTCAGCGGCGAGCAGAAGCAGCGCGGCAAGGCGCTGCTCGAGGCGGGCAAGATCGACCTCGCGCCGCTCGACCGCAAGGTGGACGCGCTGGTCACCAAGTTCCTGTACACGATGCCCGGCTGTCTGGCGAAGACCGTGCAGTCGATGCGTAAGCACAAGCTGCAGCACTGGGATGCGAACCGCGAGACCAACCGCGAGTGGCTGGGGCTCAACATGATGACCGAGGCGCGGGCCGGATTCCGAGCGTTCCACGAGGGTCCACGCCACAACCGCGAGGTGGACTTCGTTGCGCTGCGTCGCGCGCTGGCCGCCGGCGAGGCCTGGAGCGAAGCGCTGATCGAGCGGGTGCTGCCAAAGACCGGCGAGGTGCCGGCGTGAGCCGAAGAACCATGGCAAGCAGCGTCTCGAACCAGGTCGTGATCCGCACCATCCGCCGCGGCGATGCGCGCGTCATCGCCGCCATCGATGCGGCGCACACCGGAGTCCTGAAGCGTGCCTGGTGGGAGGACGTGGTTGCGCGCCACACGCGCGCCAGCGCCGGCGGTGGGGCGCGCGTCGGCCTGGTCGCGGTGGATCCAGCCAGCGACAAGGTGATCGGCTACCTGCTGGCCCAGGTGCGCGCATTCGAGTTCGGCTCGGAGCCGTGCGGCTGGGTGTTCGCCGTGGGTGTGCATCAGGACCACTTGCGTGCGCAGATCGCGACGCAGCTGCTCGCCCGCGCGCGGACACGGTTCCGCGAGCTCGGCGTGAGCATCGTCCGCACCATGGTGCGGCGCGACGACGTGCCGGTGCTGACCTTCTTCCGCAGCCAGGGATTTGCCGCCGGACCCTATCAGGAACTGGAGTTGAAGCTCCCCGAGGTCACGCCATGAGCGATCTGAACCGCAGTGCCGCCGAGCACGCACGCGCGCGCATCGTCGCGCGTGCCGATGATCTGTACCACGATCTCACGCTGGGCGCCGTGCGCGAGTGGCGCGCCGCGCATCCTGGCAGGAAGGTGATCGGCTACCTGCCGGTGTACATCCCGCGCGAGGTGGTGCACGCGGCAGGCATGCTGCCAGTCGGCCTGTTCGGTGGCGGCGAGATGGAGATCGTGAAGGGCGATGCGTACTTCCAGAGCTACATCTGCCACATCCCGCGCAGCACGATCGAGCTCGGGCTGAACGGCAGCTACGACGTGCTCGATGGCATCGTCTTCCCGAGCATCTGCGACGTGATCCGCAACCTGTCGGGCATGTGGCAGATCATGTTCCCGGACAAGTACGTGCGCTACTTCGACATGCCGCAGAACTTCAGCGATGCGATCGGCGGCGAGTTCTACCGGCGCGAGCTGGTCGCGTTCGTGCACGACCTCGAGCAGCTGGCGGGACGCGCGGTGGGCGATGCCGAGCTGCGTCGCTCGATCGCGATCTACAACGACAACCGGCGGCTGATCGCCGCGCTCTACGCGCAGCGCGTGCGCGAGCCATGGAACGTGCCCACGTCCGAGCTGTACCTGCTGATGCGCGCCGGCAACGTGCTCGCGGTCGAGGAGCACAACGCCATGCTGCAGGATTACCTCGCCGCGGTGGCAGGCCGCGCAGGGGCCGCAGCGCAGCGGGCGCGGGTCGCGCTGCGCGGCTGCAGCGCGAGCAGCCGCCGCACGACCTGGTGAAGACGCTCGAGCAGTCGGGTTGCTACATCGTCGACGACGAGATGATGCTCGGGCAGCGCTGGTTCACGCGCGACGTGCCGCTCGACGGTGATCCGATCGGCAACCTGGCGCACATGTTCCTGCACGCGAGCCTCGGCGTGTCCGTCGCTGTACTCGAGCAGGGCGAGAAGGGCGCGGCGCTGGTGGCGAGCGAGCGTGCGGCCAAGGCCGAAGGCGTGATCTTCAGCCTCCGCGAGCTTCTGTGATCCCGCCCTGCTCGATCAGCCAACGACCATGGCCGCGGTGAAGGCCGCGAACGTCCTTGCACTGGCGTTCCGTTTGCCGGAGAACACCGGCCAGTTCCAGGGTGATCCGGGGCGAGCAAGCCGGGACGTTTGCCGACGCGATCAAGCTCTCGTGAGGACCCCATGAGCACCGCGACCGAAGTCGTGAAGGACAAGAGTCAAGAGCAGCAGAAGGCGATGATCGCCGAGCACTTCCACCGGCTCGCGCGCGCGCCGCAAAACCGGCGAGGAAGGCGGTGTACAATGCGTCTGCACTCTCACCGAGCTGTTGCTGGCATTCGACCTGCTGCCGGTGCTGCCCGAGATCAATGCGTTGCAATCTGGCATGCGGCAGAAATCGGCCGAGTTCCGTGCAGACCGCCGAGCGGCTCGGCCATGCGGAGGACGTGTGCGCCTACGTGAAGTGCGACCTCGGCATGCTCAACTCCGGCAACATCGGACCCACCGGTGAGCGGCTGCCGGATCCGAGCCTGCTCCTGTTGTCGTACACGGGCTGCTTCACGTTCATGGAAGGGTTCGAGCTGCTGCGCGAGAGCTACCATGCGCCGGTGACCATGCTGCACGTGCCGTTCCAGGCACCCGGCCACGTCACAAAGGCGATGCGCGAGTACGTCGTCAAGCAGCTCGCAGAAGTGGTGATCCCGGCGTTCGAGCGCGTCTCCGGCAAGGCCTACGACGAGGCCCGGCTGCGGCATCACCTGCGGCTGTCGGCGCAGGCCGGTGACGATCTCGCGCACGTGCTGGAGTCGTGCGAAGCGGCGAGCCGTCGCCGATCGACGCCTACTTCGGTGCGGTGTACTACGTCGGCCCGGATCTTCGTCGCCGTCCGCGGCACGCAGGCCGCGGTCGACTATCATCGCGAGCTGCGCAGCGAGGTGGACGCCTGTTCGCGGCCTCGGCGCAGGGCCGATCACGCCCGACGGGCCGATGGCGGAGCAGAAGTTCCGGCTGGTGGTGGAAGGGCTGCCCAACGGACCAGCTTCCGCGAGCTGTGGGCATGTTCTCGAGCGAGGGCGCGGTGGTGGTGGCGTCCACCACACCAAGGGTGGGGCGGCGCCCATGATGACGGCTTCCGCCACGATCCCGATCACCGCTGGAGACGCTCGCCGACTACCGCCCTCGGCTGCTACACGAACCGCAACATGGCGAGCCGCATCGCCATGCTCGAGCGCTACGTGGACTATCACGCCGACGGGTTCCCTGATCCACTCGGTGAAGTCGTGCGACTCGTTCTCGGCCGGGCAGCTGTTGATCCTGCGCGAGGTCGAGCGCCGCACCGGCCGACCAGGCCAGGCGGCTTCTTCGAGAGCGACCTGGTCGACCCGCGCTACTTCTCCGCCGCGAACGTGAAGAACGCCGCATCGAGTCGCTCTGCAGATGCTCGACCAGCGTCGCGCGCAGGGAGCCACGTCATGAAGCTATTCGTCGGCGTCGATCTGGGCTCGACCACGACCAAGGCGGTGGTGCTCGACGAGCAGCAGCGCGTGCTGGGCCGCGGCATCACCAACAGCCGCAGCAACTACGACGTTGCCTGTGCGATCGCGCAAGCCGAGGCGTTCACCAACGTGCGCTTTCACGCTGTGCTCGCGCGCGCTGCGCGCAAGCAACCTGCCGGCGGCGCTGGCACGACGGCTTTCTCGGTGCGCTCGAGCGCCTGTTCCGGCTCGCGCAGCACCGCGCGCGCACCTCGACCTGCTCGAGGAACAGCTCGGCGCCGAGCGGCCGAGCGTCGAGCCGTTCTTCGACGGCGTGCGGCTCGCGCCGGCGCTCGAGCAGGTGCTGGTCGCCATGCGCGAGGCGGCGCCGGCCCTGTTCGCGCCGGGCGCGGCGAGCCGATCCGACTTCTTCCGCGACGTGGCAACCAGCCAGTATCATCGCTTCGCGTCGCAGCTGGCGGCGCCGCAGCGCTTGCCGTTCGAGGCGCTGATGTCGGTGTTCGACAAGGCGATCCTCGGCGTCGAGAGCCGCCAGGTCGAGCTGGCGTTCGCCGACGGTGCTGGCGGGCGATCGCGCGTGCGGAGCAGGGCGCGGCTCGACCGGCACGACGCCGATCGGCTGGCGGCGCTGCTCGAGCGCGCGTTTCGCGAACCGCTCGACACGGTGGCCACGGTCGGCACCGGCTACGAGCGCGCGGCTGCCGTTCCCGAAGGAGCAGATCCGCTCCGAGATCCTGTGCCACGGCCTCGGCGCGCACTTCATGTTCCCCGCCACCGCGACCGTGCCTCGAGCATCGGCGGCCAGGATACCAAGGCGATCCAGGTGGATCACAGCGGCGTGGTGACCAGCTTCCAGATGAACGACCGCTGCGCCGCCGCGCTGCGGTCGCTACCTCGGCTACATCGCCGACGAGATGAACCTCGGCTTGCACGAGCTCAGCCCGGTTGCCGAGAAGGCGACGCGGCCGGTCAAGATCAACTCGACCTGCACGGTTCGCCGGCGCCGAGATCCGCGACCGCTTGACGCTCGGGCAGAGGCGCGAGGACGGCTCGCCGGGCTGCATCGGGCCGTGATCCTGCGGGCGACGTCGCTGCTCGCGCGCTCGGGTGGCATCAAGGACCAGTTCCACGTTCACCGGTGGCGTCGCCAAGAACGCGACCGCGGTGTGCGGGTGCTGCACGACCTGGTGCGCCAGAACTACGCGGCGAGCTCACCATCAACGTGTCGCCCGATTCGATCTACACCGGCGCGCTGGGCGCGGCCCTGTTCGCGTTCCGCCATGGCGCGCCGGCGACCCAGGAGGTGGCGGCATGAACATCACCGCCGGCATCGACGTCGGCTCGAGCGCGCTCAAGATGCTGCTCGTCGATCACCGCGAGCAACCGGCGCGCGTGCTGGCGAAGCGCTGCGAGCGCTTGCGGCAGCGCGACTTCCTGGCCGCGGCGCGCGAGGGGTTCGATGCGATCCTGCAGAGCGCCGGCGTGGCGCCGCACGACATCGCCTACATCGCCACCACCGGCGAGGGCGAGCGCATCGACTTCCGCACCGGCCACTTCTACGGCATGACCGCACACGGCCGCGGCGGCCTCGCGCTCGTGCCGCAGGCGCGCGCCGTGCTCGACGCCGGCGCGCTGCACGCGCGCGCGATCGTCATCGACGACCACGGCAAGGTGCTGCGCTACCGCATGACCAGCCAGTGCGCCTCGGGGTCGGGACAGTTCATCGAGAACATCGCCCGCTACCTTGGCGTTGCCCTGGAGGAGATCGGCGTCCTGTCGATCAAGGCTGACCGGCCGGAGAAGTGCTCGAGCATCTGCGCCGTGCTCGCCGAGACCGACGTGATCAACATGGTGTCGCGCGGCATCAGCGTGCCGAACATCCTGAAGGGCATCCACCTGTCGATGGCGTCGCGGTTCGTGCGGCTGCTGGAGTCGGCGGGCGCGAGCGGCGTGGTCGCGGTCACCGGCGGGCTGGCGAAGGACGCCGGTCTGGTGGCGGCGATGCAGGAGGAAGCGAACCGGTCGAGCTTCACGCTCCAGTTCGTGGCTGCTCCGGACGGTGCGTTCGCCGGCGCGCTGGGCGCCGCGCTGTGGGCGAAGTACCGCCTGGACAAGCTGGTCGCCATGGGAGCGAGCCCGGGCGCGAGCGTTGTGCCGGCATGAGCGACCTCGGGTTCCCGCAGCAGACCGTGATCGTGTCCGGCGGCGGCCGCGGCATCGGCGCCGCGGTGGCGGCCGCGTTCGCCGACCGCGGCGCGACGGTGTATGCTCTCGACCTCGCGGGATCGGGCAACCCGCGGGTGCGGTTCCTCGAGGTCGACGTGCGCGAGAGCAAGTGCGTCGACGCCGCCGTGGCGCGGGCCGCGGACGAGACCGGCCGCCTCGACGCCGTGGTCGCGGGCGCCGGCGTCACCCGCGATCGCATGCTGTGGAAGCTGAGCGACGAGGACTGGCGCGCGGTGCTCGCAGTCAACCTCGACGGCGCCTTCTACCTTCTGCGCGCCGCCGTGCCGCACCTGCGCCAGCGCGCCCAGGGCGCGATCGTCCTGATCGGCTCGATCAACGGCGAGCGCGGCAAGCTCGGGCAGGCGAACTACACCGCGAGCAAGGCGGGGGTGATCGCGCTCGGCAAGACCGCGGCGCGCGAGCTGGGCCGGTTCGGCATCCGCGTGAACGTGGTCGCGCCGGGCTTCATCGACACCGAGATGACCCGCAGCCTCGAGCCCAGGCTGCGGGCCGCGGCGGTGGCCGAGTCGGCGCTGGGTCGCACCGGCCAGCCGGCCGACGTGGCGGACGTGATCGTGTTCTCTGGTGCTCGCACCTCGCGCGCCACGTGACCGGTCAGGTGGTGCGCGTGGATGGCGGTCAATACCTGTGAGATCGCGAGGAGCTCGTCCATGTGGCGGCGCATCGGGCGTTGGTCGGCCGTGCTGGTGGTCGCGTTCCTGATCGTGGCGCAGTTGGTTCCGTATGGACGATACCATGTGAATCCGCCGGCGCGCAGCGAGCCCGCGTGGGAAGCCCGCAGGCGCGCGAGCTGGTGGTGCGCGCGTGCTTCGACTGCCACAGCAACGAGGTGGTCTGGCCGTGGTATGCGGAGATCGCACCGATCTCGTGGCTGGTGGCGCGCGACGTCGACGTCGGGCGGGCGAAGCTCAACTTCTCGAGCTGGGATCAGCCGCAAGGCGAGGCCGAGGAGTGTGTCGCGGCCGTGTCGGCGGGAGAAATGCCGCCGTGGTCCTACACCCTCCTGCACCCGCGCGCGCGGCTCTCGCCGGGCGAGCGCGACCAGCTCGTGCTCGTGCTCGCGGCGATCACGGGCGTGGCCGCGCCGGCTCGCGGTCGCACGCACGACTGAGCACGATCCGCGGCGCTAGCTCCTGCCGTTCACGGCCAGCAGCCGCCGCGCGAGCCGGGGCGGCAGCGCGTGGGTGAGCGAGCGGCAGCGCCGGCGACCGGCGCAGGCCCGGCAGATGCTGGGCTCGGGCGTGAACAGATCCGTGCTCAGGTACTTGAGCCCGGTGTCGGGCATCATGGTGACCACGGTCTTGCGCGGGCCGAGCTCGCCTGCGACCTGCAGCGCCGCCCAGGTATTGGCGCCGCCAGAGTAGCCGGCCAGGATGCCCTCCTCGCGCGCCAGCCGGCACGTGACCATCTTGGCGTCGGCATCCGAGACGCCGATCACCGCATCGACCTCGGCGTGGCGGTACAGGCTCGGCACGAACCCCTCGCCGATGCCTTGCAGCTTGTGCGGCCCGTGCTTGCCGCCGGACAGCACCGCGGAATTGACCGGCTCGACCGCGACGATGCGCACCTCGGGATTGTGCTGGCGCAGGAAGCGGCCGACGCCCATGAGCGTGCCTGACGTGCCCACGCCCATCACGAACGCGTCGACGCGCCCGCGCGCCTGGCTCCAGATCTCGCGTGCGGTCTGACGGTGTGCGCGCGGGTTGGCCTGGTTCTCGAACTGGTTCGGCATGTAGAAGCCTGGCCGGCTCGCCAGCTCGGTGGCGACGGCGATGACGCGATCGATGTCCTCGCGCGTGAACACTCCGGGGATGGTCGACTCGCACGGCGTCAGCAGCACGTGCGCACCGAACGCGGCGATCAGCGCGGCGCGCTCGCGGCTCATCGCCTCGGGCATCACCGCGATCATCTCGTACCCCTTCACCGCGCAGGCGAACGCCAGCCCCGCGCCGGTGTTGCCGCTGGTCGGTTCGACCACGCACATGCCTGGGACGAGGTCGCCCTTGCGCTCGGCCTCGGCCAGCATGCGGATGGCGATGCGGTCCTTCAGGCTGCCGGACGGATTCACGTACTCGAGCTTGGCGTGCACGCGCGCGCCATCTTGCGCCGGCAACCGGCGCAAGCGCACCATCGGCGTGCTGCCGACCAGATGCAGCATGTCGTCGTCACGGCGGCGAGGGAACGATCCGAGCTGGGTCATCGCGGTTCCTCGTGCTAGGAGTGCGGGCGTCGTTCACACGGGCGAGCGCGTGCTGATCGAGGCGTCGACGTGCACCGGCGCGCGCAAGCTGTTGGTGATGATGCAATGCTGCTTTGCCGCCTGCAGCAGCTCGAGCGCTTGGGTGGCGAGCTCTGCGGTCACGCTCAGCTCCACGCGCACATCGATGCGCGCGAAGGCAATGCCATCCTTGGTCTTCTCGAGCGTGCCCTCGGCCAGGCTGCGGTAGCCGTCGATTGCCAGGCGCGCGCGGCGCGCGAGCGCGAGGAAGGTGCTCATCAGGCAAGCGCTCGCCGCGCCGAGCAGCAAGTGCTCCGGGCTCCAGACCTGGGCACTGCCATCGAACTCGGGCGGCGGCCCGGTCGTGATCGGCGTGCGCGGCGGCGCGCTCAGCATGCCAACGGTGCTGGTCTCCCAGTCGAGCTCGACCCGGTAGTGATGCGGAAACGGTGCGGTCATGACGTGTCCTCGTGATGGTTCGCGAGGGCACGTGGCAGGAAGCGTGCCAGCACGCAAGGCGCGGCGCGCGCGCGCGGCTCGCCACGGCTGCAGCGCGGGACTGCGCGCCGGCGCGGGTTAAAGCGCGGTTCTGGCTACCCGCCTTCGTGCGGAAACGGCAGCGGCGCGATCACGTCCGCGAGCTCGTCGAGCTCGTGCCGCACGTGGCACAGCAGATCATCGAGCGTGACGATGCCGGCGAGGCAGCCCTGCTCGTCCACCACTGGCAGCCGCCGCACGCCACGCTCGCGCATCAGCGCCGCGGCCAGGAGCGCGTCCATGGTCTCCGGCACCGTGGCGATGTCGGTGGTCATCACGCTGTCGGCGCGCACCGTGTTCGGGTCCTTGCCCTCGCCGATCACGCGCATCACCAGGTCGCGATCGGTGATGATGCCTACCGGCCGCCTGTGGCTGACGATCACCACCGAACCGACATCCTGGTCGCGCATCTTCTGCACGATCTCGCGCAGCAGGGCGCTGGGCGCGGCCGTCGCGACGTAACGCGTGGCGCTATTTCGCAAGCTCATGAAGGAGCTCCTCTGGTAGATGTGGTGGCGGTGCGGCGCGCAAGAGCGGTGCCGCACCCAGACGCCCGGCCATGGCGCGCTCGGACCGGCGGCAGGCGGGCAGGTTTGCGTGGCGTCGCGCGATCGGCTGCGGGCGAAGGGCATGACGTTTGCCGCCGACTGTGCGGCACCCGTGAGGTGGGTATGGCGCATCCTGGCATCCCGATCGTCATCCTGGCCGGCAGCGACCGGGCCGCGGTCGCGCTGCCGCCGGCCGCGGCGCGCGAGCACCCGCTCACCGGCTACAAGGGCATCGACCTCAGGTTCCACGGGCAGCCGTTGATCGCCACGGTGATCGCCAGGCTGCGCACGTGTCCGGCGTTCGGCAGCATCTGGGTCGCGCGGCCCGCGGCGCGTGTACCAGTCGGCGGTGGGCGCGAGCACGATCATCGATACCGACGGCAACGTCGCCGAGAACCTGCGCGCCGCCGTGGCCTGCGTGGGCCGCGAGCCATCCGGCCCGGTCGCGTTCACCACCTGCGACATCCTGCCCGACCCGGTCGAGCTCGACCGCGTGCTGGAGCACTACCTGGCGCAGCCTCCGTGCTCGGTCTGGTATCCGCTGATCCGGGCGCCAGAGGACCGCAGCAAGCTGGCTGCGTTTGCGTGGAAGCCCGAGTACTCGCTCGTGCTGCAGGCCGGCGCGGCGGCGGTGCGCGTGCTGCCGGGGCACCTGCTGATCGCCGAGCTGCCGGCGCTGCGCCTGGCGCTCATCTATCGGCTGCTCGCCGTGGCCTATCGCACCCGCAACCGCCCGATCACGGTACGCCGCCGGGCGATGGTGCAAGGCGTGCTCGGGCAGCTCGTGCTCGAGGACCTGCGCCAGCTCGCCACGCTGCGCCTGCCCCGCCTCACCTGGACCGTTCTGCGCCACGGGCTCTGGCTCGCGCGCGAGCTGCGCGCCGGGACCATGCTGCAGAACGACCTGGAGCGCGCGGTCGGCGCCATCGTCGTGAAGGACCGCTACCGAGCGCGGTTCCCGGAGCGCGGTGTGCGGCTGCCGGTGCTGGATGCTCTCAGCCTGGCCGAGGACGTCGACACCGAGGAGGAGGCGCGCCAGTGCGAGGTGTCTTTCGATGCCGCGCGCGGCGGCACGGCATGAGCGCGGGCGCGGTGGTGGCGATGCCGGCGCACGTCACGCCGGTCGCGCCGCGATCCGCTCCAGCAACGCCCGCAGCTCGTCCATGTCCATCGGCTTGGTGATGAAGTCGTCCATGCCGGCCTCGAGGCACCGCTCGCGGTCCTCCTCGGCGTTGCTCGCAGTCATCGCCACGACCGGGGTCGGCGCGAGCGACCGCTCGCGTTCGCTGGCGCGGATGCGCTTGGTCGCCTCGAGCCCATCCATGCCGGGCATGTGGCAGTCGATCAGGATCACGTCGTGTCCGCCGCGCCGCCAGGCGGCGAGCGCGCCGGCGCCGTCGCTGGCAGCCTCGATCTCGTGCCCGAGCTTGCGCAGCTGCGCGCTCGCGACCTTGCGGTTGACCGCGTTGTCGTCCACCAGGAGCACGTGCAGCGAGCGCGCGGCGCTGCTGGCGCGATCCGAGCCGGCGACGCCTGCCGCCCGCGAGCCCCGCGCCAGGTGGATGGTGAACCAGAACGTGGAGCCCTTGCCGAGCGTGCTGTGCACGCCGATGGTGCCGCCCATCAGCTCGACCAGGCGATGGCAGATGGCGAGGCCGAGGCCGGTGCCGCCGAACTTGCGCGTGGTGGAAGAGTCCGCCTGCGTGAACGGCTGGAACAGGCGCGCCTGGTCCACTGCCGAGAGGCCGATGCCGGTGTCGCGCACGCTGCAGTGCAGCGTGATGGCCTCGGCCGACTGCTCGGCGAGCGTCACCGTCACGACGACCTCGCCCGCCTCGGTGAACTTGATGGCGTTGCCCAGCAGGTTGAGCAGCAGCTGGCGCAACCGGTGCGGATCACCGCGCACCGATCCCGGCAGCTCGGGCGCGACCGATTGCGACAGCCTGATGCCCTTGGCGCGCGCCCGCTCTTGCAGCAGCCGGACCACGTCGTGGAACGGATCGCGCAGGTCGAACTCGATCATCTCGAGCGACAGCTTGCCGGCCTCGATCTTCGAGAAGTCGAGGATGTCGTTGAGGATGCGGAGCAAGGCATCGGCGCTGTGCTTGACGGTCGTGGCATGATCGCGCTGCTCTGGCGTGAGTCCGGTGTCGAGCAGCAGCTCGGTCATGCCGATGATGCCGGTCATCGGCGTGCGGATCTCGTGGCTCATCACCGCCAGGAACTCGCTCTTGGCCTTGTTCGCCACCAGCGCGGCGGCGGCGAGCTGCTTGGCGCGCTGCGACTCTTCCAGCAGGCGCCGGTTGGCGTCGGCCAGCTGGACGTTGGCCGACTGCAGGGCCGCGGTCCGGTCGCGAACCATGTGCTCGAGATCCTCGAGCTTGCATCTCGCCTGCTGGTAGAGATGCCACTTCTCGGTGAGCGCGCTGCACAGCTGCAGCACCTCGATGTTGTCGAACGGCTTCTTCAGGATCACCAGTCGGTCGGAGTGGCCGAGCTTTGCCACCATTTCTTCCCACGAGTAGTCGGAGTAGGCGGTGCAGACCACGACCTGCAGCTCCGGATAGTCGCGCCAGATGTGGGCGATGGTCTCGACTCCATCCCATCCCGGTGGCATGCGTACGTCGACGAATGCCATCGGGTAGGGACGCTGGTCGGCGAGCGCCTTGCGGATCATGGCCAGGCCCTCCTGGCCCTGGAATGCCGAGTCGAACTCGAACGTCGGGCTCGCATCGACGTCGGCGACGCTGCCGAACAGCGCCGCCTCGGCGTGCGCCAGCGCCGGATCCGAGGCGTGGCGCGAGTTGAAGATCTTGCGGAAGTCCTCGTGGATCGACGGGTTGTCGTCGATCACGAGGATGCGCCGGTTGCGGGTGCCAGTCATGATGCACACATGGGCTTGAGAGGTAACTCGAGGACGAATGTCGCGCCCTGGCCGGGCCCGTCACTGTGAACGCTGAGCGCTCCACCCATTTCCTTGGCTGCGAGAGCACCGCTGTGCAGGCCAAAGCCGTGGCCGTTCTTGCGCGTCGTGAAGCCGTGATTGAAGATGCGTGTGAGATTCGCGCTCGGAATGCCGATGCCGTTGTCGCTCACGGCGATGCGGACGCGGCCATCGTCGCTCGACACGCGCACGGCAACCTGCTTGTCGGGGCGATGCGATTCGTCGCAAGCGTACTTCGCGTTGCGGATCAGGTTGATGAGGATCTGCAGGACCTTGTGCTTGTCGACGACGATGGACAGTCCGTCGTCGAGCTCGCGTGCGATCTGCACGTCGTGACGGATCAGCGCGCCGGCGTTCATGCGCAGCGCGTCCTCCACCAGCTCGCTGACCTTGACCGCCTCGACCACGCCCGACACCCTGGCGTAGCTCTGCTGCATCATGACGATGTCGTTGATGTGCTCGATGTTCTTCTGCAGCTGACCCAGCTCCTTGAGCGCATCCGACTGTTCGCTGGCGAGGTGTTCGGACAGCTGCGCGAGGTAGTTCGGCAACTGCTTGCCGCGCGGGTCGCTGGTGAGGAACGCGCCAAGATCGGTCGCGTGCTCGCGCAGCAGCGCCACCGCGCGCGACAGACCCGCTGCCTTGGAGCGCCTGAGATTGTCGGCGACGCACAGGGAAGCGACATTGACGCTGTTCAGCACGTTGCCGACGTTGTGGAGCACGGACGTGGCCACTTCCGCCATGCCGGCCTGACGCGAGGTTGCCAGCAGCTGCTTGTGCGCCTCCTCGAGCTTCTGCTGCGTCGCGATGCGGTGCTCCACCTCGAGCTGCAGCTCGCGGGTCTGCTGCTGCATGCTGCGATTGACGGCCTCGAGGTCGGCGCGTTTCGCCACCTCCAGGGTCTCCGCCAGGCTCTGCCGGATCGAGACCAGCAGAAACACGTCCTCGAACAGCACCCAGCCCGCGTGCTCGAGCCAGCGCCACGGGCTCGGGGCGAGCACGCCGAACACCGATTGCGGCCAGTAGAGACCGCGCCACAGGTGATCGACGGCGACCACGATGGTGGCGGACACGAGCAAGCGCCAGTCACGGTAGAAGGCGATGAAGGCGAGCGAGCCGAACACGTGGAAGTGGGTCTCGATGCGGCCGCCGGTCAGATGGATCAAGAGCGCCGACGTCAGCATCTGGGCTACGGCGATGGTATGGCGGGTGAGTGCGCGACCCGGATGTCGCCACACCAGGAGAACCGGGAAGCCGGTGATCGCGCCGCCCAGGAACACGGCCGCCCAGACATGCCAGTGCGTGTGGCTGATGGTGCCGGCCCAGGTCCTGGGTGAGATCCAGAGTGCCGCGATCACACCGGCGAGCCACTGGCAGATCATCAGCCTGGCGAACAGGCGGTCGGTCTGCCGGTGCAGCACGCTCTGGGATTCCCGGAACAGGATCGCGGTGCGCTCGGTTGCGTGGTCGCCTGCGGGTGAGCTCGTGATCGCACTCGGCATGGCCTGTCTCACCTCCGGTTCTCGGCCTGGAACAGCGCGCAGCCGAACACCGGGGTCGCGCCCGGGACCGGCCCGCCCTCGCCCCGCACCCAGGCGACGATCGCGCTGCGTCCGGGATTGTCGCCCGCGTGACCCCGGGAGATGGTGATGCCACCCTGGAAGGCCAGCCGCCCCGCGCGGTCGTAGAGCACGGTGTGGCCGGAGGTCTCGGCGCCGAACCGGCGCGCCTCGGCACCGCCCTGGTCGCGATGCACGGCGAGGCCCGGGACCGTGGCCGCGGCGCGCCACAGATCCGTGTCGATCCAGCCTGCGGGCTCGTCGAGTGGCTGCAGGAACAGAACGTGGGCGCTCAGCTGGTCCTGGCAAGCGGCCAGCAGCCGCTCCAGCTCGCCGAGGCTGGCGCGCGTGCACGGACAGCGGGGGTGGACGAACATCAGCAGCACGGGCCTGCTCTGGTCGCGCGCGATGGCGCTGGCCGTGGGCCAGCGGTCGGGCGCACGCTTCGCGTCGCCCGGCTCGAGCGCGTAGCCGTTCAGCATGGCGAGCGCGCCGCCAACCGCCGCCAGCCACAGCAACGCGCCGAGCGCGAGCGGCACGGTCGAGCCGCTGCGTCGACCTGCCGGTTCGCCGGCGCGATCCGAAGACGTGGTTGCATGCATGCCGAGCTCTCACCCGCGCCGCTCGCCGACCTCGCCGGCGGCGGCTCTGCTTGCCGTACGCGTCCCAATCATGGTTCGGCAGAGTGGCGCTGGACTTGAACCGTTGTCTCGGGTTTTTGCGCGACACGCGTGGCCGGTTGTCGGACACTCCGCTGCAGGCTTGCTGCGGTGCGCGCCCTGCCGCTCGTGCCGGTGCCCCGCATACTGCCGCGCCATCGGTGCGGCGCGGCGGGCGCGAAGCGAGGATGGGGCGATGGCGCTGCGGCAGAAGTGGCAGGAGGAAATGCAGTCGGCGTGGCTGTATCGCGTGCTGAGCGAGGTCGAGCGCGATCCCGGCGGCGCCTGCTGTTCGCGAAGCTCTGCACCGCAGCGCACCAGCAAGCGGCGCTGTGGGCTGCCAGATGCTCCGCTCGGGCGAGCCCGCGCCGCCCACGTTCCAGCCGTCGCCGCGCGCGCGGTTCGTCGCGGCGCTGCTGCGCTTGCTGGGCCCGCGCCGGATGCGGCGCGCGCTCAGCGCGATGAAGCTGCGCGGGCTGTCGGTGTACTCGGGCGATGCCGCGCATGCGGGCCACGTCATGCCGCGCTCGCCGACTTCGGCGCGCGCCATCGCGGCGTGGCGGGCGGCGCCAACCTGCGCGCCGCGGTGTTTGGCGTGAACGATGGGCTGGTCTCCAACACCAGCTTGATCCTGGGCGTCGCCGGCGCTTCGCACGACCCGCACACCGTGTTGCTCACCGGGCTCGCCGGTCTGTGCGCGGGTGCCTGCTCGATGGCGGCCGGCGAGTATCTGTCGATGCGCTCGCAGCGCGAGCTGTTCGAGTACCAGATCGGGCTCGAGCAGGACGAGCTCGCCGAGTATCCAGAGGCCGAGGCCGAGGAGCTCGCCTTGATCTACGAGGCGCGCGGGCTCACGCTCGAAGCGGCGCGCGGGTTTGCCCGGCAGATCATCGCCGATCCACGCCGGGCGCTCGACACGCTGGCGCGCGAGGAGCTCGGGCTGAACCCGGAGGAGCTCGGCTCGCCGCTGGGCGCGGCGCTGTTCTCGTTCGCCGCGTTTGGCCTCGGCGCAGCGATCCCGCTGTTGCCGTTCGTGCTGCTCGCGCATCACCGCGCGCTGCTCGTCAGCGCTGGCCTCTCGGGTGTGAGCTTGTTCGGCGTCGGCGCGGCGCTCAGCCTGTTCACCGGTCGCAGCCTGCTCCTGAGCGGGCTGCGCATGCTGGCGATCGGCGCGGCAGCAGGCTTGACCACATGGCTGATCGGCTCGTGGTTCGGCGTGAGTGTTGCGTGAGCGAGGCAGGGCTCCGCGCCATCAAGAGCGTCTCGGTCGTCGGCGCTAGCGCGCTGCCCGGTGCCGGTCTATGATGCGCGCGCGGCTCCACGCAGCGGATCGGGAGGGGAAACCATGGGCAGGTCACGCCCTTGGCTCGCGGCGTTCGCCATCGTTGTCGCCATCGCCATCCATGCACGGGCTGCCGGTGACATCCTGCAGGACGGTGCGTGGGAAGGGCCGATCTCCTGGCCGGTGATCGCCATCCACACGGTGCTGTTGCCGAGCGGCGAGGTGCTGCAGTTCTCGTATCTGCCGCATGTGCGGGAGCCGCAGCCGGTGGCCGAGCAGCACGTGGTGCTGGCACCGCCCGGGCTCGGCGCGGAGGCGTGGGTCATCGACCCACGGACTCTGGTTGGCCACGACGTCGGTCTCGCCCGCAGCTTGTTCTGCGGCGGCCATTCGCTGCTGCCCGACGGCCGCGCGCTGATCACCGGTGGGACGTTGCGCCACGATCCCGACGCCGGGCTGCGCGACACGCACGTGTTCGACCCGCAGCTGCGCAGCTGGACGCGACTGGCGGACATGCGCCGCGGGCGATTCTATCCCACCAACGTCACGCTCGAGGACGGGCGCACCGTCGTCTTGTCGGGAGTTGACGAGGGCGGCAGCATCAACCGGCGGGTCGAGCTGTTCGATGCCGCCTCTGGCTGGTCGGTGCTGCCGGGCGCCGACCACTCGCTCGATCTCTATCCGCGAGCGCATCTGCTGTCGTCCGGGCTGGTGGTCGTGGTCGGTCCAGGTCGCACCACCGAGACGCTCGACGTGGCGAGCGCGGCCTGGCAAGCGGTCGCCGAGACACGTTACCCCGAGCGCCGCGAGGGCACCTCGTTCCTGATCCCGCGCCAGCGCGACCAGGTCATGGTGCTCGGCGGCTTCACCTCGCCGCATCTCGCCACCTACACCACCGAGCGCATCGACCTGGCGCAGCCCGATCCCAGCTGGCAGTGGGGGCCGCCGATGAATCGCCAGCGCTGCTTCTTGAACGCGATCATCCTGCTCGACGGCAACGTGCTCGTGCTCGGCGGGCAGCGTGACGTCAGCGACCAGCGCACGGCGGTGCTGCCCACCGAGCTGTACGAGCCGGACCGCAATGCGTTTCGCATGGTCGCCTCGCTGCATCGTGCGCGGCTGTACCATTCCTCGGCCGCGCTGCTGCCCGATGGTCGCGTGATCGTCGGCGGCGGAGATGGCGAGCGCACCGTCGAGCTGTACTCGCCGCCGTACATGTTCCGCTCGCGGCCGCGCATCACGCAGGCGCCGGCGACGATCCATTACGGCGAGCGGTTCCTGGTCAGCTATCAGCCGACCGCGGGCGACGACCCGATCGTCGAGGTTGCGCTGCTGCGGCCCGGGGACAACCACGCACTCGGTGAACATGGACCAGCGCCACGTGTCGCTGCCGGTCGACCAGCACCACTGGCCTGGTTGCGGCGCGGGTCGAGGGCGGACGCAGGCGCCGCCGGGTCCTTACCTGCTCGCCGATCGTCACCGCCGGGCGCGTGCCGTCCAGTCGCCACGATCGTGATGCTGCAGTGAGGAGCAGGGGCGGCGCTCACCGTTCTGCCCTGGCGCGGGCGAGGTCGGACTCGAGGCGCGCGCGCCAGCGCGGGTTGGGAGAGAGCGCCAGGGGCTCGCTCCAGATCGGCGATGGCGGACGCCGCGTCGCTCACGCGCAGGCAGTGCAAGCCGCGCAGGCCAACCGCGCGCGCATCGGCCGGTGCGCAGCGAACCGCGTCGTCCAGGTCATTGCGGGCGAGCGCACGCGCCGCCTCCGCCTGCGGGTATTGTGCTGCGCGAGCACGTGGCAGTCGGCGGCGAGGTCGGCGACCAGTGCGCGATCGAGCAGCGCGCTCGCGTCGCCGGGTTTCAGGCCGAGCACCTGGTCGAGATCGGCGCGCGCGCGAGCAGAGCGGCGAGCGCCTCGGCGGCGCGACCGGCACGCGATTGCTCGATTGCCACGCGGCGCCGCTGCAGCGCGGTTCTGGTACGCGAGCAGCGAGCGTGGCGCGCGCTCGATCGCAGCGTCGAGGTCGCGACCAGCGGCCGCGCGCGCGGCCGCTGCTTCGACGACCCGGCCGAGCTCGCTCAGCAGGCGGTCGCGCTCCAGGTGGCCGACGCCGCGGTTGTTGAGCGCGCCGGCGAAACCGAGATCGATGGTGAGCGCCGCATGTCGTCCTCGATCGCCGCTTGCCAGGCGGCGATCGCCGCCTCGCGCTCGCCCTGCGCCGCGAGCCGTGCCGCCTTGCGCGCATGCGATGCCGCGGTTGCCGTAGGCGTGCGCGTCCCCAGGCGCTGATTGCAGCGCCGCGGTGAAGTCGGCGAGCGCGCCCTCGACATCGTCGAGCTGCAAGCGGGCGCTGGCGCGCGTCAGCAGGGTCGCCGCGGAACGATCACCCGACTCGATCTGCGCGTCGGCGGCCGCGAGCTCGTGACCGGTGGCCACGCGCTCGATCACGCTCGGCTCGCGGCCGGCCAGGCTCGCCGCGCGCGAGGTAGGCGGGGCCGAAGCCGCGGTACAGATCGACCACGCTCATCGCCAGGTTCCACGCTTGATCGGCGTCGCCGTCCCGCAGCGCGAGCTGCGACAGCGCGACGGTGGCGTGCACGTTGACGTGATCGAGGCGCAGCGCTTCCTCGAACTCGCGGCGGGCGGTCGCCAGGTCGCCCTGTAGCCGCGCGATCTCACCGCGTCCGAGCACGATGTCGATGGCGCGCAGCGCCGCTGGGTGCGACTCGATCACGCGCAGGTCGCACAGCGCCTGCTCGGTTGCCGGCGGCGAGACCTCGGCGGCGTCGTGTACCGCCGGTCACGGCCACCTCGCAGGCGAGCAGCAACTGCTCGAGCGGGCCTCGTGCAGCGCCGCATCGGCGGCGCGGTCCAGCTCCCGGCGCGCCTCGTCGCGCTGCTGGCTCACCCGCAGCAGGCGGCCGAGGAAGAAGTGCACGTGGGCGGCATCGTGCCGTGCGAGATACGCGCGGCATGCGCCGATGCCATCGGCGACGCGCTGCTGTGCCTGCTCGGTATCGCCCAGGCGCAGATGCGTCTGGGCGTCGGTGAAGCGCGGCCGCGACCAAAGCTCCGAAGAGCGCAGCGCGTTCTGCGCCGCCGTGCGCTTGGCGGTCTCGCTCCACGCGAACGCGAACGCGAGCAGCCCGAGCGCCGCCACCGTCGCCAGCGCGCGATGCCGGGCAACGAGCTTGGCGGCGCGGTAGCAAAGCGACGGGCGGCGCGCCAGCACCGGCCGGTGCTCGAGCCAGCGGCTCAGGTCCTGTGCGAGTGCGGCAGCTGATGCGTAGCGCTGCGGCTTCTCCTTCGCCAGGCACTTGCGCACGATCGTGTCGAGATCGCGCGGGAGATCCGGGCGCAGCGCGCGCGGCGCGATCGGCTGGTCCTCGACCACACGGCGGAGAAGGCGCACGAGGTCGGTGTCGGCGAACGGCGGGCGGCCGGTGAGCAGCTCGTAGAGCGTAGCGCCGAGGCCGTACACGTCGGTCTGCGCGTCGACGTCGTGCCCGCGGCCGCTGGCCTGCTCGGGCGCCATGTACGCTGGCGTGCCGAGCAGATGGCCGGACAGGGACAGCGACGCGCCGACCGCGGTCACCTTGGCCAGGCCGAAGTCCATCACCATCACGCGCTCGCCTTCGACCATCAGGTTGTGCGGCTTGAGGTCGCGATGCACGATGTCGTGCTGATGGGCGTAGTGCACGGCGAGCGCGGCGTCGCGGATCAGGGTCACCAGGCGGCGCGGGTCCTGGGCGGGCAATGCCGAAAGCGGCGCGCCATCGACGTATTGCAGGACGATCGCGCCATCGATCACGTCGTGTACCGCGGCGATGTTCGGATGGTTGAGACGCGCGACCGCCAGCGCCTCGCGGTGGAAGCGGGCGCGCTGCGTCTCGCTGCTGAGCGCCGGCGCGGCGATCACCTTGAGAGCGACGCGGCGCTTGAGGTCGGGGTCGAGCGCTTCGTAGACGACTCCCATGCCGCCGCGGCCGACCTCGCGCACGATCGTGTACTTGCCGATCTGCGCCGGCGGTTGCAGCTCGGCGAGCAGCGGCTCCGCGTCGCCGAGCAGCCGCTTCAGCGCGTGCTCGGGCAACGGGCCGCTCATGGCAGTTCCCTGCCGAACAGCCAGAGCAGCTCTTGCTCGAGATCACGCCTGCCCACAACCGTCTCGCGGATCAGCGCGGTCAGCTTCGCGCGATACAGCCGCTTGGCGTGCATCAGGTGATTCGACACGGCCGCACGGCTGATCTGGTGGCGCTCGGCGAGCGCGTGGTAGTCGAGGTCTTGCGCCGGGTCGAGGAAGTAATCGCGGAACACCTGGAACACGACCTCGCGCTGTTGTGCGCGCAGCTCCGCCTCGACCGCGCGCAAGGCGTTCTCGACCAGCTGGGCGCGCCACTGCTCGTCGAGCTCCTGGTCGAGAGCGGCCGCGCCCGCGGATCAGCGATCGAGCGCGCTGCCATCGTGCTCGAGCGAGACCGCCGCGCGCGCGCCGCCGCGCTTGCGCGTGCGGCGCTCGCGGTCGTGATCGGCGACGTAGTTGCGGAGCGCCACCTTGATGAAGGCGCGAAACCGACCGCGGCTCAGGTCCGCCTTGGCGAGGAACCCGGTCTCGATCATCCACAGGAAGAACTCCTGGGTCAGATCGTGCGATTCGGCGCGCCGCCGCAATGCCTGGCGCAGGTAGGCCTCGATCGGCCGCCAGTACCGCTGCGCGAGCAGCTCGAACGCGGTGCGCTCGGCGCCCGCGCTGCCGACCGCGAGCTGCGACCAGCAGGTGGTGGGAAACCGCACCGAATGGTGTTGGTCGCTCATGCGTGCGCGTGACCCGGAAAACCTCGATGAACTCGGCGCGCGATCTCGTACCGGGGGTTAGCATACCGCAACTCTTCCCTGGAGGCGCTCATGGAACCTGCTCTGTGTCTGTCGCTCACGATCGCGCTCGCTGCGGTGCTCGGGCTGCGCGACGATCTGCCCAAGGCCGAGACGCTGCTCGACCAGTGGGAGGCCAAGGGTCATGATCTTCTGGCGCGAGCCGCGCTGCAGAGCCTGGTGATGAAGGGCGCGATGGTCGTGCCTGGTCTGGCGCAGAAGGCATCGTTCGAGGAGGTCTATCTCGGGACGAGCCAGGTCAAGTACACGACCAGCTGGCCAGTCATGGGCAGGCAGACGCAGGGCACCACCGGCGCACTGTCGTGGACCACCGACCCTGCGTTCGGCGTGGCGATCAAGGAGGGCGATGCGCAGGCGAGCGTGCAGCGCATGTACGCGATCTCGCGCCGCGCACCATGGCGAACCTTGTACGAGCGCGCGGCGACGTCGCGCAAGATCGAGGTGGACGGCCGCCCGCACTTCGAACTGCTGATGACGCCGAAGGTGGGCGCCGCCGACCGGTGGTTCCTCGACTGCGAGTCGCTGTTGCTGTCGTGCGTGGACTTGAGCCTGCCCGATCCGGCCGGCGGCGGCGAGCTTGCCTGCCGCTTCGCCTACGCCGACTGGCAGCCGGTGAGCGGCATCCTGTTCCCGCGCGTGAAGAAGCAGATCGTGGCCGGCATGGAGATCGTGTTCAGCTACGACTCCATCATCGTGAACGGCGAGGTGAGCGCCGAGCGCGTGGCGCCCCCTGCGGAGGTGGAGGCCGCGATCCACGACCCGAAGCAGCGCACGCCGACCGCAACGGCGCCGGGCGAGTGCCAGCTCGACTCGGTCAAGGCACAGCCGACCGCGACCATCCGCATGACCGTGAAGGCGGCCGAGATCAGCAAGAGCCTCGCGGTGATGCTGCCCGAGGTGGGTGCCTACCTGCACAAGGTGGGCGCCGTGCCCGC
Source organism: Planctomycetota bacterium (assembly GCA_046349655.1). Lineage (GTDB taxonomy): Bacteria > Planctomycetota > B15-G4 > B15-G4 > JAXMBY01 > JAXMBY01. Next base: position 24,414 of record JAXMBY010000018.1, read on the forward strand.
TGGCCCGCCGTTCTCGCGCTACCACAGGATCGACGGTGATTCGATCGATCTCGAGGCGGGCATCGCCGTCCAGTCGCCGATCAAGGGGGCGAGGGGCCGCGTGCACGTCCGAGCTGCCCGCGGGCAAGGTCGCCGTGACCTGGCACGTCGGTCCCTACCAGCTCCTGCCGCAGAGTCATGCCGTGCTCGAGCAGTGGATGCGCGCCCGGTCGCTGCAGGCGGCAGGCGGGTTCTGGGAGATCTACTGGACCGATCCCGGTCTCGAGCTCGACCAGAGCAAGTGGAAGACGCAGATCGTCTGGCCGGTGCGGTGATCAGGGGCCGGCCGCTCATCGACCGGCGAGCGCCTGCTCGACCTCGGCGGCGATGCGATCGGCCTCGACCTGCTGGTCGCGCAGAGCTCGCGGCAGCGCACGAGGCACGCGTGCGCCTTGACCGCCTCGTGCATCCTGGCGAACTGCAGCGCGAGGTCCCGCACCGCCTCGACGTAGCGCGGGTTGTGGTGCGCCGCCGCTTCCAGGTGCAGCAGCGCCGCGGCCGGATCGCCGAGCATCGTGTAGCACCGTGCCAGGTTGTAGTGCGATGTGTACAGCGCCGGGCGTTCCACCACCGCGCGCAGCAGCTGGTCACGCGCCTGCGCCCATTTCCCCTGCCCCATGAGCGCGGTGCCGAGGAACTCGCGCACCTGGGTGTTCTCCGGGTTCTGCTCGAGGATCGCTGCGAACTCGCGCTCGGCCGCCTCGAGCTTCTGCTGGTGCAGCAGCATGTTGCCGAGGTCGCGGCGTTCGAGCAGCGCGATCATGTCCTTGGGATCGGGACCGGTCGGGTCATGATCGAGCGTGGCTGCGGTGGCCGTGTACCCGAGCGCCTTCAGCTTGTCCTGCTCGGCCGGGGTCGGCGCGTTCGCCTGGGCGAGCGACGGGCCGGCCTGTGCCGCCAGCAGTTGATCGAGCACGCGCGCCATGCGCGCGGCGACCTCGGGCTCGCGATCGGTCAGGTCGTGCTGCTCGAGCGGGTCCTCGAGCAGATCGTACAGCTCCGGCCGCGGCGCGCGCACGTACTTGTAGCGCGCATCGCGCAGCCCCTTGAGCGGCGACCAGCCGAAGTTGAAGTAGGGCGCGTAGGTCTCGAGATAGGCGAGCGTCGCGGGCAGGTCGACGTGGTCGCGCAAGAACGGCACCAGCGTCTTGCCCTGGAACGCCGGCGGCGCTTCCGCCTGCAGCAGCTCGAGCGCGGTGGGTGCGATGTCGATGAGCTGCGCGACCCCACGCACGCGCTGGCCGCTCGGCAAGTCGGGTCCGCGCATGATCAGCGGCACGTGCGCGGTGGCATCGTAGACGAAGTAGCCGTGCGTGCGCTCGCCGTGCTCGCCCAGGCTCTCGCCATGATCCGCGGTGAGCACCACCAGCGTCGAGGCGGCGAGCGCACGCTGCTGCAATCCCGCGAGCAGCCGCGCCAGCTGCGTGTCGGTGTAGGCGATCTCGCCGTCGTACGGGCGTCCTGCGTAGCGCTCCTTGAACGGCGGTGGCGGCGCATACGGACCGTGCGGATCGAAGTAGTGCAGCCTGAGGAAGAACGGCCGGCCGCCGCGCTGGTCGAGGAAGCGCAGGCCGAGCGTGGTGACCTCGTCGGCGCGCCGGTCCTGCGTACCGGCGGCGTTGTAGACCTGCGCGCTCACGTGATCGTCGTACGTCTCGAATCCCTGATCGAGGCCGAACTGCGCATCGAGCACGAACGCCGACACCACGGCGCCGGTGTGGTAGCCACGGTCGCGCAGGACCTCGGCGAGAGTGAGCGCCTCGCTCGACAGGCGGAAGATGCCGTTGTCGCGGATGCCGTGGCGCAACGGCCACAACGACGTCATGATCGACGTGTGGCTCGGCAGCGTCGTCGGCACCGACGTGATTGCCGTCTCGAACAGCACGCCCTCCTGGGCCAGCCCATCGATCGCCGGGGTGGCGACGGTGCTGCAGCCGTAGCAGCCGAGATGGTCGGCGCGCGTCGTGTCGAGGGTGATGAGCAGCAGGTTGCGCGCCGGTGGCGCGGCGCCGGGTGATGGCGAGCGATCGCTGCATGCGAGCAGCAGCGCACCGAGGGCGAGCGGCGCAACCAGGGTCCGCATCACTTGAGCTTGCTCTGCAGCCAGTGCACCAGGGTGTCCAGGAATTCCTGGTCCACCGGGCGCTGCTGCAGGTAGTCGGCGAGCTGCGAGGTGGCGCCCGGCACGCGCTTGAACAGGTGATCGAGCCCGGCGAACACGTGCAGCTCGTGGTCGGCGCGGTGCGTCCGGTCGAGGGCGGCGGCGAGCCGCTTCGCATCGCGTTCGGCCGAGACCTGGATGTCCTTCTCTCCCTGCATGATCAGCACCGGGCAAGCCACCTGCTCGAGCGCCGCGATCGGGTCGCGGCGCGCGTGGCTCTGCAGCCACGCGCGCGCCGACAGCGCCGGGCGGTAGTCCACGCGCACGTCGCTCGGCTCGATCTCGGCGTTGCTGCACGCGAGCTCGAGGAACCTGGCGTGCACGAGCAGCTCGGCTGCCCGCGCCGGGTCCTTGACGCCGGCGCTGTCGAGCGCCCACGCCTTCTGCTCCTTGAGCACGTCGATGATCGATCGTCCTGCCGCCGCCATCAGCACGATCGCCTTCAGCGCCGGTCGCTCGTGCGCGAGCAGCATCGCCGTGAGCCCACCCTCGCTGTGGCCGATCACGGCGATGCGCGACGTGTCGAGGTCGCCGCGCGCGAGCAGGAAGTCGACGCAAGCGAGCGCGTCCTCGAGCAGATCATCGAAGGTCAGGTCCTTGGTCGGTCCGGTGCTGGCGCCGACCCCGCGGTCATCGACGCGCAACGTGACGAATCCCGACTCGGTCAGCCGATCGAGGATCTCGTGGGTGCCGAGGTCGATGCCCGAGGCGAAGCCGTTGCGATCCTGCGGTCCGGAGCCCGAGACGAACAGGATCGCCGGCCGCTTGCCGGTCGAGCCCTTGGCGCGCGCCAGTGTGCCGGCGAGCTTCACGTCCTGGTGGGCGATGCTCACCTCCTCGGTGGCAAAGCGGTCGCTCAGCAGCGCCTGCTCCGGCGGCCTGATCTCGATCGCCTCGGCGGCCTGCGCGGTGCGCCGCACGACGAAGCTCTGGCTCGGGATCGACAGGCGTGCGAGCTTGCCGTCGGCGTCGATCAAGAGCTCCTCGCCGAGCGAGTCCGAGAGCAAGGCGCCGGTCACCGCGGCACCATCGATGGTCTCGGTGGCCTGCTTCAACCAGCGCACCGTGAACGGGACCGTCTGCAGCACGTTGCTCGAGAACAGCTGGTGCGTCGCCGCCTGGCCTGCGGCCAGGGGATTGAGGCGCAGCACGAGCTCGATCTGCGCGACGAAGTTGTTGGCGAGTGCGTACGGGTCCGCGGGCACCGGCACGCTCACGTCGCGCGCCGACGGTCCCTGCGTGATGTGGGCGCTGGCCTGCTTGCCGGCGACCGTGATCTCGACGCGCGAGTAGCTGCCGCCGATGTCGAGCTGCAGATCGGCCTTGAGCACGTGCCCGCGATCGTCGGTCCACAGGTCGCTGCGCTGTTTCTGCGATACCTCACCCAGCGGGCTTGCGGTCTTGAGCCGCACGGCGCTGGTGAAGTGGTGCAGCTTGACGCCGCCCACGTCCACCACGCCCTCGTAGCGCGACCAGTGCTGGCCGATCGGCACGCCGGCGAGCTCCATCACCCAGACGCTCTGTTCGCCGGGCCGGAAGCTCTGGGCGATCGTCGGCAGCGGGTCGCCCGCGAGCAGCAGCATCACGAGCCACGGGTGGAACGGGGTCATCGGTCGGCTCCAGGGAATCGTCATGACTCTGAAGAGCGCGCGCGGCCTCCAGCAATCGTGCGTCCGGCGCGGCCGCTCGCAGCGTATGCCGGCGCTCGGCTGGACCGAGATTACCGGCGTAATATTCCGCCGCCGGCCAGCCCTTTGGCATGCGAGCGGGACGATTGGCTCGTTTCGTACGCAGGCTCTGGGATAATGGCCGGCCCGGTTGCAGCAGTGTGCTGCAACCGGCTTCGAACAGAGTAACGGCCGAGCCTTCCGTGAGCCACCACAGCGTGCCGGAATCCGAGCGAGCGGAGCTGCGCGGCGGCGAGCGCGCCGCGCTGCATCGCGACCTCGATCTGTTGCGGCGGTGGCGCGCCGGGGATGGGCAGGCCGGGATGGCGCTGCTGCAGCATTACCAGCGCTTGTTCTATCGCACGTGTCTCAAGTTCGGGTTGCGCGACGAAGACAAGATGATGGAGATCCTGCAGGACGTCGTGGTGCGCTTGATGGAGGGGCTGCCAGCGCTGCCCGAGCGCGTGGCGAAGAGCTTCGGCGGGTTCTTCTACTGGCAGGTGCGCGACGCGGTGCTGAAGGAGCGTCGCCGGATGCTGTCGATCGAACCGCTGCTCGATGGCATGGCCGGCGCCGACCAGTCGCGCGCGCTCGAGGCCTGGGATGCCGTGGAGAGCTGCTGGAAGAAGCTGCCGCCGAGGGAGAGCAAGGTATTCGAGCTGCGCTACCTGCATGGCATGAGCTTGAAGGAGACTGCCGCCTCGCTGTGCAGCAACGTGAACGCGATCGGCCAGGCGATCTTCCGGCTGAGCGCGAAGATGAAGGAGTGCCTCGAGCGCGCGGGCTACTGAGCGATGCACACGAACGATCACATTCCCGCCGAACACCTGGTAGCCTTGGTCGACGGCGACCTGGACGCGAGCGGCATCGCGCGGGTGCGCCTCCACCTCGAGCAGTGCGCGCGGTGCGAACAGCACGTCGCCGACTTGACCGCGCTCGACGCCAGGGTCGCACGCGCCTGGCCGCAGGTGCGGGACCAGGCGCAGTCGATGCCGCCGGCGCGGTTGGTCGCGGCGCTGCAGGCGCGCCTGAGCGTGCTGCTCAATGCCCACGCGACCGCGCCGCCGCGGGTGCCGCTCCCGCGCCCGCGGGCGCGCCATGCGCTCGTCTTGCTCGCCGCCGCCGCGCTCGTGCTCGCCACCATCCCGCTCTCCTTGCCGTCGCGATCTACGGGCTTGCTCGGGTCGTCGCGGGTTCGCGCGTACTCGCCGCCGAGCGTGCTGCGCGGCGCGGGCGAGCGCCGCTTCTACGTCGAGCTCGAGCTCGAGCAGCCGGCGTATCTCGCGCTCTTGCTGCTCACGGCACAAGGCAACGTCACACCCATCTTCCCGCATCCGCTGTGGGGCAGCTTCGGCCTCGGCGAGCCGCTGCCGGCGAGCGTGTCGCTGCGCTTGCCGCCTTCGCCGTTGCAGGACGAGCTGCTGCCGTCGGGCAGCGAGCTGCTCGTGATCCCGAGCGCGCGGCCGTTCCGCGAGGGCATCGACGGCCTCGCAGCAGCGGTGCGCCGCGAGCAGGTCGCGGCCGCGCCGGCGGCGGACCGCCGCCAGCAGCTGCGGCGCTGGCTCGGCGAGCACTATCCAGGCGCACGCATCGAGACGCCGGGCGAGTGAGCGGCCGGCTCAGCGCCAGTCACCCTCGAGCAAGAACGCGCCCCAGGTTCCGGGCAGTCCGCGGCCGCCGTGGCGCTCGCGGTTGCGCTGCAGCATCTCCAGCTGCGCGCCGCGCAGCGCGTCGGCCTTGGTGGCGTGGTCGTGCACCTGGCAACGATAGAACACCATCAGCTCGCGGGTTGCGTCGTCGGCCACCCGCCACAGCGCGGTGATCGTGGTCCGCGCCCCGGCGAGATGGAAGGACCGGCGCAGCCCAGGCGGCTCTCGCCGGCGCGCGGCGTGCCAGGCCCCGGTGTTGCACGCCGACGGAGTCACCAGCTCACCGCAGCCGTGCAGATCAGGCGCCGCTTCCTCGGCGGTGAGGATCTCGTCGTCGGCGCTGCTCGCTGCCTTGGTTGGCGCCGGCGAACGCCAGGCCCGAATAGCAATCCCGGCAGCTGGCCGCGCAGCTCGTGGGCGTGGCGAACAGCTCGCCGCCGCAGGCTCCGGCTCGTCCTCCACGACAGCATCGGCCAAACTTGGATTTGGGCTTCCTCAGGCGCGGCGAAGCCATGGGTGGCGGTGCACGTAGCGCTTGCGCGGCACGCTGCGCGACGCTCTCCTCGGTGGCTTCGGCGCCGGTCAACGTGAGGGCCGGCGCCTCGCCGTCGGCAAGTTCTGCGACCAGAGCGCGGCCAGCTCGCGCACCTCCGGGATGGTGGCCGGCAGCGGCGCGAACAGCAGGCCGACCGCGCGCAGCGGGCTGGCCCCAGGCAGGGCTCGGATCCCAGGTCGTAGTCGATGCCGCCGGCGACGCACGCCCGAGCTGCCGCCGTCGCGCTCCAGCGGCTGGAGCAGCGCGAGCGAGGTCTGCAGGTAGACGAACTGGTAGTCCTCGATCAGGAAGCGTTCGCGGCGGTCTCGACGTCTCGAACGGCAGTGTGGCGAGCGCGCCATCCAGGCTCTGGAATACGCGCGTGGCATGCAGCAGCAGCGGCTCGAGCGGCTGCCAGACGAGATCGCGCCGCGCTCGCGTAGCTGGCCAAGCCTGCGTCGTCGTTCGCGGCGACGCGTCGCGACGTGATGCGCAGATGCGCCTCCAGCGCGCGCTCGATCGGCTCGGTCGCACCCAGCTCGACCCGCTGCGTGTCGCCGTCGTGCCGCGTCACGAACGCCGGGAGCCGCGGTTGACGCACGGCGTTGCCGGCGGATGCGTCCGGCGGCTCGGAATGCTGGTAGACGAGATGGTCGATCAGCACGTCCGCCGGACCGAGCCTGGCCTGCAGCTCGGCAAGCCGCAGCGGCGGCTCGAGAACTGGCGCTGTTGCTGCTGCTCGCCAACTGATGCTCCACCAGCGCGCGCTCGCTCAGCAAGCGCGCCAGCTCAACGGCGTCGCGATCGGTGCGCAGGCCGGTCGGCAGGCACCGAGCGCGACATCTGCCCCAGCAGGCGGTGCAGCGTGTGCATCTGCTCGAGCGCCTGCTGATCGGCATGCTCCTGCAGCCAGGCGCGCTCGGCGAACAGGCCGCGTGAGACCTGGCCCTTCCAGGCGAGCACCTCGCCGTACAGGTCGGCGGTGCGCATCACCAGGGTGGCGCTGCGACGGCGAGCAGCACCTGGTCGAGCGACACGCGCAACGCGGCCGCCCACGACAGCCGCTCGTTCTCGGTCAGCACCGGCATCTGCCGGGCGACAACCAGCAGCGCACGGCGACCGCGCGCGCAGCGAAGCGTCGAGCGCGCGCTCGGCTGCCGCGCTCGATCACGAATGCGAGGTTGCTGAGCTGCACGGCCGTGTCCGGATGCTCGGGCCCGAGCGCCTGCTCGGTGAGCGCCAGCACGCGCTCGTGCAAGCTGGCGGCAGCGTCATGCCCGCAGCCCGCAGCACGGCCGCGAGGTTGTTGATGGCGGGCAGCGAGTCGGGGTGCGCGAGGCCGATGGTGTGCTCGCGGATGTCGATCTGGCGCTCGAGATCGGCGCGCGCCTCGTCGTAGCGCTTCTGGTTGAAGTACGTCGCGGCGCGGTTGGTCCAGATCGTTGCCATGATGCGCGAGGCCCGGGCCGCGCTCCTGCTCGGCCAGGCGCAGGGCCTCGTCGAGTAGAGCCAGCGCCTCGTCGCGGGAGCCCTGCAGATACGCGACGAAACCCAGATGGCTTGTGCACCACGTCGAGCGGCGGCTGCGCGCGGCACGCGCGCTCCAGGATCGCCAGCGCTTGCTCGAGGTGCACGCGTGCCGGCACCGGGAGGTTCTGCTGCAGCGCAATCTGTCCCAGCACGTTCAGGCCTCGGCCACGCCAGGTGCCGTCAGGCCCAGTCGCTCGAGCCGGATGCGCAGCGCTCGCTCGGCGTTGCGCCGCGCCGTGTCGAACGCGCCCATCTCGGTCTGTGCGATTGCCAGGCACAGCACCTGATGCGCGATCTCGAGATGATCGGGCGGCAGCACGCGTTCCGCGATCGCCGGTACGTTGGTACTCGCGCTCGGCCGCGTCATAGTGGCCCTGGCGATGGCGCAGGACGCCGCTGGCGATGTGGCACTTGCTCGCCTCCGGCGACTCCTCGCCGTAGGCAGCGACCTGCAAGCGGGTGAGGCGCTCGAGCGTCGCTTCGCCGGCCGTCGTGTCGTCGCGATCGAGCTCACACTCGGCGAGCCGGGTCAGCGCCTCGACCACGGCCGGATGATCGGCCGGCAGCAGCTGCTCGCGGGTGTGGAGGGCGGACTCGATCAGCGGTTGGCCTGGAGCCGAGCGACCGATGCTCGTGAGCAAGGCGCCGAGCGCCAGGCGCAGTCGCGCGGCGGCCAGGCTGTCGTGACCGAGCGCTCTCGCAGCGAGCCAGCGCGGCGCGGGTCGTGCCGACCGGATCCGCAGCGGGGGGTTCGGCGGCAGGCGTGATGCGCAGCCGGAACGCTCCTGCGCCGCCGTCGCACGCCACCACCGCGAGGCGGTACTCGTGGGCCGCTTCGCCAGGCACGAGGATCTCGGCTTCGAGCGGGCACGTCTCGTGGCCTGCCTCGATGATCACACCGCTCGCCACATCCTCCACCACGATGTACGGATCGAAGTCCTCCGAATCGACCCGCACGGCAAACGGTGCGCTGGCCTCGGCGATGTACCAGAACGCCGTGCCGCGCGGCCGCCGGTGGTAGAGATGAGCGGCCAGCGTCTTGGTGCGGATGACCGGCGAGTCGGCAGCGACGACGCCCCTCAAGTCGGCGCCCAGCAGGATCTCTGGCAGGGTGCTGTCGTCCTGGGGCGACCGCGCGATTGCCGCGCAGAAGAGCAACAGGCTCGCGGAACAGGCCATCGCTTCGATTGTGGTCGCCCCCAGGGTGAGCGCAAGGGTCGCCTCGCCCCGAGTGAAGCCGGGGTCAGCTCAAGGAAGAGACAGTCCGCCACAAATACCCAACAACGGCGTCGACCGAGCCGTTACTCCGGGACGGTGCTCCGGTCTCTCTCGCGCCGTCCTTCCCGGGAGTCGTGGCGATGGCCTTTCCGCATGTGGCAGTCCGGCCGGTGGCGATCCTCGTCTGTCTCTGCCTGCCGGCCTGGATCGTGGTCGAGCAGGCGCGCGAGGTCGGCTCGTGGGCACTGATCGATCCGATCATCCGCGACGCGGTGCGTTCCCGGATCGAGCGCGAGCGCAACCACCCCGCCGCCGATCAGGACGAGGCGGAGCGCTGGAGCGCGATCGAGACCTACGGCACCGGGTTGATCACCGAGAGCCAGTACGCGCTTGCCGAGCACAACCGTGCTCAGGGCCGAGCCAGCCTGGACCAGCATGACTGGGACCGTGCGATCAACTGCTTCAAGCGGCAGATCCGGGGCGAGTGGCTCGTGGCCGACGCGCTGTTCGACCTCGGCACTGCCTACGCAATGCAAGGCGATCTCGAGCGCGCCCTCGCGCACCTCGAGCAGGCGGTCGCCGCCGGGTTCTTTCGCGTCGATCAGATCGAGTCCGCACCCGGCCTGGGCGCCGTGCGTCAGGACCGGCGCTTTGCCGACGTCAGGCTGCGGGCGATGAGCACGGCGGCGCTCAAGCGCTATGGCGGCGCGACGCTCGCCACCTTGCGGGATCAGTTCCGCGACCACTTGCAGGCGCATCCCGACGACGGTCCTGCCTTGCATCGCTTCGGCTGCGCGAGCGCCGCGGCGGGCGATCTCGATGCGGCCGTGAACGCGTTCGAACGGCAGGCCGAGATCGGCTTTTCGAGCGGCACCGCGTTCTACAACCTCGCCTGCTGCCTGGCGCGCAAGGGTCGCAGCGAGGCTGCCTTCGACTACCTCGAGAAAGCGGTTGCGGCCGGGCCGCCGCCCACCGATCTGCTGCGTGCCGACCCGGATCTCGATGGTCTGCGCGAGGATCCGCGCTTCGAGCACATCCTCTCGTCGATGGACCAGCGGCGCGGCTAGCCTGAGGGACTCGCGCCAGCCGCGGCATGTGCGCCCGTTCGCGCACGCGAGCCGCGCTGAAGGAAGATCTTCACGAGCGTCCTGGCAACGCCTCTTGGAATTGCACTGCACTCAAAGCAAGTCTGTGCTCCAATGCACTGGCAACTGGTGGCGCGAAGACTGTCGCCCATCCGACTGGACTCTCGTGTCCGTGAATCGATGCTTGCCCCTGGCTCCGTTGCAAGGTGAATGAGATGCGACGAATGGTCGAACCCCTGCGGGCGCTCGCCATGCGGCGACCCGCCCGGGCGCGGCGCCGCTGCTGGTCAATGGCATCAGTGCGCTGGCATTGGCTGCCCTGCTGATCGCCATTGCCATGACTCGTCCACTGATCGCACGGCATTGCCGAGGCAAGAGCGACGCATTGGCCATGCCTCGCGTACGTGTCGCTCGACACGGCGTGACGCTTTGCAGGAGACACGATCGTGGCAAACAAACTGTACGTGGGCAACCTCAGCGCTGGAACCACCGACGCACAACTGCAAGCGATGTTCGCTCGCTTCGGCAAGGTGAGCTCCGCACACGTGGCTGCGGACGACCAGACCGGCAAGTCGAGGGGTTTTGGCTTCGTCGAGATGCCCGATACCAGGGAGACCGAGGCTGCCATCAAGGGGTTGAACGGCAAGGAGCACGATGGGCTCGTGTTGATCGTGAGCCGGCCGGGTCCGCGCTTGACCTCTGGTGGCAGATCTGCCAAGCCGTGACGGTGAACCTGTTGTTGTCCAACAGACGCGGCGGCGAAAGCTCTCGCCGCCGCGTCTGGTTCGGATCGTTCAGGCTAGGCTAGTTGCTGCTGGTCGCGCCTGGCGCGATGTTTGCCGCGACCGACGGTGTGTCCTCGGTGCGCCTTGGCTTGGCTTCATTGACCTTGAGGGGCCGTCCCTCGTGCTCCTTGCCGCTCATCGCCTTGATGGCGGTGTCGGCTTCCAGATCGCTGGACATCTCGACGAACCCGAACCCCTTGGACGTTCCGCTCTCCTGGTCCATGACGACATTCGCGGTGTCCACCTTGCCGAACGGCGTGAACAGGGCGAGCAGTTGTTCGTTGGTCGTGCTGCCGAGATTGCCGACGTAGAGTTTCTTTGCCATTGTTGAGCAGTTCTCTCTTGGGTGCATTGCCGGGCGCCGGAAGGGCACTCGGCTGGATGCGATCAGAGGCAAGATATCGTGAGAAGAAATCGCACGAGGCTCACCTCCGTGGGAAGAGCAGCGGCAAGTTCGAGTCGGGACGCCTGCCCGGCACACACGCGCGCGCTTCCGTGTGTCCACTGTAGCAGCACAGTCGAGAAATCCAACCGCACCGGCAGACGATGCCGGCGGTGCAGTGGTGTGGTTCCGCCAGCGTCTGGGGCGGGTGTTCTTCCAAGCAGTCATTCTGCAGCCCGGAGAAATCGGCGTGCTCACGATGATCGACGGCACATGCCGTGCAAGCAAGGGTCGCCTGGAACGTCATTTCATCTTCGAGCGCGTTGGCCAGAGTCCCATCGTGTCGAGCAGAGCCCTGGGTGGAACGTCTGCGTACTGCCCGAACGGATGTCAATCCGGGCGCCTGGGTGGCGATGGCGCATCCAGTCGAAGATGCGGCGGACGTGAGCGCTGGCGATCGCTCGGCAGCCGAGCGGAGCACCCCGAGGGCGGGGTGATGCGCCGTGCCGCTCCCGGTCGCGCCCTTGCGCGTGCGGCCACACGGCTCGCGTGCGGCGAGTGCCCGTGGCCCCGCCTGCCCGATCCGGTATGATGCGCGCGTGCTGTCACTCGACTACCTTCTGGTGCGGAGCGTTCTGCTCGGGCTGCAGTGCATCCCTTATCGTGCGGCTTTGCGGCTGGCGCGCACAGCGGCGCGGGTGGCATTCCGGTTCGACGCCAGGCCGCGCGCGCGCGCGATCGCCAACCTCGGGTTGATCTACGGTGAGTCGATGGACGCCATGCAGCGCGAGCACGTCGCGCGCGGCGTGTACGAGATGATCGCCCGGCAGATCGTCGAGGTGGCGCACCTGACGCGCCAGCAGGACCGCGGCCTGATCATCGAGAATGCGGCCATCGTGCAGGCGGCCTATGCCCAGGGACGTGGCGTGGTGGCGGTCAGCGCGCACATGGGACCGTTCGTGCGCATGGCCATGGTGCCGAAAGTGATGGGGTTGCGGGTCGCCGCGGTGATGAAGCGGCAGCAGAACGACGTGCTGCTCGAGTGGGGTCGCGAGTATGTGCGGCGCGAGTTCGACATCCACACGTTCCTGAAGGCGGACGCGCGGGACACGATCGAGGACTTGCTGCGCGACGGCTGGCTCGTGGGACTGTTCGCCGACCAGTACCCGCGCAAGGGCGGCTTCCCCTGCACGTTCTTCGGCCGGCCGGTGATGGCACCGGCCGGACCGGCGGTCTATGCCAGGCGGTGCGGCTCGCCGCTGCTCGTGGCGACCACGGTGTCGCGCGGCGACCAGATCGTCTTGCGCTGGGAAGGGCCGGTCAGCAGCGCCGGGACCTACGAGGAGATCAGCCAGCGCTGGATGTCGCTGCTCGAGGCGCGCATCCGCGAGCATCCGCAAGAATGGACATGGATGCACCGGCGATGGCGCGATGCCGCGGCACCCGACATCCGCGTGGTGGCCGAGCAAGCGATCGCCAGGCGCTGAGCGCGAGAGTCGCGCACCTGGTGCGCGACCGGCGTTCGGCGGCAGTCCGCACGTCGTGATTCCCTGGCAGCGAAGCTGCGTTCCGCCTGCTATGCTGCGTGGGTGGACTCGGCCATGCGAATGACCGGGCTGCCACCGAGGCTGGAACTGTTGATCGAGGCGACCAAACCATGGGCGAGAAGAAGCAGCGCAAGGAAGTGAAGAAGCCGAAGACCGCGAACAAGACCAAGCCGGAGAACCTCCCGCCGCACCTCAGGCAACCGCCGAAGTAGCCACGCCGCACTCCGCCGCGGTTCGGGCCGAGCCAAGTCATCGCGGCGGCGCTGGCTGTGTGACCTTGATTGCGAGCGAGCAGCGGTGAACATGGGGCCGCGCGGTTGGTGCCGCGCGTCCTGGCCAGATCTCGAGGATGGCGGTATCCATGCCATACCAGGCCGAGCGCGAGCTCGCGATCGAGGCAGTCATCAGGGCATGCCGGCTGTGTTCGGCAGTGCAGGCCACTCTTTCGAGCGGCGATGATGCGACGAAGAGCGACCGGTCGCCGGTGACGGTTGCGGACTACGGTGCGCAGGCGGTCGTCGCGGCCCTGCTCGCGCGGCACTTTCCACACGATCCGCTGGTCGGCGAGGAGGAAGCGCATCAGCTGCGCCAGCCGGAGAACGCGGGGCTCTGCGCGAAGGTGGCGGCGCAAGTGCGCCGCATCCTGCCCGATCTCGAATCGACTGACGTGCTGGCAGCGATCGATCGCGGCGCCCATGCGGGCGGTGCGCGCGGGCGACACTGGACGCTCGATCCGATCGATGGCACGAAGGGGTTCTTGCGCCGCGAGCAGTACGCGGTCGCGCTCGCGCTGATCGTTGCCGGGAGAGTCGTGCTGGGCGTGCTCGGCTGTCCCAACCTGGCGCCCGGCGGCCGCGTGTTCGTCGCGGTGCAAGAAGCAGGAGCGTTCGAGCGCGGGCTCGACGACGGTACCGAGCGGCCGATGCACGTGGCAGCGATCACCGATCCGACCGCCGCCACGTTCTGCGAGTCGGTCGAAGCCGGCCACTCGTCCCATGACGATGCGCACAAGGTGGCCCTGCTGCTCGGCGTGAGCGCGCCACCGCTGCGCATGGACAGCCAGGCGAAATACGGATGTGTCGCCCGCGGCGACGCCGCCATCTACCTGCGGTTGCCGACCAGGAAGGGCTACCAGGAGAAGATCTGGGATCACGCTGCGGGCTCGATCATCGTCAGCGAGGCCGGCGGCAAGGTGACCGACTGTCGCGGTGCGCCACTCGACTTCTCGCTCGGTCGTACGCTGGCGAACAACACCGGCGTGGTGGCCACCAACGGTCCGCTGCACGAGCGCGTGCTCGCCGCCGTGCGCCAGGTGCTCGCGCCGTCGTGACATCGGCGAACGCGACGCGGCGCCCGTGCATCCGGCGGGCGCGCGGGCTTCAGCGCGAGCGCGCTGCGGCGCGATAGCGCGCCGGCGTGATGCCGAACTCGCGCTTGAAGCTGCGGGTCAGCTGGCTCTGGTCGGCGAAGCCGGCGTGCTGCGCGATCGCGACCAGCGGCAGCTCCGAGTGCACCATGGTCTCTGCCGCCCATTGCGTGCGCACGCGGCGCAGGTAGTCGCCGATCAACACGCCGTGATGCCGGCGGAAGATGCGCGTGAGATGGTCGGGATGCACGCCCGCCTCCTCGGCGAGGCGCGTGATGCTGAGCTTGCGCGCGAAGTCGGCGTGCAACCGCTCGCGCACGTGCTCGAGCCAGCGCGGCGCGCGGCGCTGCCGGTCTTGTGGTCGCCGCGCCGCGCAGCTGCCGAGCATTTCCAGCACGAGCCCCTCGAACACCAGCGGCGAGAATGGATCGCGGCCGCGCAGCTCGCGGTACAAGCGAGCCGCCATCGCCACCGCCGGACCACCGGTGACGTGCGCGGCATGGTCGATGGTCGTCGTCAACGCGCGCAGCCGGCTCTCGAACGCGGCCGCAACGCCACCACCACGCTGCAGGAGCCGCTGCAACCGAAGTCGTTCCGGATGCTCCTCGCCCGCGGGCTTGATCGTCAACGTCGCGGGCCGGCAGTCGATCACCTGCGAGCGCAGCTGCTCGGTGAAGGTCCCGTCGACCACGTACACGAGGCAGGTGTGCTCGTGCGCATGCCATGGCAGCTTGAGGCTGCGCTGCGTGGCGCGTCTCGGTGATCGCCAGCTGGTCGTTGATGAAAGACTCCAGTCGCTCGCCCTGGGTGTCGGGCGCGAACGTCGCATTCAGCATCGCGGCACTTCTCACGGCATGGGGAACGGGGGCCGGCACGTGATGCTACCAGACCAGACCGGCCCCGTAACGTGGCGCCATGCGGGACATCGCCTGCCATCCAGGATCGATCGGATCTGCACCAAGGCTGCCGTGCCAGGCTCAGCAGCGGATGCGTGTACCCTTGGTGCCGGCCGATCGGTAGCAGGCCTCCACCAGCGCCATGGTGTTCAGCGCATCGGCCACGGCGGTGGGCAGCGTGCGTTCCTCGCCGGTCACGTATCGCTGCAAGCTCGCCATCGGGCCCACGAACGCATGTGGGAACCACGAGCCGCAGAGCTCGATCGTCCGCCATGGGCCGTGGCCCCGGGCGACCTCGAGGCGGTCGGGCCGGCCGCGCGGGTAGTCGAGGTTGACGCCCATGCGCGCGATCGCCGCGCCGCGCGTGCCCTCGACCTTGAGCTGCGACATCGCGTGCTTGCCGCCATGTGCGTGCAGGTGGTTGGTGTACAGCGCGCCGCGCAGCGTGCCCGGGTACCTGAGCACGATCGACGACCGCGTGTCGGCGTAGCGCGGCAGCTCGGGATCGCCGAGCGCGACGCAGTGCACGCCGTCGGGCTCGCCGAACAGGGTGCGGATCAGATCGAGGTAGTGGATCGAGTGGTACAGGATCTCGAGCCGCGGGATGCCGGCGAGGAAGCGCCACAGGCGCCAGGGCGTGTAGGTGTTGACGCGCACCTCGACGTCGCGGACCATGCCCAGCGTGCCGCGCGCGATCAGCGCGCGCAGCGCGATCATGTTCGGGCTGTAGCGCAGCTGCAGGTTCACCGCGGCAACCAGCCGCCGGCGCTCGCACAGCGCGACGATGCGGCGCGCCTCGCCCAGGTTACGACCCATGACCCATCGGCTTCTGCATCAGCACCGCAGCCCTCGGCGGCAGTGCGCGCAGGACTCCCACCAGCTGATCCGCGGGCACCGCGACATCGAACACCACGCCACCTTCTGCAACCGCGTCGCCGAGCGACGTGAACACCTGCTCGACGTGAAATCGCCGCGCCACCCGCGCGCTGGTGCGCGGGTCGCGATCGTGCACGCCCGCGACGTGCAGTCCCGCGGCGCGGTATGCGGGCAGATGGGCGTTCTGCACGATGCCGCCGCAGCCGATGATGACGATGGGCAGCGGCTGCGACGGCAGCTGCGGTCGTTGCGGCAGGGATCGCATGCCGGCGCGGTTCAGCGTGGCTTCTGCTTCTCGAGCGCCGCCTTGAGCAGCGCACCCAGGTTGGTGGTTGCGCTCTTGACCGCAGGATCGTGCGCCAGATGCTCGCGCACCTCCTCGAGCGACAGCTCCTCCTCGCTGCCGATCACGGCGCCGCGCGCGGTCAGCCGCGATAGCTGGATGCGGCGCGCGGCCGGATCCACGGCGAGCACGCGCACGGTGACCTGGTCGCCGACCTTGACCACGTCCTCGATCGCGCGCACCCGCGACGGCGCGAGCTGCGAGCGATGCAGCAGTCCCTCGACGCCGGGCTCGAGCTCGATGAACGCGCCAAAATCGGTGATCCGGACGACTTTGCCACGGAGCATCTGGTCGGGCTGCAGCCGCGCGCCTGCCTCAACCCAGGGATCGGCCTGCAGCTGCTTCATGCCGAGCCCGATCCTCTCGCCGCCCTCCTTCAGCTCGAGGATCTGCACCTCGACCTCCTGACCGATCGAGAGCACCTTGGCAGGATCGGCGATGCGCTGGTGCGAGATGTTGGACACGTGCAGCAGGCCGCTCACGCCGCCCAGGTCGACGAACGCGCCGTAGGGCTCGATGCGCTCGATCCTGCCGCGCAGCACGCGGCCGACCACGAGGGTGGCGCGCATCCGTTCGCGCGCCGCGCGCTGCTCGCGCTGCAGCACCCGGCGGCGCGACAGCACCACGCGCCGGCGATTCGGTGCGACCTCGAGCACCTCACACATCAAGCTTTGCCCGAGGTAGGGTGCGAAGTCGGTGATGCGCTCGAGCGCCACCTCCGAGAACGGCATGAACGCAGCGACCGGACCGACCTTGAGCTCGAGCCCGCCCGCGTTCTGGCCGGTGACCTGCGCCTTGACCTCGCGGCCGACCTCGAGCTCGCGCCACGTCGCCAGCAGCCGCGCCTCGTGCCGGCTGAGCGTCCATAGGCCGTCCTTCACGCCGACCATGCTGAACTCGAACTGCTCGCCAGCCTGGGGCGCCGCGTCGAACTCGGCGAGCGGGATCACGCCCTGGGTACGCGGGCCGAGATCGACGAACACCTCGTTGCCGCTGACCGCGACGATGCGGCCCGGCCTCAGCTCGGGCACGCCCGCGTCGGCGCTTGCGGCCGGTTCGGCGCGCTCCGGTTCCGCCTTGATGCGGTCGAATGCTGCCGCCATCTGCGCGCGCAGCGCGTTCTCGTCGATGTCTTCATCGCCCATGGTGAACCTCTTGCTGAGGGGGTGATTCGTCCAGTCCCACGTCCGGCTCGCTCCCAAGCCGCCGGCGGCGAGGTTCCTCGCCACCGTGAGAACCCATCCAGCGGGTCGGGCGCGCGCGGCGCGCATCCGCCGCCGATCTCGATTGCGGAGTTGCCGCGCACGTAGCCTGCACCGGGGGTCGGCGGCCGCGCCGCCGCGCTCTGCGGCTCGATCCACAGCTCACCGCGAGCTCACCCAGCAGTGCGCACAGCGGGGCAAGCATCGCTTCCAGCACGTAGCGGCAGTGGTTCCCTGTCAATCCAGGAACACGAACTTGGAGATCGGACATCCGAGGATCAAGAGGCCAGCGGCGCATTCGGTCGCGGCGAGCGCGGCAGCGCGCCGGTGGGCGCCAGATCGTCGTCTCCGGCGGCCATGAGGTCATGAGGTCTGAGGTCATGAGGTCGGAACCCGGGTGGTGGTCGGCAAGGTCATCGCTGGCAGCCTGGACAGTAATAGGTGGAACGGGCGCCAGACACGACGCGGCGGATGGCCGCGCCACAGCGGTGGCAGGGTTGGCCGTCGCGCCCGTACACCTCGAGTGATCCCTGGAAATAGCCCATGGCCTGGTCAACCCGGATGTAGTCGCGCAGCGTCGTACCCCCCTGCGCGATCGCATCGCGCAGCACCGAGCGCACCGCACGCGCCAGCCGCTCGCAGTCGGCGCGCGTGAGCCGCCCCGCGGAGTGGCACGGCCGCAAACCCGCGCGGAAGCACGTCTCGGAGGCATAGATGTTGCCGATGCCGACGACGTTGCGCGCGTCCATGAGAAAAGCCTTGAGGGCCGCTCTGCGCCCTCGCGTGCGGCGAAACAAGTAGGCAGCGTCGAAGGCGCCCTGGAGCGGCTCCGGACCCAGGTTGCGCATCAATCGGTGCCTACCCAGGTTGCGTTCGCGGACGACGTCCAGCATGCCGAAGCGGCGCGCATCGACGTACCGCACCAGGCGATCGCCGAAGCTCATCCGCCAGTGTTCGTGCAGCTGCCATGCCGGCGGCGCCTCGCGCACGCGATCGACGAACAGCCGGCCGCTCATGCCGAGGTGGATCAGTGCCACGGTGGGGTCCTGGCCGTCGAAGTGCATTTGCAGGTACTTGGAGCGGCGGGCCACTGCACCGCACCGGCGCCCGCACAGCTCGAGCAGCCGGTGGCGCGGGATCGGCCAACGCAGATTGGCGCGCCGGAGCTCGACCTGCTCGAGCGTGCGGCCGACGACTAGGCCGGCAAGGCCGGCGCGCACCGTTTCGACTTCTGGTAGCTCGGGCATGCGCGGCTCATACTATCGCGAACCACCCTCCGCGCCAGATCCTGCGAACTAGAGAGAACCTGCCCTTGAACAAGCTAGCCGCCGCGGTCCCGATCGTCCTGGGTCTGGCGTTTCCTGGCCGTGCAGAGGAGGTTGTGCTGCGCGAGGCGCTCGTGATCGGACCGCTCGATCGGCAAGGCCGCGGCGCGCTCCACGTCGACCGCGTCGAGAGCCAGATCGTGCACGGCGAGCTCACGTGGCCGACCGTCGGCGCGCAGCTGACGCTCGCCAGCGGGGCGACGGCAACATGGCAGGCGGCACAAGCGGGCGACGACGGATGGATCCGTCACGGCGCCCTCGGCAACGGCTATGCGGCGATCGCCGTCACGAGCGATCGCGAGCGCATGGCACTGCTGCAGGCCAGCGGGCATGCCCTGGTATACGTGAACGGCGAGCCGCGCGTCGGCGATCCCTACCAATACGGTTACGTGAGCGTGCCAATCGTGTTGCGATCGGGCACGAACCATCTCCTGTTCCGCTGCCAGCGCGGTGGTGCACTGCTGGCAAGGCTCGTCGACCCACCAGCGCCGGTGTTCATAGATGCCCGGGACGCAACCCTGCCGGACCTAGTCGTCGGCGAATCGCGCGACCTGCTCGGTGCGCTGCTGGTGGTGAATGCCACGACCAGCATGCAGGAGCATCTCGTACTGCGCGCGGCTGGCGCCGCATTCCCGCTGCCGCCCATCGCCCCGCTTGCGTGGCTCAAGGCGCCGGTCTCGATGCGACTCCAGGCACCGGCGAGCGAAGGGATGCAGGCGGTCATCATCGAGGTGGGCCATGTCAGTGATCCGGAATTCCTTGCCGCGCACTCCGCGGCGATCTCGCTCGCGATCAAGCAGCCCTCACAGGTGCAGAAGCGCACGTTCGTCAGCGCCATCGATGGCAGTGTGCAGTACTACGCCCTCAACCCGTGCAGCGTCACCGGCCCGGCCGAGCGGCCGGCGCTGGTACTCTCGCTGCACGGCGCCGGCGTGGAGGCGACTGGCCAGGCGGCCGCGTATGCGAGCAAGCGATGGGCGCACATCGTCGCGCCCACCAACCGGCGCCCCTACGGTTTCGACTGGGAAGACTGGGGCCGACTCGATGCGCTCGAGGTAGTGGATGTGGCCGCGCGCGGCGCAGGGACGGACCCGGCGCGCGTGTACCTGACCGGCCACTCCATGGGTGGACATGGCACCTGGCAGATCGGCGTGCTCGCTCCGGATCGGTTTGCGGCGCTCGGACCAAGTGCCGCGTGGAAACAGCTTCCTCACCTACGGCGGCATGGTGCGCAGACGGCAAGCAGCGTCGGGCGACGCGGTCTTCGCCCGCGCTGCGGGCGCAAGCGACACCGAATCGCTGCTCACGAACTGTGCGCAGCAAGATGGCTATATCCTGCATGGAGATGCCGACGACAACGTGCCAGTGACCGAGGCGCGGTCGCTCAAGAAGCGGCTGGATGAGTTCCGCCAACGACGTCGTGGCCTTCGAGCAGCCCGGAGCTGGACACTGGTGGGACGCATCGCCCGAGCCCGGCGTCGATTGTGTCGACTGGGCACCCATGTTCGACCTGTTCGCGCGCCATCGCCTGCCGGCCGAGGTGCGCACCATCGACTTCAAGACCGCCAACCCGGGTGCATCGTCGCGGTGCTACTGGCTGCGCGTGATCACCCAGCTCGAGCCGCTGGCGATGAGCTCGGTGCATGCCCGGTGCGAGCCGGGGCAGCGGCAGTTCGCGATCACCACCGAGAACATCGCCCAGCTCAGCATCGATCCGGCCCCGATGCTGACGCCTGGGGCCGCGAAGGTGGTCATCGACGGCGACGCCATCGAAACCTCGCTTGCCGATCGGGGCGTGATCTCGCTCGAGCGCGAGTCCGGACACTGGCGCGTGGCAGTGGCGCCAGCGCGCGGCAAGCGACCGGAACGCTACGGCCCGTTCAAGCAGGTCTTCCAGAATCGCCCGTTGCTTGTGTACGGCACGCACGGCTCGAGCGACGAGAATGCGTGGGCGCTGGCCAAGGCGCGATTCGATGCGGAGACGTTCTGGTACCGGGGCAATGGTACGCTCGAACTGATGGCAGACAGTCGCTTCGACCCAGCGCGCGAGCCGAACCGCAACGTCATTCTGTACGGCAACAGCGCCACCAATGCGGCATGGGCAGCACTGCTCGATCGCAGCCCCGTGCAAGTGCGACCAGGCGAGGTGCAGGTCGGCCAGCAGCATCATCGGGGTCAAGACCTCGCATGTCTCGAGGTTCGCCCCCGGCCAGATAGCGAGATCGCGCTCGTCGGGGCGGTGGCAGGCAGCGGCGTTGCCGGAATGCGCCTCGCCGATCGCCTCGCGTATTTCACATCCGGCGTCGGATATCCTGACTGGCTCGTGCTCTCGTCGCGCTCCCTCGAGGGTGCGACCGACGGCCTGGTCGCACTCGGCATCTTCGGTCCCGACTGGTCCTTACGGTAGGCAGCAGGCCTACGGATGGATAGTAGACCCTACCCAGGTTTAGACCGTCAGATCGCGAGGTCGCGTCGTGTCGTCGCCTCTGGAGCCTGGCCGGCACCTACCCATCGTACCATGCCAGGAACCAGCCATGCTGGCAACCGGGGGATGGACGGGCGCTCTCGCGAAATCGATGAATCAGCGGATACACTCGATTGATGGTGCAACAGGAACCATCAAAGAGCCGCAGGCGCGCGAATGCGGACACCAGCGTATAGGCGAAGCGGCGTACTCCCTCCGGGAAGAGTACATTGCGCATCCCATCCCGCCAGTGCATCGTAGCCCGCCTCACGGTAGTCGGCCGAGAACGTCTTGAGCCGCTGGCCGGCGATGCGGACGCCCTTGTCCTTTGCCGCGATTCGGGATTCGCCCTTGCCGACTGTCTTGGCTGACTGGACGGTCGAATGGATCGACTTCCCTGCATTTTTTTCGGCCCGAGAAAGCTGCGGCCGCGGCGGGCCACTTCGGCCGCGGAGATCTTCCTCCTCTCTGACTCACACGCTCCGTCACGAGGCTGGTGAACTCGCGATCAGAAAGGTGCTCCGAAGCCAGGCGGCTTGATGCGCCGGAAAGTTATCTCCCGTGGGCATCTTACCGTCGTTCTTGAAGTAGCCACTGGGCCGCTTCACGACGATCGTGTCCCCGTAAGCGACTCGCAGCGTCGTGAGCCCGGCCATAAACGGCGGCTATTGACCAGCCCAGCTGCAACCGGGTTGGCGAGGGTGTAGACGATCTTGTCCAGCACGTCATCCGGGGACTGCAGGTCTTACCGTAGTGTTCGGAGGACCAGAAGTTCTCCCATCGCCGGTAGTGAGCATTGAGACACTTGGCCGTGTTCCGGTTGAGTTCCCGCATGAAGTCCGGTGTCCGGCCGTTCGGATCGGTGCAGACCATGTGATAGTGGTTGGCCATGACGATCACGTCGTGGATGAGGATGCCGAACTGCTGAGCGGCCCAAGCGATGCAATAGACCATGACTTGTTCGACGACATCCGAGGGCTTCGTCATGAGCTGGCGCTGAGCACACCGCCGCGTGAGAAGCGAAGTCGTGCCTGCCAGGATTTGCCGGGGAGCGCTCATACCACCAAGTCGCAACCGCGGCCAGTTGGTTACACCGGAAAAGCGGCAACGTGACAATCTGCCCCCGATGCATGGCCATGAGGCCCGAGGGCCCATGCCTCAGGGCCTACAGGGCCTTACAGGGGCTAACCTGGGAGTCTGAACAACCCGGGAGGGGGAGACCCCAGGCCCGGTTCTGGCGATGGTTGCGCCTAGGATCGCGTCTGCGCTCCTGGGCTACCAGGTTGTGCGTTCGGGGGTTCCCTCTGCGATCTGCGTTTCCTCCCCAGGTTACGTAATCGGTAATCGCTAATCGTACTCGCTCCCCAGTTTTTCTCGCGGCTTGGGTGGCACTTGGCTACTAGGATTGCCCATCACCGCGCTGGAGATGACCGCCTGAGCCGCATCACTCTTCACGAGTATTCGCCGCTGGATCGCGACGCCTTGCTGCGTGCCAAACGCGAGGCGTTCGGCAGCCTGAGCCTCGCCGGCGAGCAGCGCCGCTTCGAGTGGGAGTTTCTCGAGAATCCGGCGCGCGATCCACGGCTGCCGGTTGCGCTCGTGCTGAAGGACCTGGACCGGATCGTGGCCGGGTTCGCGTTCGTTCCGTACCGCGTGCAGATCGGCAGCGACGTCGTGATCGGCGCTGCGGGCATCGACCTGTTCGTCGCCGCGAGCCATCGCAGCGGTGGCCTCAGCCGGCGGGTGGTGGAGCCGTTCTGGCGCGACGGCTTCTGCGCGTTCCCGTTCTCGACCGGATTGAATGCGGCCTCGGATCATCTGTTTCGCTCGTGCGGCGGGACGTTGCTCGGCGGCGCGAGGGAGCCAACGGCGCATGCGTACTTCGTCGAGGGCGCGCACCCGCCACCGCCGGCGCTGCCGCACCACGAGGTGGAGATCGTGACCGATCTGCCTGCCGACTATGACGCGCTGTGGGCGGCAATCAGCCGCGGCGCGCGGCTGATCGTGGTGCGCGATGCGGCCTATCTGCGCTGGCGCTACTTGCAGTTCCCATTCGCGCGCTGCACGGTGCTGCGCGCGCATCATCGCCGTGCGACCACTGGCATCGCGATCGTGCAACGCGATCCGATGCACGACCGCCTCTACCTGCTCGAGCTGCTCACGCAGCGCGGCGACGACGCTGCCTGCCGCGCCTTGTTGATGGCGGGCACCGCCCTTGCCGATGCGTCGGGAGCGAAGATCCTGTACTACTCGACCCGCGCCGCCGACCAGGTTGCGTGCCTGCGCGCGGCCGGTTTCGAATCCGCGCCAGGCGACGTGCCCACCTACATGGCCAAGCTCCATCCGTCCGCCGCGAGCACCGGCGTCACCGTGCACGACTGGTACGTCTCGCTCGGCGACGGCGACATGTTGTTCGACGTGGGCGGCCCGCGCGACCCGTGAACCGGTCTGGCCGCACTTCAGTCACGAAACGCCGCCAGCCGATGTTGCTCGAGGCAGTGTGTCCGGGGAGGTCGTTCATGCTCATGGCGGTGGGGTTGCTGATGGCGCTGGGCGCGGCGGTTCTGCCGGCGTCGGATTTCCCGTTCGAGCCGATCGGTCCCGAGGCGCGAGTCCA
This sequence comes from Planctomycetota bacterium, assembly GCA_046349655.1. Classification (GTDB taxonomy): domain Bacteria; phylum Planctomycetota; class B15-G4; order B15-G4; family JAXMBY01; genus JAXMBY01. The sequence goes on from JAXMBY010000018.1 coordinate 48,101, forward strand.
TCAGTACACGGGATACGCACAGGACGACGGCTGGCTGGACATGGATGATGCCGGCCATACGGTCGTCACCTGGACCAGCCTGGGCGATGTGTATGCGCGGTTGTTCGACCTGGACGGGACGCCGCGCACCAGCGAGTTTCGCGTCAACCAAATGACCACCGGCTCGCAGAACTTCGCGCGCACGGCCTATCGTGCGGACGGCGGGGCGATCGCCATCGTCTGGAACGACTGGGCTGGCCTCGATGGCAACCTGATGGGCAGCTATGCGCGCCTGCTCGATGGCGACGGTCATTTCCTGACGCCGGAGTTCGTCGTTTCCACCAACATCGACGGATCGCAGTTCGACCCGGTGGTGGCGATGGGGCTGGACGGGAGCTTCGCCGTGGCGTGGGTCGACGCCGGTCCGCGCGATGGCATCGCCGGCATCACGATGCGGCTATTCCGTGCCGATGGGACGCCGGCGAGCGGCGAGATCCGCGTGAACGAGCCGAACAGCAAGTCGCAGGTGGACCCGTCGATCGCGATCGATCGGTTCGGCCGCATCATCGTTGCGTACACCGATGCCAGCGGGCGCTATGGCGAGCCGCGCGACATCCTGGTGCGCACGTTCCGCGCCGACGGCACGCCGCTCACCGGCGAGCTGCGCGTCAATGACAACACGCCCGGCCTGCAGCGCTGGCCGATCCTCGCGGTCGCGGGCGACGGACGGTTCGTGGTCGCGTGGCAGGACGAGGGCGGCCTCGACGGCCACGGCCGCGGCATCTTCGCGCGGCTGTTCGCCGATCCGATGACGCCGGCAACCGGCGACCTGGCGATTGCCGAGAGCCCGTACGCCGACCAGGTCCGGCCAGTGGTGGCTTGCGACTTCGTCGGCAACTTCACGGTCGCGTGGATCGACAACGGCGCCGGCGATCAGGACATCCTCGTGCGGCGCTTCGATCGCACTGGTCTTGCGCTGACACCGGCGGTGCGCGTGAACACGCTGACCGCAGGCGATCAGGGCAGCGAGTGCGTCGCGGTGAATGCGTCGGGGGAGCTGGTCGCGTGCACGTTCACGCACGAAAGTGACGTGTGGGGGCGCTGGTTCCGCTCGCCGCTCATCGAGCAGATCGGGCCGGCATCGCCGGGCGCCACGGTCGAGCTGGCGCTGTGGCTGCCCGGCAACGATGGCCTGACCTATCAGGTGCTGGCCGCGTTTGCCGCGTCGCCCGGGTTGCGCATGCCGCTCGGCCGCCACCTCGATCTCAACCCCGACCTGCTGCTCAGCTACTCGATCCTGTTCCCGAGCGGGCCCGAGTTCTTCGCCTTCCGCGGCACGCTCAACTCGGCCGGCCAGGCCGTGGCGACGATCAGATCCCCGCCGATCCGCTGATGCACGGCCTCGACCTGTACTTCGCCGCGCTCGGCTCGACGTCTCCAGCCACGTGAGCGCGGCAGTGCGCACCATCACCCGCTCGCTCAAGCTGCACATCCTGTGAGCCGCTCCAGCGTCAGCGGGCACCCCATCCGGTCGCTGCCGCGGGGGTCGTGTCCAAACCCCGCGGTTGCCGGCCACGGCTCACTGCGACTCGTCGACCTGCAGGCACGCGGTGAGGGCCTTCTTCACCAGTCGCGCTCGACCACCAGGCGGCGCATCAGCAGCTCGCGCGTCTCCTTGCTGCGCACGCGACCCAGCGCAACCACCACCTGTTCGCGCACCCTGGGGTAATCATCCCCGAGCAGGGCGACCAGGATCAGCTCTGCCTTGGCTCCCCGGCCCGCGAGCTGCTGCACGATCTGGAGCTTCACCGAGCTCGGCGCGCGCGCCTTCACCACCTCGAGCGCGACATCGCTCGACCAGCCGAGCAGGGCATCCATCAGGGCGATCACGGGCGCGGTCGACCTGGCGCCGCTGGCCGCCTCCTTCACCAGGCCGAGCAATCGCGCTTGCTCGGCCTTCTTGGCGCTTGGCCGGAAACACCACCTTGTCGATCGCTCCACTCATCATGCGCGAGAGCTCGGCGGCCGACACCACGTACTCGCGGATCTCGAGCGGCGAACGATCGGGGGCCGCGAGAATGTGCTGCGGGGCCACGATCGAGGGACTGGCCCTTCAGGAACGTCGCCCGCACGGCGCGCTCCACGGCAATGTGGTCGGCGCATCGGATGGCACCAAAGCGGGAGCACACGAGGTCGCCGTTCGGACCCGGGACCTCGTCGTGTTGCGAAGGGCTCGCGACCATGCAGACACACTTGGTGCTCAGCTTCACGAGATCGCCGTCGTGGTACGCGTTCCGAGCCAGGTCGTCGTTGGCGGCCTCACCGTCCATGTTGATGGCGATGAACACCGGCTTCTTCGCCGCCGTCGCCAGCTCGAATGCTGCCTGGAACGAGCCCTTCAGGCGATGCTCTGCGTGCGGCCATTGTCTCCCCCTCGCGCCGTCCGGGCACACGTACGGTCAAGCCGACGACCAACAGGTTCGTCAAGATGTGGGTGATGTTGTGCCGCATGGCCAGCCTCGCTTGGCAACGTGTGTTCCGGTTTCCTTGCGACCACCGATGGATGCGTGGCCTGTGGCCGACAGGGGCAAGCCCTGTGGCGAATGGTTGGCGCTGGCCGATCTCACGGCGTGGAGCGGGTGCATCGAGGTCTGGCCAGGGTGCGGCGCGGCGATACGATGTGCGGGCGGTTTTCACCCAAGGAGGACTGCCTCGCATGCCGGAGAGCCAACCCGCCGCAACTCTTGAACGCCGCCGCACGCGGCGATGCTCGCGCCGCGGAACAGCTGTTGCCGCTCGTCTACGACCAGCTGCATCGGATTGCCGAGCGCTGCCTGCGACGTGAGAAGGACGCGCACACGCTGCAGCCCACGGTTCTCGTGCACGACGCGTTCTTGAACCTGGTCGATCAATCGAGCATCGACTGGCAGGGGCGCACGCGTGCTGCTCTGTCGGCGCGCGTCATCCGGCGCATCTTGATCGAGCACGCGAGGGCGCGTCAGGCCGAGAAGCGCGGCGGCGCGCGCGAGCGCGTCACGCTCGACGAGGGGATGGCGCTGGCGGCCAACCAATCGTTCGACCTGCTGGACCTCGATGCGGCTCTGGAGAAGCTTGCCCAGCTGAACGAGCGTCAGGCCAAGGTGGTGGAGCTGCGCTTCTTCGGTGGCCTCGAGGTGGAGGCGGTTGCCGCCGCCCTGGGCGTCTCCGAGCGGACCGTGAAGGGAGATTGGCGGGTGGCAAAGGCATGGTTGCGCAGCCAGCTCGAGCGAGACGTGAGCGACGCCGGCTAGGCGAACCTCGAGCACGCCGAGGATTCCCTGCCCCTCGCATGGCCGTCCTGCGCACACGTCCCGAGACCAAGGTCAACGGGGACTGCCGATCGTGACTGCCGAATTCCATGCCCGTTCCACGGAGATCTTCCTCGCCGCGTGCGAGCTCGAGCCGCCCCAGCGCTCGGCGTTCGTGGAGCATGCGTGCGGCGGCGATGCGCAGCTGCGCCGTGCGGTCGAGGACCTGCTCCGGAGCGACCGCGGCGACGGGTTCCTGGAGCGGCCGGCGTCGAGCAGTCCGATGTTCCAGAAGCTGGTGCAGCAGAGCCGCGGGACTGCGCTGCCCGAGCGGATTGGCCGCTACCGCATCCTGCGCGTCCTGGGCGAGGGCGGCATGGGCGTGGTGTACGAGGCGGAGCAAGATCAGCCCAAGCGGGTGGTGGCGCTCAAGGTCATCCGGCCCGGCTGGTTGACGGAGAGCACGCTGCGAAGGTTCGAGAACGAGGCGCAGCTGCTGGGCAAGCTGCAGCACGTGGGCATCGCCCAGGTGTTCGAGGCCGGTACCGCGGACTCGGGCAGCGGTCCGCAGCCTTACCTGGCCATGGAGCGCATCCAGGGCTTGCCGCTCAGGACCTACGTCGAGCAACAGAAACTGGACGTCCGATCCCGGCTCGAGCTGTTCCAGCGGGTCTGTGACGCCGTGCACCATGCACACTCGCAAGGAGTGCTGCACCGGGACCTCAAGCCAGCGAACATCCTGGTCGACTCGAGCGGCCAGCCGAAGGTCCTGGACTTCGGCATCGCGCGCGCGATGGACTCCGACGTCCGGCTGACCACGCAGCACACGGATCTGGGCCAGCTGCTCGGAACCCTGCCGTACATGAGCCCGGAGCAGGCGGGCGGGGACAGCCAGCAACTCGACGCACGTTCGGACGTCTACGCGCTGGGCGTGGTTCTGTACGAGCTGCTCGCCGGCGCGCTGCCGTACGACATGCACGACCAGGTCTTGCACGAGGCAGTGCGCGTCATCCGCGAGGCCGCGCCCGTGCCGCTCAGCTCGCACAACCGCTTCTTCCGCGGCGATCTCGAGACCATCGTCCAGAAGGCCCTCGAGAAGGAGCGCGCCCACCGCTACGGCTCCGCCGGCGACTTCCGCGACGACATCGCGCGCCACCTGAGCGGCCATCCCATCGCCGCACGGCCACCGACGATGGCGCGGCGGCTCTATCTCGCGGCGCGTCGCCATCGCCTGGCAACCGCCACCGCGGCGATGCTGATCGTGGGCGGGGCGCTCGGGTTTGGGTTCCGACCGGCGCGGGAGCGCGTCGTCATCGAGCAGCCGGTGGCGATCGATCGCTGGTTTCGCTTCGACTCCTCCGCCAACAAGCGACGACCGATCAGCCCAGGCGAGCCAGTGCATGCCGGCGACGTGCTCGGTGTCAAGATCGATGCGCCGCGGCCGCTGTTCGTCTGGGCGCTGTCATGCAGCGGGACGAATGCGTCGCGGCCGGACTACCTGCGGCCCCTGACGCCGGTGCACACTCGCTTGAGCGGGTCGGACCTGGCGCTGCTCGAGAGCATCGACGAACCGCCAGCGCCGGCCGCCTGGTTCGAGGGCTTGTGGGTGCTCACGTCCGAGTCACCGCAAGCGCTCATCGACCAGTGGTTCGCCGGGCTCGAGCGTCTCGACGACAGGAGCACGCCTGGCATTCCGTTCGAGATCGCGATCGGCAAGCTCCGCGAGCCCGAGGTGCAGCGTGGCGTCTCGCTCGACGCGCTCTCGCCGGCGATGCGCGACCGGATCGTAGAAGCCCTCACCACGGAGGTGAGCGAGCCTGGCCGTTGGCCGCTCGCCGATCCGAAGTGCTGGAGCGTGACCTTCCCGTATGCGGCAGGGGAGCGTGGCGATTGAGCACCGGTTGCGCACAGGGAGTGCGGCGATGGACGCAGGGCCCAGGCGCTCCTGCAGCGCGTGTGCGGCCCGCTTCCCGATCGGCGACTGGGCGGGCTGGGTGTTGACCGGGGACAGCGACTGACTGGCTCGGCCATCTTGCCGGCGAGCGCGCACCGGGTAGCGGTCGGTCCGGCAGGCAGGTTCTGGGACGCGACCACGCCGCCGGCGCGGTTTGACCGGGCGACGCATTCAAGCGCCAAGCTCGCGATCACGGCCTCACGGCCAGGTACTGGTTTGGCCACCACAGCTCGGCAAAGCCGTACTTGATGGCGGCGTTCCTGGTCAGGTAGGGATCGGCGAGGTGCGGGCGCGCGAGCGCGCACAGGTCGGCGCGGCCGGCGGCGATCACGGTGTTGACGTGGTCTGCGCCCTGGATCGCGCCCACCGCCATCACCGGCACGTTGGCCTCGTGGCGGATCTGCTCCGCGAACGGCACCTGGTACATGCGGCCGTACTCGGGATGCGAATCCGGCGTGTTGCCGGCCGACGACACGTCCACCACGTCGCAGCCATGGGCCTTGAGCAGCCTCGCCACCTCGACCGAATCGCCGATCGTGAGACCGCCTTCCTGGTCGAGCCAGTCGCTGGCCGAGATGCGCACGAACAGCGGCTTGTCGCTGGGCCACACGGCGCGCACCCCGTCCAGCACCTCGAGCGGGAAGCGCATGCGGTTCGCGAGCGCGCCGCCGTACCCGTCGTCGCGCAGGTTGCTCTTGGGGGAGATGAAGCTCGACAGCAGGTAGCCGTGCGCCATGTGCAGCTCGACCACGTCGAAGCCGGCGTGCTCGGCGCGCTGCGCGGCAGCGGCGAACGCATCGCGCACGCGGTCCATGTCGGCGCGGCTCATCGCCCGCGGCACATGCCACCCGGGCGCGAACGGCATGGCGCACGGTGCCAGCGTCTGCCAGGCGGTGTGATCGCGCAGCGGGTCATCGCCCTCCCAGGGCAAGCGGCACGATCCCTTGCGGCCGGCGTGCGCGAGCTGGATGCCGATGCGCGCGCGCGAGTGCGTGTGCACGAACGTGACGATCCGCCGCCATGCCGCCGTCTGCTGATCGTTCCACAGGCCGGTGCATCCGTAGGTGATGCGACCGTCGGCGGTGACGTCGGTCATCTCGGTGAACAGCAGCGCGGCGCCGCCCACGGCGCGACTGGCGAGGTGCACGAGATGCCACTCGCCAGGCACGCCGTCCTGTGCCGAGTACTGGCACATCGGCGACACCACGACCCGGTTCGCGAGCGTGAGCGCACGCACCGTGAACGGCGTGAACATCGGCGGCGGGGAGCGGCCATCCTTGCGCTTGCCGCGCGCGCCCGACTCGCGCGCGAACCAATCGTCGACCCGCGCCACGAGCTGTGGGTCGCGCCGCGCGAGATTGTCGTAGGTGATCTGCTTCGAGCGCGTCAGCAAGCTGAACGTGAACTGCAGGGGATGCTGGCCGATGTAGCGGGCGCTGTTCTCGAACCACTCGCGGCTGGTCTGCGCCGCCTTCTGGATCTTGAGCACGTCGACGCGCCGCGCCGCCTCGTACGCGCTCAGCACCCGCGGCACGTCGCCGGTGCCGTGTGCCTTGAATGCATCGACCAGCGCGATCGCGTCCTCCATGGCGAGCTTGGTGCCCGAGCCGACCGAGAAGTGCGCGGTGTGCGCAGCGTCGCCGAGCAGCACCATGTTGCGGTGATGCCAGCGCTCGTTCTTCACCGTCGGGAAGCTGCGCCAGATCGAGCGATTGGTGAGCAGGCGATGGCCGTCGAGGTGATCCGCGAACAGCCGCTCGACGTACGCCACGGTGTCCGACTCGCTGGCACGGTCGAGGCCGGCGTTCTGCCACGTGCGCTCGTGGCACTCGACGATCATCGTGCTGAGCGACCGCTCGCCCACCTCGAACGGATACGCGTGCACCTGGAACAGGCCGTGCTCGTTGGCGCGGAAGATGAACGTGAACGCGCCGAGCGGCTTGGTGGTGCCGAGCCAGCAGAACCGGCACGCGCCCCAGGCGATGCTGGGCTGGAAGTGCGCCTCGTACCTCTTGCGCACGATGCTGTTCAACCCGTCGGCGGCCAGGATCAGGTCGGCGCCCGCGAACTCGTCGGGATCGGTGACCTCGCGCTCGAACTCGATCGCCACGCCGAGCGCGAGCGCGCGGCGCTGGAAGATCTGTAGCAAGCGCTTGCGCGACAGCCCGCAGAACCCGTGGCCGGTCGAGCGCACGCAGGTGTCGTGCACGTGGTTCTCGATGTCGCCCCAGTAGGCGAACTGCTCCGTGATCTCGGCGTAGCTCTCGGGATCGGCCGCGGCGAAGTTCGACAGCGTCTCGTCGGAGAACACCACGCCGAAGCCGAACGTGTCGTCGCTGCGGTTGCGCTCGAGCACGCGGATCTGCGCTTGCGGGAACGCGCGCTTCATCAGGATGCTGAAGTACAGTCCGGCCGGGCCGCCGCCGATGCTGACGATGTCCATGGGCGCAGATGGTAGCGGAGTCGAGCCGGGGAATCGATCCCGGCATGACGCGGCCGCAGAGACCGAAACGTGCCGAGCGTCAGGTTCTCGGGGCGATCGACTGCGCGAGGCGTGCCTGGTCGATCTTGCCCATCGCATTGCGGGGCAGCGCTGGCACGGCCACGATCTGCTTGGGGCACTTGTACGGCGCCAGCCGCGCGCGCGCGTGGGCGTTCAGCGCCGCGAGCGTGACGCCAGGCACGGGAGCGAGCACGACCGCCGCGATCACCGCCTCGCCGAACTCCGCGTCGGGCACGCCGAACACCGCCGCCTCCAGCACGCCGGCATGCGTCTCGAGCGCGGCCTCGACCTCGCGCGGATAGACGTTGAGGCCGCCGGTGATGATGAGCTCCTTGCAGCGGCCGACCAGGAACAGATGGCCGTCCTCGTCGAGGTAGCCGAGATCGCCGCTCCGCATGAAGCCATCCTCGGTCAGTGCCGCGCGCGTGCTCGCGTCGTTGCCGAGATAGCCGGCGAACACCGAGGCGCCGCCGATCTCGACCTCGCCGACGACGTGGTGCGCGACGCGCTGTTGCGTGGCGCGATCGACCACCCGGATCTGCACGCCGGGGAGCGGCACGCCCACCGAGCCGTCCTTGATCGGCTGCGCCAGCGGGCTCGACGTGGCGATGCCCACCTCGGTCATGCCGTAGCGCTCGACCAGAGGCACGCCGAAGCGCTCGCGGAAGCGGCGCGCGAGCTCGATGCCGAGCGGCGCCGAGCCGCACGCGAAGAGGCGCACGTGCGCGACGTCCCTGGTGGCGTCCACCTGCAGCAGCCGGTGATACATCGTCGGCACGCCCATGAACACCGTGCACTGCTTCGCGGCGATCAGCTCGAGCGTGCGCGCCGCATCGAACCTGGCCGTCATGACGACGGTTGCGCCGGCGCGCAGCGCGCCGTGCAGCGCGACGAACAACCCATGGACGTGGAACAGAGGCAGCGCATGCAGCAGCACATCGTGCTCGGTCCAGCGCCACGCGCGATGCAGCGCCTCGCAGTTGGCGGCGAGATTGCCGTGCGTCAGCATCGCGCCCTTGGGCTTGCCGGTGGTGCCCGAGGTGTAGAGAACGGCGGCGAGGCCGGGCACGATCGCCACCGCGCCGTTGGCTGCCGGGATGGGGATTTGCCTCGACGCCGGCGCGATCAGCAGCCGGGCCTGCGCGTCGGCGAGGCAGTGGCGCGCCTCGTCCTGCGAGCAGGTCGGATTGATCGGCAGCGTGACCGATCCGTAACGCAGATTGGCGAGATGGCAGAACACGAACTCGAGCCCCTTGTCCAGCCACAGCGCGACGCGATCGCCGCGCCGCACGCCCTGGGACGCGAGCCAGCGGACGCGCGCGGCCACCTCGCGGTCGAGGTCCCCGTAGCTGAGCTGCTCGCCCTCGAAGTCGATGGCGAGCCTGTCTCGGTGCAAGACGAACGATCGTTCGAGGAGGCTGGCGAAGCTCATCCTATCCACCTGCCGGGTTGCGGCATTTTGCCGCCGCAGCCATAGTATTCGCGCAACTCAAGAAGCCGACGGTCCAACCTGGATTCCCTTCCATCACACGGAGCGACCTGCCATGCGGCACCTGAGATCACTGGTCACGGCGCTTGCGGTCATCTCGCTGCTCGAGGGCGCGCGCGCCGACTCGATCACGATCGAGCCCAGCCAGGACAACACCCTGTACGAGAGCGCGACCGGGGCGTTGTCCAACGGCAAGGGTGAGCACCTGTTCTGCGGGCGGCGGACGTCGAACAGCGTGCGGTTCCGGCGACCGGTGATCAAGTTCGACGTGGCGGCGAGCATCCCCGCGGGTGCGCGCATCGACAGCGTCACGCTCACGCTCAATGCCTCGCGCACGCGCGGCGGTGCCTCGACGGTCGAGCTGCGGCCGTTGCTGCAGAGCTGGGGCGAGGGCACCTCCGACGCGCCGAACCAGGAAGGCGGCGGGGCAGGCTCGACCACCGGCGACGCCACCTGGATCCACACGTTCTTCAGCACCGGTTTCTGGACCAGCGCCGGCGGCGACTTCGGCGCCGTGAGCGCCTCCACCCCGGTCAACGGCAGCGGCGTGTACACGTGGGGTCCGACCGCGTCGATGGTGAGCGCTGTCCAGGACTGGCTCGACCACCCGGCCAACAACTTCGGCTGGATCCTGATCGGCGACGAGAGCACGCCGTCCGTGGTGAAGCGGTTCGACAGCCGCGAGAACCCCACGCCCGCCAATCGTCCGAAGCTGACCGTGGTGTTCTGCCCACCGGCGACCTGGTCCAACTACGGCACCGGCCTCGCCGGAACGTTCGGCATCCCCACCATCACCAGCGACGCGCCACCCGTGCTGTGCAGCAACATCACCATGGCGGTCGGCAACTCGCGCGGGGCGAGCACGCCCGCGGCGCTGTTCCTCGGCTTCGCCAAGGCGCAGATCCCGTCGGCGTTCGGCAGCGACCTGTTGCTGGTACCGGTGCGCGTGTTCAGCTTCACCTTGCCCGCCGGCGGGGCGAGCTTCCCGTTCAACGTGATCTGCGACGATGCGTTCTGCGGCGTGTCGATCTACATGCAGTGCCTGGAGGTGGATCCGGGCGCGATCCACGGCGTCTCGTTCACGCCCGGCATCGACTTCGACCACGGCGTGTGAGCCGCGCTCGACCGGTTGCCAGGATGATGCGCCGGTGGCGATGGTGAGGGGTGCGGTTCACGCGGCCTTCACCGCGGTCACCAGCTTGGTGAGCGAGGACTTCGCGTCGCCGAACAGGAGCGCGGTCTTCGGCAGCGTGAACAGGTTGTTGTCGATGCCGGCGAAGCCCGGGTTCATGCTGCGCTTCAGGACGATGATGTTCTGCGCCTGGTCGACGTTCAGGATCGGCATGCCGTAGATCGGGCTGCCGGGATCGCTGCGCGCCGCCGGATTGACGACGTCGTTGGCGCCGATCACCAGCGCGACGTCGGCGCGCTGGAACTCGTCGTTGATCTCGTCCATGTCGAACAGGCGATCGTACGGGACGTTGGCCTCCGCCAGCAGCACGTTCATGTGGCCGGGCATGCGGCCGGCGACTGGATGGATCGCATACTTCACCTGGCCGCCGCGCTTCTCGATCAGCTCGGCCAGCTCGCGCACCTGATGCTGCGCCTGCGCGACCGCCATGCCGTAGCCCGGCACCACGATCACGCTGCGCGCGTAGGCGAGCTGGATGGCCGCGTCGTCGACGGTGACGCTGCGCACGGTGCCACCCTGCTCGGCCGCCTTGACCGCAGTCTCGGCGCCGCCGAACGCGCCGAACAGCACGTTGCGGAACGAGCGGTTCATCGCCTTGCTCATCAGGATCGACAGCAGGAAACCCGAGGCGCCGTCGAGCGCGCCGGCAATGATGAGCACGTTGTTGCCGAGCGCGAACCCGGTCGCCGACGACGCCAGGCCGGCATACGAGTTCAACAGCGAGATCACGACCGGCATGTCGGCGCCGCCGATCGGCAGCACGATCAGCACGCCCACCACGAGGCCGACGGCGACCATCAGGTAGAAGGCGACGGTGCTGGTGGTGTTGAACACCAGGAAGAAGAACAGCACCATGGCGAACACGAACAGCGCGATGTTGGACTGGTTCTGGAGCTTGTAGGTGATCGGTGGGCCCGGCACGAAGCCCTGCAGCTTGCCGAACGCCATGAAGCTGCCGGTGATGGTGAGCGACCCGAACAGCACCTCGAAACCGAGCGCTGCCATGTGCGAATGCGACAGGTGCGCCGTGTGATGGAAGTGCGCCAGCCCCACGAGCGTGGCGGCGAGCGCGCCGAAAGCGTGCGAGATCGCGGTTCGCTGCGGGATCGCGGTCATCGGCATCCAGATCGCCATCGCCGCGCCGATCAGCGATCCCACCACCAGGCCGACCAGGATCCACTGGTATGAGACGATCTCGTGCTGCACCAGCGTGCCGAGCACGGCGGCGAGCATGCCGATCGCCGCGTACTGCATCCCGCGCCGCGCCTTGTCGGGGCCGACAGCGCCTTGAGTCCGAGGATGAACAGCACCGATGCTGCCAGATAGGCAGCCTGGATGAGGTAGTCCCTCATGGTTTCTTCGGCTCGTTGCGCTTGAACATCTTGAGCATGCGATCGGTGATCATGAAGCCGCCCACCACGTTGATGGTGGCCGCGGTCACCGCCACCACGCCCAGCATCGTGCTGAACGTGTCATAGCGGGCGCCCGCGAACACGAGCGATCCCACCAGCGAGATGCCGGAGATCGCGTTGGTCGCCGACATCAGCGGCGTGTGCAGCAGCGGCGGCACGCGCGTGATCACCTGGTAGCCGACGAACGCGGCCAGCACGAACACGTACAGCTGCAGGACGATGGTGAATCCGTCGAACGGCATCGCCGCCTCACGGTTTCTTCGGTCGGGCCTTCAGGATCTCGGCCTTCTCACGCAGGCGCTGCTGCAGCTCGTAGATCTCGCCGGCGTTGGCCGGACGCGTCAGCGCCTGCTGGTAGAGCTGGTCGCGCACCTCCTCGAACTTGATCGGCCGGCGCTCGACCAGCTGCGCGACGAAGTAGCCCTGGCGTCCCGCCATGACGCCGGTGAGCTGGTTCGGCTCGGACAGCTTCAGGATGTCGGCGTCGATCTCGCGCCCGAACAGGTTCGGGCGATAGCTGTCCACGTCGCCGCTGCGCGACTTGTAGTTGAGCGTCGGGTCGCCGCTCACCGGTGAGGTCAGGTCATCCGACTGGGTCTTCACCAGGTCCGCGAACGACTTGCCGCCCTTCACCGCCTCGAGGAAATCCTCGCCGCGCTTCTTCGCCAGCTTGTCCTGCTCGTCATACTCCTCGCGCGTGGGCCGCTGGCGCAGCTTCTCCTCCGAGAAGTTGAACTTGGAGAAGAACGCGACGCGCACATGGCGCTTCTGGCCGTCCTCGCCGTACTGCTCCTTGAAGGTCTTCTGCAGCTCGTCGTCGGACGGGTTGCGCTCGGACTTGATCAGCTCGTTCTTGAGCAGGTCCATGCGCAGCTGGTCCATGCGCTCGCGCTTGTGCTCCTCGATGGTGCGGCCGGAGCGCTGGATGTCCTCGAGGAACTTCGCCTCCTCGCCCTTGAAGCGCAGCTGCACCATCTTCTGCCAGTCGTCCTGGTAGGCGCGCTCCAGCTCCTCGGGGCTCACGATCAGGCCGCGCTCCTCGGCCTCGCGCTGCACCAGGATGCGATCGACGAACTCGTACAGGTAGTAGGTGCCCTTGCTCTCGAGCAGCCAGCTCGCGTAAGCATCGCGCGAGATATCCTTGTCCTTGATGCGCAAGAACACGCCGTTCGGCAGGTCCGCGTCCTTGATCTCGATCTGCCCGGGCGCACGCTGCGCGCCGGGCCCGGGCGTCTGCGGCCGCTGCGGCACGGCCGCCGGCTGCTGCGCGACCGCGATCCCGGACAGCACGCACGCGAACAGGATGGCTGCTGGCTTCTGCATCGTGAGGGCTCCTCGCATCGATGGATCCTTGGGGGACGTGGAGCCGGGTAGCTTACCGCAAGGCGCGCGCCAGTAAAGTCCCCGCCGCTGCAGACAGTGGAGGACATGCTTGCGAGCGGTCCGGTGCCGCGCCGTTCAGCTCGGCTTCACGCCGCATTGTTGAGCTTGCTGTGGCGCATGCCGTAGGTGAAGTACAGCACGAGCCCGATCACCAGCCAGCCGCCAAGGCGCAGCCAGTTGGTCCAGCCGAGCCCGTAGATCATCGCCGCACACACGACGATGCCGCAAATCGGCACGAGCGGTACCAGCGGGGTGCGGAACTGCCGCGGCTGGTCCGGGTTCTTGACGCGCAGGATCCAGATGCCGGCGCACACGACGATGAAGGCGAACAGGGTGCCGATGCTGGTCATGTCGCCGACGATGTCCTCGGGCACGAACGCGCCGAACAATCCGGTCAACACGAAGAAGATCAAGTTCGATCGCCACGGGGTGCGGAACTTCGGGTGCACGTCCGAGAACACCTGCGGCACCAGACCGTCGCGGCTCATCGAGTAGAACACGCGCGACTGGCCGAGCAGCATCACCAGGATCACCGACGAGAAGCCGGCCAGGATCGCGACCGTGACGAACTTCGCCAGCCACTCGTAGCCTGGCATGTAGGTGGTGATGGCGTAGGTGACCGAAGCCTCGCGGCCATGCGTGCGGAAGTCCTGAACCGAGGCGATGCCGGTCAATACGTGCGCGAACAGGATGTAGAGCACGGTGCACACCGCCAGCGAGCCGAGGATGCCGATCGGCATGTCGCGCTTGGGGTTGCGTGCCTCCTGCGCGGCGGTGGATACGGCATCGAAGCCGATGAAGGCGAAGAACACAATGCCGGCCGCGCCGAGGATGCCCATGATGCCGCCATAGATGTGCGTCACCCCCTGACTGTCGGTGTAGCTGCCGGACGCGGGAATGTAGGGCGTGTGGTTCGCTCCCTTGATGTACGACCAGCCGAACGTGATCACCATGATCACGATGGCCACCTTGGTGATCACGATCACCGCGTTCAGCAGCGCCGATTCCCGCGTGCCGCGGATCAGGACCAGGGTCAGCATGAGCAGGATGAACAGGGCCGGGATGTTCATGATGCCATGCGTGGCCACGGCGCTGGTCGGGTCCACCTCGAACGGCGAATGGCACCACTGGTAGGGAATGTGCATGCCGAAGTACTCGAGCAGCTTGTTCAGGTACTGGCTCCAGGCGATCGCGACGGTGGCGGCGCCGATCGCGTACTCGAGGATCAGGTCCCAGCCGATGATCCAGGCGAGGAACTCGCCCATGGTCGCGTACGCGTAGGTGTAGGCGCTGCCCGCGATCGGGATCATCGATGCGAACTCGGCGTAGCACAGGCCCGCGAACGCGCAGCCCACGCCGGCGACGATGAAGCCGAGCGTCACCGACGGGCCAGCGCAGTTGGCGGCGGCGGCCGCGGTGCGCACGAACAAGCCGGCGCCGATGATGGCGCCGATGCCGAGCGCGATCAGGCTGGGCGCGCCCAGCGTCCGCTTGAGGCTCTTCTCGGACGTGTCGGCTTCGTCCGTGAGCCGATCGAGCGGCTTGCGAATCCAGAGATTGGCCATGAAGCGAGTTCCTCTCAACGGATGCGAACGCGAGTTCCCTCAGCCACCGTCCGCCTCGGTCCGCACGGACGGCATCACCCTCGGCCTCCTCGCCGAGCGCAGCATCGAGAACGCCGTGTAGGACACGACGACGATCACCAGCCACTGGACCTTCTCGAGCGGCAGCTGGCCCACGAGCGGCGCGGCGATGATCACCGCCGGAATGCCGCCGAGCGTGAGCCCGAGCGCGGGCCGTGCCGCATAGCTCCCGGCGGCGATGAAGCGCACGCTTGCGACCGGCATCAGGAAGGCGCACGACCCCATCATGATCGGGAACGCCGCGGTGGGGTTCATGCCGAGCAGGTAGACCAGCACCATGCAGGGCGCGTACAGGCCGATGCCGAGCGTCATCAGCGCGCCGAGCAGGAAGTTGCCGGCGACGCCAATCCCGAGCAAGCCGCCGCGCAGCGTGTCGGTGTTGCCACCCTCGGGCAGGATGTGACGCACCTTCATGAACAGGATCACCGCCGCCACGGCGAGTGCGATCCCCATGCCCACCTGCACGCGCTGGCGCGGCCAGCGCGCCACGAACCCGGCGCCCAGCCATGCGCCCGCGACCGCAGCCGCGATCAGCAGGACGAGCGTGGTCATGTCCACCTGGATGATGGCCACGAAGATGAACGCTTGCACGATCGTGGGCAGCGTGTGGCCGACGTTCAGCGTACCGGGGAGAACGCGCACGTCGACCCAGTTGCGCGTCCGGTAGAGCGTCGTCGTGGTGGCGAACGAGCCAATGCCGAGCGCGTCGAGGAAGTCCGTGACGAAGCCGACGAACAGCTCGTACAGGCGGTCGATCTCGTCACGCTTGCCGCCGCGCAGCAGGTGCACCACCCACAACGTGACGAACACCGCTCCGAACATGCCGAGCAGCACGAGCAGAATGGTCTTCGCGTTCAGCAAGGCGGGCCTTCGTCGTCCCAGTGAGCCTGGCAGCGGGGGCAGCGGTCGAAAGAGGCAGGTAGCTTACCGGCCGGCTCCTCGGAGTCCAGAGGCCGATCGTCAAGAGCTTCCCGGCGAAGGGTTGCACGCTATACTGCCGGCTCGACGTCGGCGCCGCGAGTTGTGGCACACGGACGTGAGGAGCGACCGCCAGCATGACCGCAGGCACGGCCAGCCATCCACCGAAGATCTTCCTCGAGACGTTCGGTTGCCAGATGAACGTGCTCGATTCGGAGATCCTGCTGTCGCGCATGGAGCGAGAGTCCTACCAGGCGGTCGACCAGCCGTGGCAGGCCGACCTGATCTGCTTCAACACCTGCGCGGTGCGCGATCACGCCGAGGCGCGGGTGCGCGGGCGGCTGGGCGAGCTCAAGCGGCTGAAGCGCGAGCGCCCGCACCTGATCATCGCCGTGGTGGGGTGCATGGCCCAGCGCGAGGGCGCGAGCCTGCTCAAGCAGTGGCCGCACGTCGACATCGTCTGCGGTCCGCGCGAGGTGCTGAGGATGCCGGAGCTGGTCAGCACGGTGCGCCGCACCATGAGCCCGGTGCTGGCGCTAGGCCAGGATCAGCCGATGCGCGTGCTGACGGAGCTCAGGCGCGCGCCCAGAAGCGGCCAGGCCTACGTCTCGATCATGCGCGGCTGCGACAAGTACTGCTCGTTCTGCATCGTGCCCAAGGTGCGCGGCGTCGAGCAGAGCAAGCCGGTGAGCGAGGTCGTCGCGGAGGTGACGCAGCTCGTCCTGCTCGGCGCGCGCGACGTGACCTTGCTCGGCCAGACCGTGAACTCGTACGGCAAGCGCCTCGGCAAGGACGTCACGCTCGCGTCGCTGCTGCGCGAGCTGGAGCGCATCGACGGGCTGGTGCGGCTGCGCTTCATCACGTCGTTCCCGACGCTGATGAGCGACGAGCTGATCGCGACCATGGCGGCGAGCCGCAAGATCTCGCGCTACCTGCACCTGCCGGTGCAGTCCGGGTCGGACGCGGTGCTGAAGGCGATGCGCCGCGGCTACACCGTGGCCGAGTACCTGGCGATTGCCGCGAAGCTGAAGGCAGTGCCTGGGCTCGAGCTCGCGACCGACGTGATCGTCGGCTTCCCCGGCGAGACCGAGGCGGACTTCCTCGCCACCGAGGCGCTGCTGCGCGAGCTGCGCTTCACGCAGGCGTTCGTGTTCAAGTACTCGCCGCGACCCGGCACCGCCGCCGCGGAGCGGCTGATCGACGACGTGCCCGAGTCGGAGAAGGCGCGGCGCAACCGGCACCTGCTCAAGGTGCAGGAGGCGATCCAGCTCGAGAAGAACCGCGCCCGCATCGGCCTGCGCGAGCTGGTGCACGTCGAGGGACCGAGCAAGAAGGACCCGAGCCGCCTCACCGGCCGCACCGATCACTTCCGCATCGTGCACTTCGCCGCGCCCGCGGGCGCGGCGCCGGGCGGTGGCTTCGCCGAGGTCGCGATCGAGTCGGCGACGCCGCTCACCCTCGCCGGCCGCTTCGAGCGGGCCGTGCCGTGGCAGGAAGTGGACGCGCGGCGCGCGATCGCTGGCACGTCTTGATGCTTGCGGTTCCTCGTGCGATGCGGCACTCTGGATCGCATTCCCTGGGGAAAACGCAGCATGGCCGACACGCCGCAACCCGGCTCCCTCCAGCCATCACCTGAAGCGGAAGCGCTGTTCCACGCCATGCAGGAGCGCTGGTACGGCGGCGAGGATGTCGACTTCGAGGCGCTCTGCCGCGCGCATCCCGCGCACGAGGCCGGCCTGCGCCAGCTCAATGCGCAGTGGCGGCGGGTGCTGCACCTGCTCGATCAGCTGCCGCTGCCAGGGTCGCTCACCGATCGCCTGCAGCAGACGTTCGGCGCCAACATCGACCCCAAGATCGCGCTCGACGCGCAGTCGCCGGACTCGGTGCCATCGAGCCAGCTCTTGCGGCGGCTCGCCACCCAGCCGCCGGGCGAGACGCGCTATGTCGTGCAGAACGAGATCGCGCGCGGCGGGATGGGCACGATCCTGCGCGTCTGGGACGACGAGTTCCGGCGCAACCTGGCGATGAAGGTCGTGCACGCGCAGGCGCCGGGCAAGGGCGCGGCGTCCGGCGCGCAGGCCAACCTGGGCAAGCTGGTGCGGTTCCTCGAGGAGGCGCAGATCACCGGCCAGCTCGATCATCCGGGCGTGGTGCCGGTGCACGAGCTGGGCCTGGACCAGGAGGGCCGCCTGTACTTCACCATGCGGCTGGTCAAGGGCCGCACGTTGAAGGAGATCTTCGATCTGGTGCACGCGGGCCAGGAGGGCTGGACGCGCACGCGCGCGCTGCACGTCATGCAGCGGGTGTGCGAGACGATGGCGTACGCGCACAGCAAGAACGTGATCCACCGCGACCTCAAGCCGGCGAACATCATGGTGGGTCGGTTCGGCGAGACCTATGTGATGGACTGGGGGCTGGCGCGCGTGGTGGGCTACGACGACCATCACGACCTCCGGCTGCGCGACGTCGCGCTCGCATCGCAGACCGCGATCCACACCGAGCGCGACGACCTGCGCGACACCGCCGACTCGCCGCTCATGACGATGGATGGCGACATCGTTGGCACGCCCTCGTACATGGCGCCGGAGCAAGCGGCCGGACGCGTGCACGAGGTGGGTCCGCGCGCCGACGTGTACTCGGTGGGGGCGATGCTCTACCACTTGCTCACCGGCCAGCTGCCGTACTGGCCGCCAGGCACGCGCATGTCGCCGCACACGGTGCTCGGGCTGGTCGTGCAGGGGCCGCCCAAGCCGATCCACGCGCTCGATGCCGAGGTGCCGGTGGAGCTGGTTGCGATCTGCGAGCGGGCGATGGCGCGCGAGCCCGCCGATCGCTACGCCGACATGGGCGAGATGGCGGAGGACCTGCGCGCGTTCCTCGAGCATCGCGTGGTGCGCGCGTACGAGACCGGAGCGTTCGCCGAGCTGCGCAAGTGGGTGGTGCGCAACAAGAGCGTGGCGCTGGCCACCGCCGCCGCGATCCTGCTCGCGCTCATGGGGATGGGCGGCATCGCCTACGTGCGCAGCGTCAAGGAGGCGGAGGTGCTGCGGCTGTCGGACTCGCATCTGGTGCGCGAGCTGGTGCGCGACGCCGAGAAGCTGTGGCCCGAGTGGCCGGCGAAGGTCGAGGACATGAAGGCCTGGCTGGCGCGTGCGGCGGCGCTCGAGTCACGCCTGCCGCGGCATCGCCAGACGCTCGCGCGCTGGCGCGAGCGGGGCGAGCTCGATGCCGCGCGGGCCGTCGAGTCGGTCGCGCTCGCGAGCGAGCGCAAGCCCGCATGGAGGTTCGCCACCAACGAGGAGCAGTGGCGGCACGACACGCTCGCCGAACTGGTCACGTCGCTCGAGCAGCTCGCCGACCCCGACCCGCGCGTGGGGTTGATCGCCGATGTGAAGGCGCGCCTGAGCGAGGCCGAGTCGGTCGAGATGCGCACGCTCGCAGGCGATCGAGCCACGGCATGGGATGACGTGTGCGCGGCGCTCGAGAAGGATGCTCGGTACGACAACCTGCGCCTCGAGGCGCAGGTCGGTTTCGTCCCCCTTGGCCAGGATCCCGAGTCGCAGCTGTTCGAGTTCGCCATGCCGCGCACCGGCGCGATTCCCGAGCGCAACAGCGATGGGCATCTCGCCATGCACGAGGACAGCGCGCTCGTGTTCGTGCTCATTCCTGGTGGCAGCTTCCTGATGGGGGCGCAGAGCAAGCACCCCGACGAGCCAAACTACGATCCGCTGGCGCGCGACAACATCGATCCGATCGAGGAGAGTCCGGTCACGAGCGTGCCGCTCGCCCCCTTCTTCATCTCCAAGTACGAGATGACGCAGGGACAGTGGCAGCACGTCACCGGGTCGAATCCGAGCACGTTCCGCGACCGCAAGGCACTCACCAAGCCCTACCTGCTTCATCCGGTCGAGGGTGTGAGCTGGAACGAGGCTGCCAGGGTCCTCGACCACCTCGGGCTCGTGCTGCCCACGGAAGCGCAGTGGGAGTGTGCAGCGCGTGCGGGCACGAGCACGCCGTGGTGGACCGGTCGTAACAAGAGTGATCTGCCCACGGCGGCGAACCTGTTCGACCAGTCCGGGTCCAAGTCTGACCCGAGCAGCGTGCAGATCGAGACCTGGGACGACCACTACCAGGTGCATGCGCCGGTGGGCAGCTTCCGGCCGAACGCGTTCGGCCTGCACGACGTGATCGGCAACGTGTTCGAGTGGTGCCGCGACGCCTTTGCCTCGTACACGATCCCACCCGACCCGGGAGACGGTGAGCGCCACCCGACGAACGATGAAGGCTTGCGTTCGGCGCGCGGCGGCGCGTTCGACTTCAACGCCGCCAACTCACGGGTCAGCATGCGCTTCTACAACAAGCCCGATCATCGCCACGATTCGCTCGGCCTGCGGCCGGCGCGGCGCATCGGCGACTCGCTCAATTGACCGCGACGCGCATCCCCCAGTTGCCGGTGCCGACGAGGAACGTGACCGCCGGCGTCGCGTAGCCATTCGACGTGAAGAACGAGCAGCCGTTGGCGGGGCTGCTGGTGTCGGCGCCAACCCCCAGGAAGCCGGAGTCGCCGGGTGGGAACTGCACCCAGGCATGCACGTTCGTGCCGAGCAGGCCGCCCGCCACGGAGACCGAGTGGCTGACATACTGGCCCGAGGTGGTGGCGAACGTGCCGCTCGTGAACGTGAACGGGCTCACGGTGGCGAGCGGGTTGCCGATGTCCGGCGTATGGCCGGTCGGGTCCACGCCGAAGTTCGCGTTCGACACGCCCGAAGTCGGATAGGCGGGCGTCGAGGTGACGAAGTCCAACACGGCGATGGTGATGCCAACGATGCCGTTCTGGCTGCTGCCGTCGCCGAAATGATTGTTGAAGTAGTCCGATGGGCCCGACGGGATCTGCACCACCCAGCCGCTCTCGATCGTGCCGTCGTCGCAGTTGCCGAACGGCAGGTCGGCGAGCGTGACCACGGTCACGCAGTTGGTGAAGCCGACGCCAGGAGCAGAGCAGGCAGGATTGCCCCAGACGGCGCTGAACCGGAACGTCTGGCCGCCGAAGCCGGACGGCCAGGTGGCGTTCAGGCGGATGAACGTGCCATCGCCGTCGGGGTCCGGGATCGTCGGCAGCACCGGGCCGATCGCGACCGCCGGGGTGCATGGGGCGACGTTGAAGTACAGGCGCAGCTTGTCGCCGCTCTTGCTGCCGTAGAAGGCGAGCTGCAGCGTGTCGCCGCCCCGCACCGCCGTGGAGAGGTAATCGCCCGAGCCAACCTGGGTCCGGTTGGTGGTGCGCAGGCGGCCATGCGGGAGGCGTGCGGCCGAGGAGCAGGACGTGGTGGCGGTGTTGTCCTGGCCAGGGTTGAGGCCGTACTCGAGGAACGAGATCAGGA
Source organism: Planctomycetota bacterium (assembly GCA_046349655.1). Lineage (GTDB taxonomy): Bacteria > Planctomycetota > B15-G4 > B15-G4 > JAXMBY01 > JAXMBY01. Next base: position 69,242 of record JAXMBY010000018.1, read on the forward strand.
GCGCCGGCGTCGCGTAGCCGTCGCTGGTGAAGGCGGCGCGCGGCGCGGTGCCGAGCGTGTCGGCACCGAGGCCGAGGAGGCCAGGATCGCCGGGCGGGAACTGCTCGACCGCGTGCAGCTTGGTCTGGCCGCCAGGGATCGCGCCCTCGCTCAGGTTGAACACGACATAGTCGAACAGGTTGGGCGGTGAGAGCGCCGGGCTGAAGGACTGGGACACCGGGCTGGCGAGGTCCGGGGTCGCACCGGTGCTGTCGACGGCCAGGTTCGACTTGTACACGCCCACCGTCGCGTAGGTGCGGCCCGAGCCGAAGTCGGCCACCGACAGTGCGATCGAGGTGATCGGCAAGCCATCGGCAACCGAGTTCTGTCCTTGCAAGTTGCCGCTGCCGGCGACGACGTCGAACACGGCGTTGAAGTAGTCCTGCGTGCCGGTCGGGAACTGGACCACCCAGCCCGTGTTGGGCCTTCTCTGTGTGGTCGTGCTGTAGATCGCCGAATCCACCGTGTCGTTGGCGAGGACCCGGGCCGCCAGCATGGCAAGCGCGGCGAGCGCCAGGGAAGAACGTAGCATCCCAATCCTCCTGCTAGTGCAAATCAAGCCGCCGGATCCGTGGGAACGCGATCAGCGGACGGCCGTGGTCGGAGCTTCGAGGCAGAGAAGCCGATGGCGATGGGTGGTACCGATCTCCTCATCCTCCACGCAGCGGTGACAGCCTAGTTGGATGGTGGAGGGGCGTCAATTGATCCCAGATTTTCCATGTCCCGGTACGGTTCTCGACATTCTCAATTGGTGCGCAGCCGCAGCCCCCAGTTGGGAGGGGTGGCGAGCGCCGGCGTGGCATAGCCATCCAGGGAGAAGAAGCTGCAGTCGACCGAGCTCGTGGTGTCCGCGCCGACCGCGAGCAGCCCGCTGTCGCCGGGCGGGAACTGCACCCACGCGTGCACGTGCGTGCCGAGGCTGCTGCCGGCCACGCTGATGGCATGGCGGATGTACTGAGCCGACGTGCTCGCGATCGTGCCCGGCGGGAACGTGAACGGGGCGACCAGGGCGAGCGGCGCGGCGAGATCGGGGGTGAAGCCGCTCGCGTCCAAGGCGAGGTTGGCGTTCGACACGCCCGCGCTCGGATAGAGCGGCAGGTACGCGCCGAAGTCGAGCACCGCGATGGTGAGCCCGACCACGCCCGGCACGCCGCGGCCGTCGCCGAAGTGGTTATTGAAGTAGTCCGAGGGCCCCGACGGGATCTGCACCACCCACGCGCTCTCGATCGTGCCGTCGTCGCAGGCACCGAACGGCAGGTCCTGCTCGGCGATGATGGTGATGCAGTTGGTGAAGCCTGCGCCGGCGGCCGCACACGCGGCATTGCCCCACACGGCGCTGAAGCGGACCGTGGTGCCGCCGATGCCGGACGGCCAGGTCGCGTGGATGCGCAGGTAAGAGCCGTCGCCGTCGGGATCGCCGCTCGCCGTCAGCACCGGCCCGACCGGGACCGCCGGCGCGCACGGCTGGGTGTTCGCATAGATGCGCAACCGGTCGCCGGCCCGCGTGCCGAAGAACGCGAGGTCGAGGCGCGCGCCGGCTCGCAGGTGCAGCGTGAGCTTGTCGCCCTCGCCGACACCCTGGCGCCAGCTCGACCCGCGCAGGCGGCCATGCGGCAATCGATCCGCCGGCTTGCATGAGGTGGTGGTGCTGTTGTCCTGGCCGGGATTGAGTCCGAAGTCGAGGAACGACACGTCCTGCGACGGGGTCTGATAGCCATCGGTGGTGAAGCCGGCGTAGCCGCCGGTGGTGCCGCTCGAGTGGCTGTCGGCACCGATCCCTAGCAGACCCGGGTCGCCGGGCGGCAGCTGCGCCACGGCATGCACGCGAGTCACGCCGCCGGGGATCGTTCCCTTTCCCAGGTCGAAGGCGACGAAGTGATAGAGCTCCGGCTGCCCGAGCGGCGGGCTCGCCGCCTCGGCGACGGCGTTGGCGAGATCCGGCGTCTCGCCGGTGCTGTCCACGGCGAGGTTGGAGAGGAACACTCCCACGCGCGGGTAGGTTCGCCCCGAGCCGAAATCGGCGACCGAGACCGCGGTGCCACAGATCGCGAGCCCGCTCGCGAGCACACCATCCTCGCTGTTGTCGATGCCGGCGGCGAGCATGTAGGTCTGATCGAAGTAGTCCTCGCTGCCGGCGGGTGCGCTCACGATCCAGCCGCTGTCGATCAGGCCGCCCTTGGCGGCCGACCAGATGGTCGAATCGGCACTGCCGCCGGCGATCGCCGTGGCGCCAGCGAGGAGCAAGAAAACGATCGAGGTCGCCGGTGTGTTCATGGCGTCGTCCTTCGCGCGAGAGGGTGGTGGTTCCGCTCTGGCTGGCGCGCGCATTATCCGGGGCGACGCGGCTGTCCGGCAAGCTGGACTTTTGCGCACTGCCGCGGTATCTCGCAGCACATGGAGCCGTTCGAGCCGAGCTTGATGCAGCGCGCGCTGTACCTCGCCACGCTGGGGCGCGGGCTGGTCGAGCCCAACCCGATGGTGGGCGCGGTGATCGCGCGCGGCCGGACGATCATCGCCGAGGGGTACCACGCCGCGTACGGCGACCACCATGCCGAGATCGTGGCGCTGGCGCGCGCCGGCGATCGTGCCGCCGGCGCCGACCTCCACGTGACGCTCGAGCCATGCGCGACGCAGGGAAAGACGCCGCCGTGCACGCTGGCGATCGCCCGCGCGCGGGTCGCGCGCGTGATCATCGCCACCGGCGATCCCTCGGCGCGCAACGGCGGACAGGGCCTCGAGTTCCTCGCCCGTGCCGGCATTCCCACGCAGGTGGGCGTGGAACAGAGCGCGGCGCTCGACGTGGTGGCCGGGTTCACGCGCTACCAGACCCTGTCACGCCCGCACGTGATCCTCAAGTGGGCAATGACGTGGGACGGGAAGATCGCATCGCACACCGGCGACTCGCGCTGGATCTCGAGCGAGCCGAGCCGCGCGTTCGTGCATCGCGAGCGGTCGCTGGCCGACGCGGTGCTCGTGGGTGTGGGAACCGTCGAGCGAGACGATCCCGAGCTCACGTGCCGGCTGGTTGCCGGCCGCAATCCGGTGCGGGTCGTGCTCGATCCGGACCTGAAGACGCCGCCCCGGTCGGCGTGCGTGCGTACCGCGGCCGCGGTGCCGACGTGGATCTACACCTGCCGCGCCCTGCCGCACGACCTGCCGCGCGACGTGCGGGTCGTGTGCTGCCCGGGCGGGCGCGCGGACCTGCTCCTGTTCACGCTCGGCGACCTGCGCGCGCGCGGCGTTCATCGCTTGCTGGTCGAGGGCGGCGCGCGCACGTTTGCATCGTTCCTGGAAGCCCGCGTCGCCGATCAGGTGGTCGCGGTCGTGGCGCCGAAGCTGCTCGGCGGCGCGCGCGCGCCGACGCCGTTCGCCGGGACGGGCTTCGAGCGCATCGCCGACGCGCTCTCGCTGGAGCACGTCCAGGTGCAGATGCTGGCGGACGATCTCGTCCTGCGAGGGTTCGTGCGCGCGCCGCCGGCGTGATGCGCCACCACGCGAGCCGCGCTGCCGCGGCTCGCCCTTGCGTGCTGGTGCCGGTCAGTGATCCTTGGCCGGTGCGGGTGGTGTGCTCGTGGCCGGCGGCGGCGCCACCTGTCCGGCCTTGATCGCATTTGCGGACTCGAGGAACCGGCGCGCCACGTCATCGCCCGCATCGAGCTGCGTCAGGCGCTCGAATGCCGCCGCGGCGCGATCGAGGTTGCCCGAGAAGTACTGCGCGTAGCCGAGCACCAGCAGCGCGGCCGGATCGTCCGGGCGCTGCGCCAGATAGTGATCGAGCGCCTGCAGATGGCCGTCGAGGTCGTCGGGCTTGCCGTACAGATCGCGCAGGCCCCCGCCCAGGATCGGCCACTCCGGCAAGAGCTTCATGCCGAGGCGGATCGCCAGCGCCGCAAAGGGGTAGTTGCCGAGCGCGAACAGCGCGTGCGCGTAGCCGAACTTGGCGATCGGGTTGGTGAGGTCCTTCAGGATCGCCTGGCGGAAAGCCTCCGCGGCGCCGAGGTAGTCCGCCTGCCGGAACAGCTGCTTGCCTTGCCCGAGCAGCTGCTCGAGGTCCGCGGCGGCATCGACGTAGGTCTCGCTCGGCAAGGGCGGGTAGGTCTTGGTCTCGTCGACGTAGTCGAGGTTGACGTACGAGTACGTGTGGTAGGGGTAGGGATAGTAGACGTACACCGACGCGCCGTAGCGCGGGCGGTAGTACCAGACCCACGGATTCCACGGATCGCCGCAGAACACGTAGCCCCACGACCAGCCGAACCAGCTGCCGCAGCAGAACCACGGGTCGATGCCGAAGTGCCAGTGATGCCAGCAGTTGCCCGTGAACCACCAGTCCCAGCAGTTGCACCACGAGCTGCCGCGCCAGCTGCGCGAATCCGAATGCCAGCTGCGCGAGTCGCTGCGCTCGCGATCGCGGTGGTTCCCCTGGTCGGTTTCCTGGTCGCCGCCGTCCGCCGGCGGGTCGCCGCCGTGATCGTCGCCGCGATCGGCATCGGCAGCGTGCGGTCGCGGCGCGGTGTCCTCGCTCGGCAGGTTGCTGCCGTGCTGCGGCGAGCCGTCGTGCGGTCTCGGTGCCGGCTTCACGTACGGATTGCCGCTGCTGCCGAGCGGGTCGCGTGCGGTTCCACCGCTGCGGTCGCGACCGCGCGGAGCGTCCCTGCCGCCCGAGGTCCGGTCGCCGTCGTTGCTGCCGGCGCCGGGCAGATCATGGCTGCGACGGGTGAGCGTCGCGCGCGACCTTGAGCGGCTGCGCCGGAGCCGGAATCGAGGTCCGGCACGCGGTCCGCGCCAGTGCCGATGCGCCGCGGGCCATCGCCGCGCGGCGAGGTCACCGGCGGCCGCGAGATCACCCGGCTCGATGCACCCGCATCACCGTTGATCGGGGCAGGGCGAGTGCGGCACCGGCGTCACGCGCGGCGCGTCCACGCGCGGCGTGGAGATCGGCGACGGGCGCGGTGTGCTCACGGGCGGCGAGATGCCGGGTCGCGACGACCCCGAGCCGGCGCCGATGCCGTTGCTCTGTCCGCCGGTTGAGCGCCGCCGCCCGGACGGCCGACGGTCGAGTTGGCGCTGTCGCCCACCAGGAGGGCGGCGAAGAGCATCGGCAGGACCGAGAACGCGTTCATGGTTGTGTCCCTGGCTGGGTGCCACCGTGCGAGCGGGCCTCGGCACAACTGTACCAGCGTTGGCGGTTTTTTGAAACCGCGGGCTCGCGCCACGGTCCCGGCGAGCACGGTGGATGACCCAGCCTGGGACTATCCCTGCCCGTCGGGCTTGCCCTGGAGTCTTTCGGCAAAGTAGCGCTTGCGCAGCAGCTGGCGCGCCTGCTCGATGGCGGCCCCGGGCTGCCAGGGCTCGCCGCGCTGCGGCCGCAAGTCCTTGCCGGTCAAGAGTGCGAACATGTCCAGGGTGGTGGAGCTCACCTCGGGCCTGGCGGCGGTGAACCCGAGCAAGAAGGCGTCGAGCGCGGGCTCGCTCTTGAGCTCGATCTGTGCGGCGAGCATCGCCACCTGATCCTCGCTGGTGGCTGCCGCCGGGCGAAACACACGCTCGAGCGCCGCGCGCGCCGACGATTGACCCGAGCGCCCGAGGGCGAGCGCCGCGGCGGTACGCACGCCGAGCTCGCCGTCCGAAAGCAGCCTGGCCAGCGCCGGGATCGTTTCCGGCGCCGCGAGCCACCCAGGGTCGCTGCCACTTGCTCGCGCAGCGCTGGGTCGGCATCGGTGCCGATCGGCTCGATGGCGCTTCGACCATTGCGTCCGCTCGGCCAGGGTTGCTTCCTCGCGGAACTTGCCCAGCACCTCGAGGCAATGGTAGCGCGTGTAGAAGGCGTCGGCGAACGCACCCTCGAGGAGGAACGGCGCGACCCGCGGGCCCAGCGTCTCCAGCACGAACCGCGCGTCATCGACATTGCGCAGCTGGAAGGTGTTCAGCCCGCCGATCAAGCGACGGATCAATGCCACCAGCCGCGGGTCGGTGATCGCCGGTGTGCGCTGGTTCAGCTCGACGCAGTGCTGCTCGTAGAAAGCCTGCACGCGACGCACGAGATCGACCTGCATGACTGCGGGCGCGTTCTCGTTGAAACCGAAGTCGTTGCCGAACGCCCGTGCGAGCGCGGCGATTGCCAGCTCCTTCTCCCAGGCAATGCGCTCGCGGCGATCCCATTCGCGGTTCGCCTCGTCGGCGATCGGCGTGTTCTCCTTCAGCACCTTGATCAGCAACGGGATGCCACCCATCCACTGCCGATCGAGCAGCGCGGCGGCCGCGGCCACGCGCGCCGCGAGGATCGGGTTCACGTCGCGCCACCCGAACTCGACGATCAGCCGCGGCACCAGCCACGGTTCCGCCTGCGCCATGGCGCCCTGGATCGCGAGCACGGCGATCTCCGGCAGGGAGTGGCGGAAGCCGAGCACGAGGGCGCGTGCTGCGAGCGGGTCGCGCATGCGGCCGAGGGCACACACCGCGGCGTAGCTCACGCTGCGATCGGCATGAACCAGCGCGGCCGCGAGCTCTGGGATCGCGGGCGCGGGGGCGGCAGCGAGCCGGGCGATCGAGTCCTCCACCTGTGCCGGATTGCGGCCGGCGAGCGCGAGCAGGTCGTGGTACGTGTTGCCCTGGCCGCTCGGCGCGAGCGGTGGCAGATCGTCGGGCAACAGGTGGTCCTTCCAGAACCACTCGCCCTTGCTCGGCATCGGTGGGAAGTGCGTGGTCTTGCGAGGCGCTGGCGCCTGCGCATGGTCGCAGCTCGCCGCGAGCGCAGCGACGGCGGCGACCAGCAGCCGCAGGCGCATCACGATCCCACCTCGACTTCCTTCTGCTCGACCAGCGTCCCCTCGGTGTCGGCCAGGTACGGCGTGAGCTTGTAGATCAGCTCGACCCGCGCGAGCTTCACGCCGGCGGGCAGCGGCACCTCGAGCGTGCCGGTCTCGCCCGCGCGGATCTGCGTGTCGACCTTGCCGGACTCGGTGCGGTAGGGGTTGCGGAAGCGGGTGCGCCGCGTGCCTGGCTCCTGGCCGGCCTCGCGCAGGTCGCTGCCCGCGATCGGCCGGCCCTGCTGGTCGATCAACGTGACCACGACGTCGAGCGCGCGGTGGCGCGCATCGGTCGGATAGTTGTGGCCGGCGCCAACGTTCTGCACGCTCACGAGCAGCACGCGCTCGCCGCCCGCGCCGCGCACCTCGGTGGTGAGCGAGCCGGCCTTCTGCAGCATTTCGCGGTCGTGACCGCCCACGAACACGTGCGACCTGCCGGTGTACGCCGGCCGCGCGCTGGTGGCCGCGCGCGCCGCTGGCGGCATGTGGCAGTCGTTGCACATCACGCCGCGCCTGGCGAACTCGGTTGCGTCCCACTCGTCCACGGTCTTGTGCTGGTTGTGACAGGGCGCGCACACCGCGGTCGTGGCGAGATCGGCGTTGCCGACGGGATGGCAGGGTGCGGCGGCGGTGTGCGAGGCGGCGACCTGATCCTGGACCTTGTGACAGGCGAGGCAGTCGACGCCCTCGTGGCGATTGGCCGCGCGCGGGACCACGCGCGCTTCCTTGCCGATGCCGTGCTCGAACACCGGCCGCGGCGCGTGGCAGGGAATGCAATCCTGCTTGGCGAAGTTGTCGGCTTGCTCCGGCGCGCGCACGAGGGGATCGGTCCACGCCAGGCCGTGATACGACGACTGCCACTCGTCATAGACCTCGCGATGGCAGGCCGCGCACTGCTCGGAGCTGGTGAACGCCGATGCGGATGCGGGCTTCGGCGCCGGCGCTTCGCGTGAGGCGGCGGCAAGATAGATGATCCCGCCCAGGACGGAGACCAGCAGCAGCACGACGATCAAGCGCGCGCGCGTCACGTCGATCCTCCACGCAGAGCGCGGATCGTTGCGTGATCCACGCGCACCGACAGGCGATCTCCGGGCGCGACGACCATGCCGTTGGCGAGCGCGGCAACGAGCAGGGTCTGGTGCTCGTCCTCGAGCTCGACCAGAACTTGATCGGCGCGCACCAGCAGGCGCACGACCCGCCAGGTGCCGGCGGTGCGCGACAGCTTCACATCGTGCGGCTGGATGCACACGAGCGCGAGCGTCCCCTGCGGCAAGTCGGTCTTGATCGCCCCGAACGGACCGTCGGCGGCGCCGGCCTTCACCCGCACCTCGAACACGTTCGCCTGGCCGAGGAAGCGGGCTGCGAACGCCGTCTGCGGCGAGCGCGTGAGCTCGACCGGCGTGCCGAGCGCCTCGACCCGGCCCGCGCGCATGATCAGCATGCGCTGGCCGAGCTCGAGCGCCTCGCGCTGGTCGTGGGTCACGTACACCACGGTCATGCCGAGCTCGCGGAACAGCTCGTCCATCTCGCGGCGCAGCTCGCTCGCCAGCACCGGATCGAGATTGCGCAGCGGCTCGTCCATGAGCAGCAGCCGCGGCCGGGTGACGAGCGCGCGCGCCAGCGCGAGGCGCTGCTGCTCGCCGCCGGACAGCATCGCCGGATACTTGGCCTGGACGCTGACCAGGCGGGTCATCGCCACCAGCTGCGCGATCCACTCTGGTGGCGCGCGCTTGCCGCCGGCGTAGCGCAGGTGCTCGATCGCCGTCATGTGCGGCCACAGGGCGAAGCTCTGGAACACCATCGACAGCTGGCGGCGAGCGGGCGGCACCATGACGCTCGGGCCCGCGACCAGCTGCGCGAAGATCCGGAGCTCGCCGCTGTCGGGTCGCTCCAGCCCGGCGATCAGCCGCAGCAGAGTGGTCTTGCCGCAGCCCGAGGGCCCGACGACGAACAGGCGCTCACCGGCGGCGACGCTGAAGCTCACGGCGTCGACGGCGCGCTGTGAGCCGAATGCCTTGGTCAAGCTGGTCACCGTGATTGCTTCGGAGTTCACCGGAGAATGTTCCTCGCCGCGGCCAGTGCAACCCTCGTACCGCCATGCGCGGCACGCGGCGCCGTGGCCGGCACGTTTCCATGTTACCTCGCCGACACCAGAGGCCCGGGCGCCTCCTCCTCACTTGGCGTAGCCAAGGCGACGCAGCTCGTCGATGAGCTCGCGCGAGAGCGCGAGATCGACGGGCTTCATCCGCCGCGCGCCCGCTGCCTCGAGCGCGTGCTGCAGGTTGGTGCGCAGCTGCGCGACGACCGCTTGCTGCTGCCCCGCCGCCTCGTGCTGCTCGCCCGGGTCGGCCTGCAGATCGAACAGCGTTTCGCGCTGGTGGTCGAGGTCGAGCACGAGCTTCAGCGATCCGTCGATCCACGCGGCGGCGTGCGGGATCTCGCTGGTCGCGAGCTTCGCGCGCACGCCGTCGCCGCCGCGCACGCGCACGTCGGTGCCGGCCACTCGCCCGGGACCTTCACCCCACCCAGCGCGAGCAAGGTGGGCGCCACGTCGAGCAACGTGACGGCGCTGCCTCGACGCTGGCAGGCACCACGTTGCCGGGCGGCCGCACCAGCAACGGCACGCGCAGGATCTCCTCGAATAGCGTGCGACCATGGCCATAGCCACCATGCTCGTCGAACTCCTCGCCGTGGTCGGCCGCGAACACCATCGCCGTGCGATCGAGCAGGCCGCGCGTGCGCAGCTGATCGATGACCGCGGCGAGCGCATGATCGAGCGACGCGATCTCGCCGTCGTAGAGAGCGATCGCGGCCTGGCGCTCCGGCTCGTTCTGCGGTCGGATGTGCACCGGATCGCGGCTGGCGCGGCCCGGCCGAGACTGTACGAACAGCCGGTCGAACGGATCCGGCGGTGCATAGGGCGTGTGCGGATCGTTGTAGTGGACGACCAGGAAGAACCGTCGCGAGCCCACCGCATCGAGGAAGCGCATGACTTCGCCGCCGAGAGACGACGCCCGATCGAAGCGCAACAGCAGCCTGGCCGCCACCTGTCCGAGCGTCGTGGGCAGCAGCCGCGACAGCGGGTGCGCGGCGGCGTCGAAGAACACGTCGCAGCCACGGTCGAAGCCGAACACCGCGCCGGTGTTCGGATTGGCGGTGAGGAAGGCGGTCGCGAAGCCCGCGCCGGCGAAGATCTCGGGCAGCGTGGCCATGCCGTCGGGCAAGGCGCTGGTGACGTTCAGCACGCCGTGCGTGAGCGGTGGGAGCCCGCTCAGCATCGTCGTCACCGCCGGCCGCGTCCAGTTGGACACGCTGCGCGCATGCGAACAGCGTGCCGCCGAGCCGCGCGAGGTTGGGCGTGGTCGCGCGAGCGTAGCCGAGCGCCGACACGTGATCGGCGCGCAGCGTATCGCCGATCAGCAGCACGACGCTGGGCTCGCGTGCGCTGGCCTCGGCGAGGCTCGCCCAGCGTTCCGGGATCGGCGCTTCACGACAGGTCGCGAGCCACCAGCTGCTCCATGCGAGCATGAGCAGGGCAAGCGCACGCGCCGGGATCGACAGGCGAGCCGGGACCAGCCGGGCCAGCCGGTGCGCCGCGAGACCGGCAATCGCCGCGGGCACGGCCGCAGCCAGCATTGCCGCGCCGACGATCAGCACGGTGGCCGCCGACGCCATCGGCGCAGCGCCCGAGAAGCGCAGGTAGCCCGATACCGCCAGGACGCACGTGCCGATCGCCGCCACCTGGCAGGCCACGAGGCGAGCCGCGAACGAGATCACCCGCGGCAGAGCGACGGCCGCCAGGGCGGCCGGGATCGAGAGCGCGACGGCCACCAGCACGCTGCAGGCGAGCACCGGTGCGCCGTGGCCGGCGACCGGAGCGCCGCGCAGCAGGAGCTCCACCACGGCCCAGACGATGCCGGTGAGCACGGCGACGGTCATGACCTTCGAGCTCTGGGTGGCGCGTGGCATCGCGGGTGGGTGGTTCTAGCGGGTTTGCGACGCAAGCTCAACGCAGCTTCCGGATTGCGGCGCCCAGGCTCTGCCTGGTGGCGGCGTAGCCTTGCCATGGATCGCCCGCGAGCTGCGCGAGGCGCGCGCCCAGCGAGCGCACGTGCCAGAGCCGCGGATCGAAGTGCTCGTCGAGCTCGTCCCAGTGGATCGGCGTGGCGACCGGCGCGCCGGCGCGCGCGCGCGTCGAGTACGCGGCCACCGCCGTCGCTCCCTCGGCGTTGCGCAGATAGTCGACGAAGATCTTGCCGGTGCGTTCCGCCTTCGCCGACGTGGCGGTGTAGCGCCTGGGCTCGATGCGCACCAGCGCGTCGGCGACCGCCTTGGAGAACGCCTTCACCTCGCTCCAGCCGAGCTCCGGGTCGATCGGCACGACGACATGCAGCCCCTTGCCGCCCGTGGTCTTGACGAAGCTCGTGAGCTCGAGCGCCGTGAGCAGCGCCCGCAGCGTGCTGGCGGCGGCGATCACGGCGGAAAACGGCAGCGCGGTGTCGGGATCGAGATCGAAGATCAACTGATCGGGGCGATCGAGATGCTCCATGTGAGTGCCCCAGGTATGCAGCTCCAGCACCGCCATCTGCACGCAGCCGATCAAGCCCGCGAGCGAATCGATCATCAGGTAGTTCACGACCTTGCCGTCCTCGTGGACCGGGATCGTGCGCAGCGCGTCCGACACCGTGTCGTTCATGTGCTTCTGGTAGAAGTTCTCCTGCAAGTAGCCGTCGGGACAGCGCACCACGGTGAGCGGCCGGCGCACCAGATGCGGCAAGATCCAGTCGGCGATGTCGGTGTAGAAGTGCGCCAGCTCGAGCTTGGTCACGCCGATGTCCGGATACAGGACCTTGTCCGGATTGCTGATCTTGATTCCCGCGACCTCGACCGACCGGCTGACGCGCGCGCTCTCTGCCCTGATCGTGTCTGGCCTCGGTGGTTCCGCGCGCGGCGCCGGCAGCTCGCTGGTCACCTCGCGCGCCCGCTTGTCCTCGCGCAGGCCGAGAAATGCTGCATGCCGCAGCTGGCGCGCTTCGGTCCAGCTCGTGAACCGCACCTCGGCGACCAGCTCGGGCGCGACCCAGTGCGTCCCGGGCGCAACCGCATCCCTGGGAAGCGCAGCGAACGGCGTCTGTGCCTGCTCGTGGCGGCCGAGCAGGGTGCGCAGCTGCTCCAGGTCGCGATCGGTGAAGCCGGTTCCGACCCGGCCCGCGTAGATCAGCTGGCCCGCCGCATCGTAATAGCCGAGCAAGAGCGCGCCGAATCCAGCACGCGAGCCAGCGGGTTCGGTGAAGCCGCCGACGACGAATTCCTGCCGGTGCTCGCACTTGGCCTTGAGCCAGTCGCGGCTGCGGACGCCGCGGTACGCGCCGTCACGCAGCTTCGACACGACGCCCTCGAGCCGGAACCGGCCGGCCTGCAGGAAGAACTCCTTGCCGCGGCCCACCACGTGGTCGGTGTAGCGCACGTTGGCGGCGTAAGCCAGCCGCTCGAGCAAGGGCTTGAGCGTCTGCTTGCGCTGCTCGAGCGGCACCTGGCGGAGATCGAAACCGTCGAGGTGGAGCAGGTCGAACACGAAGTAGGTCAAGCCGGCATCGCTGCGTCGGGCGATCGCGTCCTGCAGGCCGTCGAAGCTGCTGCGGCCATCGGCCTGCAGCTTCACCACCTCGCCGTCGAGGATCGCCGCCGCCACCGGCAGCGACTCGAGGATGCGCACGATCGATGGGAACCGGTCGGTCCAGTCGAGGCCGTGCCGGGTGAACACGCGCACCTTGCCGCCCGCGGCGCGGGCGATCAGTCGATAGCCGTCGAGCTTGATCTCGTGCAGCCACTGATCGCCCTCGGGCGGCGTCGCCACCGGAGTGGCGAGCTGCGGCGTGATCTGCTCCGGCGGCTCGGCGCGCACGACGTTCTTCAAGCTCGCGATCGCCGCCGCCGTGAACACCGGCGCCGGGTTCTTCGGCAGCGAGTGCCACACGCGGTCAGGCTCGCGCGCGATCTCCTCCATCGTGCGACCGCTGAGCGCGCTCGACGCCAGGCGTTCGAGCACGTCATCGTCCTTGCCGCGGCGCACCTCCTGGTCGAGCTCCTTGATCAGCAGCCAGTTCTCGCCGTCCTCCTCGTCCGCCGCGCGCTGCCGCCGGCGCTCATCGGCTCGCGGCTTCATCCGCACCAGGGCAAAGGCGCCGCGCAGCTTCTGTCCGGCCAGCGTGAACTTGAGGTTGCCCCGGCGATAGCCGTCGGCAGCATCGCCCTTCGGCAGCCAGATGCCGCGATCCCAGAGCAGGACGGTGCCACCACCGTACTCGCCCTTGGGAATCACGCCCTCGAAGAACGCGTACTCGAGCGGGTGGTCCTCGACGTGGACTGCGAGGCGCTTCTCCGCCGGATCGAGGCTCGGACCACGCGGCAGCGCCCAGCTCTTCAGCACGCCGTCCAGCTCGAGGCGGAAGTCGTAGTGCAGCCGGCGTGCCGCGTGCTTCTGGATCACGAACGTGTTGCCCGAGGTCGTCGGCGGCTCGCCACCGCGCGGCTCCTGCGTGCGCGTGAAGTCGCGCTTGCGATGATAGTCCCGCAACCCCATGGATGTGCTGCGCGCCCTGCCGAGGAACGGCGCTACTTCTCGAACAGCTTGCCGTACTTGGGATCCTTCGCCATCTCGGCCAGCTCCGGATACGTCTCGGTCAGCGGCTTCAGCGAATCGAGCTCGGACTTCTCGAGGAAGCGCCTGGCGGTCTTGAAGTCCTCCATGCCGGCGTAGCACGCGGCGAGCAGCACGTTCACCGGGCCGGTCGAGGTCTGACCGCGCACGGCGTCGATCGCGGCACGGCAGTCCTTGATCGCGTCGCCGTAGCGCTGGAACGCGTAGTACTTCCTGGCGCGCGACACGCGCGCGGCGAAGTTCTTGGGGTTGCCGCGCAGCATGCGCGACTCGTCCTCGATCACCAGGTCGAGGCCGCGGTCGTCGCCCAGCAAGTGCAGGGCGATGGCGGCGCGCTCGGACAGTCCATCGGTGGGCGACTCGACGATGCGCGCGAGGATCGCGATCGCCTTCGACTTGTCGCTGGTGCGGCCGCGCTTGGCGATGTCGCGCACCGCTTCGATGGCAGCGTAGCGCAGGTCGGTGGGGGCAGGCGTGCCCAGGAACCTGTCCAGCTTGTCGAGCGCATCGATCGACCCTTGCTTCGCGGCGAAGGCCAGGATCTCCTTGCGGGTGTCGCCCAGGTCGCTCTTCGGCAGCTCGTCGAGCAGCTCGGCCAGCGCCGGGCCGTACTGCATCTGCGCGAGCGAGTGCACCACCACGCGATGCAACCCGGCGTCCGGGCTCTGCAGCGCCTTGTGCAGGATCGCGCCCGATTCCTGCGAGCTGTAGCAGCCCAGGGCTGCGGCCGCCGCCACGGCGAGATCGATCTGCGAGCCGGCCAGCGCGGCCTCGAGCAGCGGCAGCGCGGAAGGTTCGGCCAGGATGCCGAGCGCGCGGATCGCCGCCGCCCGGGTGGTGAGCGAGCCATCGCTGACGGTTTGCTTGAGCGTCTCCACGGTGGCCGGGTCGGGATGGTCCTTCAGGATCATGCCGATCGCGAAGGCGACGTTGGTGGCGCGCCGCGTGCCGTCGATGTCATTGCCGGCGCCCTTGATCGCCTCGAGCAGTGCCGGCATCACGGCCGGGCCGAGGTTGATCAGCTTGTCGAGGCGCTCGCTGACATAGGCGAGCTGCGGGTTGTCCGAGAGCGACAGCTCCAGGATCAGGCCCTTCACCTCCTTCGACTTCTCTGCCTTCTCCCGTTCGGCCTCGCGCTCGGCGATGGCGATCAGGCCATCGCCGGATGACGTGAAGGACGAGAGCACAACCACCGCGATCCAGACTGCCGGCATGACCAGGAATCTCCAAGAAGGTCGGGAAGCGTGCCGCGCCATATGATACCAGACGGCCGCACGCGGTCACCACGCGCACGGCGCCACCACATCGGACGCGCCGTCCGGATACCATGCCCGCGAGGAGGTTCTGCTTGCTGCTCTGTGGCTGGATCGTTGGCTGTCTGTGCCTGGCGGAGCCGCCCTCGAGCGGCAGCTTCGCCGATCAGTTCACGGGAGCGGCCATGCGCCTCGACCTGTTCCATACCGGCGGGCGGGGGCAGGAGCTGTTCAGCGTCGACCGGGTGCGAGTCGACGGTGCCTGGGCCGGCAGCCGCACGCGGCTGATCGATCCGCTCAACCGGGCACGTACTTCTTCGAGGTGGTCGCGCGCGCGACCACGAAGTGCTGTACTCGCGCGGGCTGGCGTCGCTGTACGGCGAGTGGGAGACCACTGGCGAGGCTCGGCAGCAGCTGCGCGCGTTCCACGAGTCGCTGCGCTTCCCGAGCCGAAGCGCTCGGTGCAGGTGAACCTGAAGAAGCGCGGCGCGGACCAGCGCTTGGTCGAGGTGTTCACGACGACGATCGACCCGTCCGACCAGGCGATCGACCGGTCCATCCCGGGCGTGCGCGGCGAGGTGATCCCGATCGCCGAGCGCGGGCCGCCAGACCGGAAGGACGATCTGCTGATCCTCGGGGATGGCTACATGCAGGACGAGCGCGACCAGCTGGTCGCCGACGCGCGGCGGCTGGTGGGGCGTGCTGTTCGCGACCCAGCCGTTCGCGCGCCGCGCGGATGACTTCAACGTGCGCGTCGTGTTCGTGGCGGCGGCGGCGAGCGGCGTCAGCCGGCCGAGCGACCAGGTCTGGCGATCGCCGCCCTCGGCACGAGCTACGACGCGCTCGGCATCGAACGCTACGCCCTGACGCTCGACAATCGAGCGCTGCGCGAGGCTGCGGCGCTCGCGCCCTACGATCACCTCGAGATCCTGATGAACGACCGCAAGTACGGCGGCGGCGGCATCTTCAATCTGTACGCCACGTGTGCCGCGCACTCGAGTTCGGCGCCGTACCTGTTCGTGCACGAGTTCGGCCACTGCTTCGCGGGCCTTGCCGACGAGTACTACACGTCGCCGGTGGCGTACGAGGAAGGCGTGTCGCCCGGTCAGGAACCGTGGGAGCCCAACGTGACCGCGCTCAGCGATCCGGCCGCGCTCAAGTGGCGGGCGCTGGTCACGCCCACGCCGCTGCCCACGCCGTGGCACAAGCAGGAGTTCGACGACTGGTCGGCGCGCCTACACCGCCGAGCGCCTGGCGATGCGTGCCCGCGGCGTCACCGAGGCGGAGATGGAGGCGTTCCTGGCGCGTGGCCTGGACGCGAGCAAGGCGATGCTCGGCAGCGAGGAGCACGCCGGTGCGGTGGGCGCGTTGAGGGTGCGGCGTACCAGGCGCGCGGCCTGTATCGCCCGAGCGTGGACTGCGTCATGTTCACGCGCAATCTGGACATCGGCTTCTGCCCGGTGTGCGCGCGCGCCATCGAGGGCGTGATCGATCTGTACGCGCAGTGACGCGGGCGGTGCGATTGGGTGCTTTACCCAGGACATTCTCGCGTCGGCGAATGGCGCTCGCGGTTATGCTGCTCGGCGACGCCAGGGTTGCCCTCACGGGTGTAAAACCCGACTCTCCTTCTTTCCCCGTTTCCCCAGGTTTCCCTGGCGCAACTGTCCCGAGCGCTCTCCGTCCGATGCCGCGCTGCAAGCCGGCGGAGGCTCGATTCCAGATCGAGCGCGATCGCCGTGCGCGGGCGTCCATCTCGGAGCTCGCTCGCTGCTCCTGCTTGGCCCGACAAGACCACCTGGACTCATGCCCGCGCTGCACACTCTCTGGCCGATCAGCACGCCGGGCTTTCGCGTGCTCGCTGAGCGGCAGATGGCAGCGGTCGGCGCCGCCGGCCGAGGCCGCGGGTGCGGCGATCGACGGGCCGGGGAGTGCTTGGCCTGCATCGCCCAGCCACGTCGCCGCGCACGCGGTCACGGTGGCCGCGCCCGCCGCCGAGGTCTGGGCCTGGCTCGCGCAGATGCTTCGGGGCGCGGGACCCTATGGCTGGCGCGAGCTGGAGACGCCTGGCTGTCGCTCGGCGGAGTACTTGCTCGACCATCTGCCGCCGCCCGCAATCCTGGATCGCGCGGGCGACCTGTTCGAGCTGGCGCGCATCGTTCCCGGCCGGGAGCTGGTGTGGGTGGCTGCGCGCGGGCTCGAGGTGCTGGACGTGCCATTCGCGGCGCTGGCGCTGCACTACGAGCTGCGTGAGCTCGCCGCCAGGAGGACGCGCTTCGCGGTCCGTCTGCGCGCGTCGATCGAGCACGTGACGGCGTCGATCGCCGGCCATCGCTTCGCGATGCTCGACGCGATCCTGCCGATGCAGCAGGTGGTCCGCATCAAGGCGCTGGCCGAGCAACCCGACCGGCGGCTCATGCCAGCGGCTGGCCGCCATCAGCACGCGCCGTTCGTGGCCGGTAGGACGCCCGCGCATCCGCCACCGGCGGAGCGGATCTGGCCGCCGCAACGGCGCCCGCCGGAGAACCCGGAGGCGGCTACAGCTCGGTGAGCCCCTCGCTGAGCGCGTAGCGCGCGAGCTCCACGCGATCGTGGATGCCGAGCTTTTCCATGATCGCTGCCCGGTGGTTGTCGACGGTCTTGGGGCTGCGGTGGATCGCATGCGCAATCTCGATGCGCGACAGTCCCTTGCCGATCATGCGCAGCACCTGCAGCTCGCGCGGCGTGAGCAGATCGAGCTTGGACGTGAGCCTGGCAGGCTGTGTGCCATCGGCGGCGAGCCCATGGCATCGCTCGAGCACCTTCGCACCGAACGCGAACTCGCCCTGATGCACCTTGCGGATCGCCGCCACCACGGCGTCCGGTGCATCGCTCTTGGAGAGATATCCCCACGCTCCGGCCTTGAACGCGAGATCGATGTAGTGGTCGCGCACGTAGGCGCTCAGCATGATCACGCGCACGTTCTTGAAGCGGCGGTTCACGTCTTGCAAGACCTCGAACGGGTCGGGCGCGGGCATCTCGATGTCGAGCAGGATGATGTGCGGCGCCAGTCGTTCGGTCTCGGCGAGCAGCTCCCTGGCAGAGCTCAGCCAGCCGACGAACTCAAGATCGGGCTCGAGCGTCAGCCGGGTGCGCAGCCCCTCGACCAGGAAGGCGTGATCGTCCACGCACAGCACGCGAATGCGTTCGTCACTCATGCTGATGGTCCTGCTGGGCTGGCGACGGCGAGCTGGATTGCGCCACGGATCGCGTCGAGTCCGTGCGACTCGTCCACGCAGGCCGCGCTCAGCGCGCGCCACTCGTTCGGTATCTTGCCGAACAGGATCAGCCGATGGCTGCGGCCCGCGTGCGTGAACTGGCGTGCCGGCTCGAGGTGATCCTCGGTCGGCTCGGTGATCCACAGCGAGCTGCGCGCTTGCGGCGCCCCGTCGGTGAACTGCACGTCGATTCCCTGTGCGCGCAGCAACGCGCCGACGAACGTCGCCAGGCGCCGGTCGCGCAGCGTCACCGAGGCGGTGCGGCTCGGCGCCGGCGCGGGCGTCGGCGCGGCGGCCGCGGCCACCGGCAGGGTCATCTGGACGCTGGTGCCGCGACCCGGCGCGGACTCGATCTCGACACCGCCGCCGGCCACGTGTGCGACACCGTGCACCAGGGACAGACCGAGGCCGGTGGCCAGTCCGCGCTTCTTGGTGGTGAAGAACGGATCGAGCGCGCGGCGCAGCTCCTCGCTGCTCATGCCGCGGCCCGTGTCCGTGACCGTGATGCGGACGAACCGGTGGTCCTCGAGCAACGCGGCGCCGATCGTCACGACCCCTTCCCTGGCGATCGCTTCGCCAGCATTGACCACGAGGTTGAACACTGCCTGGGTCAAGCGGTGCGCCGGGACGGCGATCGCCGGCAGGTCATCCGGCCACCGGGTCTCGAGCGTCACGCCGCGCGGCAGCGCGCTCAGCAGCAGCGGCTTGACCTCGCGCCACCAGGCGCCGAGCTGCGTGGCTGCGTCGCACGCGCTCGCATCATCGGCGTCGAGCGCGAGCAGGCGCAGGCCGTCGCACAGCTGCTGCAGGTAGTCGATCGCCTGGCGGACGGCGGCGAGCTCGCCGGGCAATGCCGTGGGGTCGATCCCGGTCGAGCCCAGCGCGTCCAGCCGGCAGCGCACCGGGAACAGGACGTTGTTCATGTCGTGGCCGAGTCCGGCGGCGAGCGTGCCGATGGCTGCCAGCCGCTCGGTCAAGCGCAGCTGCTGGTGCGAGGCCTCGAGCTGCGCGGTGCGTTCATCCACCAGGCTCGCCAGGTGCTCGCGGTGCCGCTCGAGCTCGGCCTCGCTGCGCTTGCGCTCGGTGATGTCGCGTACCACGCAGGTGAAGAACGGGCGGCCCGAGAGCTGGCCGCGGCTCACCACCAGCTCGGCAGGGAAGCGCTCGCCGTTCTTGCGTCGCGCCTGGGTCGCGACCGGGCTGGCGCCGAAATCGTGCAGCACGGGGCGCGGGTGCATGGGATCGCCAGCGCCGACGCCGGGCAGCAGCAGGTCGACCCGCTGGCCCGCGATCTCGTGCCGCTCGTAGCCGAACAGCCGTGCGGCGGCCGGGTTCAGGGATTCGCAGCGGCCCGAGTCGCTCACGGTGATGATGCCGTCCAGCGCGCTGTCGACCACGGCGCGGATGCGGGCCTCGCTGTCCTTGAGCGCGGCGACGCTCTGCTCCATCTGGCGCGCGGTGCTCTTCATCTGCTGCGCCAGCTTGTGCGACCGTACACGGTCACGCCGGCGACCATGAGGATGATCAGTGCCGCGATCACCAGCTCGCTGTTGCGAAACCGCGTGGCATTGCGCGCCTGGCTCTCGAGATGTTGCTGCTGGGCATGGACCGCGCGCCGCCCGAGATCGTCGAGCGTGCTCGAGACCAGGCCGTAAGCCTGATCCATGCGCGCCATGCTCTGGCCAGCGCGTTCGAGCTCCCCCTTCTCCAGGAAATCGAAAGTGGTCTCAGCCTCTGCCTCCATCTGCAGCATCTGCATGGCGGCCGCATCGCATTCCTGCAGGAGCGCCGGCTCGACGACCACGTTCCCGCGCGCGGCCAGCCTGGCGCGCAGCGTGTCGAGCTGCTGGTGGAACTGCTCTGCCTGCGCGAGCATCAGGGCACGCTTCTCGGCCGCGTCGTTGCCGGGCACGTCCGACTGGAACGCGTCGTTGCCCGGGGCGTTGGCGCGATGCGCGCTCAGGCTGAGATCGGCCAGGTCGCTCAGCCGGTCGCTCCACCACTGGCTCTTGCCCACCGATTGCCGGTAGATGCCGGTGATCTGGTCGATCAGGGTCAGGCTGACGAGCGCGGTCAACAGGTCGAAGGCCGCGAGCATGAAATACACGACATGCAGCCTGGGCCGGGAGGCGGCGGGCGCTGCGGCCGCCCCCAGGGCTTCGGGCATCGACTCGCTCACGGCGATGGCTCCGGGGTTGCCAGTTTCGAGGTCAGCATAGAGAATACCGCTGACGCGGCTTTGCGACTACCGCGGCGCGACGCGGCAAATGGGTTGCGTTCCCCATGGCCGACGAGCGGCGCGCCTGGCTCAATGGCCTTGCCCGATGCAAGTGCGCTGCGGAGCCGGAGGGCGTCGCATGGGTGGCGTTCGAGGAGCGTGCGATCATGCGGCTGACGACTGGGATCCTCATCGTGCTGGCGGTCGCCACCGCCTCCTTCTGCGCGGCCGCGGGCCAGCTGGGGCGAGGCGTCGGCGGCCACTATGTCGCCGGCGAGGTCCTGGTGCGCCCCGCTGCGGGCACAACGATCGAGGTGATCGCGAGGAGCCATGGTCTCACCATCTCGGGCCGGCTCGACGCCCTCGACTGGTACCGGCTCGAGCTGCCGCAGGATCGATCGGTGCCCAATGCCGTCGCCTGGATGAGTCGCGACCCGCGCGTGCAGTGGGTGATTCCCAACTACGAGGGACAGACGCCCGAGACCGACCAGATCATCCACGCCTTCATCGATGGCACGCCCACCGTGGGCGAGTACCAGGATCAATCGCCGTTCCAGCGGATCAAGGGTCCGGAGGCATGGGCCTATCGCTCCGGGCAGCCGACGCTGGTGGCAGTGCTCGATACCGGTGTGGATCTCGATCATCCCGCTCTGGCCGGCCACATCGCTGCGGACGGATTCGACTTCGTCGCGCGCGATGCCGTGCCGGAGGACCAGCTGGACGGCATCGACGAGGACCTGGATGGCGAGATCGACGAGGGCGCCGGTCACGGCACTCACATCGCCGGCATCATCACGCTGGTGCATCCCGAGGCGATCATCCTGCCGGTGCGCGTCTTGAACAGCGATGGAGTCGGCAATGTCTTCGACGTCGCGGAAGGCATCGTCTACGCGGTCCAGCACGGCGCGCCCATCATCAATCTGAGCTTGGGCGAGTCGACTCCGCCGGCGCTCGAGGCAGCGGTCGCGTACGCGATCGCTGCCGGCGCCAACGTGGTCGCATCGGCCGGCAATCGCAACAGCGAGCGACCGCAGTATCCGGCCGCCTATCCGGGTGTGATCTCGGTGGCCGCGACGGACGACGAGCGGCTCAAGGCCGAGTTCTCCAACTTCGGCGAATCGGTGGACGTGGCCGCGCAAGGTCGCGATCTACAGCATTCGTCGGCGGCGGTTTTGCGTGGTGGAGCGGGACATCGTTCGCGGCGGCATTCGTCAGACGGCCAGAGCGCGTTGCTGATGGCGGTGGACCTCACCTTGACGCCGCAGGGCACCAATCCGTTCATCCTCGCCACGCCGAGGCCGAGGACCCAACTTCGACCTCGGTGCCGGCGAGATCGACCTGCGCGACGGCGCGGCAGCCGCCGGCGAGGACGACTGACGCGCTGCGGCGATCAAGACGGCGCGATCAGAACGGCAGGGTGCGGCGCAGCGTCCGTCGCAGCGAGCGGCGCAAGCGGAACACGTAGTCGTGCATCACGGGCACTCCCGGCGGGATGCCTCTCCTATCGACCGCCACTGTCGATTTCCTGAGCCAGGTGCTAGAGTGTCGAGCCCGCGCGCCGCGGCCGTTCGCGGGTGCGCATGAATCCGCATTCGCAACTCCCGCTGCACACATGCTCGATGCCGACGTCATCGTGATCGGTGCCGGCCACGCCGGCTGCGAGGCCGCGTCGGCGGCTGCGCGCCGCGGTGCGCGCGTGCTGCTGATCTCGACCGACCTGGAGGCCGTTGCGCGGATGTCGTGCAACCCTACCATCGGCGGCCTGGCCAAGGGCCAGCTGGTGCGCGAGATCGACGCGCTGGGCGGCCTGATGGCCCGCGTCACCGACCGCACCGGCATCCAGTTTCGCATGCTCAACACGGCCAAGGACCGGCGGTCCAGTCGCCGCGCGCGCAAGCCGACAAGGACGCCTACTCGCGCGCGATGCGCGCCGAGCTCGTGCACACGCCCAACCTGTCCCTCGTTCAGGCGACCGTGGTCGGGCTCGCGGTGCGGGACGAGCGCGTGCACGGCGTGACGATCGCCGGCGGCAACGCGCTGAGCGCGTGCGGTGATCATCACCACGGGCACGTTCATGAAGGGGCCGATGCACGTGGGTGAGGAGCAGCGGCCGGGCGGACGCTTCGAGCACCGACGGAGGGGTTGTCCGACGCCCTGCGCGCGCTGGGCTTCGAGGTGCGCCGCCTGAAGACGGGCACGCCACCGCGAGTCGACGGCCGCACCATCGATCATGCCGCAACCGAGGTGCAGCACGGCGATGTCGCGCCCGAGCCGTTCTCGTTCGCCACCACCACGCTGCCGATGCCGAAGGTCCCGTGCCACGTCACCTACACCAACGCCGAGACCCACCGCATCGTGCGCGCGAACATCCACCGTTCGCCGCTGTACGCAGGGCGCATCATCGGCATCGGCCCGCGCTACTGTCCTTCGCTCGAGGACAAGGTGATGAAGTTCCCGGAGCGCGCGCGCCACACGATCTACCTCGAGCCCGAGGGCCTCGACACGATCTCGGTGTACGTGGGTGGTCTGTCGACCAGCATGCCGCGCGACGTGCAGCTCGAGATCCTGCACTCGATCCGTGGCCTCGAGCACTGTGAGATGCTGCGCGCCGGCTATGCCGTCGAGTATGATTTCCTGCCGCCGTATCAGGTGCACAAGACCTTGCGCGCGCGGCGCATGGCGGGACTCTACTTCGCCGGTCAGATCAACGGCACGTCGGGCTACGAGGAGGCGGCCGCGCAAGGCATCATGGCCGGCATCAACGCCAGCCTCGAACTGGCTGGCGAGGCGCCGCTGGTTCTCGGGCGGGAGACCGCCTACATCGGCGTGCTGATCGATGACCTGACCGTGCTCAATCCAACCGAGCCGTACCGCATGTTCACCTCGCGCTCGGAGTTCCGGCTGCTGTTACGCCACGACAACGCGGACCGCCGTCTCACCCGGGTCGGGCATCGACTCGGACTGGTGGACGATGCGCGGCTGCGCCGTCTCGACGACAAGGAGCGCGAGATCGGCAGGCTGATCGACATCCTGCGCGCGCATCGACACGAGGGCGACTCGCTCGAGACGCTCCTGCGGCGGCCCGGGATGACCATCGAACGGGTGTTGCGCCAGTGCCGGGCGGTGGCCGAGCAGCCGATCGATCGAGACGTTGCGCGCGCGGTCGAGATCGACGTCAAGTATGCTGGTTACGTCGAGCGAGCGCGCCGCCGCTTCGATCAGGTGCGTGCCTTCGAGGACACCATCCTGCCGGCGGACACGGACTACCTCGCGTGTCGGGCGCTGTCGTTCGAGGCACGCGAGAAGCTCGCCAGGCTGCGACCTGGCACGCTGGGACAGGCCGCTCGCATCGCCGGCGTGACGCCCGCGGACGTGTCGATGCTGGTCGTCTACCTGCGTCGCGCGGCAGCGGCGGGAAGCGCCTAGCTCGCCAGTGCGTTCTTGAGCAGCACTTCCAGGTCCTTCTCCGCGGGCAGGCGGTTCAGCACCTGATCGGCGACGCGCCGCGCGTCATGCTTGGCGTAGCCGAGCGCGAGCAGCGCCGCCACCAGCTCCTCGGCGCGATCATGCGGCGCGGCGGGCGCGCTCTGGGTGAGCGCCAGGAATCCTTGCAGCTTGTCCTTCAGCTCGAGGCACAGTCGTTCCGCGGTCTTGCGCCCGACGCCGCGGATCTTGGTCAATGCGACCAGGTTCTCGGCGGCGATCGCCTGCACGAGAGTCGCCGGGCCGGCGCCGGAGATGAGCGCCAGCGCCAGGGATGGGCCGACTCCCGACACGCTCTGCAGCTGCTTGAACAGATCGCGCTCCGCCTCGTTCTCGAAGGCGAACAGCTTGAGATCGGCATCGGTCACGTGCAGGTGCGTGAAGAACGTGACCTCCTGGCCAGCCCTCGCACCCAGCCGCGCGAGATAGGAAGTGGGGATGTGGAGCCGGTATCCGATCCCGGCGCTCACGACGCTCACGTGGTCTAGCCCGATACGAGCGAGGCGGCCCGTGATCGAGTCGTACATGTCAGCTCCGCAGCGACAACCCCATGTCCTCGAGCTTCTTCTTGATCTCGTTGAGCGAGGTCTGGCCGAAGTTCTTGCAGGCGAGCAGCTCGGCTTCCGTGATCTTGATCAGGTCGCCGACGGTCTGCACCTTCAAGAAGTCGAGCGCCTTGCGGGAGCGCACCGAGAGATCGAGATCGCCGACCGGTTTGCCGAGCGCCGAATCCGGATCGACCGGCTGGCGCACGGTCTCCTTGCGATCGGTGTCCTCGGCCACCATGCCGAGTCGCAGGCCCTTCTGGCGCAGGATCTCCTTGATCTCCGCGAGCGATGTCTCGCCGAAGTTCTTGAACGCGAGCAGCTCGGCCTCGGTCTTCTTGATCAGGTCGCCGAGCGAGCGGATGTTCATCTTCTGGAGGCAGTTGCGCGAGCGCACCGACAGCTCGAAATCGGTGACCGGGATGCGCAGGATCTGCGCCTTCTTGTCTTCCTTGCGCTCCTTCTCCTCGTCGTAATACATGTTCTGGCTCGCCAGCGCATCGCGCAGGTAGAGCCGGGCGCGCTCGTGGTTGGGGAAGTACGCAAGCACCATCTGGAAGCAGTCGACCGCCTTCTGGTACTGCTCGCGATCCTCGTACAGCATGCCGAGATTCAGCAGCGCCGCGATCGGCGTGGGGCCGACGGTGCGCGCGCGCTCGTACAGCTCGAGCGCCTTGTCCTCGTCGCCCCACTGCATGTGATAGTTGGCGAGCCGGAACAGGGAGCTCGCGTGCTGCGGGTCCTCCGCCTGTGCGCTTTCGTACTCGACTGCTGCCTGCGGGTAGTCGCCCTGCTTCTCGTAGATCAGGCCGCGCAGGTAGTGCGCATCCGCACCGGACTGACGCAGCTTGAGGTACGACTCGGCCGCCCGCTCGAAGCCGAACGTGTCGGGCGTGCGCGCGAGCGCGTCGGCGAGCGTGAACAGGTAGAGCGGTTCGGCGGGGAAGCGCTCGCTGAGCTCGCGCAGCGCCGTGATTGCCTGCGGCACGCGATCCTGGCGCAGGGCAATGTCCGCCAGCGCGAACTTGACCACCGGATCGCCAGCGAGCGGCGCGAGCAGCTTCTCGGCCTCCTCGAGATGCGCCAGGATCCACAGGCCGAGCCCGCGCTCGCGGCTCCGGGTCGTCTCACCCGCCGGGAATGCGTCTTCCAGTGTGCGCTCGAGCTGGCGCGCGGTGATCAATCGCGACAGGACGCGGCGCCGGAACTGCACGAGCGCGCTCGCGGGTGTGTTCGGGCTCTTCAGCAAATCGAAGGTCACCGAGCCGGTGTCATGCGACAGCGTGGCTGCTGGTTCGGTCATGAGGGCCGTTAGCTCCTGATTCGATCGAGAGGAAGCGGGACCGACCGCGTGGCGCGGCGAAGTTCCACGCAAGCCCTGTCAACTGGCCAAAAAGAATCCACCATGTTAATCACGGGTGGTGGGGCGTCAAGTGGAGCGGCAGCGAGCCGCATCGGGCAGGGGCTTCAGCCGGGCGCAGCGATACCTTACGCTCTGGGGCGGCGCTCGGCACTAGGGCAGGGGAATGCCGGGGCGAAGGAGCGATGGGCATGGCCGATCCTTGTGTCTTCTGCGGCATCGCCAGCAAGCGCATCCAGCCGAAGATCCTGTTCGAGGATGACGACGTGATGGCGTTTCCCGACATCGCGCCGCAGGCGCCCACTCACGTCCTCGTGATCCCGAAGCAGCACGTGGCGACGCTGAACGACCTGTCGGCAGCGGACGAGCGCCTGGCCGGCAAGCTGTTGCTCGCCGCCGCGCGCATCGCGCGCGATCAGGGCTGCGCCGATCAGGGCTATCGGCTGATCGTCAACTGCAACAAGCACGGCGGCCAGGAGGTCTTCCACGTGCACCTGCACGTGCTCGGCGGACGTCCGCTCGGGCCGATGCTCGCCCGCTAGCTCGGATCGCATGGTCGTGCGCCGCGCTCCCGCTATGACGGTTGCCCGCGCGCGACGCTGGATGATCGCAACTCTTGCGTATTTCACGCGACCATCGTGCGCCGCCGCGTTTGCCGTGGCGGCGCGCGGCCCGCTACCATCCGCGACAGCTGTCCGTGTCCTCTTGGGCGGCGTCGGAGGCAGTATGGATCGCATTCGCGTGGAGGGTGGGCACAGTCTCAGGGGCAAGGTGACGGTCTCCGGGTCGAAGAACGCGGTCTTGCCCATCCTGGTCTGTTCGCTGCTCACCGACGAGCCCGTCACCATCCGCCGCGTTCCCAACCTGCGCGATGTGGTGACGCTGGGGAGGATCCTCGACCGGCTCGGGGTCAAGGTCGATTTCGATCGCGCGGCAGGCGTGATGTCGGCGCGCGTGGTCAACGAGGATCTGGTCACGGCGCCATGGGATCTCGTCAGCACGATGCGCGCGTCGATCTGCGTGCTCGGCCCACTGCTGGCGAAGCGCGGTCGCGCCCGCGTGTCGATGCCGGGCGGCTGCGTGTTCGGCGTGCGGCCGATCGACCTGCACTTGAAGGGGCTGGCGGCGCTGGGCGCGCAGATCGAGGTGCGCGGCGGCTACGTCGAGGCCGAGTGCACGCAGCTCAGGGGCGCCGAGGTGTACCTTGGCTCCACGTTCGGTTCCACCGTGCTGGGCACCGCCAACGTCATGATGGCGGCGACGCTCGCGGCCGGCGAGACCCTGATCGAGAATGCGGCCATGGAGCCCGAGGTGCAAGACCTCGGGCGCGTCCTGATCGCGATGGGCGCCAAGATCGACGGCCTCGGTACGCACCAGATCCGAGTACAAGGCGTGAAGCGCCTGGGCGGCTTCGATCATGCGGTGATCGGCGACCGGATCGAGGCAGGCACCTTCCTGGTCGCTGGCGCGATCACCGGCGGCGACGTCGAGGTGGGCGGCGTGGAGGCCACGCAGCTGCTCGCGCTGCTCGAGCGACTTGCGGCCGCCGGGGTGAAGATCACGCGCGAGAACGGCACCATCCGCGCGCAGGCCGGCGCACTCAAGGCCATCGACGTGACCACGTTGCCGCACCCGGGTTTTCCCACCGATCTGCAGGCGCAGGTGATGGCGCTCCTCACCGTTGCCGACGGCATCTCGGTGATCACCGAGAAGGTCTTTCCCGACCGCTTCATCCATGTGGCCGAGCTGAATCGCATGGGTGCGCGCATCCGCAAGGAGGGGCCGATGGCGATCGTGTCGGGTGTGCGCGAGCTGTCCGGCGCCCCGGTGATGGCCAGCGACCTGCGCGCCTCGGCGGCGCTCTTGCTCGCCGGCGTGGTGGCGCGTGGGGAGACCGAGGTGCACCGCGTCTACCACATCGACCGCGGCTACGAGCGCATCGATCGCAAGCTGAGCGCGCTCGGCGCCAAGGTGCGGCGCGTGAGCGGCGCGACGGCCTAGCCGGTGGCGCCGCGCCCGCGGACCCGATGCGATCCTGCATGCTCCCATCGGAAGCGCTCGGCGGCGCCGCCGGCCATGCTTCCTCCCCCTTGATCCCCATGCCGGGCACTCCTATAACGATGTGTTTCCACCACGGCTAGAGAACCACCTTCCGGATGTTCGAGTCGATCCAAGCTTCATTGCAGAAGGTATTCGCACGGTTCGGCCGGGACCGGCGACTCACCGAGGACAACATCAAGGACGGGCTGCGCGAGATCCGCACCGCGCTGCTCGAGGCCGATGTCCACCTCAAGGTCGCGCGCGACCTGATCAACGAGGTGGCCGAAAAGGCGGTGGGCGAAGAGGTCGTCAAGTCGATCACTCCCGGCCAGATGATCATCAAGATCTTCGCCGACGTGCTCACCGAGAAGATGGGGCCGAAGGCGCCGCCGATCCCGTTCGCGAGCGGCAATCGCCCGACGGTGATCATGCTGGCGGGCTTGCAGGGCTCGGGCAAGACCACCACCTGCGGCAAGCTGGCGCGCCTGCTGCAGAAGAAGGGACGCCAGCCGGTGCTGGTGGCAGCTGACCTCCAGCGACCCGCGGCCGTCGATCAGCTCACGGTGCTCGGGCAATCGCTCAACCTGCCAGTTTACTCCGAGACCGGGGTCGCGCCGCCGGAGCTGTGTGCGCGCGCGATCGAGCGCGCGAAGCAGAGCGGCCGCGACGTGGTGCTGCTCGACACCGCCGGGCGCTTGCACATCGACGAGCCGTTGATGCAGGAGCTCGAGAGCGTCAAGGACCGGACCCGGCCGGACGTGATCTACCTGGTCTGCGATGCGATGACCGGCCAGGATGCGGTCAACTCGGCGAAGGAGTTCAACGACCGGCTGGCGATCGACGGTGTGATCCTGACCAAGCTCGACGGCGACACGCGGGGCGGTGCCGCGATCAGCATCAAGGCGGTCACCGGCAAGCCGGTCGCGCTGGTCGGCATGGGCGAGAAGCTCGATGCGCTCGAGGAGTTCCATCCCGACCGCATGGCGTCACGCATCCTCGGGATGGGCGACGTGGTGAGCCTGGTCGAGCGCGCGCGCGACGTGGTCGACCAGGAGGAGGCGGAGGAGGCCATGGGCAAGCTCCTCCGCGATCAGTTCACCTTCGAGGACTTCCTCGGCCAGATCACTGCGGTCAAGCGCATGGGGCCGCTCAAACAGCTGCTCGAGCACTTGCCCGGTGGCATGGGGCAGCAGATGGCGGCGCTCGATCCGGAGGGCAAGGGCCTGACCCATGTCGAGGCCATCATCCACTCGATGACGGCGGCGGAGCGCCTCAAGCCCGACCTGATCGACATGAGCCGCCGCCGCCGCATCGCGCGTGGCAGCGGCACCACGCTGCCGGCGGTGAACGATCTCTTGAAGCAGTTCCATCAGATGCGATTGATGATGCGCCAGCTGCGTCAGGGCGGCATGCTCGGCCGGCTGGCTGGCCGACTCATGGGCGGTGGCAAGGGCGACGCCGAGAAGGCCGCGCTGATCGACGACCTGCGCAAGGATGGCAAGCTCCTGCGCATCGCCGGCAAGGACGCGCGCGAGCTGCGCAAGCAGCGCAAGCAGGAGCGGCAAGCACGCAAGAAGAACCGCAAGCATCGTTGAGGAGCGGCGGATGGCCCTGGTCGCTCGACCGCAGCGTCGGTGGT
>JAXMBY010000019.1:0-98418 GCA_046349655.1 Planctomycetota bacterium
CACTCGCGCGTTCGCAGAGGAAGGACTTCTCCCGTGTCGATCTTCAAGGCCTACGACATTCGCGGCATCTATCCCGCGGAGCTCGACGAGACCATTGCCCGCCGCATCGGCGCCGCGTTCGCGAAGTTCCTGCGCGCCCGGACGCTGGTGGTGGGGCGCGACATGCGCCGGTCGGCGCCGTCGATCAAGCAGGCGGTGGTGGCGGGCATCACCTCCCAGGGCACGGACGTGATCGACGTCGGCTTGACGTCCACGCCGATGGCGTACTTCGCGATCGGCTCGCTCAAGGGCGACGGCGGCTTGACCACGACCGCGTCGCACAATCCGCCCGAGTACATCGGCTTCAAGCTGTGTCGCGAGGATGCGATCCCGCTGTCGGGCGACACCGGCATCAAGGACATCGAGCGGATGGTGCTCGCGGGCGACCTGCCGGCGGCGGCGAGACCTGGCTCGGTACGCACGGTCGACACGCGCGCGGCGCACCGCCAGCACGTGCTGAGCTTCGCCGAGCCCTGGCGCCCGCTCAAGGTCGTGATCGACACCGCCAACGGCATGGGCGGCGTCGAGGTGCCGCTGGTGCTGGAGCAGAGCAAGCTCGAGCTCACGTGGCTGTACCGCGAGCTCGACGGCAGCTTTCCCAACCACGAGGCGAACCCGCTCAAGGACGAGAACATCCGGGCATTGCAGGACAAGGTGCGCGAGCTCGGCGCCGACATCGGCTTCGCGTTCGATGGCGATGCCGATCGCTGTGCGGTGGTGGACGAGCGCGGCGAGCGCGTGGCTGCCGACATCACCACGGCGCTGATCGCGCCCGCGATCCTGAAGCGCAGTCCCGGCGCCGCGATCGTCTACGACCTGCGCTCGAGCCGGGCGGTGCCCGAGGAGATCAGGAAGGCGGGCGGCATCCCGGTGCGCGAGCGCGTCGGCCACGCGTTCATCCGCGCCACGCTGCGCAAGCATCAGGGACCGTTCGGCGGCGAGCTGTCGGGACACTACTACTTCCGCGACAACTACTATTCCGACTCGGCCACCATCGCGATGGTGCACATGCTGAACCTGCTGAGCCGTGCATCGCGGCCGCTGTCGCAGATCGCCGCGCCGGTGCAGCGCTACTTCACCACCGGCGAGGTGAACTTCGAGGTCGAGGACAAGGACGGCATGATCAAGCGCCTGGCCGAGCTGTACCGGGCCGGCGAGATCGACTACCTGGATGGCATCACCGTGCAGTTCAAGGACTGGTGGTTCAACGTGCGCAAGTCCAACACCGAGCCGCTGCTGCGCCTGTGCCTCGAGGCGAGCACCAAGGCGATGCTCCTGGACAAGCGGGCGGAGCTGGTGCAGATCCTCGGCCGGCCATCACAGCACTGACGCGCCGCCAGGTCACTCGATCCACAGCTCGACGGCGTTCGACGTGTTGCCGGCGTTCTTGCCGCGATCGATCGCCACTTCCTGGAACACGATCGCGAGCGGCACGGTCAGGTCGGCGGGAACCGGCGCGCTGACCGTGCTCGGGACCTGACCCCAGGCGAACACGCCCCAGGGGCTCTGCACGTCGAAGTACACCGGTCCGAACGGGGCGGCCGAGCCCTCGCCGGGTGCCGTGGCGATGAACAGGAATGCCGACAGCCCGGCGGTTCCCTGGGTCGCGATCGACAGCATGCCGCCGGGCGTCGGCGAGCCGCTGACGTCGAGGCGCACGTGATCGAGCTCGAACGCGCCGATGTCGACGCGGGCGTGGCGGTCGAGCGTGCCGTCGAGCGGCCGCGGCGTGCCGAGCCGGTCGCGCCCGCAGTGCTTGACCGCCGGGTCGCCGGCATCGACGCACGGCGAGGCCGCGGCCAGCGTGAAGTCGCCGCTGCCCTGGTCGGTGAACTGCGGATCCGCGTCCAGGTTGCCGACGCCGCTGAAGCCGCCCTCGATGTCGCAGTAGCTGAGCGCGGGCGCGTCCTGCGAGTAGTCGATCTCGTCGCCGGAGAACTGCGCGGCATCGTCCCACAGGATCGTGCTGGTGACGGCCGTGTCGACCGCGTACGAGATCGACAGCGCGCCGCCGCGGAACGACGCGCGATTGCCGGTGATGGTGCTGAGCGTGATCGCCGTGTCGCACCACGAGCAGCACAGCGCGCCGCCCGAGCTGGCGCTGTTGCCGCTGAACACGCTGCCGTCGATCGACAGCGCGCACTGGAACCCGTGCACGGCGCCGCCCAGATTGCCCGCGTCGTTGCCGCGGAACAGGTCGGCGTGAATCGCCGTCGTCCCGTCGACCAGCTCGAGCGCGCCGCCGAACGATGACCGGTTCTCCTGCCATCGGTTGGCGGTGAGCGAGCCGGCCACGTCGCTCAGCTGGCCGCCGCCGCCGTAGTCGGCCTGGTTCGCGGCGACGACGTTGTCATCGATCACCACGGTCAGAGCCGCGCAGTACACGCCGCCGCCGTAGCCCAGGCTGCGATTGCTGGCGATGGTGTTGCCCGCGAGCGTGAGCCCGCACTGGCGCTGCCAGCCCGCGGCATGGATCCCGCCGCCGCGGCCACCGCCCGCCACTTCGTTCGCCAGCACCAGGTTGCGGCGCACGGCCAGCGCCGAGCCCGCGGCGTACAGGAGGCACGAGATGCCGCCGCCCTGGCCGCCGCCCTGTGCGACGTTGCCCGAGATGACGTTGTCCTCGATCGTGGCGGCGCCGGTCGTGCTCGCCAGCGAGAAGTAGATGCCGCCGCCGTCGCCCCATCCAGCGGCGGTGTTGCCGGTGATCGTGTTGCTGCGAATCACCGGCGCGGACTCGACAAGGAACATGCCGCCGCCGGCGCCGTTCTCGCCGCCCGCCACGTTGCCATCGATGACGTTGTTCACGATCATCGGTGAGCCGCGCTCGCAGCGGATGCCGCCGCCCAGGCCCTGGCGCAGGACCGGGTCGTAAGCGTGATTGCCGTGCACGCGATTGCCGGCGAGCGTCGGCGACGCACCGCGGCAGACCACGCCGCCGTTGCCGTTGGTGAGCGTGAAGCCGGCGAACACGCAGGCGCGCCCCTCGCCCGAACGGAAGCTCACCACTGGACCGCGCGCGCTGCCGTCGATCACGGTGCGGTCGCAGCCGGCGCTGCCGATCACCTGGATCGCCTTGCCGTGCAGGTCCAGGTTCTCGAAGTAGGTGCCAGGCGCGACGCGCACCTGGTCGCCGTCGCTCGCGGCATCGATGGCCGCCTGGATCAGACAGTAGGGATTCGAGGCGCTGCCATCGCCCGGGCAGTTGGGGTTCTGACCATCGACGTGGATCGTGGCGCCCGCGGCGCTCGCGCTCCCCACCAAGACCACCAGCATCGCCAATCGCATGCGCCCCCCTTGCCCCATGGCCACGTTCCGGTTGATCTTTCGGTCGGACGGGGAGCCCGGGTCGAGGGTGATTGCGCGGCATCGACGCGGCGGTCGCCACGGGTTGAGAACCGCGTTTCAGATCAGCGCCGCCGGCGCCGGCGCCTCAGCGTCCGATCGGCAGCTCGAGCGCGCTCTGGTGCAGGGCATCGTGGTAGACCAGGACGTGCGCGGTGCGTGCGTCCCGTCCCGACTCCTCGGCGACCACGCCGCCGCCGTTGTAGTTCTTCTGCGCGAAGATCGAGTTCGGGCAGGTGACCAGGAGGCGCAGCCGACTGCCCTGCTGCATCAGCCGCGAGGTGAAGTTGAAGGCCGTGAACTCGTAGCGCTCGACGCGACCGGCGGTGACCAGCTGCGCCGTGCGCAGCGACAGGCGATGGCGCGCGCGCACCTGATCGTGCGCGAGCATCACCTGCGAGCCGTCGCCGAGCACCTCGTACACGGTCGCTGCCAGGTCGGTGTCCGGCACATCGAGCTCGATCCACAGCGTGAGCCGCATCTGGCCGCTCAGCTCGGCGTCGTGCGCGAAGCGCGCGCTGTGGTAGACGAGGCCGTTGCCAGAGAGCGCGAGCAGCGCCCGCTGGTCGGTCAGCGGGTGATCGCTCTCGGTGGTCTCGAGATCGGCGGCGCTGGTGTCGAGCGGGTCGTACACGAACCGGTCCGGCGCGCTCGTGCCCGCGACCGGCTGGTCCACCAGGTCGCCGGCGGCGAACAGGTCGAGGGCCCGGCCCGCGCTCGAGCTCAGGTACCAGACCAGCCGCTCGCTCGCCACGCTCGCGAGCGACTCCGCATACTTCCACCGGTCCGCGCCGACGACGTAGTAGGCGACGTGCTGCTCCAGGAACGCGGGCCTGGTGCCGTGCTTGAGGGTCCAGTCGTACCACTGGCGGTGCAGGTCATCGAGGTCGACCAGGCTGCGGTCGCCGAACAGCAGGCCGCCCACTTGCTTCTGCGGCGTGCGCGTACCGGCGTGATCCCACGGCCCGATGACGAGGTAGTGCTTCGCCCGCGCCGCCGGCGATGCGTGCTGCATGTGGCGCTGGTAGTGCTCGAGCGCGCCAGGCTGGTCGTCGTCGTAGTGCCCGGTGATGGTGAGGATCGGCAAGTCGATGCGCGCGAACTGCTCCGCGCTCGGCACCATCGCATCCCCAGTAGTCATCGGGCTGCGGATGCGCGAGCCACTCGCGGAACTTGGTCGTGTCGTTGCCGGCCAGCGCCGGCAGATCGAGGAATGGCCGGTGCGCGAGGTACAGCTCGCGGAACCGCTCGATCCAGAACGTCGTGTCCTTGAACAGGTTGATGTTGCCGGTCGCGCCGCTCGTGTACGCGAGCCACTGCATCAGGTACGGGAACGAGATGTTCTTGAAGAACGGGAAGTCGACCCCGGGGAAGGCAGCGGCTGCGGGCACGATGGTCTTCAAGTGCGGCGGCTGCTCGCGCGCCGTGGCCCATTGATCGTAGCCGGCATACGAGCCGCCCCACATCGCCACCTGACCGTCGCACCATGGCTGGGCCGCGAACCACTCCACCAGGTCGTGTCCGTCGCGCGCCTCCTGCAGCAGCGGCTCGAACCTGCCCGCCGACGAGCCGCGCCCGCGCACGTCGACGAGCGCGAACGCGTAGCCGTGCTGCGCGAAGTACATGGCGCGCGCGTGGTAGCCATCGCCGATGTAGGGCGTGAGGGTGAAGATCAGCGGCAGCGGCACGGCCGCCGCTCGCGGCCGGTACACGGTCGCGTTCAGCTCGATGCCGTCCCGCATCGGGATCTTCACCGCCCAGGTGAGATCGACGACGGACGGCGGCCCGTCGCCGCCCAGGCAGGACGCGGCGCACGCCGCACCGAGCACGAGCGCGGCCCACGGAGTGCTTGCATCGCTGGCTCGACCCCCGGGTCACAAGAGGTTCCACAGCTCGACCAGGAAGGTCGAGCCGATCGTGTAGTTGGCGTCGCGCGAGATCTGCGACACGACCGGCACGGCGGCGGGCTCGCCGGCGAGGCCCACGGCCAGCACCGCGAAGGCGCGCACCAGATCGGTCTCGCGGCGGTCCTGGCGATCGCCATCAGCTCGGGAGCGTACTCCTTGCCACCCAGCTTGCCGACGGCGTACAGGTGTGCGGCCCGCACCATCTGCTCGGGCTTGCGCTTCAGGTCGTTCAAGAGATCCGGGATCACCGAGCGGTCGCCCAGCATGCCGAGCGCGACCGCGCTGCGATCGAGCAGCTCGACATCCACTTCCTCGACCACGAACCGCTTCAGGACCTTGGCCGAGCCGGTGTCGCCCACCATGCCGAGCGCGAGTGCCACGTACGAGCGGAACACCGGATCGGGCGTGCCCTCGAGCGCCGCGCGCAGCGGCGCGATCGCCTTGGCCGACTGCACCAGGCCGAGCGCGATCGCCGCGGCGCCGCGCAGGCTGAGCTCCTTCTCGTCCTCGAACACCTTGAGCAAGCGGTCCTCGGTGTCCTTGTTGCGGAGCAGCCCGAGCGCGAGCAGCACGAACGCGCGGCGCTGGTGCGTGACGCGATTCAGCTCCTCGAGCAGGAACTGGCCGATCGCCGGGTTGCCGCCCTTGCCGATGCGGCCGAGAGCGATGTGACAGAAGTCGGTGGTGACGTTGTCGCTGTCGCTCCTGGCGGTGCGCATCAAGCCCTCGACGATCTCCTTCTCGCTGTCCTGCGCGCACGCGCCGAGCGCGAGCGCCGCCGAGCGGCGCACCATCGTCTCCTTGCTCTTCAGCTGATCGAGCAGCAGCTTGTTCGCGGCGCTGTCGGCGAGCTGACCCAGCGACTGGATCAGCAGCGCGCGCACCAGGTAGTCCTCGGACTCCTGCACCAGCGGCCGCACGATCGCGGCATTGTCGGGATCATGCGTGAGGCCGATCGCGTAGCACAGCGCCAGGCGCAGCTGGTACGGGAACAGCTTGAGCGTGGCCGGCTCGAGGCACTGCTTGAGCACGTTGCTCGCCTCCGGCCCGCTGATCATGCCGAGCGAGGTCGCGGCGTAGCAGCGCGTCTCGTCGGTCTCCTGCTCGCTATGCAGGATGTGCTTCAGCGTGTCGACGGCGCGCTGGCTCTGCATCACGCCGAGCGCGACCACGGCATTGATGCGCACCGCGAGGTTCGACTCGTACACCGCCTTGCCTTGCTGGCGCTGCGGCTCGGTGGTCGCGGCGATGTGCTCGAGGTAGGCGACCGTGAACGGGTCGGCCAGCTTGGCGAGCGAGAACACGCCGGCGCTGCGCACCTGATCGTCCTCGTCGGTGAGCGCGCTCGTCACCAGGAACGGGATCAGGTCCTTGCGCCGCTCGTCGAGCGACGGGACCACGAATGGCCGCAAGCCCTGCTGCGGCCGCTCCGCCTCGATCAGCTTGTCGCGCACGTTCACGTAGGTGTCCTGGTTGTACTCCCACCAGAACTCCCAGCGCTCCTCGTTGAACGGGATCTGCGGGCCGCTGCCCGGATAGACCGCGGGCAACGCCTGCTGCTGGCCGCCGCTCGCGCCGCCCTGCGTCGGCGGCGCGGTCGAGGGCTGCTGGCCCGGGACGCGACCCGACGGTCCGCGGAACAGCCCGCCGTGTCCAAACGTCGAGGTCACGAGACCGCAAACGGTGAGCGCTGCAAGCAACGCTTTCGCGCGAGGAACCATGCTTGCTCCCTTGGATGGACCTGTCTTGCCGGACCGGATTGTGCCGGGGACCGCCGTGCCGCAACCAGTCTTCTCTCTTCGAAAAAACATGCATCCACACATGAACGCGCTACGATTGCAGCGCGTCACGCGCGCGAAACGACCGCGCGCCCTCGGTTTCGACGCGCGAATCTGAGACCACAATGAAGATCGCTTATTTCGATTGTTTCTCCGGCATCAGCGGTGACATGACGCTCGGTGCACTGGTGGATGCGGGCCTCGAGTTCGAGGCGTTGCGGGCGGCGCTCGCAGGCCTGCCCCTCGCCGGTTACGAGCTGCGGGCCGCGCGCTCGTGGCGCAGCGGTCTGGCCGGCACCAAGGTCGACGTGGTGCTCGATCAGCGGCCGCAGCCCGCGCGCGGGTTCACCGCCATCGCCGACCTGATCGGCGGCTCCGCGCTCTCGGCGCGGGTGAAAGAGCAGGTGGTGCGCACGTTCGAGATCCTCGGTCGTGCGGAAGCGCGCGTGCACGGATGCGCTCTGGAGGAGGTGCACTTCCACGAGGTGGGCGCGGTGGACGCCATCGTCGACATCACCGGCAGCTGCGTGGCGCTCGAGCTGCTCGGCGTGGAGGCGGTGTTCGCCTCGGAGGTCGTTCTCGGCCGCGGCTACGCGCATGCTGCGCACGGCAAGATCCCGGTGCCGGCGATGGCCACCATCGAGGTGCTGCGCGACGTCCCGGTGACGCTCGGCGAGATCGACGGCGAGCTGACCACGCCGACCGGCGCGGCGCTGCTCAAGTCGCTCGCCGTTCATTTCGGCCGTGACCTGTCGTTCGTGCCGCTGTCGATCGGCTACGGCTTCGGCACCCGGGAGCGCGAGAATCCACCGAACGCGCTGCGCGTGATCCTGGCGCACAGCGACGTGCCCGCCGAGCACGTGGTGGTGCTGTCGTGCAACCTCGACGATGCCACCGGCCAGCAGCTCGGCTTCCTGATCGAGCGGAGCCTCGAGCTCGGTGCGCTCGATTGCTGGGTGATCCCGACCACCGGCAAGAAGTCGCGCCCGGCACACCTGCTCTCGGTGCTGTGCGACGAGGCGCACGCGACGCCGCTCGAGGCGATGCTGTTCCGCGAGAGCCCGACGCTCGGCGTGCGGCGCGAGCGCGTCGAACGCCGCAAGCTCGAGCGCGCCGAGATCACGCGGCAGACGGCGTTTGGCGCGATGCGGTTCAAGGTCGCGACCCTGCCCGGTGGCGAGCGCCGCACCGTTCCCGAATACGACGACGTCGCCGCCGCGAGCCGCCGCACCGGCACCCCGTTCCAGACCATCTATCGGGCGCTGCTCGCCGAGATTGGCGGCGGTTGACGCCACCACGAGTGCGCTCCTAGCCTGGCAACGCCGGAAGTTGCGCACGCAGCTGCGCGAGCATGCAGGGTGCCTGTGGGCTGGCTGGCAGACGCTGGTTTCGGCTCGTTTCCAGTTGCGCACGCCGATGCGCACGCCGAACAATACCGCCCGCGAGTTCGTGCCAAGACCAGGTGTCAACGTGGGGGTGAACGATGCTGTGCGTTTGGGCGATTTCCCTCCTCATCGGGCTCAATCTGCAGAGCGCGCCGAGCGAGCTGTCGGTCGCGCAGGTGGTGAACGGCCCGGTGAATCTCGTCTCGGGGGCGGACGAGCGGTTTCCCGTGCTGGCACAAGCGAACGACGGTGATCTGCTGGTCGTCGTCGACGTGCAATCGAGCTGGTCGCGCGTGCAGGTGCCGAACGGCTTCACCGGCTGGGTGCACGGCAAGTATGTCACGCGCACCGAGAAGGGGCGCGGGACGGTGAATGCGAACGACGTGAACTTCCGCGTCGAGCCATCGTCCACCACCAGCAACTTGCCGGTGGGAACCATGGCGCGCGGCGCCGAGCTGTTCATCCTTGGCGAGCGCGGCGACTGGCTGCAGGTGAGCGCGCCGCCCGAGCTCACGCTGTGGTTGCCATCGGCTCACCTGCCGCGTGTGGGTGCGCTGGCCGATTTCACGCCCAGGCTGCAGGAGGCGCGGCGGTCGGCGGAGCAGCGATGGCTGGCGGCGGTGGGCGGGGACGCGGGGAGCAAGCCGGCGCCGCCGAGCGATGTGCTGGCGTCGATCAAGGATCAGGTCGAGAAAGCGAAGACCGATGCGAGCGTGAATCTCGCGGCCGCAGCTGCAGAGCTGAAGACGATGCTGGACGGCAAGCCCGCCGGCACATCCGCGACCGCCGCTGGCGATCTGCTGGCGCAGATCGGCGCGATCGAGAAGGACCGCAAGGAACGCGCGCTCGCCGGCGCGAAGCCGGCGCCGGCAAAGGCCAACGCCGAAGCAGCGGTGAGCGCGAGCAAGCCCGCCACCGCGAGTCCGGAAAGCCCGGCGCCGGTGCCGGCGGCGACCAACTCCGCGTATGCACCGGCACCCGGCTCGAAGTACGTGGCGGTCGGCTGGGTGTCGGCGGCGCGTGATCCGCAGGCCGCCGTGTATCTGCGCAAGGGCGGCTACATCACGTTCCGTTTGTCGTGCCCGGACGGGCGCTACCGCCTGCACGATTTTGCCGACCGAGAAGTGGGCGTCACCGGCCGCGTGATCAACACGCCCGGCATCGAGCCCATGGTCGAGGTGGACAGCGTCGAGATCTTGCGCAAGTAGTGATCGATCCTGACGCCGGTCGATGACGCTGGGGTGACGGGTAGTCGCGATCGCGGACGTCATCCCTTGCGACTCGCTCTGACCCGAAATCGCTTGTAGAGCCGCGATCCACTTCCGACTAACCTTGCACCGAGAACGCCGCGACGCGGGGCATTGGTCCGCCTCGTGCCGGAGCGACCATGGGTGGCATGCGACATGGAGCATCCGAGCGTCGCGGTCGATCGAGGAGTCGGAATGGGCCATCTGCATTCGCTGGAGCGGCCACCTGTGTGCCTTCTGGCGCTTGCCTCGCTGAGACCTCACAGCCTGGACGACGGTGCACCGATCGACCTTTGCGGTGCTCTTTGAGTCCCACGGCTCCGGGGCCGTCAAGTCCATCGTACCTTTGCGTTCCATGGCACGGGATCGAGCGCAGGGACCAGCGAACCGCGCGATTCATGGCGGCCGAGGATCGTTGCGCAAACGCCTCCTCGCTCACATCGAGGACTCCGGATCGGAGACCGGAATCCTGGCGAGCCACGCCGTCTCGAAGCAGGGAGCTCAGGCCTTGAGCGCTGGCGACCTCGAGCGCTTCTTCGATGAGCGAGCGAAGGTCATCACCTCGACGCTTCAACGCCTCGGCGAGAAGCACGCCGGGTGGAACCACCCCGATCGAGACCGCGCGTCGATCGACTACCTCATCCGTCAGGCCCAATGACCAGATGAGACGCACATTCGAGGTGCACCTGGAAGAGATCCCGGTCGGCCTGCTTTCGGAGCGGGACGATGGCAAGACGTCGTTCGGATTCCTCGACTCCTACCGACGCGTCGCCCGCCGACCGGTCCTGTCGCAGTCCTTCGAGGACGACCTCCAGCGGAAGTATCTGAGCAAGCGGGAAGGTAGCCTCCCCGCGTTCTTCGCCAACCTGGTTCCCGAGGGCAAGCTCCGCGCGATCCTGGTCAAGACCTTCGGGCTCACCGAGCAGGACGACCTGTCGCTGCTCGAGATCGCTGCGCGCGACATGCCAGGTGCGACGAGCCTCGTCCGGACCGACCTGGAGGCTTCGCAGGGTTCGGATGAGGCGCTGGTCGGTGATGGCGCGGAGTCCACGAATGGTGCGCACACGTCGGGGCTGCGATTCTCGCTCGCGGCAGTCCAGCTCAAGTTCTCGATGCTCCGCGAGGGCGAATGCTTCCTGCTGCCGGGTCACGATCTCCGCGGGCAATGGATCGTGAACCCCGGGTCGAGTGAGTTCCCCGGCGTCGTCGAGAACGAATGGTCGATGCTGGCGTGGGCGCGGGCTGCGGGAATGACCGTGCCGGAAAGCGTCATCGTTCCCTACCGGGCGCTTCCGGGCCTTCATGCCTTGATCCCCGAGGGAACGAGTGCACTCGCTGTCAAACGCTATGACCGATGACGGGAGTCGGCGCATCCATCAGGAGGACTTCGCACAGGTGCTGGGCCGGATGCCGGACCGGAAATACGACGGGACCGCCGACGAGCTGGTCGTCGTCGCCCGCGCTCTCCTCGGGGAGGAAGGGTACTTCGAGGCAGTCCGGCGGCTCGTGTTCGTGGTGATCTGCGGCAACCATGACGCTCACCTGAAGAACTGGTCGCTCCTCTATCCCGACGGCATCAACCCGTCCTGGACGCCGCTCTACGATCAGGTCGCAACCATTGCGTGGCCCACGATCGAGAAAGAGCTTGGTCTCAAGCTCGCGGGCACTCGTGATGCCGTCAGGATCGATCTTGGCGCATTCGAGCGGATCGCGGCGAAAGCGCACGCCGGAAAACGGCAGACCGTCGCGGTGGTGGAGGAAGCCGTGGACCGGTTCCGACAGTCCTGGAACCGCGAGTGGGAGACGTGGCCGCTCCTGCGAGGCCACGCAGACATCATCCGTGAGCACTGGACCCGGATCCCGCTCGTGCGCAAGGCGGGCCCGCTCGCGTGATGCGTACCAGTCGGACAAGCCACGCAAGGCCCCGCCGAATCTGCGCCAGATTCTGATGACGTGCCCGGAGCGACATCAAGGACAACGACTGGCGCCGCCAGCCGCTGCGCGAGGACGCCGACGTCGAGAGCTATTGCGTCCTGGTGGCGCTGAGCGCGCTGCAAGAGGTGATCCTGGCGGCCATGACAGGGTAGCCCGCCCTCTCGGCCCGTCACGTTGGCCGGCGGCGCGCGCTCAGCCGGAAGCTCAGCAGAACCAGAGTGGCGCCACCGATCAACACCGCGGCCGACCACGCCCACAGCGCATCGACATGCCGCTGTGATACGTGGCCGACAGCCAGCGGGAGCGCGATCGCAGCTGGCAGCACGAGGAAGTTGCGATGGAGCATCAGTCCCACCAAGAGGAACACGATGCAGGCGGCAACGAGCAGAATCTCGTGGAGCAAGGAACGGTGATCCGCCATGGCCATCAGTGCACTGAAGACGATCATGAAGCCCACGAACAGCGGCAGTCCTGCCACATGGCGGAGCAGCTGCGTGCCGCGACCGTGCATGGCGAGCCCGGCCGCGAAGAAAACGAGTCCGTGGAACACGCCCGACCAAGCTTCCTGGTCGATTCCTGGCACCCTCAGGAATGAGATCGGCATTCCCGCCTCCGAGAATTCGAGCGCGACCGAGAGCAGGGCGATGAAACCAAGCCCGTAGAAGGGGCGAGCGCCGTCGCGCCGCCACGTGCGATCGAAGGCCAGGCCGGTGAGAACCGTGGCGAGCGAGCCCAGGCTGGCGAGCAGCCACCGCACCACGAGCGGCAGCTCGTGCCAACCTGCGAGCAAAGCGGCCAGCGCGACGCTGCTCATGGCGCTGAAGCAGATGATCCACAGGAAAGCGGCAGAGCGTGTGAAGCGGTAAAGGGTGGCGCCCACGGCGAAGGTCGCCAGCGCAGTGACGAGCAGCTTCCAGTCGAGCAGTCGCGCGCCCCTGTGAACCCAGTCGGGTGCGTCGTACGGGGGCAACCATAGCTGGCCCGGCCGAATGGAGTGCAGGGTGCCTGCCTCATCGGTGATCGCGCGCAAGGCGGGCAGCAAATCGGCGAGCGCGAACGCCGCGGGTATGACGAGCAACGCCATGCCAAACAGGCATGCCGCACCGCGTCGCCGGTCGAGCGAACGCCACTGGCGAACGCCGATTGTCGCGAGCAGTACCAGGGGTGCGACTGGCAGCGTGATGCGGAACAATGATCCCTGTTGATCCCAGGCGAGAGCTTGCAGCAAGACCGGACCGAACACGCTGAGCAGGATGCCAACCAGCAGAAGCATGTTCGGCAGCGACGTGAGCACGCCACGCAGCAAGCCGCGCTGCTGCTCGTCCAAATGCTCGTAGGCATGCTGGAGGTTAGCGCGCTGCCCTTCGTCGATGAGCCCTAGCTCCAGCCAATCGGCGTGGTCCGCGAGGTGCGAATCGATCTTGCGCCGCAGCATGCTGTGCGTACGCAGTGGCAACGCTTGAACCTGATCGCCTTTCAGAAAGCGATCGAAGTCGCGTGCCAGCTCGTCGGCGGAGCCATAGCGGTCGGCCGGCGAGCGCTCCATGGCTTTCATGCAAATCGCCTGGAGCGGCCGGGGCACCTCGGGCCGGAGCGCGCGCGGCAAAACGGGATCGTCGTCGCGAATGGCGCGCAGCTTCTCGCCGAGATCGCCGGCGCCAAAAGGAACGCGGCCCGTGAGCGTCGTGTAGAGCGTGGCGCCGAGCGCATAGATATCAGAAGCGGGTGAGGGCCCGTGGCCCGCGAACAGCTCGGGTGCGAGGTAGTCGGGCGTGCCGGCGATGCTGTTGTCGTCCGTGCTGGTCGCAGCGCCGGCGAGCGTGCATGTCGCCAGCCCGAAATCGACCAAGATCGGTCTGCCCGCGGCATCCACCAGGATGTTGGCGGGTTTCACGTCGCGGTGCAGCACTCCCTCGCGGTGCGCGGCAGCGAGAGCTTCCGCGATGCTGCGGAACACCGTGGCGATAGACGATGGCGACGCACCTGCGAGATGACGGTCGACGCTCACGCCCTCGACCAGCCGCATCACGTAATAGGGTCCGCTCTCGCTTTCGCCCGTGTAGTGCACGCCAACGATGCCTGGATGCTCGAGCCGTGCGAGGATGTGCGCCTCGCGCGTGAACTGCTCGCGGAGTTTGGGTTCTTGCTGCAGCGCCTGGTGCAAGACTTTCACGGCCACCGGGCGCTCGAGGTCAACCTGCCAGGCGCGGAAGACAGTTCCCATCCCGCCGCTGCCGAGAGGCTCGATGTTGCTGAGACCGCGGAACGAAGGCAGTCCCATGGATGGATCCTCAGGACGTTCTGGATTCGTGCTCAAGGGTGCGTGAGGAAACGTCGGACTGTCCGTTCGTGTCGACGTTGGGCCCCACGAGATTGCTCGCCAGGGACTCGAATGTCACCGGGCCATTCCGCGCGCCGAGGTTTGGCCGAATCGATGAACCATTGCCGTCCGTGAGCCGCTGCAACACGCCGCCAGCATCGTCGAAAACAAAGACATCGGACACCCCGTTCGTGTCACCGTCGACCAGATCGGACGCGGCAGAATCGAACGCCACGAACTTGCCATCGGCGGATAGAAGGTGATACGAAGGGATGTTCGCGGTCAAGGGGTGGGGGCGAGGCGCGTGGCGTGGCCAAGAAGCAGGCACGGCGAGGGGGTCGAGAGGCGGGATCGGCGCGGCAAGGCTGGTTCGGGCGAGGGATCGGTGACGCCCTGGAAATGGGGTACCCGATCCGGCGAGGGAGCACCGGTTCATTCGAGTGGAAGCGGCGGGTTGGCAATGGGAACGTC
This sequence comes from Planctomycetota bacterium, assembly GCA_046349655.1. Lineage (GTDB taxonomy): Bacteria > Planctomycetota > B15-G4 > B15-G4 > JAXMBY01 > JAXMBY01. Next base: position 14,428 of record JAXMBY010000019.1, read on the forward strand.
GAGGTCGGGTAGGTCGGGTGGTGGTCGAGCGCGCGGAAAAAGGTGCTCGAGGCGGTAGAATAGCGCGCTGCTGTTGTGCGGCTGCGATGTGCTTCAATGACCGGGCCGCCTGGGCACTTCATGCGTCGCATGCAACGAGCCTTCGAAGCCGCAGCGGCCCTGACCGCGTTTCAGTTGCGGGTGCGCTTACGGGGCGCAGCCTTGTCGGCGCGCTTCTTCTGCGGAGGTTTCCGGAGCTCGTAGCTCTCGAGGATGAGTGGCTTGAGCTCTCTCCAGTTCACATCCGCCGCATCCAGGACGACTGCACGCTTGTCTCTGGGGTAAGGCTGGTAGCGCGGATCGCTCTCCACGAGCGCCGCGGCGTGGTCTGGCTCGAGCCCGAAGATGATCTGGCAAACGCCATGCTTCTGTCCGCAGGTGGCGAAGAGCTTGCCACCCACATAGAACGCCACCTCCCCGAAGTGACTGCCTTCGCGGGTATCGGGTAACGAGAGGCAGATCTCCCGCATCTTCTCGAGCGCTTCCTCGGCAGTCGCCATTGTCCGCTACCTCCTGTCGACGACCGGGTCATCGGCCCGGTGCTGCTTTCTCCCTGAACCAACGCAACCATTCGTAGACCACGTCGAGACGTTTCCGATTCAAGATGTAGACCTGTAGCCGGCCCTCGCGGTGGCTCTCGACCAGGCGCGCCGCCTCTAGCAGCTTGAGGTGCCGGGTGGTCGTGGGCCAGGCGTGCTGGAAGCGGCCCGCGATGTCGCCGGCGCTCATCCGACCGCCGCGGAAGTGAAGTGTAAGCAGGATCTGGCGCCGCGCCGGATGAGCCAGCGCGCCGAACACCGACTCGAGTGCCTCGAGCTGCGCTTGCCCTCGCGGCTTACTTGGCGACGGGCTCAAGAATGGCCAGTTCGGGGCGCCCGCCCTCCAGGACTGCGCCCATCGGCTCCCAGATCGCCATCACCTCTGGGAGCTGACGAGCGCGACCCGAGGCTTCGCCGTCGATCCAGGAGAAGATCTCGATGAAGAAGACCTTGCCCTTTTTGAAAAGACCGCTCTTCGAGGTGGCGCGATAGATGGTCGCGGGCTCCTGGGTGGCTAGCCCGGTCTTCTGCAGCACCGACCAGTGGCGCTTGACGAGATCCAGCAGCTGCTGCTCCTTGCCCTTCTTGGGGCGGTACGTGGCCTGTGTCAGGACCGGCTTCGATTCGTTCGCCATGTGCTTCTCCTAGCGAGGACGTTGCTAACATTTAGCCGTTATGCAAAATGTTGTCAAGAGGTAGGTGCGAGGGTGTCGCGCGCTCAGGTTCGCTTCGCCTGCGACTTTCGAAACGGGCATCGGCCACGCAATGGGCGTGAGGATGTTGAATTTGCCCTGACAGACAGTGCCGTTCCGAATCACTCCGACGACTTGGTGATGTCCACCCGATGGTCGACACCATCGTGGGCATGCGAATGCGGGCTTCCTTCGTGGTGATTGCCAGCGGCGCGCCGTCGAGAGCGGCGGCCGCGATGCCGGGCCCTGGTTCATGATGCGGATGGTGATGCGCGCGGCGCCGCCGGGAATGCGATGGACCAGACGGTATCCGGGCCAGGCGCGTGGCAGGCGAGGGGCCAGCACGAGCGTGTGAAAGCCCAGGATTGTCTCGATGCCGACGCGATACGCCACGAGGCGGACCCCGTGTACCAGCTCCAGCCGCCGCGTCCGATGTGCGGCTGGGCGCCGTAGATGTCCGCGGTCACCACACAAGGTTCGACGCGGAACGTGTTGGCCATCTCCCTGGTCACGGCGTGCGAGACCGGTGTGAGCATCTCCAGAAGTTGCGCGGCGCGGTCGTGCCGGCCAGCCTCGGCAAACGCGCGCACGACCCAGCAGGCCGCGTGCGTGTACTGACCGCCGTTCTCGCGCACGCCGGCGACACGAGAGGCGTCTGCCCGACGCGAACGGAATGCATGGGGCGGTTCATGGTCACAGAGGACTGGCTAGGTTGGCAAGCTCTGGAGCCAATGCGTCCGGCGAGGTTCGCACGATCACCTCCAGACATGCTCGGTTGATGTGGATCCGTCGGTGAAGCGGACTCCGTCGCCTGCGCCGTCCACCTGGATGATGCGACCGGTGAGCGGAGGCCGAAAGATCACGCCGCCAGCGGGAAGTGGGAAGCTCGCATCGAGCGCGAAGGCGAGCGCGTCAGCTTCGCGCCGTCGCAACGAGAAGCTCAGCTCGCCATGCGGCACTGGCAGGTTGCGGATCGCAACGCCATCGCCAGACAGCCACTCGTGAGGAACTCCCGCCGCCAGCACGAGCGAGGCGTCGCGCGAGCGTTCGTACGCGAAGAGACCGAGTGCGGAGAGGATGAACTCGGCGCCGATCCAGCTGTGCGGCAGGTCGCCGAGGTGGCCGGGACTGCGCGGGTTTCGCCACGTGATCTCCGGCCACTGGTTCCAGGCGGGGGGACGCCGCTCTTCCAGGAAGCGCGCCAGCATGCTTGCTGGCTGCCTCGCGCCGCCCGAGCCCACCATGGCACCGACGATGCGGATCTCGTAAGCACCGTAATTGTTCCAGTCCACCTCGCCTGCCCACCTCCGGCGGAGCCCGTCGAGATAGCGATCGAAGAGCTTTGCCAGCGCTTCGCTCGGCAGCAGATCGGACAGATCCAGCAACGCCATCGCGCAGGCGGTTGCGGTCGGGTCGAAGTCCGCCCACTCGACCGAGCCCGGCACGAAGTCGATGCTGCGCTTCTCCATCGTGAGCCGGATCGAATCCGCCACGGCGGCACGCAGCTCCCGTTCCGCTCGAGCAAACCTCGCCGCGTGGTTTCGCGTCGCCGAGCAGCTCGGCGATCCCGGCCGCCTCGCGGAAACCCGCTATGGCCCAGAAGTCGTCCCAGTAGGAATGCCCCGGCTGGGCGAGATAGCCTTCGTGGCTGACGGATTCCGGAAGCAGGCCACGGTAGGGCGCCTTCTCCGGATCATCGAACTCGGGAGTGAGGCGACGATGGCGAAGCGTGTCGAGGAAAACCGCCGCGCGGCGAACCGCTGGCCAGAGCTCCTCGATGAGACCGTTCTCGGGCGAGAACCGGCCGCACTCCGCGACCGCAAAGATGAACTGCGCGTGGCTGTCGTGCTCCGCCAGCCAGTCGGCGCCCTTGGCGTCCACGCAGCAGGGCACGTTGCCATCTTGAGCCTGGTACCTCGCGTACCACCGAACGAACTCACTCGGCGGTTCGTGAAAGCCAAGCCGATGGAGAGCGGCTGTCATGATGGCTCCGTCGCGGATCCAGGCGCGTCGGTAGCGGCGCGGGCCGGGATGCAACGCCGGACCATCGCGGTTGGCGAGGATGTGAGCCGCGGCGGTGGCGATCGTTTCGACGAGAGGTTGAGCCGCGGGCGGAAGCAGCAAGGTTGGCCTCGGCGTCGCCTTCGTCCACTGTGAGCGCGCCTTGTCCAGGACAGCTCCGGGATTCAAGTCCACGTCAGCAGCCGCGCTTTGTTGCGGCGCGAAAGGAATCGTGAGGAGAACCTCGCGGGACTCGTCTTGCTCGAGATCGAAGTCGAAGCCGAATGCGCCGCACGTGAAACCGTGCGGATCTTCAGCCGACGCCGAGTCGGGCAGCTCGCCATGTGCTAGCCAGCGCGCGAGGTCGCCGCCTGGTCCCACATGCTCGTGACGCTGCGTCAACTGGAAGTACGACCGGCGGTTCGGCGAGAAGATCCGCCAGCCTCGAGCCCGAGCAGAGCGAGCCGCTCAGCGAGGTGCGGCTCAAGAAAGCTGCAGGACGGGAGAGAGCCCAGCGCGTGAGGGCACGGAGAGGATCGTACTGGAGAGCAACTCTTGGCATCCCGGAATGATATGATCATGATGATCAGATGAAGACGACCAATGTGACGCAGTTACGCGCACACCTGAGCAAGTTGCTCGACGCCGTCCGGCACGGCGAAACGATCGAGATCCGGGATCGGAACACGCCCGTCGCGCGGCTCGTGCCGGTGGAGCCTCTTTCGCGATCCGAAGGAGGAGGGATACCACCCTGGCTGGAGCGATTGCGTCGCGCGGGCGTCGTTCGGATCGGGAAGATGAAGGGAGTACCGGAGATAGCCAAGAAGAAGCCGCCCGGCCCGCCTCGAACGGGAGCGCTCGATGCCTTGCTCGACGAACGCAGGTCTTCACGATGAGGTTCTGGGATTCGTCGGCGGTGCTCCCTTTGATCGTGCATGAGCAAGCCAGCGCATCCATGAGGGAGTATTACGATGAGGACCGGACCCTCGTCGTTTGGTGCCTGACGGCGGTGGAGATCTGGTCCGGTGTGACGCGCAAGCGTCGCCAGAAGACTCTTGGTTCACCGGACGTGAGAGAGGCCCGCCGACGCCTGCAACTGCTGGCCGCTGACTGGGCCGAAGTCGATGATATTCAGGCGGTTCGCAGCCGAGCTCAGCGCCTGCTGGAGGTTCTCGATCTGCTCGCCGCGGGCACGAGCGAGCGTCGCGAGACCTCGCTCGGCGTCGCGGTCAGCTGCCACCTGCTGCCCGATGGGCGAACCGATTGGATCCTGTCGTCGACACACGAGCCCTGTCGCCGGTGATCGCACGCCGGATCGCCGATGCCCTGTGGACCTCGCACGAGGTTGTCGAGGGTCAGCTCGCCGGTCTCGCCCACGTGATCGGCGCCTGATATGCTGGCGGCCCATGGACGCGACGGCGAAGTCTCTGATCGACGCCATCCTTGCCGACCCGGAGGCCGATGCGCCGCGGACCGCGCTCGCCAGCCGGCTCGAGGCACTGTCGGATCCGCGCGGAACGTTCATCCGCCTCCAGATGATCGCCGCGCGCTCGCCCGACACCGGCGAGCGTAACCGCGCCCGCCGCGAGGCCGATGGGCTGCTCGCGAAACATCGCGCGCTGTGGGCGCGTGACATCGACGGCCGGGTGCCGTTCGCGAAGTTCCTGCGCGGGTTCGTCGAGTTGATCCACATCGACGGCGTCGAGGCGGCGCGCTCGCTCGCCGACCTCTACGAGGTCGCGCCGATCCGCATGCTGGTCGTCACCGATCCGGCACGCGCCATCGACGCACTCGCCCGCTCGCCACAGCTCGATCGCATCGTCAAACTGTCCCTCCCGAAGGGCGGGCTCTCCGACGCGCAGGCGACGCAGCTCCTGTCGTCGCCGCACGTGCGCCGCCTGAAGGCGATCGACCTCTCGTTCAACGACCTGGGTCCCGCCGTGCTCGACGCGCTGTGCAACCGCAGCCACCTGCCCGCGCTCGTCTACGCGAACGTCATTGGCAACCGCTTCGACGATCCCGTCGAGCAGGCCGGCGCCGACCCGACGACGGCGGAGCTCGATCTCAGCAGCGTGTCGCTGCCGGCGCTTGGCCTGGCGCTCGAGGCGAAGTACGGCCTGCAGCCGTGGCTGCACGCGCCGACCGGGCTGCGGACGTTCCCGCCGCGCGACGAGCATCTCTAACGTCCGGTTTGGTTCAGTCCCTGGTTCGCCGCCGGAATCTGCTGGCCGACGTTGTGGGTGCTGGGCCTCGTGCCAACTCTAGCGCAGGATTCGTGCGGCACCGGTGATGTCGGTTTCTTTCAACACAGGCTCGAAGTCGCCGAGCAAGCCCGCATGATCGCTGCCGAACGACACCTGCGACTCCAACTGCGCGTCGCGGCCAGGCTTACCCGAGTAGAGCATGACTCTCAAGACGAGGGTGGGCTCGGGCTGATCGGCGGGCTCGAGCGCACGGTGCAGCCCGTCACCACTGTTCCGCTGTTCTGCTCGTTCTTCTCGCTCGATTCCTACGATACCGGTTGTCGCGAGACGACGTGCTCGCCCGCAACTCGGTCTCGAGCTCGGCTTTCACTCGTCCGACGCGAGAGCCAGGAACTCATCGCGGTCGAGGCCGGCGCCCTCGAGATCGACGATCACCTAGTGAGCACCGCACCACGGCCAGGGTAGCCGGTGATCCGTGCCGGACCGGCCTCGCGATCTGACTTGACGCGCTCGTGCACGTAGCTCGGTTGTGCGATCGGGCCATCCGGGATCGTGGCCTCCGTTCGCTCGAACCTCTGCAGCCAATCGCGCCATTGCATGAGCACCCAAACACCGCTCAGCAGCACTTCAGCCCTGCGCGGCGCCGTCGATCGACGCTGCGGGCTTCACGGGCTCTTCCTCGAGCTCGTGCAGCACGGCGGCGACGAATGCGGGCAGGCGCTGCTCGATGATCGCGCGGCGCAGCTTCAGCAAGAGGGAGCGGAAGTAGGCGAGATTGTGGTAGGTGGCGAGCATGCTCGCGAGGATCTCGCCAGCCTGGAACAGGTGGCGCAGGTACGCGCGCGAGAAGTTGCGGCAGGTGCTGCATGCGCAGTTCGGATCGGGCGGCCGCTGATCTTCGCGATAGCATGCGTTGCGCATGCGCAGCACGCCCTGGCTGGTGAACAGCTGGGCATTGCGCGCGTGACGCGTCGGCACGACGCAGTCGAACATGTCGGCGCCGGCAGCCGCGCCGAGCACCAGGTCCCGGGGCATGCCGACGCCCATCAGGTAGCGCGGCCGATCCGGCGGCAGCGCGCTCAGCATGCCGCTCGCGATCTCGTGCAGCGCAGCGTGCGGCTCGCCCACCGACAGGCCGCCCACCGCGAAGCCATCGAACGGCATGGTCGTCAGCTGCTGCAGGCTCAGCGCGCGCAGATCCGGATAGATGCCGCCCTGGACGATGCCGAACAGCGCCGCACTCGTGCCGGCGAGCTCGCGGTGTGCGGCGAGCGAGCGCTCGGCCCACGCGGTCGTGCGGCGCACGGCGGTCGCGACCTGCTCGCGCGACGCCGGATACGGCGGGCACTCGTCGAGCACCATGCGGATGTCGGCGCCAAGCTGGTGCTGGATGCGCATCGCCGCCTCGGGCGTCAACTGCAAGAGCTGGCCGTCCAGGTGGGAACGAAACGTCACGCCCAGGTCGCTGATCGTGGAGCGTTGCTTGAGCGAGAACACCTGGTAGCCGCCGGAGTCGGTGAGCAGCGCGCCCTCGTAGGCCATGAAGCGATGCAGGCCGCCGAGCCGGGCGATCACGTCGGCGCCCGGGCGCAGCGCCAGGTGATACGTGTTCGCGAGCACCAGGCGGAAATCCAGCTCGGCGAGGTCGCTCGGTCGCATCGCCTTGACCGTTCCCGCAGTGCCCACCGGCATGAAGCACGGCGTCGCGATCGCCTGGCCGCGCACGCGCAGGATGCCAGCGCGAGCCGCACCACAGCGACCCTCGACCGAGAACGCCATCGGCCGCTCGCTCACCAGCACGTCCTCACGTCGGCGCTTGGATAGTAGAAGCTCAGGATCTCACGGTAGCTCGCGCCGGTGCGCGCCATGCCGTCGGCGCCGTACTGACACAGGCCGACGCCGTGGCCGAAGCCCCTGCCCGAGAGCACCAGCGTGTCGGCCGTGCACTTCAGCTCGACGAACTGCGCCGAGTGCAGCACGCTCGTCTCGGCCGCCGCGTTGTAGCGCCGCCGGAATTGCTCCCACGACAGCGACGTGGGGCCGCCCGCCGTGGCGAGCGTCAAGAGCTTCTGCTCCGCGTCGAGCGTCAGCGTCAGCACGGCGTCGTCGCCGACGCCGAACGCGCGCGCCAGGAGCGCGCGCTCGAGCGGCACCTGCCATTGGTAGCGCGGCGAGTGGCGACAGTAGGGACAATCCCGCTCGGCGGTGGCGTCGTCGTCGTTGCCGCCGAACACCGTGCTGGCTTTCTGCGTACGGCCGCCGCAGGTGGAATGGTAGTACGCATGCACCACCTTGCCGAGTCGCATCAACAGCTGGCCGCAGGTTGCGCGCGCCAGCGCATCGGCGCGACCGTCGAGCGATCCCTTGCCGAGGTAGACCTGGCTGCGATCGTCGGCGAACAGCGTGCGGCCATCCTGCAGCGCGGCATACGCGTAGCTGCGGGCTGGACCAGCCGCGCTTTCAGCGCCTCCTCGTGGAAGCTCGCCGGCATCTCGCCGAACAGCACGCGCGCGACATAGAGCTCGAGCGGCAGCTCGGCGATCAGCTCGACCCGCCCCGGTCGCCGCGGCGCACGAGCGGCACCGACGAGACGATTGCTCGCCCGAGAGCGAACGCGTCGCTGCACGTGCCCTCGAGCCGCGCCGGGCCGCTGCCGAGCGCCACGCCGTTCAGGCTGATCAGGTCGGCGGCGAGCGTGGCGACCAGCGGCATCGGCTCGCCGCCGGCGACGACCTCGGGAAAGAGCTTGCCGGGCACCTGCACGCGATACGCCTCGCGCGCCGTGAAGTGCAGCTCGGCCAGGGGGCCGAGCAAGAGCACGCGCGCCAGTGGTCCGTCGCGCGGCGGCTCGCGCATCTTCGCCGACACCGTGCGGTACACGCCGAACAGGACGACCGTGCCGAGGCACAGCAGCGTGGCGAGCAGCGCGCGCGCGGAGATCTCGCGGCCGAACAGGACCGTCGCCCGCGGCCGCTCGTCGCGCGGCGTGCTCGCCGCCGCACGCACGGCATTGCCCGCGGCGCGTGCATCGAGGTCGAGGTCGGGCGCGCGCGTGTCCATTCAGCCCCGGAACAACATCTGCTGCGCCCCGGGCTTCGTCTGCTCGCAGCCGCGGTCGGTGAGCCGGCGCCCGCGCGGGGTGCGCTCGAGCAATCCCAGACGGATCAGGTACGGCTCGTACACCTCTTCGATCGTGTCATCGCTCTCGCCCACGGCGATCGCCACGGTCTTCAGGCCCACCGGGCCGCCGCCCATGGCCTTGAGCGTGGCGAGGATCTTGCGGTCGATGGCCTCGAGCCCCATCTCGTCGATGCCGAGCATCTTGAGCCCGGCCTCGGCGAGCGCGCGCGTGATGTGGCCGTTCTCCTTCACCTCGGCGATGTCGCGCAGCCGTCGCAGCAGCCGGTTGGCGATGCGCGGCACGCCGCGCGAGCGCGCCGCGATCAGGGCGATGCCATCCTGGTCGGCCTCGACCTCCAGCAACCGCACCGAGCGCTGCAGGATCTGCTCGAGCTCGCTCACGCCATACAGGTCGAGCTTCTCGATCACGCCGAACCGGCCGCGGAACGGAGCCGGCAGCAAGCCCTCGCGCGTGGTCGCGCCGACCAGCGTGAACGGCTTCACGGTGAGGCGCAGCGAGCGAGCGTGCGGCCCCTGGTCGAGCATCACGTCGACGGCGAAGTCCTCCATCGCCGCGTACAGGTACTCCTCGATCGCGCGCGGCAGGCGATGGATCTCGTCGATGAACAGGATGTCGCCGGCCTTCAGGCTCGTGAGCAGGCCGACCAGGTCCTTGGGGCGCTCCAGCGCCGGGCCCGAGGTGACGCGGATGTCGACGCCGAGCTCGCGCGCCAGGATGAAGCACAGCGAGGTCTTGCCCACCCCCGGCGGACCCGACAGGAGCACGTGATCCAGCGCCTCGCCGCGCTGGCGTGCCGCGGTGACGAAGATCTTCAGGTTCTGGCGGCAGGCATCCTGGCCGATGAAGTCGTCGAACGAGGTCGGGCGGAGTGCGGCATCCCACTCACCTGGTTCGTTTAGCTCGCGACACGGGCTTTCGCTTGGCGCCACGACCCCCTCCCAACCGGAATGGTTCCTGCGACTTCGGCGCCGCGCATCGCGCGGCCATGGATCTTCGCAAGGCGCAGCCAGCAAAATACATAAGTAGTGCCGGCGGGTGTTACCTTCAGTGCCCCCGCAATCTAATGGCAGCGGCGCCAGGGATCAAGCTCGACAATGGGCAAAGGTTTTGCAAAAGCCCTGCTTGAGCTCTCGGAACGGTTCCTTTAGGCTCTCGAGCGAGCCGAGGCTGCGGAATGAAATCCGCACTCTCTGCCCCGCTCGAAGACGATCATCTGATCGTCTGCCCCGTACGGCCCCGTTGCGACGCCTGTGGTCTGCGCGAGGTGCGACCAACGCCCGCGTGAGATCGGCGAGTCTCTCGGAGACAGAGCTGAGTTCCTTTGCGCCCCTGTTGCGGATGTGTCACGGTCGACTCATCAGGAGGGTGAACATGTCAACCTGGGCCGTGCGGCGAGCCGCGACGGGTCTAAGAGCCCCGTCCCCGGCATCGTTCGGCAGTGGATTCCGTGGTCTGGGAGTCCTCGGTGTTGGAGTGCTCGCGGTCGCCATCCTCGGTCTGTCGACCGGATGCGGCGGCGGCGGTGGCGGCGGCGGCGGCACGGCGAAGATCAACGTCGACGACGTCGTGATCCCGCTGCGCGGCACCGGCTCGACCGGCATCACCGAGACGTACTCGCGCACCCCTGAAGAAGCGAACGTGGGCAATGGCAGCCCAGGCGCGGCGCCGCCGGCGTTCCCGGCTGCGATCGTGAGCGGCCAGAATCAATTCCTGCGCATCCAGTTCCCGTTCGATGTCGACCCGACCAGCGTGCTGAACGCGGGCGACACCGACTTCTCGACCTTGAACGGCAACATCGAGATCACCGATCAGGATGGCAATCACCTTCCCGGCGTCGCCGCGGTCGGCGGCAAGGATGCGAGCGGCAAGGACCTCACCAAGGAGCAAGGCTGGCCGGTGGAACCGAACAGCTCTGGCGGCGACCGCAACGCTGCAGCGAGCTCGTTCGTCTACATCGCACGCGGGCTGCGCACCAAGAGCAAGAAGCCCGATCCGGGCCTCACGCCGCCAGCGGCCTTCGGCGGCTGGACCAAGGACAGCGACGGCGACGTCAGCACCACCGACATCACCAAGATCAAGATGCGGGTGCACTCGGTGAACGGCATCGAGCTGAACTGCTTCTACACGATCGCGGTGGGCGCCGCCGACGCCGATGCGCCACGCTCGGTGCGGGTCACGGCCGTGACGCCCGTCCCCGGCCAGCCCGATTTCAACGGCGTGCCGAGCGCGGACGTGTCCACCGACTTCCTGGTGGAGTTCAGCGAGCCGATGACGCCGCAATCGGTCGGCCTTTCCGCGCGTCTCAACACCACCGCGTTCAACGGCAACATCCCGAATCTCGCGGGCGGCGCGCCCGCCAATCACCTGCCGCACGTGAACATCACCTCGTCGCTCAACAAGAACGTGTCGCCGCTGTACATCCCGTTCGACTGCAACCCGGTCAACAACAACAACAACGCGCTCTACCTGCTGCACCCGCTCATCAACCTGCCGCCGAACTCGGAGATCGCGATCGTCGTGCGCGACGTCACGCAGAACCTGGAGGCGGCGTTCGACTACAGCGGCAACAGCGTCGACAAGCCGCGGGGGGTGAAGTTCGTGAGCGGCGACGGCCCGGCGGTGGTGAACGCCCCGGTCTCGCCGGAGGTGGTCTACTGGATCTCGGGCGACGATCGCGGCATGGGTGCGATCGACCTGAACGGGCTTGGCTTCACCACCAACAAGCCCAATGCGCACGGCGACCCGACGCTCGGGCCCGATGCGCAGCCGAAAGACCAGCTGATCTACACATCGATCATCACCAGCCAGGGTCAGTACAACCTGATCACCGGCCAGGCGCGCAAGGGCACCAACATCTACACCTATCCGGTCGGGACCGGCAGCCAGGCGCTCGCCTACCAGACCAAGCAGAGCGATCCGGGCACCCCCGGCAATCCTGGCACGCCGATTCCAGGCGTCAACGAGAAGTCGGACGGTCCCGACACGCTGGTGCGTGACTCCAAGGGCAGCAGCAACCTCACCGGCGGGCGCAACGGGCTCGTGGGGGTGGTCACCGATTGCGAGATCGGCGACTCGCTCGATCGGGTGTTCTTCGACACCCTCAACCTGTGGGCGCAGCCGACGGCGCTGCGGACCTCGTTCAACCCCTTCACGCTGCTCTTGCCGGTCGACAAGAACAACATCAGCGATCCGCCGGTGCCGAACCCGCCGCCGCTCAGGTACAGCATCGGCCTGCAGCCGCTGTCGTTCGTCATCGACACCACCGATCCGAAGGACCCGATCGGCCTCCTGATCGAGGGCGAAGAGGTGTTCAGCGGCCTCGGCGAGAGCCAGATTCCGGCGCCGGTGTCGAGCCCGTTCGGCAAGATCATGATGATCCCGAACCCGGATGATCCGGTGTTCGGTCCGGACGTTTTCCCGAAGCCTTACTACGACAACGGCCCGCCGCCGCAGACGGCGACCGCGAGCAGCCACTTCGCCGCGCGCCAGCAGATCGGCAACTTCCTGTACGTGTGCGACCAGACCAACAACCAGCTCAAGGTGCTCAACTCGAACACGTTCCGCGTGATCACGTCCATCGACCTGCCGGATCCGTGGGGCGTGGGCATCATGCCGCACCTGCGCCAGGCGTACGTGTCCAACTTCGGCGACGACTCGGTGTCGGTGATCGGCACGGATCCCGCGTCGGTGGGATTCCACCAGGAGATGGCGCGCATCCCGGTGGGCAACGGGCCGCGCGGGGTCGCCTGCCAGGTGGATGCCGAGGACGTGCTGGTGGCGAACTGGACCGGCAACACCGTGGACATCGTCAATCCGGGCACGAACACCGTGCGCAAGACGCTCACGGCGCTGATCAACCAGCCGTACGAGATCGTGACCACGGAGCGGCAGACGCTGCCCTACCAGGGGTTCCAGTCGGGCATCTACTTCGCCTACATCTCCAACTTCAGCGGCAACAGCGTCGTCGTGTTCGAGTCGGGTCCCGATGGCCCGTTCGGCATCGGCCTCGACAACATCCGCGGCGAGGTGCCGAACGACGCCGGCCAGGACGACGTGAAGCTGCTCGAGCCGCGCGGCATGACGTTCGATCCGAGCGTCAACCGCGAGGGCTACTACGCGGGCGGCGTGTTCGTCGCGCATCGCGACGAGAAGGGCCGGGGCATCGTGAGCCAGGTGCAGTTCACGCACCAGCCGGTGTTCGGCCAGATCATCATCAACCCACCGCCGGGGTTCTTCCAGCCGCCGGGCTTCTCGGACCGGCGCTTCGAGGTGGTGGCACAGTGGGGGACCTCGGACCAGTTCCGGCTGAGCGGCGAGTCGCCGTCCGACGTCGCCTTGTCGGACCTCGACACCGGCGCCTTCGAGCAGAAGCCATTCGGCTCGACCAACTACGGTGCGATCCCGCAGACGACCGGCCTGTACAACAACATCGTCGGCTCCAAGCACACGTGGCGTGTGACGATCCCGTTCATCTCGGGCATCCGCTCGGTGTTCCCGAACAAGCTGTACATCTCGTACTCGGACACGGGCACGATCGATGTGGCGAACCCGCTGCAGGGCAACACGCTGATCAAGGCGATCCCGGGCGCGGGCAGCTCGGTCGCGGGGCTCGTGCACTACTGGAGCCAGTGATCGCCGCGCACCATGGGGCCAGCTCGCGCCCGACAGCGGGCGTGAGCTGGTTGGCTCGTGTGCCGGGCTCGTCCTGCCGCGGCCGCCGGTCGAGGCGGAGCGCGCTGCCGGTGGCTCACGCCCGGGAAGCCCCTCGACCGGCACGGGAAACTTGCTTGGCCGGTGGCGCTCTGGTCTGTTAACCTGCTCGCCTCTTCCTCTCCCTGTCGCTGGCTTCGCACGAGCGCGCCCACGCGCGGTTCGCATGGGCCCGTGGCGGGGACGGACGCGGCCTCTGAGCGGATGTGCACGCTGGGTGCGCGCTGCGTCGAGGTTCGCCCTGCTCGAGAAGGTACGGGCCTTTCCCGAGCACCCGAGAACCCGGTACCGTGCGGCTTCGAGCACTGGCATGTCGGTTGCTAAACCTCGTGATTCGCTTCCCATCCGTGGGCTGCATTCGACGGGCCAGTGTTTAGGGAGACATTCATGACGCTTCTTGCCGAGCGGCGCAGCTCGCCTGTGATCGCGTGCGTCCTGGGCACCGCCTTCCTCGTCGCGTGCGGCGGCGGCGGCGGTGGTGGCGGCCACCCGTTCAGCGGCAACCTCGAGGATCCGATCGTGCCCTTGAAGGGCACCGGCGGCACCTACTCGATGACGCCGGAAGAAGCCAATGCGGCCAACGGCGATCCGACCCGCGCGCCGCCGCCCTTCCCGGCGGCGGTGGTGAAGAATCAGAATCAATTCCTGCGGCTCGAGTTCCCGTTCCAGGTGGACGCCTCGAGCATCCTGAACCACGACCCATCGCTGGCGCCGTTCGACTACTTGAACGGCAACATCACGATCGTCGACGAGAACGGCGAGCACGTGCACTGCGTGGTGGCGGTGAACGGCGTCGACGTGACCGGCCGCGATCTCGCAGGACCCGGGCTGGCCGGCGGATCTCACCGCGTCGGGTCGCGATCAGAACCTGGGCGAGGGCGTGGTGGTGCTGATCGCGCGCGGCCTGCGTGGTCCCGACAAGCGCGTGGACTCGGACCTCGCCTCGGTCGCCGCGTTCCGCGGCTGGGATGGCGACAACGACCAGCGCATCGACACCACCGACATGAAGAAGATGCGGGTGCGGTGCAACCAGGTGAACGGCCAGCAGGTGAACGGCTTCTGGGTGATCTCGGTGGGCGACCCCGACACCGAGGCGCCGCTGGTCGAGGAGATCATCCCGACCGACCCGGTTCCAGGTCAACCCGAGATCGGCGGCCGCAGCAGCGCCCAGACCGAATCATCGTTCATCATCACCTTCAACGAGCCGGTGGTGCCGCAATCGGTCGGCCTGTCGGCCAAGTTCAACGCCAGTGCGTTCGACGGCAATCTGCCGGCGTTCACGTGGCCCAACCCCCCCAAGGCGCCGCTGCCCGATACCTCGGTGTCGTCGCCGACGACCGCGGGGACGCCGGTGTTCATCCCGTTCGACATCAATCCGGTCGGCAGCAACAACCTGGCGACCTACCGGCTGCGGCCGTTGCTCACGCTGCCGGCGAACGCCGAGGTGCGCGTGATCGTGTGGGACGTGAACACGAACACGAAGGCAGCCTTCGACCTGCACGGCAACGCGTTCAGCCGCGGCAAGAACTTCGTCAAGTCGGTGACCACGGGCGATGGCGCGGCGATCGTGAATGCGCCGGTGTCGCCCGAGGCAGTGTACTGGATTCCGGTGGCCGAGCGCGGCATGGGCTGCATCGACCTGAACGGCTACGGATTCACCACCAACCGGCCGGATGCGCATGGCGACGTCAAGAAGAACCAGTTCGAGCAGAAGCAGGATCAGCTCGTGTACACGTCGATCATCACGCGCCGGGTCCGGTTCCTGGACGACCAGACCACCGGCAACGGCAACGGCGTCCCGGAGCTGGTCGACTATCCGGGTTACGACCCGCTCCAGGGGCGGGCGCGCGACGGCACGAACAACATCTACTCCTACGCGGTGGGCACCGGCAGCCGCGGCTTGCAGTACCAGACGCGCAAGCAGGATCCCGGCAACCCCGGCAACCCCGGAACCGCGATTCCCGGCATCAACGAGAAGTCCGATGGACCCGACACATTCGTGCGCGACTCGAGCGGCAACGTCAACCTCACCGGCGGTGCGAAGGGCGTGATCGGCAACGTGTCGGACTGCGAGATCGGCGACTCGCTCGATCGCGTGTTCTTCGACACGCTCAACTTCTGGGCGCAGAACTCGACCGGGCGTTTCTCCTTCGATGCGTTCACCAGCGGGCTGCAGTTCCTGGAGAAGAACACGGTGGGCGAGCCGCCGGTCCCGAACCCGCCGCCGCTGCGCTACAACCTGGGCTTGCAGCCGATCGCGTTCGTGATCGACAACAGCAACCCGAGCGACCCGCTCGGGTTCGTGATCGAGGGCGAGGAGGTGTTCGGCGGCATCAATGGCTCGCCCTACAGCCACGTCATGCTGATCCCCAATCAGTCCGATCCCAAGTTCGGTCCGGATCAGACGCCGCCGCCGTACTACGACAATGGTCCGCCGTCGCAGACCGCGACGCAGGGCCGGACCTTCGCCACGCGCCAGCAGATCGGCAACTTCCTGTACGTGCGACCAGACCAACAACCAGCTGCGCGTGCTCAACTCGAACACGTTCCGCGTGCTCACCTCGATCGATCTGCCGGATCCGTGGGGCGTCGGCATCATGCCGCACCTGCGCCAGCTGTACGTGTCCAACTTCGGCGATGATTCGGTGTCCGTGGTCGGCACCGATCCGTCGGCGGCCGACTTCCATCAGGAGAGCGTGCGCATCCCCGTGGGACATGGGCCGCGCGCCGTGTCGTGCCAGCCCGATGCCGAGGACGTGCTGGTGGCGAACTGGGTCGGCAACACCATGGACATCATCAACCCCGGCACCAACACCGTGCGCAAGACCATCACCGCGCTCATGAACCAGCCTTTCGACATCGTCGTCACCGAGCGCCAGTCGGCCGGCTATCAAGGGTTCGGCTCGGCGATCTACTTCGCCTACATCTCGAACTTCGGCAGCAACACCGTGGTGGTGTTCGAGTCGGGACCCGACGGCCCGTTCGGCATCGGCCTCGACAACATCCGCGGCGAGGTGCCGACGGACGCCGGGCAGGACGACATCAAGCTGATCGAGCCGCGCGGCATGACCTACGACTTCGGCGTGAACCGCGAAGGCGTGTACGCCGGCGGCGTGTACGTGGCGCACCGCGACGAGAACGGCCGCGGCGTCGTGAGCCGCATCCAGTTCACGCACCAGCCGGTGTTCGGCCCGATCATCATCAACCCGCCGCCAGGCTTCTTCCAGCCGCCGGGGTTCTCGGACCGCCGCTTCCAGGTGGTCTCGCAGTGGGGGACCTCGCCGCAGAGCCGGCTGAGCGGCACGTCGCCCACCGACGTGGCCCTGTCCGATCTCGACGTGGGCGGCTATCAGAAGCTGCCCACGGGCGGCGCCAACCTCGGATCGATCGCGGTCACGCCGGGACTGTACTCGAACATCGCCGGCAGCAAGCACGTGTGGCGCATCCAGCCGGCGCCGGGCACGACCTACTACCCGCCCGGTCCGTGGCGTGCCGTCTATCCAGATCGGCTCTACATCGCCTACTCGGATACCGGCACGATCGATGTCGTGAGCCCGGAGCAGGGCAATTCGTTCCTGAAGAAGATCGATGGCAATGCCACGCCGGTGCAGGCCTTGGTCCACTTCTGGAACCAGTAGGTCGATCGAGCTCTGCGCGGCGTGGGCGCCATGCCGCGAGCTGGTGCGAGGTCCGGTGGCGGTGCCCATGACCGCCACCGAGCGTGCCGGCCGCGCCCTGTTTCGCCGGCCGTGCCTGTGCTAACGTGCCGGGGTGAGCGCGATCCTCTCGCAAGCCAACCGCCAGCGCGTGGCCGTGCCCGCGGGCGCCGATCAGCACACCATCCGGCGGATGTTCGCCGAGGTGGCGCCGCGCTACGACTTCCTGAACCACCTGCTGTCGCTCGAGCAGGATCATCTCTGGCGCCGCTGCCTGGTTCGCTCCGCGCTCGCGCGGGGAGGCGTCGCGCGCGTGCTCGACCTGTGCACCGGCACCGGCGACCTCGCGCTCGCGTTCGCGCGCCGGCTGCCGGCCGACGCTCGCGTGCTCGGTCTCGACTTCTGCGGCGCGATGGTGGAGCGCGCGCGCCACAAGCTGCTCGGGCTCTGCCTGCCGAGCGTGAGCTTCGGCCTCGGCGACGCGACGTCCCTGCCGATCCGCTCGCGGCAGTTCGACGTCGTCTCGGTGGCGTTCGGCATCCGCAACGTCGCCGACCGCGCCGCGGCCATCGCCGAGGTGCACCGCGTGCTGCGGCCCGGCGGCTCGTTCCACGTGCTCGAGTTCTCGATGCCCAGGCTGCCGCTGATCCGGCACGTGTACGCGTTCTACTTCGCGCGCATCCTGCCGTGGATCGGGCGGGTCGTGGCGCGCACGCGGCTCGATGCCTACGCGTATCTGCCGGCGTCGGTCGGCCAGTTTCCCGATCCGCCCGCGTTCGCGCGCGAGCTGGAACGCGGCGGCTTCGGCCCGGTCACCCGCCGCTCACTGAGCATGGGCACGGTCTCGCTCTACCAGGCGATCGCAGGATAGGGAGCGCGCCTTGGCTGGGTCGACACGGGCGGAGACCAGGTGGCCGGTGTTCGTGTGGGACCGCAAGCATGCCATCAGCTTGCGGTCGTACCTCGTGCTCACCCGCGACCTCTCCGTCGCCGGCGTCTACATCCTGCCGGTCGTGGTGCTGTACGAGCTGGGCGTGCGACTCTCGCACCTGAGCTTGCGCAACTCCGCCGAGGTGATGCTGAAGGACCTGGTGGCGCTCGCCGGGCCGCTCGCGGACTTCGCCCACCTGCTGGTGCTGGCGGCGAGCCTGGCCGCGGCCTACGATGTGGTGCGCCGGCGGCTGCCGTTCCTCACGCTCTACCTGCCGTTCCTCGCCGAGTGCGTCGTCTGGGCGCTGTTGCTCGGACCACTGGTCACGGCATTCGTGCCAGCTCTGGTGCTGAAGGTGCCGTTCGGTCCGAGCCTGCTCCTGTCGATCGGTGCCGGCCTCTACGAGGAAATCGTGTTCCGCTTCTTCGTGCTGGCGTCGGCGTACGTCCTGCTGAAGCGCTGCTTTGCCTGGCGTTCCGCCGTGGCGGTCATCATGGCGGTGCTGCTCTCGGCGCTCCTGTTTGCGGGCTACCACTATGTCGGTCCGTATGGCGAGCCGTTCCGGTCGCGCACCTTTTGCTACCGGTTCGTCGCCGGTATCATCCTCGGCGTGCTGTTCGTGTTTCGCGGCCTCGGGGCCACCGTGTACCTGCACGCGATCTACGACCTGTTGCGTGACTTCGAGAGCAGCTAGCAGCCTTCCGCCTGGGCCGGTGATCGGGTTCTCTTGCGAGCGAGGTCGAAGGTGGTGGAGCGCAACCCCCTCATCGTCGCGATGACCGGCGCGAGCGGCTCCATCTACGGCGTGCAGCTGATGCGCCGCGCGCTCGCGCTGCGCGTGCCGGTGGATCTCGTGCTGTCGGCGGCAGCCGAGCGCGTGCTGCGCACCGAGACCGGACTTGCCGGCACGACCGCCGAGCTGTGCGGCGGCGCCGCACCCGACCTGCTCCAGCGCCACGCGGTGGGCGATGTCGGCGCCGCGATCGCGAGCGGCAGCTATCCCACCCGCGGCATGGTGGTGATCCCGTGCTCGATGGGCACCGCCGCGCGCATCGCGCACGGCATCTCGCAGAGCTTGATCGAGCGCGCTGCCGACGTGCAGTTGAAGGAGGGCCGCCGCCTGGTGGCGGTGGTGCGGGAGTCGCCGCTGTCGCTCGTGCACCTGAAGAACCTGGTGCTGCTCAAGGAAGCGGGCGCGATCGTGATGCCGGCGAGCCCGGGCTTCTATCATCGCCCGCAGACCGTTGCCGACCTGGTGGCGTTCGTCGTCGATCGCGCCCTGATGTCGCTCGAGCTGCTTGCCTCGCCGCGGTCCGTGTGGCAGGGAGAGGAGCCATGAGGTCGCTGCTCGACCGCCTGGTGGTCGTGCTCAAGATGATCAAGTTCTCGCACAGCGTGTTCGCGCTGCCGTTCGCGCTGATCGCCTGGTTGCTTGCTGCGCGCGACCGCGCACCGAGCGCGCGCGTGCTCTGCTGGGTGGTGGTGGCGATGGTGGGCGCGCGCAGCGCCGCCATGGCCTTCAATCGCCTGGTCGATCAATCGTTCGACGCCGCCAACCCGCGCACCCGCGATCGCGCGCTGCCGCGCGGCGCGATCAGCCGCACGTTCACCTGGGTGTTCGTGCTGGCGAGCCTGGCCGTGTTCCATGCCGCCGCGCTGGCGCTGAACCGGCTCTGCTTGGTGCTGTCGCCCGCGGTCACGCTGGTCCTGCTCGGCTACTCGTTCACCAAGCGGTTCACGATGCTGTCGCACGTGATCCTGGGACTTGCGCTCGGTCTCGCTCCGTGCGGTGCCTGGCTCGCGGTGCGCGGCACCCTCGACGGATCGTTCGTCACCCCGGTGCTGCTCGGCATCGCGGTGCTGTTCTGGGTGGCGGGCTTCGACATCATCTACGCTTGCCAGGACGTCGACTTCGATCGTCGCCACGGGTTGTTCTCGCTGCCGGCGCGGGTCGGCATCGACCGCGCGCTGCGGATCTCGACGTGGTTGCACGCACTCGCGGTGATCGCGCTCACCGCGCTGTGGCTCGCCGAGGGGCTCGGCACGCCGGCGCTGCTCGGCGTGATCGCCGTGGCGCTGCTGCTCTGGTACGAGCATGCGCTGGTCAAGCCCGCGGATCTGTCGCGGGTCAACCTGGCGTTCTTCAACGTCAACGGCTTGATCGGTATCCTGCTGTTCGCATCCGTGCTGGTGGACCTCTACTGGTGAGATCGTGACCGCCGACAAGAAAGCCGCGCGCCAGAACCGATCCAAGCTGATCGAGCTGCTGCAGCAGCATGTGCCGCAAGCGATCGCGCTCCTGGGTGATTCGAGCTACGAGAAGGAGCGCTGCCTGCAGGTCGTGCTGGATGCGGCCGCCCGCGACCGCGCGTCGATCACGAGCTTCGATGCCGAGCAGACCGGCAACGACCTGGGCCCGCTGTTCAACGATCTGATGGCAGCGCCGCTGTTCGGCGGCAAGCGTTTGGTGGTGATGCGGCGCGCCGACGAGTTGCTGAAGAAGGTGCGGCCGCTGCTGCAGAAGTTCCTCGCCCGGCCGAGCCGCAACAGCATCGTGTTCGAGCTGAAGTCGCTCGACAAGGACGCGGAGCTGGAGCGCGCGCTCGCCGAGCGCGGTGCGATCATCGCCTGTGACAAGCCGTCGCGTCGCTTCGGCAGCGAGGCCATGCTCGAGTGGCTGGCGCAGGAGGCGCACCAGCGCGGCCTCAAGACCGAGCCGGCCGCGCTGCCGCTGCTGCTCGATCTGGTCGGCGACGACCAGGCGCGCCTCGCGGACGAGCTCGCCAAGCTCGCGCTCGCCACCGCGAACGTGAAGCCGGTCAGCGTCGATCTGGTGCACAAGCTCGCCGCGCCGTCGGCGATGAAGAGCGTGGACGAGCTGCTGCGTGCGGCGTTTCGGGGCCGCACCCAGGACGCCCTCAAGGTGCTCGACGTGATCCTGCGCGAGGGCATGCTGCACTGGTCGGGACGCTCGATCCGCGGCGAGGACAACGTCACCGTGCCGTTCCTGTTCTGGGTGCACGATCGACTGCGCAAGATCGCCGCCGTGCACGAGGCGCGCGCGGCCGGCGAGCGCGAGGTGCGTGACGCGCTGTCGATCCGCAGCGATCCGCAGTGGCGCATGCTGCAGTCCGAGGCGCGGCAGGTGAGCGAGGCACGTGCGCGTGCCGGCCTGCTCGCGCTGTATCGAGCCGATGATGCCCTGCGCGACGGCGCCGCCGGGCGCAGCGTGCTGACCGAGCTGGTGATAGCGCTGAGTGCGGGCGCCGAGCAGACGGCGAGGGCCGGCTCGTGAGCATCCGCGTGCTGCCGAAGGAGGTGGTCGACAAGATCGCCGCCGGCGAAGTGATCGAGCGGCCCGCGTCGGTGGTGAAGGAGCTGATCGAGAACGCACTCGACGCCGGCGCGAAGACCATCGCCGTGGAGATCGAGGATGGCGGCTCGCGCCTGATCAAGGTGGTGGATGACGGCGCGGGCTTCGACGCTGCGGACCTGCCGCTCGCCTTCGCCAGCCACGCCACTTCCAAGCTCGCCGACGTGGACGACCTGCTGCACATCGGCAGCTTCGGCTTTCGCGGCGAGGCGCTTGCGTCGATCGGCTCGGTGAGCCGCGCGCGCATCCGCTCGCTCAGGCAAGGCGCCGCGACCGGCGCACAGATCGATTGCGATGGCGGCCGGTTGAGCGCAGCGCGCGAGGTGGGCGCGCCGGCGGGCACGGCGATCGAGGTGCGCGACCTGTTCTTCAACGTGCCGGCGCGGCGCCGCTTCCTGCGCGCGAAGGCAACCGAGCTGGCGCACGTGGTCGATACCATCACGCGCTTCTCGCTGTCGCATCCGGAGGTGGCGTTTGCGCTGCGCCACGAGGGCAAGGAAGTGTTCAGCGCGCCCAGAGCAACCGCGCTCGCCGAGCGCATCGCCCACGCGCACGGCGCGAAGTTCGCGCAGGCGCTGATCCACGCCGAGGCGCACGGTGATGAGTTGCATCTCGAGGCGTTCCTCGCGCCGCCGGATCAGGCGCGCCGCCGCGCGCCGTGGCAGTACCTGTTCGTCAACGGCCGGGCGATTCGCGATCGCACGCTCGCCGGCGCCATGCGGCGCGCGTACAGCGAGGTCTTGCCGGAGGTCTTGCAGCCGACGTACTTCGTGTTCCTGGAGATGGCGCCCGAGCAGGTCGACGTCAACGTGCACCCGACCAAGGCGGAAGTGCGGTTTCGCGATGGCTCGGCGGTGTTCCGCCTCGTGCACCATGCGGTCACCGAGGCGCTGCAGCGCGCCGACCTCGCGCCGCGGGTCGCGGCGGCCGCGATGCCCGACGCATGGCGGCCCCGGCCGCGCGACGTGGTGCCGTTCGCCGCGCCCGGGACGGGCGCTGGCATGCCGGGCTGGTGCGCGAGCCCACGGCCGGCGACGACCAGGTGCCGGCGGCGGCGGGCCCCGCCATGCTGCCGCTCAAGGGCGCCGCTGCGGCAGCACCGTACCCGCGCGCATCCGGCCTGCCGGCGCGCTACCTGCAGATCCATCGCACGTACATCGGCGTCGAGGTGAGCGAGGGCTTGATGCTCATCGATCAGCATGCGTTGCACGAGCGGGTGCTGTATCAGCGACTGCGGCAATCGCTCGGCGCCGGTCGGCTCGAGCGCCAGCGTTTCCTCGTGCCGCACGTGGTCGAGCTGGATCGCGCACGGGTGACCGCGATCGAGGACGCGCAGGAGCTGATCGACCGGCTCGGCGTCGAGCTGCGAGCGGTGGGCGAGCGGGCGGTGGCATTGTCGGCCGCGCCGGTGATCCTCTCGCCGCTCCGGCCGCAGGCGCTGGTGGATGCGATCGTCAGCCGGCTGCTGGACGAGCGTCCCGAGGGTCGCGACGATGACTTCCTCGATCGCACGCTGTTCACGATGGCGTGCCATCGTGCCGTGCGCGCCGGCGACGAGCTGCGCCACGACGAGATCGAGGCGTTGCTGCGCAGCGCCGACCTCGAGCAGCACACCCACACCTGCCCGCACGGCCGGCCCACCCGCATCGTCGTCACGCTGGCCGAGCTCGAGAACCTGTTCAAGCGCCGCGGCTTCTGAACAGGTCTCACTTCTGCGGACCGAAGTCGCCGGCGGCGAAGCCGTTGTTGAACTTGATGCGCTGGGTCTCCTTCTCGGAGAAGCCGAGCGTGAGGTAGGGCTTCTTCTCGTCGCCGCGGAACATCTGCACCTTGCCCGGCAGCACGATGCCCTGGGGCGTCCGGCTGTGGAACCAGAAGCACAGCGTGTCGGGCGGTGAACCATCCTCGCGCGCGATGCGTGCGCCGAGCAGGTCGTACCGCTGCGGGCCGTCGTGACCGCAGTCCTGCTTTGCGAACCACAGCGTGATCTTGGCCGGCATCGGCTCCTTGCCATGCTCGCCGAGCTTGCCCTCGCCCTGCAGCACGTACGCTTGCACGCCATCCTTGCTCGCATCCGGCAGGCGCTCGATGCTGGCCAGCTGCTCGGCGAGGCTGCGGATCAGGAACACCTTGAGCAAGAGCCGCATCTGATCGACTTCCTCGCCGATCTTCTTGCGGTCGGCCGCGTACTCGGGGTTGCTCGTGATGTCGATCTCGCGGCCCTTGCTGGCGTCGTAGTGCCAGTACTTCTTGCCGTCGAAGCCTTCCTGGTAGTCGCCGCCGGTCACCGACTCGCGGATGCGAGTCCACAGGCGACCGTCGGCGGCGAATCGCCGGTCGACGCTGGTCTCGTTCACGTTGCCGTGCTCGTCGGGCAGCTGCACGGTGACGTTGGTGGCGACGAAGTCCTCGATCTTGAGCAGGTCGGCGCCGCCCTGACGTTCCTTGGCCTTGGTGATGATCTCGGCGGGCGTCGGACCGTCCGCGGGATCACCGGCCGTGTGCAACGATGCGATCAACAAGGTCGCGACGAGAGATGGCATGGCAGGTCCTCGATGGGCAACAGAGCGGCGAGCCGCCATCGTAGTTCGGCGTGCGCCGACATCAATCTGCGGGCGGTGGTGCCGTTCGGGATCAAGCCTCGAACAGGCGGAGCTAATTCCGGGTGCTGACCTTTTTCCCTTTGCTCCACCGACCGGCCTTTGCTAAACACGGTCGGACTCGAGTCATTTTGTCAAGGGTCGAGGCCGCTCGGCAGCAAGGGCGTGCTCGCGTCGTTGTCCTTGCACAGAGCGCTTCCCCAGTGCGCCTCCCCTGTGTGATCGTCGAGCGCGCCGTGCATCGCGCCCGCCATCGCACGAAGCCTCTGCCAGAGGCGGTTCCAAGAGGCTGTTCGGGGAGGGCGGGCTCGCATCCGGTGGAGAACGCGCATGAAGGTCCCGCTGTTCGATCCCAAACCGCAGAACGAGCCGCTCCGCGCCGAGATCGAAAGCGCCATCATGGCGGTGTTCGACAGCGGTCGCTTCATCGGCGGCGAGCCGGTGGAGAGCTTCGAGCGGGAGTTCGCGCGCCTGGTCGGCGGGCAGCATGCGGTGGCCACGTCCTCGGGCACGGATGCCTTGCTGGTGACCTTGATGGCGCTGGGCGTGCGGGCCGGCGACGAGGTGATCACGTCGCCGTTCACGTTCTTCGCGAGCGCCTCGGTGATCGCGCGGCTCGGCGCCACGCCGGTGTTCTGCGACATCGATCCCAAGACCTTCAACCTCTCGCCCGAGCGCGCCTACGACTACATCGATGACGGCGTGCTGGGCCGCCGGCGCAAGGTCGACGCGACCAAGTCGCGCACCAAGGTGAAGGTGGTGCTGCCGGTGCATCTGTTCGGCCAGTGCGCGGAGATGAAGCCGGTCCTCGATCTCGCCGAGGAATTCTCGCTCATGGTGGTAGAGGACTGCTGCCAGGCGCTGATGGCGAAGGTGAACGGTCAGGTGGCCGGCACCATGGGGGACGCGGGCTGCTTCTCGTTCTACCCGAGCAAGAACCTCGGTGCGCTCGGCGACAGCGGCTGCGTGGTCACCAACGACGAGGCGCTGGCCGAGACCGTGCGCATCCTGCGCCAGCACGGCGAGATCCCCGGTCAGCCCTACGAGCACAAGGAGATCGGCGGCAACTTCCGCCTCGACGCGATCCAGGCGGCGGCGCTCAGCGTGAAGCTCGCGCAGGTGCCGAGCTGGATCCAGCAGCGCACGGAGCTGGCCGCGAGCTACAACTCGCTGTTCGAAGCCAAGGGCTTGCTCGACGACGTGATCCTGCCGGTGACGGCGAAGGGTCGCGTGCACGTCTTCAACTACTACGTGATCCGCGTGGACCGCCGCAACGAGCTGCGTGCGGCGCTCAAGGAGAAGGGCGTCGACACGGCCGTCTACTATCCGGTGCCGTTGCATCTGCAGCAGTGCTTCCGCTCGCTCGGCTACCAGGAGGGCGATCTGCCCGAGGCCGAGCGTGCCGCCAAGGAAGTGCTCGCGCTGCCGCTGTACCCCGGGCTCACGCAAGAGCAGCAGGAAGCCGTGGTGAGCTGTGTGGCGGAGTTCTACAAGGCCACGCCGAAGAAGATGCCCGATCTGAAGCGGCGCTGACCGCCCGGAGCCGATGCCGCGCTCGGCCCGGCCCGCGGCCGGCCATCCTGGCGACGCGCCCGCGAGGTATGATCCGCACGCATGGCCCAGCTGATCATGGCCGGGGTCCGGGTGAGGTGGCGCCCCCTGATCCCGGCTGCACTGTTCGCGGTCGCAGCCGCATTCCACATGAGCTACGCAGGCTGCGGCATCGCCGTGTTCGACCTCGGCATCTTGCTCGGCGACACCGACCGCGTGCTGCGCGGTGAAGTGTTCGGCCGCGACTTCATCGCTCCCTATGGTCCGGGCAGCTACTACCTGCTGGCGCCGATCCTGGCGCTGTTCGGACGCAGCCTGTTCGTCGTGTCGGCGGTGTTCGCGCTGCTGCGCGCGCTGCTCGACGTCTTGACCTACCGCCTCGCGGTGCCGCTCATGGGCCGGGGCGTGGCGCTGTTGCCGTTCGCGCTCGCGGCGGTGGCGCACGGCTCCTTGCACAAGTCGTTCCTGGCGGCTGCGCAGCTGCTGGCGCTGTTCGGTCTCGCGGTGCTGGTGCGCCGCGACACCGTGCGCCACAAGCTGACCGCGGGTGCGCTGTCCGGCGCCGCCTTGCTGTTGCGCTACGACGTCGGCGTGTTCGCGCTCGTGTCGCTGGTCGTGGCCAGCGCCTTCCAGCACACCGCCCGCACTCGGATCGCCGGGGTGGGGCGCGATGTCGCGTGGCTCGCCGCCGGGGCGTTGCTCGTGCTCGTGCCAGCCGCGGCCGGGCTGCTCGCGCGCGGCCTCGACCCGCAGTGGTGGTGGGATCACGTCTGGCAGCGCATCCGCGTCCAGGAGGCGATCGCCGCTCCGTACCCGCGCGTGCTCGAGGCGCTGCACCGGGGCGATCTCAAACCGCTGGTGCGGGCGAGCTGGATCGGGCTCGGCGTGCTGCTGCCGATCGTTGCCACGCTGCTCGCGTCGCGTGCCGGTGAGCGCCGTGCCCTGGTGGCAGGCGTCGCCTGCTTCGGTTTGCTGATGATGAATCAAGTGCGTCTGATCCCGTCGCTGAACCACTTCCTGCAAGTGTCGACAGCGCCATACCTCTTGCTCGGCTTCCTGCTCGCGCTGGCGCTGCGTGGGTGGCTCGCGCGCGGCGGGTTGCGGCGCGCGGCTGCGCTCGCCATCCTGGCGGGGCCATGGCTGATCACCACCTGGCGCGTCACCGCCGGCGCCGACGATCCCTACCCGGGCTCGTTCACCCAGGCATGGAGCGATGCGGTGCCTCTGCCCGGCGCCCGCGGCGGCATGCGCGCACCTCGCGATCAGGTGGCCGCGTTCTGCGCGGTGATCGATTTCGTGCACGATCACACCCAGCCAGGCGATCGCATCCTGGCATCGAGCAACTGTCCGCTGTTCTACTTCCTCTGCGATCGCGCGCCGGCCATCCCGTTCGTCGAGCCGGCCTACTACTATCGGCCGGAGCGGTACGAGCAGGAGGCGATCGACGCGGTCGAGCGCTGGCGCCCGCCGGTCTTCATCGACGACCAGCGCGCCGCCGCCACCTTTGCCATGGCGCAAGCCGCGCCGGAGTTCTACGCGCACCTCGCTCGCTGGTACCGGCAAGCAGCCGTCGTGCCGCCGTTCATCTTGTGTCTGCGGCGGCGGTGAAGAAGATCGGCGACGAGATCGCTTCGTGGCCGTCCGCCTGGTGCACGGCGGCGAAGAAGCAGTCGCCCGCGACCGGCGTCACGTCGGCGGTGGCGGCGAAGCTCGGGCTCGCGGGATGGTGCTCGAGCAGCGGTGCGCCGATCTGCCGATGGATGACCACGCGGTCGAGGTCGGTGGTGCCGCGGGCCTCGACGCGGAGCCGCACCGGCTTGCCGGCCTCGAGCACCGAGCCCATCGTGCGCCCATCGGCGTCGAAACGCAGCCAGATGCGGGCGCCGGTCGTGCCGTAGCAATGCCGTGCCTCGAGCGCCGCGAACACGGCGGCACGACTGAGCTCGTTCGCCCACACCGCGGTGAGGCCGTGGCGCGCGTAGCGCTGTCCCTGCCAGCGCTGCACACCGATCGGCGAGCCAGGACGCGCGAAGTGCTGATCGCCGTCGGCGGTGAGCCCGAGGATCCGGCCCGAGCAGAGCGCCTCGATCAGGTACGAGCCGCGACCTGCGGGCAGGGTCTTGTCGGCGCGGCCATCGAGCGGCAGCAAGGGCTCCGGCCACATCGAGCTGCCATGCCACGAGCACCACTCGGCCAGGCGCTGGCGCGGCGCGCGCAACGCGTCGCCCCAGTCGTAGCAGCCGACGCCCTCGCTGGTCACGAGCGCGGTGTGGTGGCACACCACGAGCGCGTTCGGATCATGGCCGGGTCCGTCCGCCCCCAGGAATGCCGCGAGCGTGTTCGCATTGCGTTCGCCATCCTCGTCGGCGCCGCCCGGGCAGTACGCGGCTCGAATCGCGCGCGTCGCGCAGCACCACGTGCCGGTGGCCCGCATCGGGCTGTGACCACTCGTAGCCGGCAAACGTCACGAACGTACTGGGCACGAGGTAGCGATCGGGTGAGCGCGCAGCGCCGGCCAGTGGAAGTGGGGTGCGCCGGCGTGCTCGGTGAGGGCGAAGAAGTCGAGCCGGGTCACGTCGCGCGCGAGGCGAACGCCTGCTCGGAGAGGGCCTGCGGCGTGGCCGCCGATCGCGGAGTGGTTGTGCAAGCTGCCGAAGTACAGTCGATCGCCGCCCGCCTCGCACCGCACGAACGGGTTGCTGCTGCCGCGCGCGCCGGCGCTCTGCAGCACCGCCTCGATCTGGCCGCGGTCGCTCGACACTTGCACGGATCCGACCAGCGGCCGCCGCCGAGCTTCACCTGGGCGGGCGTGACCGCTCCCTCCGCGAGCGCGAGCGACACCATGCCGTCGGCATTGCCCACCGGCGCCTCGGCGTCGTCGCCGAGGCCGCCCTGCATCGCGCAGATCGACAGCGCAACGCCGTCCGTCCCCGGCGACGCTGGCGGCGACGACCAGCAGCCGGTCGACGTGCGTGCCCTCGATCACGATCGGCAGCGTCGGGCGGGCGGCGTCCCCTCGCGCGCGAAGATCAGCCAAGTGCTGCAGCGGGTAGGGCGGCACGCGCTGGCCCGGCTGCCGAGGGCGCGATCGCCGAAGCGCAGCGTCATCGTCGTGCCGCGCGGCAGCTCGCGTTGAGCCGCCACCAGCGTGCTCGATCCCTCGCTGCCTCGTACCTCGAGCGTGTCGACCTCGCCCGCGGAGCTGATGATGGAGAGGTAGTTCTCGCCGCGCGGGTTCACCGTCTGCCAGTCGGGCAGGCGATAGCGCAGCACGTCGTCCCAGAGCACCTCGTCGCCGAGCACGTGACCCTGGCTGATGCGCAGGCGAGTGCCGCGCACGAGCGCGCGATCCAGGCGGATCACCACATCGAACGTGGTGAACTCGGCGGCGTGAGCGCGCGGCAATGGCAGCTCGATCGCCGCTGGACTCACCACCGTGATGCCGCTGCCGCCGGCAGCGAGCGGCGCCAGCCGGACCAGCACGGCCATTGCGAGCAGGGAGGCGAGCAACCAGACGAACGTGCGCAAACGGCGGGACATGCCGAAGGGGGGATTTGAACCCCCACTCCCTAAACGGGAACTAGACCCTGAATCTAGCGCGTCTGCCAATTCCGCCACTTCGGCGAGGAGGCGGCAATCTACGGATGCCGGGGCGCGCCGTCAAGCTCCGCCTGGGTGGACGAGCCGTGGTCGAGCAAGATTTTGTCGCGGTGGCGAACCTGGCCCTTGCATACCATCGCCCCTCGAGGAGCCCGCCCTTGGCCAAGCAGCCGTCCAATCAACCGGCGATCAAGATCATCGCCCAGAACCGCCGCGCGCGGTTCGAGTTCGAGATCCTCGAGAAGTACGAGGTGGGGATGGTGCTGCTCGGCACCGAGGTCAAGTCGCTCCGGCAAGGCAAGTGCAACCTGGCGGATGCCTACGTCAACGAGGAAGACGGCGAGCTGTGGATCGTGCACCTCGACATTCCCGAGTACACGCATGGCAACCGCATGAACCACGAGCCCAAGCGCCGCCGCAAGCTGCTGCTCCATCGCCAGGAGATCATGAAGATCCGCCAGCGCATCCGCGAGAAGGGCCTCACGGTCGTGCCGCTGTCGCTCTACTTCAAGGACAGCCGGGCGAAGATGGCGATCGCGCTGGTGCGGGGCAAGAACGTGCGCGACAAGCGCGCGGCCATGGCCAAGCGCGAGGCCAAGCGCGAGATCGACAAGGAGCTGTCGCGGCGCCGCTGATCGCAACGGTGGCTTGCGCCGCGCCGCGCTCGTGTACAATGGCAGCATCTCGTTCGGGGGCGCACTGGTTTCGACCGGGTGGCACCAACCCGAAGATGGCGCTTCGAGGTTCTCAGGCGGCCTCGTAAAACACCTGGGACACTTTTACATGCGAACAACAACTTCGCATTGGCTGCCTAACACAAATTAGGCACCACGTTCCCTGGGCTTCGCTCGCCGGGCTCCAGGGGGCGACACTGAGGCGAGATCGCTCGCGGTTCTACCTGGGGGCCGAGAGCTAAAACTCAACCCGGGTTGGTTTCCCGCCCGATCCCGTCCGTCGGAGCTCGAGGGAGACGAGATTCAAATGGCGGACTATGAGCGTAGAGGTCTTCGGCGCGGCACTTTGGGACGCGGGTTCGATTCCCGCCGCCTCCATGTTTCTCGCTGCCCTCAGCAGATGTGGACTGAGGCGGTCACGGCGGACGTGTAGGCGCGCATCGTCAAGTTGACGTCGGAATGGCGCGCGAGCTTCTGCGCCGAGGCGGGCGTCACGCCCGCCCGCGCCAAGTTCGAAGTGCCCGCCTCAGCGCGTGGAAGTCGAGATTGGCGCAGGTGGGATCGTGGTAGACCCGAGACACCACACCGCGCGGACCAGCTCGAGCCCGCGCGATGTGTGGTCGCAGGCGGAATCACTCGCTCTTCTTCTTGCCGTCCTTCGCAGCGGGAGCGCTCGCGTCGCCCATGAGGTGCCGTCGAGCGTGGCGACGATGTTGCCGTAGCGCACTTGCAGCACGAGTTCATGCTTGCCTTGACCGCCTTCGGCACCAAGGTCATGCTCAGGTGATCTTGCTCTTCGGTAGCGGTGCCGCCGCCGAACGTGGCTTGAATTCCTCCCCTCGCTGCCCTTCCTGGGGCTTCACCTGCAGCACGGAACTTCGACGCGTCGTCGGGTGAGACGTCGCGATCAGATCGTACCCACTCCTGCAGCTTGGCGCCGCCGGCATGATGTGGAGTGATTCTCGGGCTCGCCGACGCGCCTGCTCTTGAAGTCCTTGAAGCACTTGTCCGTGCGCGCCATCTGTAGAATCTCCGGGCGCCAGTGCATGGCGTTGTGACGGAGCACGATCGGGTTGCCTTCCTCGAGCTCGAGGCTCGAGCTGGAGCGGAATTTGGCTTTGTCGAACTCACCTGGGAAGCCATGGGAGAGGCAACGGCACCGACGGCGGCGAACACCACTGCAAGACTCAGGCTCCACCATTTCATGGGGATGTCCTCCCTGCTATCGACTACGGCTGGAATGGAGGGGGCGAATACACGCGCGGCGCGCCATCCTATCGGCCGCACGGGATCGAGGAAAGCCCTCAGGACCAAGTCTCCCGTGACGCAGCAGACTCCTCATGGTAAGAGGCTCAGATGATCATGATGCAGCGATCCTGGATGACGATCAGGCAGGCGGATTCGCGCGGTCGCGGCGACCGTCAGCAGGAGCGTGGCGCAGCGCGGGTGGGGGTGAGCGAAGGGAAGCCGCTCGCCTGCAAGCGGCGCGGCACCACGCGGTTGCTGAGCAACAGCTCGTCCGCCATCTCGCCGAGCGCGAGGCGCGCGGCGAACGCCGGCAGCGAGCAGCTACGTGGGGCGGCCGAGCACCTTGCCCAGCGTACGCGTGAACTCGAGGTTGGTGACCGCGTCCGGCGCGACGATGTTGACCGGTCCGCGCAGCCCGAGCGGTCCTCGAAGCACATGCAGGTAGCGGCGGCGACGTCGTCGAGAGTGATCAGCTCATGTACCGTGCCGCTGCCGATGCGTCCGCCCAGCCCGAGCTGGAATGGCAGCAGCATCTTCTTGAGCGCGCCGCCGCTGCGGCTGAGCACGATGCCGGTGCGCATCGCCACCACGCGGATGCCGCGCGCCGCCGCGGGCTCTGCCGCACTCTCCCAGTCGCGGCACACCGCCGCGAGGAACCCATTGCCAGCCGCACTGTCCTCGTCAGGACCTCGTCCCCGCGCGCCATAGTAGCCGATCGCCGACGCGCTGATCAGCACCGCGGGCGGCGGCTCGGGCCACGCGGCGTAATGGCGGCGAACCGTTGCCGTCGATGCGGCTCTTGCGGATGCGCTGCTTCTGCGCCTCGGTCCAGCGGCGGCTGGCGATGTTCTCGCCGGCGAGATGGATCACCGCATCGAAGGTCGGCTGAGCGCTCGTCCAGGCTCTGCGCGGACGGATCCCACAAGATCGACGGTTCCGCGCAGCGGTCGTCGGCGCACCAGTCGCGGCCGCGGTGGCCGTGTGCCTTGAGCCGCGCGATCAGCGCCGAGCCGACCAGGCCGGTCGAACCACTCATGAGCACGTTCACGGCGCCTCCTCCGGCACGAGTCGTCAGCATCACGCATCCGCTTTAGTCGCAGCGGCGCCGATCAAGGCTTTTTTGCGCCGCGCGCCAAACGTTGGACATGCGTGCACGACCCTGGCGATGGCCGGTGCTGCCCGTCGCCGAGGCTGGTGCGGCGTGTGGCGTCGGCCACGGAGTTGCTCGTCATCCAGGCCCGTGCAGTTCGCGCGGGCGAGTGAACCATGCGTCTCTTGGACATCTTCGACTCGCTCGACTGCGTGGCGATCCTCGCCCGCGAGGAGAAGGTGCAGGCGATGCAGGTGCTCGTCGACCGGCTGGTCGCGAGCGGCAAGCTCGATGCGGCGCACCGGGAGGACGCGTTGCGCGCTCTGCTCAAGCGCGAGGCGGTGGGTTCGACCGGGATCGGCCGCGGCGCCGCGATTCCCCACGCGCGCGTCGACTACGTCACGCAGCCCGTGGGTGCGATCGGCATCTCGGCGGGCATCGACTTCGGCGCCGTCGACCACACGCAAGTGCGCGTCCTGTTCCTGCTGCTGTCGCCGGTCGGGTCCGACCGCGAGCACCTCGAGGCGCTGGGTCTGGTGGGGCAGTTGTTGCAGAATGCCGCGCTGGTCGAAGCGCTCGGCAGCGCGCGGAGCGGCGCCGAGGTGCTGCGCTTGATCCGCCGCCACGAACCGTGACACGGGTGCTCCCGGTGGACCGGCTTGCCAGGGAGAGCGCATGAGCGAGCACGCGGTGGTGCGCACCGTCGGGTTGATCCTGGCGCAGCAGGAATACCTGCGCGCCTTGCTGTACCGGCGCTTGGTGGCGGTGCCGCCGGCATCCGCGGCCCTGTTCCTCGAACCGCACCCGGACGATGTCGCGATCGGCTGCGGCGGCGTCGTGCTCAAGTACGTTGCCGCGCACACCCCGGTCGAGATCGTCTGCCTCACCGATGGGCGCGCCTGCGTTGCGCCGCGCGCGGCGCGGGTCGCGATCGCCGCGCGCCGCGCAGAGGAATCACGTGCGGTGGCGCGCGCCCTCGGCATCGCCCCGCCGGCGCTCATCGGTTGTCCCGAGGACGAGCTGGTGCGACCCGAACGCACCGCCGAGCTGGTGGGGCGTCTGCGCCAGATCCTCAAGGCCTCGCCCGCGGACGCGGTGTTCATCCCCTTCGAGCTCGAGGTGCACCCGCTGCACCGCTATGCCTGCCATCTGCTCGCGCTGGCGATGCAGGACGCTCGACGCGCGCGCACCGTGTACGCCTATGCGGTGGCATCCTGTCCGCCGCCGTCGGTGGTGGTGGACATCACCGCGCAGGCCGAGGCGAAGCAGCGGCTCGTGGGACTCTATGAATCGCAGCTGCACCTGCGCGACTACCGCCGCGACCTCGAGCTGCTGAACGGCTACTGTGCACCGATCGCCGGCCCTGGTGCGCGCGCGTGCGAGGTATTCTACGACCGCGCCGAGCAGCGATTCGTCGAGGAGATCCTGGCGATGCAGCTCGACGCGCCCGCTGCCCTCGAGTGTGGCATTCAACCCATGGTGCCGGAGACATAGTCCTTGCCCAGGCGCCGCCCGAGCAGCTGGCGCGCGGAGTGGTCCGCGCTAGTGATTCGGTGAAACCAACGACTGGAGGTGGATCATGCAGCTGATCATCGTGTCGCTGGTCGCGGCGACGATCGCCGGCCCGGCGCTCGCGCAGAGCCAGCACACCGGCGGACTGTCGGAAGAGGAGTTCAAGAAGTTGCACGAGTTCAAGACCGAGCCCGCGCCGCAACCACATGGCCAGATGATCGATCTCGGCGGCAGCCAGGCGTACCTGAGCTTGCCGAAGGATGGCAAGGCGCCGCTGCCGGCGCTGGTCGTGGTGCACGAGTGGTGGGGACTGAACGCGAACATCAAGCACTGGAGCGACCGGCTCGCCGACGATGGCTATGCGGCGCTCGCGGTCGACCTCTATGGCGGCAAGGTGGCCGACAACGCCGACACTGCGATGCAGCTCATGAAGGCCGTGGACGAGGCGAAGTCGCTCGAGATCATGCGCAAGGCGCTCTTGCTGCTCAAGACCGATGCGCGCATCAAGGCGGAGAAGCGTGGCGTGATCGGGTGGTGCTTCGGCGGGCACTGCGCGCTGCGGCTCGCGCTGGCCGCGCCCGACCTGGATGCGGCAGTGATCTACTACGGTCAGCCGGTGAGCGATGTCGCCGAGCTGAAGAAGGTCCACGCGCGCGTGCTCGGCGTGTTCGGCAATCGCGACGCCAGCATTCCACCGGCCCGGGTGAACGAGTTCGAGAAGGCGCTGAAGGAAGCCGGGGTGACGAGCGAGATCCTGCGCTACGACGCCGACCACGCCTTTGCCAACCCGAGCAACCCGCACTACGACTTGAAGTCGGCGGGCAACGCCTGGGACAAGGCGCGAGCATTCCTCGCGGCGAGCTTGAAGAAGCCGGGCTGAACCGCAAGACGAGCGCCTGCGGCGCCGCCTCGCACTACTGCGCACTTCGGCGCGTCCGGCCGCGGCCGCGAGGCGCACGGCGCTCCGTATCCGCGAGGCCTTCTACCGAGCGGGTTCAAGTCCGCGACGGTGGGTTTTTTTGCTCGGCGCGTCCGGTCGACCGCTGCCGCTGTTTCCCCGCGCAGGCCCTGGCAGCCATGCCCGGCTCGCGCTGTGCCGATGGGCAGAGCCTTTGCGGTAGGCGCCCGCGTGGATTCGGCATCGGGCGGACCTTCTTCGAGGAGTGCGCGATGAGCCTGACCGCGCGTGAAGTCGACGTACGTTCGAAGGCGCCGCCGGAGCAGCATGAGCTCGTGATGAGCATGTTCCGCGGCCTGCAGGTGGGCGCGGCCTTCGAGCTCCTCTGCGATCACGAGCCGCGCGTGTTCTACCATCAGCTGGCCATGGAGTTCCCGCAGCTGATCGGCTGGCGGCGCCTCGGCGACGGACCGCCCGCATGGCGGGTCGAGGTCATGCGCCTCAAGCCCAAGGAGGCCGAGACCGGGGTGGCGGCGTTCTTCGAGCGCGATCACGCCGAGATCGACTTGTTGCTCGCGTTCCTGCGCCAGGACATCCAGGCGGCGATCGACACCCGGCGTCCAACCGCGCCGCTCGCGGCGCAGTTCGAGGAGTTCAGCAACCGGCTGGATCTGCACCTGCGCTGGGAGCAGGAAGCGCTGTTCCCGGCAGTGGAGCGCAAGCAGCCCGCGCTCGCGCAAGGAGTGGGTCGAGCGATGCGGCTCGAGCACGACGAGATCGTGCGGCTCAATCTGCTGGCGGCGAAGCACTTGCGCGAGGGTCACCCGACGCGCGAGGGGCTCACGCAGATGGCGCGCGCCGTCGACCACCTGATGCAGGTGCTGGCCGAGCACAACCAGAGGGAAGCGAACGTCTATTACCCGATCGCGATGCAGCTGCTCACGAGCGACGAGGCGGCTCAGGTGCTGAAGCGCATTCGCGAGCTGCGCTGAGCGGCGCCGCGGATCGCGCCGACAGCAGCTCGAAGATCCTCACCGGCTGCTGGCGTCCGCGCACCGTGACCTCGGCGATGGCGCGCGCGGTCACCGCATCGCCACACGCCGCCAGCGTGCGCTCGTCGATCAGGATCTCGGTGCCGTACCCCTTGTTCTCGCCCTCGAGCCGGCTCGCCAGGTTCACGCTGTCGCCCATCACCGTGAAGTTCTTCTTGGTCGAGCTGCCGACGTTGCCGAGGATCACTTCGCCGGTGACGATGCCAATGCGCTGGTGCAGCTGCGGCCGTTGCTCCGCTTGCCAGCGGTCCCGCAGCGCTTGCAGCGCGGAAGCGCAGCCGAGCGCGGTGCGGCATGCGCGCAGGGCGAAGTCGCGCTCGCCGATGAACGGCGGTCCGAAGAACGCCATCACCGAATCGCCGATGAACTTGTCCAGGTAGCCGCCCTGTTCCTCGATGTGCTGCGCGACCACCTCGAAGTACTCGTTCAGCTGCGCCGTGAGCGCCTCCGGCGACAGCCGTTCGGCAATGCCGGTGAAGTCGCTCAGATCGGAAAAGAAGATGCTGCCGGCGACGCGGATGGACACGTCGCCCGCGGTGCTGGAGCGCTTCTCGAGCACGCTGCGCGCGAGCGACGGGTCGGTGTAGAGTCCGAGCGCTTGCAGGCCGGTGACCATGTCGTTGAACGCGTGGCCCAGCGCGGCCAGCTCGTCCTTGCCCGGGATGTGCACGCGCGTCTCGAAGTCACCGCGGCGAATGCGGAGCGTGGCGGACTGCAGCCAGGTGATCTTGCGAATCACGAGGTACACCACGCCGTACGCGAGCGCCGCTCCCAGGAGCCCGAGCACCACGCCGCCGTAGCCGATCTTGTTCTGCATCTCGCTGATCGGCGCCGCGACCACGGCGTCCAGGTCCTTGATCGAGATCAGGCCCGGACTGGTCGGGTCGTCCGCCTCGAAGCGCGTCACGCGAGCGATGAACGTGTCGCCGTCCTTCTCGAACTCGAACTCCTGCTTGCCGCTGCGCAGGTAGCGTTGCAGCACCTCGTTCGCCTGCGCGGGATCGCCATAGTTCTGACCGGTCACGCTGCTGCGGCGAACACGATCTGCTTCACCGGCACGATCGCTGCCGCCTGGCCGCGTCCTGCCGCCGCGCGGCCCGCGGCGGGCTCGTTGCGGGCGTTGATCCAGTCGTCGTTCAGCTCCATCGCCACGGCCGCGACGCCGACCGCCGGACTTTGATCTTGCTCCTGCCGGCTCTCCTTGATCGGCGCTGCGGCGACCAGGAACGCGGACCCGGCCGCGGCGATCACCCGCCACTTCGGATCCTTGCCTTCGCTGAAGCACTGGCCGAGCAGCGCATTCAAGCCCGGGCAGCTCACGATCGCCGCCTCCCGCTCGCGGCAGCTCTCGCTCGAGCTGGCCGCGCAGATCGAGAGATCACCCGACTGATGCAGGATGGTGGCCTGCCGATCGCGGGCGACGAACGCATCGAGCGCGGCAACGGCAATGTCGGGACGAAACGCGCTCCTGGTGTCGTGGCGCCAGGCGTCGGTCTCGGTCGACAGGTTCTGCTTCAGGGGGTGGATGCTCTCGAGCTGCTGGTTGTTCTCCTGCGAGGTCGCGCGCTCGTACAGCAGCGTGGCCGTCGACTTGCCGAGCTCATGGATGCTCGCCAGCGTCATGCGCTGGTCGGTTGGCAACTCCGCGTTGCGGATGTCGTCGCGCTTCGCCTCCGCGTACACGCGGCTCACGTAGAGTCCGAGCGCGCTCGTCACCACGGCGACGAGCAACAGGACCGCTGCCAAAGCTTTGTATCGGAGACTCATGGCCAGCCAGGTTCGAGGTGGGCGGCGGAGCCAAGGTTCTACGCCAGCGAGCGCGGCAAGTCGACCCTCGACCCGGCGGCCGGCGGGCCGCGGCCGCGAGCGGGCGGCGCATGCGGCGCGGGGATTGCTCGCTCGGTGGGGTATGTCTCGAATCACGCCTGGACGTGATGATGGGGGCCAGCCGGCGCCGTCCCACTCGGCGCCGGTGCCACACCCGAACCACCTGGAGGCGATCGATGTCACCGAGCGTCGTGCTGGTCCTGGCGATTGCCCGCGCCGATGACGGCCCGCATCTCGACCTGCGCATCGAGGCGATGGTCGATCTGTACTACTGGGTGCGCAAGGTCGCTGGCGCGAACGAGGCGCCGCCTCGGCTCGCGGGGTTCGACGACGCGGTGAGCGCGGTGGGCGAGCTGCGGTCGCACCTCAAGAGCTTGCTCGACTGGGGGGTACTCGAGGCTTCCGCCGAGGACTGGCGCTCGAGCAGCGAGATGGCGCGCGCATGGCAGCAGCTCGATGAATCGCTGCGTGCTCCGGCCGCGCACCTGGCGCGCGCGCTCGGGCAGATCGAGGCGGCGTTCCGCAAGGACGTGTGGCCCGGGCATCGTGAGCTGCTCGCGGCCGCGGCCAAGGAGGTGGAGGCGAGGCTCATCGACAAGGAGTCCGAGTGCTTCGCCTACATGGGCGACAAGCTCGAGATCCACCTTGGCGACCTCGAGGTGCCGGTGTACCTCGTCGCCGAGGCGCCGTGGCCGCAGGGCTTCACGCACGTGCGTGAAGGCGGCAGCGGCGTGTGCTTCGTCGGCCTGAACGGCGCGCAGCACACGCAGTTCCTGGAGACCATCCTGCACGAGGCAACGCACGCGCTCGACGTGGCATCGACCGGATCCGTGTTCGATGATCTGCGCACCCAGCTCGAGCACGCCGGCGTGCCGCGCACCAGCCGGGTGTGGCACGACGCGCCGCACACGCTCATGTTCATCCAGGCCGGCGAGACCATCCGCCGCATCGTCGATCCGGGCCACCAGCACTACGGCGACGTCGCCGGCTACTACCCGAAGGTGAAGCGCATCGCCGAGGTCGAGCGCGCCGCGTGGCTTGCCTACCTCGACGGCAACACCACGCGCGCCGAAGCGGTGCGAACCATCGTCGCCCAGCTCGCGGTGAAGTGATGCCGGCGGCGGCCGGAGGGGTTTTCACGCAGCGGCGTGGGGCGCTCGCGCTACCAATGGGTGCGGGAGGCAACTGATGACATCGGTCCTGCTGGCGGTGTGTTCGGTGGCGATGAGCGCGCGCGGCGATGGCGCGCAGGTGTCCGCGGCGCATGCGCCGTTCCCGAACTTCGAGTCAGGCGCGGTGCGGCCGCTGCTGCTCGCGAACGATGGGAGCGAGCTGTACGTGCTCAACACCGCCGACGCGCGGCTCGAGATCTATGCGACGCGGGTGCGCGCGACCGGCGCCTCGCCAGGCGGCGCCGCTGTACCCGGGGGCGCCGGCCCCCACGCCGGCATCGACGTGGCGCTGCAGCTCGAGGCGTCCGTGTTCACCGGCCTCGAGCCGGTGGCGATGGCGCTGCTGCCGGACGACCGCAACATCCTGTTCGTCGCCAACCACCTGTCGGACTCGGTCTCGGTGGTGGATCTCGGCAAGCGCCAGGTGATCGCCACGATCCCGGTGGGCGACGAGCCCCAAGGGCTCGCGGTTGCGAACGGCAGGCTGTTCGTGGCGTGCGCGCGCGCGCCGGTCGTACCGCCCGCACCCGGCCAGCTCGACCCGGGACCATTCGTGAACAACGCCGTGGTGGTCGCCGCGGCGACGCCGCCGTATGCATTCCTCGGCAACGTGCCGCTCGAGCAGCTCGAGCCGCGCGACGTCATCGCCGTGGGCGCGACGGTGTACGTGGTCGCGCAGAACTCCGGCAATCACACGACGCTGCTGAACGAGGTCGATGCCAACCAGCTCGGACTGCATCAGGAGGTGCCGGATGCGTACGACGGTGCGTTCGACATCAATCCGATCCTGCTGCTCCCCGAGCTGAACGAGTCGGGGCTGGCGCGCGGCTGGTACATACCGAGCGCGGGCCGCATCGTGCTCGACTCGGAGTACCCGACGCGGGTGCCGCAGCTCGCGGACCGGGATGTGCTCGCGATCGACGCCGCGACGCTGCAGGTACTACCGCAGGCGACCAGCGGCGTCGGCACCACGCTGTACTCGATCGCGCGTCATCCGAACAGCGGCGATCTCTGGGTCGCCCTCACGCAGGCCAACAACCGGACGCGGTTCGAGCGGCGGCTGCGAGGTGCGGCGATCGACAACCGGGTCGCTATCGTCGCGCCGGGTGGTGCGGTGCAGCAGGTTCTCGATCTGGCGCCGCCACTGCTGCCGGAGCCTTGCGCCACGCCGGTCGCGGTCGCATTCTCGGCGCGCCACGATCTCGCCTACGTCGCCATGCTCTCGAGCGAGCGCGTGATCGTGCTCGATGCCACGCAGCACACGCTGGTGAGCGAGATCGCCACGGGGCCGCTGCCGTCGGGGCTCGCGGTCGACGATGCGCGCGAGCTCCTGTACGTCTTCTGTCGCGGCGACCTCACGCTCAGGGCGTACGCCATCGCCGACCACCATGCACCGCTCGCGCCGGCGCGAGCGCTCGCCTACGACCCGGAGCCGGCGAGCGTCAGCCGCGGGCGCATGCACCTGTACGATGCGCGCGCGGCGTCCCAGCACGGCAACGGCAGCATGGCGTGCGCCTCGTGCCACGTGTTCGGTCACGACGATCAGCTGGCATGGGATCTCTCCGATCCCGAGGGCAGCCTCGCCTACTACTATCCGGACGTGATGACCGACCTCGCGGGCTATCCCGGCCAGATCGTCGTGCTGCCGACCACGCCGATCCAGAACCCGTTCAAGGGGCCGATGGTGACGCAGTCCTTGCGCGGATTGATGGATCCCGAGACCAAGGATGCGCTGCCGCTGCACTGGCGCGGCGACCGGCGCACCTTCCATGCGTTCCGCGGTGCGTTCGAGAATCTGCTCGATGGCGGCGGGCTCACGCCGACGCAGATGCAGGAGTTCGCGACGTTCGTGCGCTCGATCAGATACCCTCCCAATCCCTACGAGCCCAGGGACCGCATCTACACCGGCATGGTCGCGCAGGGTGCCGACAAGTTCGGCATGAACGCTGCATTCGAGGGCAAGGAGATCGCGGCTGGCACCGGCGTCTCGTGCATCGATTGCCACAAGGGCAACTTCTTCGATCGCACCGACTTCACCGGTACGCGTCCGACCGCGAGCGGCGGTGCATTCCAGCAGATCTTCAACACCGGCCAGCTGCGGCAGATCTACGAGAAGGACTTCCGCGACCTCGCCGGCTTCGGCTTGCTGCACGACGGTGCCGTCGATGGCGTGCGCGGCTTCATGGACTTCGTCAAGCCGGACAGCGGGCTGCCGGTGTTCCCCAACTTCACCGACGAGGACAAGGATCAGATCGCCACGTTCGTCAAGCACTGGGACAGCGGGCTGTCGCCCCTCGTGGGCGTGCAGTTCACGCTCGATCAGCAGAGCGTCGCGAATGCGGATGCGTTCCTGACGCTGGCCGAGGCGCAGGCGATGGGGCAGGGCGCGAGCATCGACCTGATCCTGCATGGCTTCCGCATCGACCAGAACGGTGCGGTGCTGGCGCGCGGCGGCTGGTGGCGCGACGATGCGGGCCGCGGGAAGTGGGGCTACCAGATCGACACCGGCGACTTAGTCGATCGAGCGACGCTCTTGCTGGTGGCGAGCCTGGGCATCGCCACGTTCACGTTCACGTGCGTACCGCCCGGTCTCGGTGAGCGCCTGGGCGTGGATCGCGACGAGGATGGCGTGTTCGACGCGATCGAGCGGTCGCTCGGCACCAGCGCCGAGCGCGCCGACACGGACGGCGATGGCTACACCGATGCGAGCGAGCTCTTGCTCGGCGGTGATCCGCTGCGCGCCGACGTCTATCTGCCGGACGCGCTCGCGCCGACGATCACGCAGCTGCGTGCGCTCGAGGTGTCGGTCGACACCGCCACGCTCTCGCTCGCTGCCGACGAGCCGGTCACCGTGATCGCGACCCTCGGCTCGGCGCCCGGCGCCGGTGATCTCGGCACGTTCACCGCCGACCAGCCGCGGCAAGCGCACGACCTCGTCGTCGCTTCTCTGCCGGCCGCCACCCTGGTGTTCTTCCAGGTGACGGCGAGCGATCACAACGGCAACGCGGCCACCGCCCAGGGGACGTTCCGCACTGCCGCCGATGCTGCACGTTGCCGACATCGAGCTCACCAGCAGCGGCACCGGGCCGTACCTGGTCGAGGCGCGGGTGCAGGTGGTGGATCACCGCGGCACGCGCGTGAGCGACGTGCCGGTGCGCGGCCTGTTCGCCGGCGATCTCGGCGGGCAGCCATGGGCGCTCGATGCGCGCACCGGCCAGGACGGCGTCGCGGTGTTCACGCTGCAGCCGTTCACGCCCATGGCCACGACCACGGTCGGCTTCAGCCCGGCGTGCGTGGGATCTGCGGATCCCAGCGACCGCTACTTCGCCGGCTACGGTGGCGAC
Source organism: Planctomycetota bacterium (assembly GCA_046349655.1). Taxonomy (GTDB): domain Bacteria; phylum Planctomycetota; class B15-G4; order B15-G4; family JAXMBY01; genus JAXMBY01. The sequence goes on from JAXMBY010000019.1 coordinate 56,283, forward strand.
GTGCCGACGTTCTACTACGATCAGCCTGCGAACCGCGTCCACTACCGCACGGTGGTCGCTTGATCCCGGCTGCCGGCGTCCTTCGCGCGGCCGAGGTCTGGTCGGATGCACCGGGCCGCGCCCGTGCTGCGGGCCTGGCCAGGCCGTGTCTTCGGGCGCGTGATGACCTACGCCTCGTTCCTCGCCGTGCTGCTCGTGGGTGCGCTCGTGGCGACGATCGCCGCGGTGCGTCTCGCCGGCGCGTCCCGGCGGCGCCATGCATCGCGCATCGCGGTCGGCGTCTGGCTCGGCGCGGCGCTCGCCATCCTGCCATGGGAAGTACACGCCTACCACGGCGCCAAGGACGTCCTGCAGGACAATCCCTGGTACGACTGGGAGTCGGTGGCGACCACCGATCTGCCGCACCTGCGCCCGCCGCATCTGTTCTGGCGCGGCTCATCGCGCGGCGATCTCGCGATGCTGAACGACGACGAGGATCCGTACGCGCGCACCGTCACCTTCGCCACCGACCATCGAGGATTTCGCAACTCGCGCGACCTGGATCGAGCCGATCTCGTGTTCCTGGGCGACTCGTTCACCGAGGCAGGCAATGTCGACGAGCGAATCGTTCGCATTCCTCGTCGGCGCGCGCACGCATGCAACGGTGCAGAACCTGGGGCTCGCCGGCTACGGTCCGCCCGGCGAACGCATCCTGCTCGAACGCTACGCGCTCGCCAGTCGACCGAGCGCCATCGTCTGGCAGATCGCGGAGGTGAACGACCTGAACGATGCGCGCGACTTCGCGGCCTGGGTTGCCGCCGGTCGTCCGCACATCGACCGCGCGCGGCGCCCGCTCAGCGCGAGCCAGGCCTGGCAGCGCCGCTCGCCCACGTACCGATTCTTCCGCGCGCTTTGCGCCAGGCGCGAGTGGCCGCTCACCGGCGTGTTCCGCGACCTGAGCGGCGTGCGCCGCGAGGTGCGTTTCTTCTGGGTGCCATCGGCCGAGCAATGCCCGCTCGACCACCCGGGCTGGCCGGTGATCGAGACCGCCTTGCGCGAGGGTGCGGACCTCACCCGTGCGCGCGGCATCCGCCTGATCGTGCTGCTCGTGCCGATGAAGCTGCGCGTGCTCGGCCCCCACGTCGAGATGAGCGCGACGATGCGCGCCACGCTCGGCCAGCACTGGGACTTCGCGCCGGAGCAGACGCTCGCGCATGCGCTTGCCACCCTGTGCCGCGACCTGCGCGTGGAGTTCGTCGACGCCACGCCGCGGCTCAAGGCGATCAGCAGCTCGGGGGTCCTCACGTACCTGCCGTTCGACACGCATCTGTCGCCGGAAGGCCATGTCGTGATCGCCGAGCTCTTGAGCGAGCTGCTCGGCCAGCCAGCGCGCCGCTGAACGGGCGTTGCGGCGCCGCGGCGCGCGATCAGCCGCCGCCTTCCGTGTCCTTCTCGGCCGGGCCCGCTTCCTTGAGCGTCGCCTTGCCGCTCTGCGGATCGACCTCGGCCACCCGCAGCTGGCCATCCACGAACAGCCGCACGACGATGCCGAGCTTGCCGTCCTTGTCGAGCCGCATCGATGCCGTGAATGCCTTGCCCTTCGCCAGCTCCTCGGCGGCGGTCACTGCCTGACCGAGCGTCACCTTGCTGTCCGCCATCGCCTTCATGAGCTTCTCGTTGCGCTCGGCGAGGCGCTTCTGCATCGCGTCGCGATCGTGGCCGGCGTTGGCTCCCGGCTTGGTCTGGCCGGCACCCTTGGTGCCGCCCGGAGCATCCTGGGCCATCACCGAGACGCCGCCGGCCACCAGACCGAGGAACGCCACCGCCACGACGCCAACCAGCCACTTGTTCGCGGTCATCAGTCGTCCTCCTGCACTCGTTGTGAACCATGCCAGCACGAGGCGATCGCGGGTCGCGCCGTGCGTTGCCCCATGCTAACCACCGCGGCGTGGCAGCGACACGAGAAACTGGCGTTGCCAGGCGTGCAGCCGATTGCAGAAACCCATGGCGACGATCACCATGCTGCCCATGCGCAACGGTCGCTCGGTCGCAAGCGCCAGGAAAACGGCCAGGATGCCGGCGGCAATCCCACCGATCCCGGTCGACGAGACCCACGAGTGGCTGGAGGCGGATGGCCTCGGTGGCTTCGCCTCCGGTACCGCGAACCTTCTGCGCACGCGGCGCTACCACGCGCTCTTGCTCGCCGCGACGACGCCGCCGACCGGGCGCTACCTGCTGGTCGCCGGCGTGGATGCGTGGCTCGAGACGCCGGCCGGGAGATTCCCGCTCGGTGCGCAGCGCTATGCGCCCGACGTCGTCGACGAAGATGGCCTGCGCGCGATCGTCTCGTTCACGGATGATCCCTGGCCGCGCTGGCAGCTGTGCGCCGATCACGCACGGCTCGAGCACGAGATCGTGATCCGCCACGGCGCGCCGATCGTGGCGCTCGCTGGCGCCCGCTCGCCCCGCTTGCGAGCGCCATGCTGTGCGTGCGGCCGTTCCTTGCCGGACGCGACTACCACGCGTTGCACCACGAGAACCCACACTTCCAGTTCGCGCCCAGGTCGAGCGGCGCCGCGCTCGCGTGGCATCCGTACCCGGGGGTGCCGGGCACGATCGCGCTCAGCAACGGCAGCTTCCAGTACCAGCCGCTCTGGTACCGCAACTTCCTCTACACCCAGGAGCGAGCGCGCGGTCTCGATTGCACCGAGGATCTCGCGGCTCCGGGTGTGTTCCGCTTCGACCTGAACCGCGGCGAAGCCGTGCTCATGTTCGCCGCGGACAGCGCGGACGTCGGCGGGCGCCTTGGCAGCAAGAGCGCGAGCGAGTGCCTCGCCGAGCTGCGCGCCGCGGAACGCGCGCGCCGCGCGCGCTTCGGGTCGCGCCTCGAGCGCGCCGCGGACGATTACGTGGTGAAGCGTGATGGCGGCAAGACCATCGTCGCGGGGTATCCGTGGTTCACCGACTGGGGTCGCGACACGTTCATCGCCTTGCGCGGCCTGTGCCTTGCGACTGGCCGGCTCGACGACGCGCGCGACGTCCTGATGCAGTGGGCTCAGCTGGTGTCCGAGGGCATGCTGCCGAACCGGTTCCCCGAACACGGCACGCGCCCCGAGTTCAACGCCGTGGATGCTTCGCTGTGGTACGTGATCGCGGTACACGACTATCTGCGCGCGCGCCGGGCCGCGAAGCAGCGCGTGCCGGCGCCCGAGCAGGCGACGCTCGCGCGTGCCGTCGACCAGATCCTGAACGGCCATGCCGCCGGCACCCGCTACGAGATCAGAATGGATCACGATGGCTTGCTCAAGGCTGGCGTGCCCGGCGTGCAGCTCACGTGGATGGACGCCCGGGTGGGGGAGCGGGTGATCACGCCGCGCGTCGGCAAGCCGGTGGAAGTGCAAGCGCTGTGGCTGAACGCGCTGTGGATCGGCTCGCGGACCTTCGCCCTGCGCCGGTGGCAGCGCTGGTGCGAGCGTGGCCGCGCCGCCTTTGGCACGCGCTTCTGGAACGCGGCGGGCGGATATCTGTTCGACGTCGCCGACGTCGATCATCGCCCTGGCGTGATGGATGCGAGCTTCCGGCCCAACCAGATCTTTGCCGTGGGCGGCCTGCCGCTCGCATTGCTCGCCGGGGATGCGGCGCGCCGGGTGCTCGCCGCGGTCGAGGCGAAGCTGTGGACGCCCCTGGGCCTGCGAACCCTCGCCGCCGGCGAACCCGCGTACGTGCCGCGCTACGACGGCGGCCCGGGCGAGCGCGATGCCGGCTACCACCAGGGTGCCGTGTGGCCATGGCTGGCGGGGGCGTTCGTCGAGGCCTGGCTGCGCGTGCACGGCCACACCCCGGCAAGGAAGCGCGAGGCAGAGGAACGGTTCGTCCGGCCGTTGCTGCAGCACCTGGACGAGGCCGGGTGGAATCACGTCTCCGAGCTGTTCGATGCCGAGGCGCCGCACCTGCCGCGCGGCTGTCCGTTCCAGGCCTGGTCGGTGGGAGAGCTGCTGCGGATGGTGGCGATGGTGCGCTGAGCCCCGGGGAGCGGGCTGCCCGGGGCTCGAGGTGCGATCAGTGCGAGGCGAGGTACTTGCGCATCGACTCCGGATCGGCCTTCATCGTGTCCTTGCCCTCGTCCCAGTCGGCAGGGCACACCTCGCCCGTGTGTGCCGACACGTACTGGAACGCCTTGAGCGTGCGCAGCGCTTCGCCGGCGGAGCGGCCCACCGGCAGGAAGTTCACCGTCTCGGACACCACGGTGCCCTCGGGATTGACCAGGAACGAGCCGCGCAGCGCGATGCCGGCGCCCTCGTCGAGCACGCCGTAAGCGCGCGCCATCGCCTTGTTCAGATCCGCGAGCAGCGGGTAGTTGAGCGCGCCGCCCAGACCACCCTCCTCGCGCTTGCCATCCACCCAGGCCTTGTGCACGAACTTCGAATCCACCGAGACTCCCAGGATCTGGCAGTTGCGCTCGCTGAATTCCTTGGTGCTCTTGGAGAAGCTCAACACCTCGGTGGGACAGACGAACGTGAAGTCGAGCGGGTAGAAGAGCAGATGGACCCACTTGCCCTTGAAGCTGCTCAGCTTGTAGGTCTCGAACTTACCTTTGAAGTAACCATCGAGGCTGAAATCCGGTGCCGGCTTGCCAACAAGGGTCATGGCGCCATTCTCCGTTCTTTGCTGGTGTTCCGATGCCGTGGATACGCGGTCCGATCCGGTCCGCAAATGAGCGCTGTTCAAGATAGACGAAGATCGCCGAGATTCTATCCTTACGGCCTTCGCTGCCGGGTCGCGAGGCGCGTGGACGACCTCGAGCCCCATGCCGGGTCACGACGATAACTCATCGGTTCAAGCCACTTGGGATGCACGCATGCTGGATCGCGACCGTCCGCCCACGATCGCCTACTCTCCATGGAGATCGCGCTGCAGCCGGCGATCCCGACCTACAGCGGCGGGCTCGGCGTGCTCGCGGTGGCGACACGCTGCGCAGCGCGGCCGATCTGGCGCTGCCGATGGTGGCGGTCACGCTCCTGTATCGCAAGGGTTACTTCTTGCAGCGCATCGACGCGCTCGGACGCCAGCGTGAGGAGCCGGTCGCCTGGACCTTCGACCAGTGGCTGCAGCCCACGCCCGCGCGCGCCGAGATCGAGATCGAAGGGCGGCGCGTCGCGCTGCGCGCCTGGCGCCTCGACGTGCGCGGCGTGACCGGCGGCGTGGTGCCGGTCTATCTGCTCGACACCGACCTGCCCGAGAACGCCGCCGCCGATCGCGCGCTGAGCGACAGCCTGTACGGCGGCGACGAACGCTACCGGCTGTGCCAGGAGATCCTGCTCGGCATCGGCGGCGTGCGCATCCTGCGCTCGATCGGCCATGGCGAGCTCGACTTCTTCCACATGAACGAAGGGCACTCGGCGCTGCTCGCGCTCGAGCTGTGCCGCGAGCAGCGCGCGCGCGGCCTGTCGCTCGAGGAAGCGGTCGCGCGCGTGCGCCGACGCTGCGTGTTCACCACCCACACACCGGTCGCTGCCGGCCACGACCGCTTTCCGGTGGCGCTGGTCGAGGCCGTGCTCGGCGCCGGCATGGTGCGTGCCCTTGGCGAGGTGCACGGGCTGCACGAGCAGACGCTGCACATGACCCGGCTCGGGCTCGAGCTCAGCCACTACGTGAATGCCGTGGCGCGCCGGCACGGCGAGGTGTCGCGCTCGCTGTTTCCCGAGTACCCGATCGACTCGATCACCAACGGTGTGCACTCGGTGTTCTGGACCTGTCCAGCGTTCCGTGAGCTGTACGATCGCTACCTGCCCGACTGGCGGCGTGACAGCTTCGCGTTCCGGCTCGCGACCATGATCCCGCTCGACGCCGTGCGCCGTGCGCATCTCGAGGCGAAGCGCAAGCTCGTGCAGCGCGTGAACGAGACGGCCGGCGCTGGGTTCGAGGCCGAGGTGCTGACGCTGGCGTTCGCGCGGCGCGCGACCGCGTACAAGCGACCCGCGCTGCTGCTGCACGATCCCGGCCGGCTGCGACGCATCACCATCGAGAAGGGACCGCTGCAGATCGTGTTCGCCGGCAAGTCGCATCCACGCGACGAGGCTGGCAAGGACCTGATCCAGAAGATCCTCGCGCTGCAGAACGGGCTGCGCCCGGAGATCAAGATCGCCTATCTGCCCAATTACGACATGGAGGTGGCGGCCGATCTGGTGGCGGGCGTGGACGTGTGGGTGAACAACCCGCGGCCGCCGCTCGAGGCGTCCGGAACGAGCGGCATGAAGGCTGCCCACAACGGCGTGCCGAGCCTGAGCATCCTGGACGGCTGGTGGTGGGAGGGCTGGATGCAGGGCGCCACCGGCTGGGCGATCGGCTCGCGCGACTACCGCTCGAGCGCAACCCGCGCCGACGAGGAGGACGCGTTCGATCTGTACTGGGCGCTCGAGGAGGAGGTCATGCCGCTCTACTACCGCAACCCGGCGCGCTGGGCCGCACTCATGCTGTCCACCATCGCCATCAACGCGTCGTTCTTCAATACCCAGCGCATGGTGCTCGAGTACGTGGCCAAGGCGTATCGCTGAAAAGAACGCGGTCGAGTATCACGCCGAGAATCCGCAGCAGCGCGCGCGCGCCGGTGCTTACAATCGTCGCTGCGTCGGGTACGCACAGCCAGTCGCGACACGGGAGCGCCGGTGGCGGAGACGTTCTTCTCCGAGATCAAGCGGTTCGTCGGCTTCGACGACCACGACTCGCATCGCCTCGCTGCGCTGGCGGCGCGCATCGCGCCCCACATCGGTCCGATCACCGACCTGTTCTACGCGACCCTGCTCAAGCACGAGGGCGCGCGCTCGGTGCTCACCGATGGTGAACGCCAGATCGAGCGCTTGAAGGTGTCGCTCGCGGAATGGCTGCGCTCGCTGTTCCAGGGGCCTCACGACGAGCAGTACTTCGCCAAGCGCTGGGAGATCGGCCGTGCGCACGTGCGCATCCGGCTGCCCGAGAAGTACGTGTTCGCGGCGATGAATCTGGTGCGCATCAAGCTGCTCGATCTGCTCGAGGAGCTCGAGGCCGATCGGGAGCTGCGCCGGCTCGCGCGGCGCAGCATCGAGCGCATCCTCGACATCGAGCTGTGCATCATCACCGAGAGCTATCGCAACGACTACGTCGAGCAGATCACGCGCCAGAACCGGCTGGCGGCGATCGGCCAGCTCGCCGCGAGCCTCAATCACGAGCTGCGCAACCCGCTGAGCGTCGTCGGCTCCTCGGTGTACGCGATGCGCCGCATCCTCGAGAAGGCGGGCAGCCGCACCGAGATCGAGCGCCATCTGGAGAAGATCGACCGCAACCTGAAGCGCACCAGCCAGATCGCCAACGACCTGCTCGACTTCGCCAAGGGGCGCGCCCCCGAGAAGAAGCCGGTGAACGCGCGTGAGCTGGTGCTCGAGGCATTGCAGGTGGCCGCGCTGCCGGCTGCCATCACCAGGGAGGTGGTGATGCCGGCCGACCTGCCGCCGATCCTGGTGGACCGCGGGCAGATGCTGCAGGTCTTGCTCAACTTGATCGAGAATGCAGCCGATGCCATGCGTGGCGCTGGCCGGCTGACGATCGCGGCCAAGACCGAGGGCGATCAGGTCATCGTCGAGGTGTCGGATCAGGGATGCGGCATGACCCCGGAGCAGCTGTGCCGCATCTTCGAGCCGCTGTACACGACCAAGATGCAGGGTACCGGCCTCGGCTTGCCGATCGCGCGCAACATCGCGATCGCGCACGGCGGCACGATCACCGTCGACAGCGCCCCGGGCAAAGGCGCGACGTTCCGCATCCACCTGCCCATGACCGGAGTGGCCAACAAAGCATGAGCATCACCGCGCGCAAGGTGCTGATCGCCGACGACAACCGGGACCTCGCCGAGAATCTGGCCGAGATCCTCGCCGTCGAAGGCTACGAGGCGACGATCGCCGACGATGGCGAGGCAGCGGTGCAGATGGCCACCGCCACCGGCAGCACGGTCGACCTCGTGCTGCTCGACGTGCGCATGCCGCGCAAGGATGGGGTCACGGCCTGCCTCGAGATCCTGGCGCTGCGGGCAGGCCTGCCGGTGGTGCTGATGACCGCGTACGCGAGCCGCGCCGAGCAGGCGCTCGCGGCCGGCGCGCGCAGCGTGGTGCGCAAGCCCGTCGAGATCGACGCGCTGCTCGATCTGCTGACGGGCCTTGGCGATGCCTAGCATCAGCCGCTTCGCATGGGCGTGCGCGGGCCAGGTGATTCCCACGTGCTGTGGCGATCGGGTATAACCGGCCTGGCTCCGCACCTGAAGAGGACCCGTCGCCATGCAACCGCACGCCCGTGCGCGCACCCGGCATCTGCTCGCCTCGCTGGCCGTGATCATGAGCGCAGAGGAGCTCCTCGCGCAGTCCAGGATCAGCACCTGGCCCCGTCTTGGTGCTCGGCGGCTCGGTCTCGGGGACGGTGACGATCGCCGCCGGTGGTGCGCCCGTGGATCAGCGCGCGTCACGATCTTCACGCCGGATCTCGCCTTCTTCGAGGAGACGCGCACGACGCCGTCGGGGCACTACGATCTGCGGCCCATCCCACCCGGCGCCTACCGCCTCGGCGTCGCTCGCCCGCGCTTCAGTACGAGGAGGTCGCCATCACGGTGGTCGCCGGTCCGAGGTGGAGGAGCTTCGCGCTCGTGCCGAGGCGATCCAGGCCGGTGGGACATCGTCGGTGACACGCTGCCGGAGACCCTCGACGCGACCGACATGGCCGCGCTGCGCGCCGACGGCACGGTCATGTACTGCCACGACACCCGCGAGCCGCTCCTGTTCGACCCGCGCACCGGTGGCAAGATCTACGGGCCCGATTCGGGGACCGAGCAAGGCTGCATGAACACCACGCTGCTCGAGGACGGCAGCGTGCTGATCGTCGGCGGGCAGAATCCCGCCGATCCCGGGTCGTTCCGCAATGCCGTGCCATGGGTGAAGCGCTTGCGGCCCGACCTCGTCTGGGAGCGCCTGCCCGACATGCTGTTCGCCGACGGCCGCTGGTATCCCGGGCTGGCGCGCTTGAGCGACGGCACGCTCCTGGTGATGGGCGGCGGACGCGTCCCGATGCGAAGCGCACCGACACCTGCGAGCTGTTCGACAAGGCACGTTCACGTGGAGCTTCACCGCCTCGATGGGTGAACCGACCGAGTTCCCGCCCTCGGCGCTGCTCTACACCGGCAAGGTGCTGCGCACCTGGGGCGGTGAGCCGCAACTCTACGATCCCGCCACCCAGACCTGGGTCGACACGGGCTCGCTCGTCTACCCGAACCGCGGCTATCGGGGCACAGCGATCACTCGTTGCTGGTGCTGAGTGACGGCCGCGGCCCATCGTCGGTGTGAGCCGCGTCAATCAACCGGCCGCGCAGATGACCGAGATCTACGATCCGGCGTCCGGCACGTGGAGCACAGGACCAGCCGGACCTGCGCCGCATGCAGAGGCGAGGTGGTGTACCTCCCGGACGGTCAGGTGCTCGCTGCAGCCGGCGACCAGGAGACGACCAGCGACCCGAGCCCAGTGCTCGGCGTCGTTCGCCGCTGCGATCTCCTCGATCCCGCACGGGAAGCTGGCGGCGCGTCGCGGACATGCTCGAGTTCCGCGAGTACCACGCCGTGACCTTGCTCGTGCCGGACGGTCGGGTGCTCACCACCGGCGGCACCCGGATCAAGTTCAGTACGGCGACCAGCGCCAACATCGAGGCGTACCGTCCACCCTACCTGTTCCGCGGCGTGCGCCGGTGCTCACGGGTCTCTCCGACGCAGCGCCCAGCCGCGGCCAGCTGATCAGCTTTGACGTCGCGCCGAGGACGCGGCTCACCAGCGCGGTGCTGATGGGAACCCAGACCACCACGCACTGGGTCGACGGCGGCATCCGCGCCGGCTCGAGCCTCGCCGTGTCGCAGGACGGCACCTCTGCCTCGGTGGTCGTGCCCGCCGACCCGGTGCGCGTCCCGCTCGGCTGGTACATGCTGTTCGGCATGGTGGACGACATCCCGTCCGAGGCGCTCCTCCTGCGCGTGGCCAACTGACCGGCGCGAGTCGTGGCGGGCGAGCTTTCGAGCGAGCCGAAGGATGGTGCGGCTCGCGTGCTGCGCTCAGCGCTGCTTCACCTTCATCGACTTGGTGTCGAAGATGATTCCCCGCACCGAGTGCTCGGGGTGGCGCGGGCAGTCCCACGAGTATTCCACCAACCCATGGCCGCGCGTCTTCTCCTGCTTGAGCAAGAGCTCGGCGTTCGGGAAGTCATCGGCGAGCGGGCACAGCCACCGGTTCTTGAACATGCCGTTCCTGGCCACGCCGTAGTGGAGCTGCAGGACTTGATTGGCGAACTCGCTCTGATCCATCGCGACGAATCTCCGGCATCGTGGGGGCTTCGAACATCACCCGATGACACGGGTGAGCACCTCTTCGAGCTTTGGTACGTGGCAGCTTGAGCGCCGTCAAGTCCACAGCACACCCTGAGGGCTGATGGCGCCGTCGAGGGCCCTGAGCTCGTCTTGCTCGAGCAGCTTCTCGCGCGGCAGCTCGAGCAGCTCGGCCGCTTCGCTCAGGACGTGCGCCCACGAGCAGCGGTTCACGAACAGCAGGCCGCGCGTGTCGAGCGTGCCGCCGCGATTGCGATAGCCGAGCGCGCGCGTCCTGGTGCCGGTGTGCAGCGGGCCGAGCAGGCCGATGATCGCTTCCGGCCGCGTGTGGGTCACGAACAACCGCGCCGGTGCGTTCTTCGGGAACAGCGCATGCACGGTTGCCTCGCGCGCGCTGGTCGCCCGCTCCGATTCGGTGCGTGGCACGCGGAAGCGCGCCGGCTCGAGCAAGTACACGACGTTCACCGGCACGTCGCGCTCGCACAGCCGCCTGGCTGCCTGCAGCACCGCGTCCAGCTGGTAGCCGCCCACCGCGACCAGGATCAGCTTCGCCCATCCCGGCAGATGGCATTGCTTGTCGAGCAACAGGCCGCCCTCGCTCAAGAGCGCTCGCGCCTGTTCGGCGGTGAAGTGATCGGGCATCTGATCGGCCTTGGGTATCACCAAGGTCCAGATCTGACCCTGCGTTCGATAAACACCCTCGATCGCCGCCAGCGCGCTGTTGAAGTCAGCCGGGAACAGGACCCTCGCGCCGGGGCCGGTCTCGCCGAGCAGCGCCTCGGCCAAGGTCGGGTCCTGGTGCGACTGCTCGTTCTTGCCGTTCTCCCAGGTGTGCGACGTGAGCACGACCGGCACCGACAGCCACCGCGGCGGCCGGCCCGTCTCGAGGCCTTGATTGGCGAAGATCAGCTCCTGGCGGATCGCACCCAGCATCTTGGTGCCGAACGCCTCGTAGGTGTGCACCAGGTTGATGCCGCCCTTGTTGGCGAGCGCGGCTGCGACCACGGCTTCCTCGTTGAGCGCCGTGATCACCGCGCCGTTGATGGCCTCCGGCATGCTGGGCTCGGGATCGGTCACGCGGAACTTGAGCAGCTCGAGCGTGCGCAGCAGGCGGTTCGACTTCATCTCGTCGGGATTGCCGACGCGCGGCCGCAGGTGCGGGTTGTGCTCGACGATCGCGGCGAACATGTGGTCGACCGCGGCCATCGGGCACGTCGTGCCGAGCTCGGTGCGATAGGGCGCAGCGGGCATCACGCCGAGCTCGATGTGGCGATGTGCGAGCGCGTGATCACGCTCGCGCACGCGCTGCGAGCCAGCGTGGCGCTGGAACAGCGCGAGCGACTCGCGCAGCTCGGCAAGTGGAACGAACAGGCGCCCGGCGCCCTCGTTGAAGCGCGCCGCGGCGGCGGCATCCTCGCTCGGGTTCTGCAGCAACGGCAGGTTGTGGGCGAGGTTGGTGCCCTCGCCCGGGAAGCCCGCGCCCTTCGGCGCCACGGCAATGGCGTACGGCAGCCGCACCGGGTAGCGCGCGCGCCCGGAACGGATCGCCTCGGCGCGTTCCTCGAGCTCGAGCTCGAGCGCGACGATCGCCCACGCGAACGCCGCCGGGTCACGCCCGTCGATCACCACCGGGTCGAAGCCGTTCAGCCGGAGGTGCTCGCAGAACCAGTCCGCGCCGCCTTGCTGCGACAGGGTCGTGCGCTGGTCGATGCGGCGGCCGTTCTGGATCATGATCGGCGTCACCAGCCCGCAGTCCTCGCCGCGCCACCAGCGCGCTGCCCAGTCGCTGCCGCGCTGTTCCTCGAACGCGCCGTCGGACAGGAACACCACCAGCCGCTCGCCGCACAGCGGCATGTGCACGTACTGCAGCTCGGCGAAGCCGAGGTAGCCGCCCTCCGACATGGATCCGGCGGTGTGCGTGTTCACGTGGCTGCCGAGCGGCGAGTCCTGGCGGCCGATCGCGTCGAGCCGATACGCGTAGAAGTCGTTCACGTAGCGCGTGAGCGCGGCGTCGTCGAGGGCGTAGCGAGCCGCATGCGCAGGCGTCATGTTGTCGACCAGCAGGTTGAGCGAGTCGATCGCCGCCACGCAGTGGCCCTGTCCCATCAGCCACGAGCGCGTGATGCCGCAGATGGCGTTGGCTGCCAGATACCCCGCATACGCCGGCACCATGTTGAGCGAGCCGCCGGTGTGGCCTTCGGGCCGCGGCTTGAAGTCGTCCTGGGACAGCGGCCGGCCGTCGAGGTACACGCGGCGTGCGTAGGTCTCGTGCACCACGAGCCACATGCCGGCGCTCGCCAGGCGATCGAGCGCATGCAGCAGGTCAAACAGCGGCACGCCATCGCCCTGCGTCTGCCGGAGGACCAGCTCGTCGTGCAGGCGGAGCATGCGCGCCTGCGTCAGCTCGCCATGCCGGATCACGCCATGGCCCGCGGCCCATCGCGCGAACGCGGGGTCCTGCTTGTGCCGGCGCGCGACCTCGCTCGCCGCCGCAGCCGGTGTCAGTGACGCATCAAAGGCTCGCATCGCTGTTCCTCGTCTCGATCAGTTGCGCGGTGGCGATCGCGATCTGCGTCTCCTCGTCCACGCCGGCGACGTACGCCTTGAGCGGCGCGCCGCTCAAGCTGATCTCCGCGACCTCACCGGGCAGGACCGCGGTCGCGGCATCGTTGCGATCCGGATCGAGGCGCAGTCCGCACCAGGCGAGCCCGGCGCAGATGCGCGCGCGGATGATAGAGGCGTGCTCGCCGATTCCGCCGCCAAAAATGACCGCCTCGGCGCCTTCCAGGACGGCCAGATACGCACCAATGTACTTGCGCACCCGATAGCAGAACATCTCGGCGCGCGCGCGCGCGCTCGCTCTGGCTCGCGAGCAGCGCACGCACGTCGTTCGAGACGCCGGACACGCCGAGCAATCCCTCGATGCCTCGTTGAGCCAGTGTTCGACCTGGTCGACGGCGACCCGTTCGCGGCGCGCGAGATAGCCGACCAGCGCCGGATCGAGATCGCCGGCGCGCGTGCCCATCATCAAGCCCTCGAGCGGCGTGAAGCCCATCGACGTGTCGACCGAGCAGCCGCGCGCGATCGCCGTGGCCGAGCAGCCGTTGCCGAGCTGCAGCGTGATGATGGTGGCTGCCGTGCGGGGCTTGCCGACGGCGCGCGCATAGGCCTCGAGCATCGACGCGTGGGCGATGCCGTGAAAACCGTAGCGCCGGATGTGGTGCTTCTCGGCCAGCTCTTCCTGGATCGCGTAGCGTGCGGCGTGGTCGGGCAGCGTCCGGTGAAATGCGGTGTCGAACACCGCCACCATGGGCACCGCCGGCAGCCGCGCGCGCGCCTGCTTGATGACCGCCACCGAGTGCGGATTGTGAAGCGGCGCGAGCTCGGTGAGCGCATCGATCGCGCCCAGGATGTCCGCGTCGATCGCGACCGGCGCGTGAAACCGGCTGCCGCCGTGCACCACCCGATCCCCCACGGCTTGTGCCTGGTCGAACAGCGCCCGCGGCACCTCGCGCAGGTCATGGAACAACCCGGCTGCCAGCGGTCGCGCCGCCGCGCGCGCCACCTCGATCAACCGCACCTTGAGCGTCGAGCTGCCGGCATTCAAGACGAGGACTCGCATGACGGACCTTTCCGGTCGAGCGCCTGGATGCAGGTCACGAAACCTCGTTTCGCGCATGGCATCATATGGCCGGAGCCAGCTAGTGCTCGTGATGGGGTCGCCCGGATTGCGAGTTCTCGCCGTCTGCCCCGGGAGGGACGGCGATGCCATCTCGCTTGAGCTCATCCTCGGACGCGACCGAGGCGACGGTTCCTTCGGGATGCTTGTACCAGCCCGGGTCCTCGTAGCTCGTGATTCCCTCGCGCACCTTGAAGATCGTGAACATGCCGCCCATCGTGATGTAGTCGAACGGGCCGTGCGCACCAACCACGGGGATGCTGTTCTTGGGCACCTCCATCCCCATCTCCGCCATGGCACCCATGCCCTCGTGACCCATGGTCATGTAATCGGGAAGGAGGTTCTGCACCTTGCGGTCCAGGGCTCCGGGCTTCACCCCGATCATGTTCGGGACATCATGGCCCATCTGGTTCATCACGTGATGCGTCATGTGGCAATGAAGCGCCCAGTCGCCGGGTGCATCGGCGACGAATTCGACCGCGCGCGTGCTGCCGACCTGCACCAGAGACGTCGTCTCCGATTGCTGGGCGGACTCGGCGATCTGTCCGCCATCCGTCTCGACGATCTTGAACTGATAGCCGTGAAGGTGAATGGGATGGTGGTCCATGGCGCTCAGGTTCGCCAGGCGAATGCGGACCCGCTCACCGACGCCGGCCACCAGCGGCTCGGTACCGGGAAAGGCGCGCGCATTGAACGTGAGGAGATTGAAGTCAGTCATCTCGTTGGGGTTCGGCCGCCTGGTGCCCGGATCGATTCTCCACTACTCAAGAGGATGGCAAGGTCACGGTCGATCCGCGGCTCGCGTGCTCTCGCGGGGTGAATGATGAAGAGCCCCATGAGGCCCATCGCCATCTGTGTCATCTCGTCATGGTGCGGGTGGTACATGTGCGTGCCGTGCTGGTAAGCGTGAATCGTAACGGAACGAATCGCCCCGCCGGATCGCAAACAGGTTGAGGCCGGCAACGCCATCCATGCCATTGGGAACCAGGATGCCATGCCAGTGCACTGACGTTGGCTCGGGAAGCCTGTTGGTCACGTAGATGCGTAGGCGATCTCCCTCGACCGCTTCGATCGTTGGACCGTGCACTCGGCCGTTGTACCCCCAGCAATGGGCCTTGAGCCCGGGGGCAAACTCGTGCTCCACCGCCTCGGCCACGAGGTGGTAGATCTTCACCCCATCGACCACCCGAAAGGGCAGCGTCGCTCCGTTCGGGGTCACGACGGGTGTGTAGTCCCTGCCCGGCTCGCCAGGCAACGTGGCGGGCGATTGGTCGACGTGCCTCGCGCCCGCGCCTGACGCCTGAAGCGCCTTCGCACCGGGTGCCGCCTGCGCGGCACCGCGGCAGTTGAGAACGAGCGCACTGCTGGCCAACGCCGCCGCGCCCGAGGTGAGCACTTCTCTCCTGCTAATCATGTTTCTCTCCGGGCTCGTGGTCTTCCTGGTTCTTGGTCGGTTCCGGTTCTCGTGTCTCGGCGACGGCCGAGGAAAGCTTGCCGCCGAGCTCTCGCTCGAGCTCGCTGCGGGATACCCAGAAGTCGCGGAGCGTCTCGATGTATTCGCGTCCGCTGTCGACCTCTGCCCGCTTCGCCTCGAGCAGGGCGAAGACACCGACCTGCATGGCGTTGTATTCGAGCTGCGTCTCCTCGACGATTCGGTGACGCAGCGGCAGGATCACGCGCGAGACGAAGGCCGCCCTGGCCTGGGCCTCCATCATGCGGTTCCGGAAGCGGCGCACACGCGAGCGAATCTCGACCGCGAGCGCGAAGAAGTGCTCGTGTGCTTGCCTGAGCCTGGCCTGTGCCGCGGCCATTGCCGGTTGCCCTTGACCGAAGATGGGAAGTGGCAGCTCGATGCCCGGCCCAAGGGTGGCGATGCCATCGGGTTCACGCTCGTAGTGCCCGGTGACGAGCAGCTCAGGGCCAAACGCAGAGAAGCGCGCGACGCCGAGGCTCTGTCCGATTGCAATGACGTCTTGCTTTGCCGCAGCAAGATCGAGGCGCTGGCGTATCGCCTGCGTCTCAAGGCCCGCCGCCGAGAGCTGCTCGCGTGGGACATCTGCGAGGCGCGGCGCGATCCGCCAGTCGATCCTCTCGCCCCACAGGCCCATGAGTGCGCTCAGCTCCTCGCGATGATCAAGGGCTTCTGCTTCCGCCCTGGCGAGGTCGAGCTTCGCCTGCTCGTGCAGCACCTGGTGGTGAGCGTACTCCAGCTCGGTGATGTTGCCTGCTTCGTTCAGTTTCCCGGCGGCGTCGCTGGCGGCTTCGGTTGCGCGCAGCACCTGTTCTCGGAGGTCGACCAATTGCTCTGCACCCTGCAACATGTAGAAACGCGTCTTCGCGTCCGCCGCAGCGGCAAGGACGGCATTGGTCACGCGCAGCTTCGCTGCCTCGAAGGCTGCGCCGGCCACGCGCTTTCGCAACGGCAGGAAGAACAGGTCGAGGAAGTCCTCGGCAATGTCGATCTCGAATGGAATCGCCGGGCGCGATGGAAACCGCACTTCCGCGAGCAAAGCCGGATTCTTGAGCAGCCCAGCCTGCACGAGCTCCGCCTGAGCAACTCCGAGATCCTCGTAGGTGGCCTGCAGGCTGCGGTTGTTGAGGAGCGCAATCGTGACGGCACCGTCGACCGTCAGCTCCTGTGCGAGCAGCGCGGCGATGTTCGCCTCGATGGCGGCATCAGCAGGACTGCCGTCGCGCCAGTGCGGCGACACGCCGGTGCGTTCGGCGACGACTTGCTGCACGTCATCGAAGCTCTGGCGAACGTTCACGGCAGCGCAGCCCGTGAAGCACACGGCTGCGCCAAACACAGTGCCGACGGATGCGCGGGTCACTTGCCATCCTCCTTTCTCGGCGCGACGAGGGCCATGCCGCACCTGGGGCATACTCCTGGGCCATCGGACGTGACATCGGCGTGCATGGGACAGCGGAACACCGCGGGTGGAGCTGGCGAGCTCTGGTCGGCGCCGTGGTGATGAGCGTGAGCGCTCGGCATCGCCTTCTCTTCCTCGTCTGGCGCGGCCGCCGCCTCGTGACGCAGCACCGTCGCCAGTTGCGGAGCAGGCGCCTCCGCTGCCTCGGGGCTGCCCGGATGATCAGATGGCACGTCAGCCGAATAGGGCGGCGAGGCACACCCGAGAAGGAGCACGCACCACAGAACCAGCGAAAGACTCGCGTCGTGCATGGGTCGATAACCTCCTTGGCAAAGTCGGGCGAGTGCTCGCGACGCTCGCGTCATCGGTTCACGGCCAGCGTCTTCTGCCCACGAGCTTCACTGGTCCATGCGCCTGGCCCGCATCGGCGCCGGTCGCATCGCCGCCACGTCCACGGCGGACCAGCTCTCGATGGCGGCGAGCGCCTTCTCCCGCTCCACGCGGAGCTGCGCGAGTGCAAGGCGCGCTTCCAGCAGCATGCGCTCGGCCTCGAGCAGCTCGCCGAACGATCCCCGATTCGCGGTCAGCGAGGTGTGCGCGGCCTGCACCACCTGTTCAGCGCGCGGCAAGATCGAGTTCTCGAACAGCGCCACCTGCCGATCATCGTTGCGCAACACCCGCAGGTTGACGATGAAGCTCCGCGCCAGATCGCGCTCGTACTGCGTCCTGACCGCCTCTGCGGCGCGCAGGTTGGCCTTGGCCTGCTCGATCCCGGCGCGGATGGCCTCGAGCCGCGTGGGCAAGACGAGCATCGCGCCGATCGTCTGCGCGATGCTGCCGGTGATGCTGAGCGACACACCGAAATCCGGGATGTACGCCTTCTCGGCGAGCGCGAGCGCCTCGTTGCGGCCGGCAATCTCTCGCTCGAGTGCCGCCAGCTCCGGACTTCGCTCTGCCCCGTAGGCGAGCAGCTCTGCATCCGAGACGGGCAGAGCGCGCGGCGCTGGCAGCGCAAGAGGCAGAGGGACGAGCGCGTCGGCGGGCCGGTTCAGGAGCGCATTCATCCGGCTGGACGCTTGCTCTGCCTGCGACCGCAGGCTCTCGATCTCGTTCAAGACGAGCTCGACCTCGGCCTGCGCTTGCAGCAAGGCCGACGGCGATGCTTTGCCGGTGCGCACAAAAACGGCCAGCTCACCCGCCGTCTGCTGTTGCAGGGCGGCCTGCTCCTGGCGAATCCTCAGCATCTCCGCAATCAGTGCGAGATCGTAGTAGGTGGAGAGGACGTCGCGCTGCAGACCGAACCTCTGACCCTCGAACCGCAACCCTGCCGCGCGTGCCGCCTCGAGCGCGCGCCGTCCCGCAGTCGACAGCTTGCCCGGGAACGGGATGTTGGTCATCGGGTCATTGGTGATGCCGAGCGTGGTGCGATCCCAGAGGCTCATGCGCTCGGAATCGAACATGACACTGAACGGAATGGCCACGTTCGGGAAGCTCGCGTCTTGCGGGATCTGCTCGATGGCCGCGCGCCATTCCCAGTAGCGCGCCTGCAGCTCGGCGTTGGCGAGGAACGCGTGCTCGAGGTAGTCGCCTGGGGCTGGCGTTGCAGGCAACGGTGGCGGCGGCATGGATGCCTCGAAGGCGCGCCCCGCCTCCCGGCTCTGCTGCCGCTCGGCCTCCTCCCCGGGCGGATGCACCGCACATCCCCACGCGATCACAAGGGCGCCGAGCACAGCGAGGCGGAGCTTGCGTGCCGAGGCGCTCATCGGCGCGCCTCCGCGAGCAGAGCCTCGAAGCTCACCACCTCGCCCCCGTGCTGCTGCACGAAGTCGCGGGCTTGCGCGGCGAGTGCGAACGCGATCAGGCTCGGTGAGCAACGGTCGAAGCACCGCTCCATGGGAGCCTTGGCCTCGCCGAGCATCACGTTCGGGGCGCAGCACGGCATCAGGTCGGCGCCCTCCACGTACACACAGCGCTCGGCGGCGACGTGCTCGCCGCTCGCATGGTCGGTCGCCGTGGCGCGCTCGAAGCGGCGGCCATCGATCCACGCGAGCGCGCACCGCGGACAGCAGCACCAGACCTCCTTGCCATCCTTGACCAGCGCGAACGCGGTCGCGAGATGGATCGGCCGGGAACAGAGCTGGCATTGCGTGGGCTCGGTGCCGCGAAGGTAGTAGGCCCGGTAGACGCCGTAGGCAATGCCAGCGGCGGCCAGCACAACCGCGGCGATCAGCAAGAGCTTGTTCATGTCAATGACCTCGAATCCTGGGCAGCGACAGGGCGCTCACCTCGACCGTGCCATGCTTCATCTCGAAGCGCCATTTCCAGATCGCGTAGATTGCAGGGTAGACGAGCAGCTCGAGGAGGAAGCTTGTGACCAGACCGCCGATCAGCGGCGCAGCGATCCGCTTCATCAGATCGGCGCCGGATCCCACCGACCACATGATGGGCAGCAGGCCGACGATGGCAGCACACACCGTCATCATCTTCGGGCGGATGCGCTTCACCGCACCGTGGACGATCGCCTCCGTGAGGTCGTCGAAGGTGCGCATCCTGCCTTCGCGCACGCGCTCCGCATAGGCGAGATCCAGGAACAGCAGCATGAACACGCCGGTTTCCGCGTCGAGCCCCATGAGCGCGATGATGCCTACCCAGACGGCGATCGAGAGGTTGTAGCCGAGCAGGTAGAGAAGCCACACGGCGCCGATCGCCGAGAACGGAACTGCCAGCATGACGATCGTGGCCTTGACCGCCGACTTGGTGTTCAGGTACAGGATCACGAAGATCAGGAAGAAGGTGATCGGCAGAACCACCTGCAGGCGCTCGCGCACCCGGATCATGTTCTCGTACTGTCCGCTCCACAGCAGCGAGTAGCCAGCGGGCAGCTCCAGCTGCGCTCGCACCGCAGCCTTGGCGCGATCGACGTAGCCGCCGAGGTCGTGTTCGCCAGTGTCGACGTACACGTAGCCGGCGAGCAGGCCGTTCTCGTTACGGATCATCGCCGGCCCCTGCGTGAGATGGATCTCGGCGATCTCCGCGAGCGGGATCTGCGCACCCGACGTCGTCGGCACGAGCACGCGGCCGAGCTCGGGCAGGTCGTCCCGCAACTCGGCAGCGTAGCGTACGTTCACCGTGTAGCGCTCGCGTCCCTCCACGGTGGACGTGATCGGTTCGCCGCCGATCGCGGCCATGATCACCATCTCCGCTTCCTCGATCGTGAGCCCGTAGCGCGCGAGCCGATCGCGCTTCAGCTCGAAGTCCAGGAAGTAGCCGCCGGCAGTGCGTTCGGCGAAGATGCTGCGCGTACCCGGCAGCTGCTGCAGGATGCCCTCGATGGCTTCGCCGATCCTCTCGATCTGACCGAGGTCGCTGCCGAGGATCTTGATGCCGATCGGCGTGCGGACGCCGGTGGTGAGCAGGTCGATCCGATTCTTGATCGGCATGGTCCAGGAGTTGGTGACGCCGGGGAACTTGAGGCGACGGTCGAGCTCCGCGATCAGCTCGTCCTTGCCGATGCGGTCGGACCAGATCCGCCGCAGCGGGGCCTGCAGCCACTGCGGCCATCGCGCGTAGAACCGTTGCTTGGCGCGCCACTGCGCGCGCGGCTTCAGGTGCACCACCGTTTCCATCATCGAGAATGGCGCCGGGTCGGTCGCCGTCTCGGCGCGCCCGGACTTGCCCTGCACCAGGTCCACCTCGGGCACGGTCTTCAGCAGCTGATCCATCTTCTGCATCAGCGCCTGGGCCTGTGTGACCGAGATGCCCGGGAGCGTGGTCGGCATGTAGAGCAGGTCGCCCTCCCAGAGAGGCGGCATGAACTCGGAACCGAGCTTGAGGTAGACCGGAACGGTCGTGCCGACCAGCAACAGAGCCGCGACGATCGTGAGCACGCGGTGGCGCAGGACGAACCGGCACGGCCGCTCGTAGAGCCCGAACAGCACGCGGCTGATGGGATGCTTCTCCTCGGCGTAGTACTTGCCCACGGTCACTTGATGGAACAGCCACGAGCACCACCGCGGCCGGAAGTGCTTCCAGTCCATGCGGGCGAACATCATGCGCACCGCGGGGTCGAGGGTGATCGCCAGCACCGATGCGATCGCCATCGTCAGGTTCTTCGTGTAGGCGAGCGGCTTGAACAGACGTCCCTCCTGGTCCTCGAGGGCGAAGATGGGCATGAACGCCACCGCGATCACGAGCAGCGAGAAGAACACCGACGGACCGACCTCCTTCAAGGCTTGCAGCCGGACCTCGTGGAAGTCGCCGACCCGCCCGTTCTGCTGCCACAGCTGCAGCTTCTTGTAGGCGTTCTCCACCTCGACGATGGCACCGTCCACGAGCACGCCGATGGAGACGGCAATGCCAGAGATCGACATGATGTTGGACGTTATTCCCATGAAGTACATGGGGATGAAGGCCAGCAGAACCGAGATCGGGATGGTGATGATCGGCACGATTGCCGAGGGGATGTGCCAGAGGAAGATCAGGATCATCACGCTGACGATGAGCAGTGCGGCATACAGCTCGTGCTCGAGCGTGGCGATGGCTTCGTGGATCAGCCTGGATCGGTCGTAGGCGGTGACGAGCTCGACGCCTCTGGGCAGGGATGGTGTGACCTCCGCGATCTTCGCCTTCACGCGCTCGATCACATTGAGGGCATTCTCCCCCTGGCGCATGACGACGATGCCACCGACGGCATCGCCCATGCCATCCAGGTCCGAGAGACCGCGCCGGATCTCGGGGCCCAGCACGACGCGGCCGAGGTTCTTGACCAGGATCGGGGTGCCGTTGCGGTCGACGTCGACGACGAGGTCGCCAATGTCGCTCACGGAGCGAGCGTAGCCGTGGCCGCGCACCATGTACTCGGCGCCGGCCAGCTCGACCAGTCGCGCGCCAACGTCGTTGTTGCCCTTGCGGATGGCGTCGACGACCTTCAAGAGCGGCACGTTGTAGGCGAGCAGGGACGCTGGATCCAGTTGCACCTGATACTGCTTCTGGAAGCCACCGATGGACGCCACCTCGGCCACGCCCGGCACGCTCTGCAACCAGTAGCGCAGGTACCAGTCCTGGAAGGTGCGCAGATCCGCGAGGCTGTTCTGACCCGTCCGGTCGATGAGCGAGTACTGGTAGACCCAGCCGACGCCGGTGGCGTCCGGCCCGAGCTCGGTCTTCACGCCCTCGGGCAGGCGCGGCAGGATCTTGCTCAGGTACTCGAGCGTCCGGCTCCGCGCCCAGTACAGGTCGGTGCCGTCCTGGAAGATGATGTAGACATAGGAGAAGCCGAAATCCGAGAAGCCGCGGATGGCCTTGACCTTCGGCGCCCCGAGCATCGCCGACACGATCGGATACGTCACCTGGTCCTCGATGATGTCCGGGCTGCGATCCCAGCGCGAGTACACGATCACCTGGGTGTCCGAGAGATCGGGAATGGCGTCGAGCGGGATGTGCTTCACGCAGTAGATCGCCCCGGTGATCGCCACCGACGTGAGCAGCACGACGATGAACTTGTTGCGCGCACAGAGCTCGATGACTTTTTCGACCATGGCCGGCAGCCTTCCGTTCTCGACCGATCAGTGCTGATGCCCGCTCGCGTGGGTCCCCTGGAGCAGGGCCGATCTGAGTCGGCTCTCCGAGTCGACGAGGAAGTTGCCGCTCGTGACGACCTTCTCACCAGCCTCGAGGCCGTCCAGGATCACGGCGTGTCCGTCCGCTCGTGGCCCGACGACCACCTCGCGCGGATCGAACCTCCCTTCACCGCGGTCGACGAACACGAGCTGCCGGTTGCCGGAGTCGACGATCGCCTGATCGTCGACCACCAGCTGCTCGCCCAGGTCGACGGCGATGTGCGCGGTCGCGTACATCCCGGGCTTGAGCCGACCTTCGGCGTTCTGCAGCTCGAGGCGCACCTTCACCGTGCGCGTCTGTTCGTTGAGGAATGGATAGATGTAGACGATCTTGCCCGTCAGGCTCTCACCTGGCAGCGAGGCGAGGTCCACCCGGGCCTCGAGGCCGAGCTTGATGAGCGGGATCTCGTCCTCGTACACGTCGGCATGCAGCCACACCGTGGCGAGGTCAGCGACCTCGAACAGCGTGGTCCCCGGCTCG
Source organism: Planctomycetota bacterium (assembly GCA_046349655.1). Classification (GTDB taxonomy): domain Bacteria; phylum Planctomycetota; class B15-G4; order B15-G4; family JAXMBY01; genus JAXMBY01. The sequence continues at coordinate 79,291 of JAXMBY010000019.1, forward strand.
ATGAAGGCGCCGCGTACCACGTCGCGCTCGATCACCACGCCCTCCACTCTGGAGTGGAGCGTGACCAGCGTCTGCGGCTGCCGCGTCCGCTCCAGCTCGCGGATCTGCTCCTCGGTGATGTCGGCGAGCAGCAGGCGCTCCCGCAGGGTACGGACATTGGTCTCGGCGAACGACTGCTGCTGGCCAGCAGCAGCCGGCGGCAGCAGGGCCTTCGCCTCGAGGGCGAGGACGTAGTTGCGCTCGGCCTCGAGCAGTTCCGGGCTGTAGATCACGAGCAGGGGGGCGCCGATCTGCACGCTCTGGCCCGTGAACTTCACCGCGAGCTCGTCCACCCAGCCACCGAACTTGAGACTGACCGCGGCACGCCTGGTCTCGTCGTACTCGACGCGCCCCAGCGCGCGAATGGTCCTCGCCACCGGCTGCCACTCGACGCGTCCCGTGGTGACGCCGATGAGCTGCTGGCGATACTCGGGGATGTGGACGGCCGCGTGCCCGTCGACGCCCGAGCTCACGGCCTGAGCGTCATCGTGCAGTGGCACCAGGGTCATGCTGCAGATGGGGCACTCGCCCGGCTTGTCGGACCGATAGCTCGGGTGCATCGGGCAGTAGTAGATGGTCGCTGCCGCTTGGCTGGCACCACCCCTCTCGCCCGGAGCTGCCTCGTGGTCGGCGGGTGCTCCCGGCGCCGGCATCGGCCCCATGGAGTGGCCGCCCTCGCCGGGCGACGACGCCGTCATCGGTGACTCGAACACGCTTGCGAGCCACCGGCGAATCGGCCGACCGAGCCGTTCGTCGACAGCGGCCGCCGCCACCAGGATCGTGGTGGCGATGCCCACGAACATCATGAGTGCGCGGAGGATCTTCATGGGTGGAGTCCTTCCTCGGAATCGATCTGCACCGCTCGGGCGACCGGCGAAGCGGAACGGACGACATGCGTCCCCGGCGCGAACGCCGGTCTTGGCGGTCACGCCAGGCTGATGACGTCACGCGGTCGGGAGATCAGAAGCGATAGACCTGGAGGAGGGAGCGATGATCGGTTGCCGAGCAGGACCACGGCGTTGCGGAGGCGAGCTGAGTGCAATGGGCGGGCAGCACCAGGCATGGCGCGTCGAGCGCCGTCGGCATGGCGTGGAACGACAGGTCGGGAAGCCGTGGCCCGCGCTCGGGCAGCTGGCGATCGCTCGGGCGCAGCGCGCCGTGCTCACCGCAGCAGCAGCTCTTCGTCAGGGACGATCGAGCCACGGAGATGGCGTGCGCTGGTTCGCAGCAGCTTTGCTGCCCGGAGATGCTGGCCTCATGGCACGTGCTGCGCAGCACCCGGCAACAGCAGGGAGAGAGTCCGGTCGTCTGCAGCGTGATGATCAGCGTGAGCATCACGCGAACCGCTTTGGCGAACTCGGACATTCTTCACACCACGTTCGGGTCGCTTTCACGCAACCGCCCGCTGCTGCGGGCAGCCACGCATCTTCATCGGCCGCGACAGCGCTCCGGCTCGCGCCATTCTACCGCCGTGACGCCGAAAAACGAGCACGGTCTCGCTCGACCTCGCCGCCGCCGACCTGCTGGCGGAGTGCTGGAGGCGCCTGACCCGAGCACGGCTCACAGGCTGTCGAGGAGCATGCGGGCGTGACGTGGTCCACCGGCGCCGGTTCTGACATGATGAAGCGCGCGCCCGCCGCCCCACGTCTCACGGCTCGCCACGCCGCGTGCGCGAGCCGCCGGAGACGCGCGATCATCGAGGTGGAGTGGGGGAGCCAGGCGCCCCTTGCGGCGTGGAGGAATCGTGATGCACGGTCAGGGTTGCCGATGGCTCATGGCGCTGCTCTGCGGTGGCAGCCTGCCGTGCGCACGAGCTGCCGTGCAAGCCGCAACCGACCGCTCGCACGGGCAGGCTGCCTCGTGGCCCGACGACGAGCCGGTGAGCTCGCGCCCGGAGGTGCTGTGGCGCGTCGATCTCGCACACTTCGTGAGCGGGCCGGTGGTGTCGTCGGGGTTCGCGTTCGTCGCGCTCGAGGAAGGCAAGACCACGGTGGTGGCGGCGCTGCACCTTGAGAGCGGCGAGGAGCTCGACCGAGTGAAGATCCCGCGCGCCGGCACGCCGCGCCTCCTGGCGGCGTCGGGTCTGCTCGTGGTGGGCAACGACGAGGGCCTGCGCACCTACCACGTGAACAGCACGCGGCTCAGCTACCAGAACATCGTCAAGGTGTCGTGCGCGGGCGCGCTGTTCCTGTGCGGCCGCTACGCGCTCGCGAGCGATGGCAACGGCACCCTCGCCCTCGTCGATCTGGGTCGCAACCTGGTGCAGCGGCGATGCGCGGCTCCGCGCGGCGAGCCGATGCTGGTGGCGACGGCACCGGACCGCTGGCTGCTCGCGGGCACGAGCGGCCGGCGGCTCAGGTGCTCGGCCTGAGCGATCTCGCCGGGCGCGAGCCGCGGGTGAAGAGCTCGTGACCCGCGATCTTGGCGGCATGGGCGAAGCGAGCTTCGAGCGCTACGCGACGATCGTGCTGGCGGAACAGCCGGGCCAGTACTCATGGCTGCTCTTGGCGCCATCGCCGGAGCAGGAGAGCTACCTGTTGCGGGACGCCGCACCGGAGACGTTCATGAAACCGCGGTGGCGCGGACGGCCAGCGCTGCGCGCCAACGTGCTGATCGGCTTCAACGGCGAGGACAAGCTGATCGTGGCTGCGCCGCCCTATGTCGAGGCGAAGGTGCTGGTCAGCGACCAGCTGCCCCGTGGTGCGCTGCGCGCCCGGCCGAGCGGCGCCGGCGGCGTGGTGTACGTCGGCAACTGGGCCATCGAGCTGGACAGCGGGCGCGTGCTGTGGTGCCTCGAGGACCTCGCACCGGTCGCGCCGCTCGTGCCCGCCGGACCGCGGCGCTTCCTCGCGCGCACCGCGACCCAGCTGATCGGCTACGGCGAGCGGGTCGCACCAGCGGTGGACACGGGCGCGCCGGCGTCCGAGCGCATTCCCGTCCCGGGCAAGGAGCCGGGCGTCGTGCTCTCGAGCGGCGAGTTCCGCTGCGGGCCGGCCGCGGCATTCCCTGCTGCCGAGCTGGCGCTGGTCGACGACGGCACGACGGCGCGACTGCTCGGCTCGCAAGCGGCGGTCGAGAAGGCTTGCCTGGGCGCGCTGCAGGCGGAGCATCGACGCGGCTTGCTGCAGCACTTCGCGCGCTGCCTCGAGTTCGGGCTGGTGGCGGAGGCGCGGCGCATCCTCGGCGACCTGCAGAGCTACGAGCTCCCCGCGGTCGAATGCGAGTCGCTGGCGCGCAAGCTCGTGAGCCGCAACGACCCCGGTGATGCGACGGCGCGCTTGAAGCAGGACGCGCGCCGCGAGGAGGAGCGCGCACACTACGCGGCGATGAGCGTCGAGGCGGTGCGGCTCGCGCGCTGGGCGCGCAGCGCGAATGCCCCGGTCGCGGCGGCGGCACTGCTCGAGGACTCGACCCGCATCGCCGTGCTCGACGCCGATGGCCACGCGCTGCTGCGCGAGCTGATGCCGGCCGAGTTCCCGTTCCGGGACGGCGCCGATGCGGCCGAGCAATGGGCGCGCTGGGCGGCGGCGATCTTGCCCGCCGACGGCCGCTTCCTCGCGGCCGACGATGCGTGCCGCAAGCGGCTCGCGCCGCCGCTGTGGAACGAGGGCGTGATCGCGCTCGCGACGCCGAACCTGCTCCTGTTCTCGCGCGAGCTGGACCCGCAGGTGGTGGGTGCATGCCTGCGCCATGGCGAGCATGCCGTGCAGTTGCTCACGCAGCTCCTGCCGCCGCGCAAGCAAGCGACCGAGCGGCTCGAGATTCGCCTGCATCACGACCGCGCGGACTATCTCGCCGACGGCCAGAGCGGTGCGGCCAAGCCCTGGTCCACCGGCCACTACTCGGTCGCGGAACGGCTGTCGCGATTCTACGTGCCGCGATCGGACGCGAGGCTGCAGCGGCGCGATCTGCATGCGGTGCTGGCGCACGAGCTGACGCATCACTACATCGCCGAGCGCTGGGCGGCGGCCGTGCCGCGTAACGATCAGCCCGGCTACTGGGTCGTCGAAGGCATGGCCGAGTTCGTGGCCGAGCAGGCGGTGGAGGCCGGTCGCATCGGCGCTGGCCTCGAGGACAGCACGGTCCGGAGCCTCGACATCACTTCGGCCGCAGCACCGCGCGGCTGGCTCTTGCCGTGGCCGGCGCTGATCGATGGCACCCGCCGCGACCTCGATCAGCGGCCGATGGATGACGAGATTGGCCAGCTCACGCTGCGCCATCAAGCGGGCGCGATCTTCATGCTCACAGAGCGCGATCTGTTCTACGCACAGGCTGCGAGCCTGTGCTTCTTCCTCGTCCACCGGTGCGGCGCGGCGGGTCGCGCGAAGCTGATCGACTACCTCGATCACTACTACTCGGGCAACCCGCTCACACCCGGATGGCAAGCGCTCGGGTTCCCATCGAGCGCGGCGCTGGAGCGTGCGATCGGCCAGTTCCTCGACGGATTGCGCGGCGGGCGCTGAACGCGGTTGATCGCGTTCTTGAAGACGTTGTGGTCGCGAGGCCGTGCGCTCGCGGTCGCGATCACAGCAAGTGATGCGCGACCAGCAGCTCGTTCAGGATCGACCGCACTGCCATCGAGTGCTGTCCGGCGTTGCCGAGCCAGATGACGATCAAGTCCTTGGTCGGATACACGTCGTGCCAGGCGCGGAATCCGCCTTGCGAGCCGCTGTGGGAGATCACCGGCTGGCCGTTCGATTCCGTCACGAACCAGCTGAATCCGACCGCCGGCTTCGCCGTCGACCGCCAGTTCTCCGGCCGCAGCGGTGTCCGCGACCGGGTGATGAGCTCCTTGCTCAGGAACGTGCCGCGCTGGATGGAGAGCTCGTAGCGCAGCAGGTCCTCGACGCTGCACCACACGCCGCCGTTGCCTGCGGCGCAGAAGGTCGGGAACTCGCCGTAGTCGTCCTCCTGCCACTCGCCGCCGGCCTGATCGTAACCGTGCGCGACGCCCTTGCTCGGGAACGCGCCGTCGGTGATCTTGCTCTCCGTCATGCCCGCGGGCGCGAAGATCTCCTCCTCGATGAACGACTGCCAGCGCATGCCGCTCCGCTGCTGCACGATGAGCGCGAGCCCGTTGAACGCCGGGTTCGAGTACTCGAACCGCTCGCCGGGCTCGAAGCTCAGCTTGCTGGTCTTCTTGAGCGGCGCGAAGTTCTCCTCGTCTCTGGCGGTCAAGAAGTAGGCACGGTGCGCGTCGACGTTGCGGATGTCCGGCAGGCCCGATGTGTGGCTCAGCAGGTGCTCGATGCGGATCTGCTTCGCGATCTCCGGGTGCTCGAAGTCGGCGAAGTACGTGTCCAGCGTGTCGGTCAGCCGGAGCTTTCCCTGCTCCACCAGCTTGAGCACGGCGAACGCCACGAATGTCTTCGAGATCGAGCCCGTGTTGCTGATCGTGGTGGTGCTGAACGGCGTCCTGGTCGTGAGGTCGGCGACGCCGTAGCCGTTCTTGAACAGCACGCTGCCATCGAGCCGCGCGACCAGCACGGCGACGCCGGGCTCATCCCGGCGGTAGACCTCGCCGAGCCGCTGATCGAGGTCGGTTGCGAACGGGGCTTGCGCGAACAAGAGCAAGCAGACGAGTAGCATCCTGGCTCCAGAGCGAGAGCATCCGCAGCAGGCGATGGCTCGTGAAGGTCGATCTCGCGACGCTTTGGAGTCTACCTCGCGACGACCATCGTGTCAGCGGCGCTGGCTATCCGGTCGACTCCGGGTGCTCGACGAACAGCGCCTCCGCATGTGGCCGAGCAACAGACCTGCCTGACCTGCGCAGGAGGCCGATGCTCGCACTTCGGCGATCCTCATCCCTGGACGCGGATGCGCGCGTCCACCGCCAGCACGCCGCGCCCGGGCGGATAGGCAACCAGCGGGTTCAGGTCGAGCTCGGCGATCTGCGGGAAGTCGTGCACCAGCTGGCTCACGCGCAGCAGCACGTCGGCGATCGCCTCGCGATCTGCCGGCGGCGCGCCGCGGAAGCCATCGAGCAGCTTCACGCCGCGGATCTGATCCATCATCTCGTGCGCGTCGCGATCGGTGATCGGGTGCACGCGGAACGAGATGTCGCGCCACAGCTCGACGTTGACGCCGCCGATGCCGAACCCGAGCAGCGGGCCGAACTCGCGATCGAGCGTCACGCCGACGAACGTCTCGACGCCGGCCGCGGCCATCTCCTGCACGATGACGCCCTGCATCTCGGCCAGCTTGCCGAGCTCGTCGAGGCGCGATCGGATGCGGGTCACGGCGGCGCGCACGTCGGCTTCCGAGTAGAGGTTGAGCGCGACGCCGCCCACCTCGGTCTTGTGCGTGATGGTGGGTGAGGCGAGCTTGACGGCGACCGGGAAGCCGATGCTGCGCGCGGCGTCGGCGGCACGGGCGGCGTCGGCGGCGAACTCGGTGCGCGGCATGCGAATGCCATAGGCGGACAGCACGACGCGCACCTCGTCGGCAGCGAGCCAGCGCGGTGGCGATGGGCTCGCCGCGAGCACTTCGCGCACCGCGTCCTGATGCACGTCGGCGAACTGCGGGATGGCGCCGTCGGGTCGTGCGAGCCAGCGGCCGTAGCGCACCGCCCGCGCCAGCGCGATGGCGCCCGCCTCCGGAAACGCATACGACGGGAACTTCGCTTCGCGCAGCGACGAGACGCCAGCCGGAACGCCGTGGGTGCCGAGGAAGCAGGCGAGGATCGGTTTCTGCGCGTGCAGCCCGGCGGTGCGGATCGCGGCGGCGACCTCGGCCGCGCCAGTGACGATCGGCGGCACGAACAGCACCATGACCGCGTCGATCTGATCGTCGGCGAGCAACAGCGCGAGCGCCTTTTCGTACGACCCGGCGGTGGCGGTCGCGATCATGTCGACCGGGTTGCGCAGCGACGCTTCCGGTGGCAGGAACGCACCGAGCGCGGCGGTCGTCGACGGTGACAGCGGCGGCACCGAGAGGCCATTGGTCTCGCATGCGTCCGAGGCCATGATTCCCGGGCCGCCGGCGTTGGTGATGATGCCGACCCGATTGCCGCGCGGCACGGGCTGGTTGGCGAGCAGCATCGCCACGTCGAACAGCTCCTCGATGGTGTTGGTGCGGATCACACCGGCCTGACCGAGCAGCGCGTCCACGGCGACGTCGAGTCCGGCGAGCGCACCGGTGTGCGAGTTGGCAGCGCGTGCGCCGGCCTCGGTGCGGCCGCTCTTCACGGCGATGATCGGCTTGCTGCGCGCCACGCGGCGCGCGATCTGCATGAAGCGCCGCGGGTTGCCGAAGCTCTCGAGGTACAGGAGGATCAAGTGCGTGCTCGGGTCGTGCTCCCAGTACTCGAGCAAGTCGTTGCCGGACACATCGGCCTTGTTGCCGACGCTCACGAACTGGCTGATGCCGACGCCGAGCTCCTTCGCCAGGTCGAGGATCGCGAGCCCGAGCGCGCCCGACTGCGACGAGAACGCGACGTTGCCGGTCGGCGGGAAGGTGGGCGCGAACGTGGCGTTCAGCTGCACGTCGGGATCGGCGTTGAGCAAGCCGAGGCAGTTCGGGCCGACCATGCGCATGCCGGCGCTGCGCACGCAATGCAGGAGCTCGGTCTGGCGTGCTCGGCCCTCCGGGCCGGTCTCGGCGAAGCCGGCGCTGATCACGACCAGGCCGCGCACGCCCTTCTTGCCGCACTGCAGCGCGACGTCGTGCACCTGCTGCTTCGGCACGACGATGATCGCCAGGTCGACGTCGTCGGGGATCTCGGCGACCGAGGCATACGCGCGCACCGATTGCACGACCCGCGCGGTGGGGTTCACCGGATAGACCGGCCCCGGGAAATCGCGCGTGATCAGATTGTGGAAGATCTCGGCGCCCACCGTGCCGCGCTTGCGCGACGCGCCGATCACCGCCACCGAGCGCGGCCGGAACAGGCAGTCGAGCGACCTGCTCGTATCGGTCATGACGGCATCTTCTAACCCGGGGGGGGACGGCACGCACGCAGCGTTTTCGCTGCGCGTCGTTGTTGGTGGTTGAAATGCAGAGACGGTCGGGCTTGAGTGAGCGCCCGCATCGCACGTGGAATCGGAGTCCGACACGGGGCATGGCATGGCCGCACGCTGGTTCGTCCGCGGGGATCTCGATGGCTTCTCCGGCCTGTTCATCGACAACCTCTTGCAGCTGATGCTGATCGACGTGCTGTGCACGTCCGTGGCTGGCCTGCCCGGGGAACTGGTCACCGGCCGCATCTTGCCGGGCGCCGCGCTGTCGATCTTGATCGGCAACGTGTTCTATGGCTGGCAAGCCATGAACCTCGCTCGCCGCACCGGCCGCGACACGGTCACGGCGCTGCCCTATGGCATCAACACGCCCAGCCTGTTCGCGTTCATCTTCTTGATCATGGCGCCGGTCTACCAGCAAACCAAGAACCCGACGCTCGCCTGGCAGGCTGGTCTGTTCGCGTGCTTGCTGAGCGGCCTGATGGAGACCGCGGGCGCATTCGTCGGCGACTGGCTGCGGCGACACACGCCGCGCGCCGCGTTGCTTTCAGCGCTCGCCGGCGTCGCGATCACGTTCATCGCCATGGGCTTCGTCTTCCAGATCTTCGCCTCGCCGGCGATCGCGCTGGTGCCGATGATGCTGATCCTGCTCAGCTACGGCTCCGGGTTGAAGAAGGTGCTCGGCCTCCCGGGCGGCGTGCTCGCCGTGGCGCTGGGGGCGGGGCTCGCGTGGGGGCTGCGGCTGCTCGGTCACGATTACTTCACGCCGCGCTCCGAGCCGTTCGTGCTGGCGCTGCACCTGCCGCGGCCCGCCGCGGGCGACGTGTTCGCGCTGCTGCATGATCCGCTCGGCTGGCGCTACCTCGCCGTGATCATCCCGAACGGATTGTTCAACGTCATTGGCTCCTTGCAGAACCTGGAGAGCGCCGAGGCCGCAGGCGATCGCTTCGAGACGCGACCGTCCCTGCTCGCGAACGGTCTCGGCAGCCTCACGGCGGCGCTGTTCGGCAGCGCGTTCCCGACCACCATCTACATTGGCCATCCCGGGTGGAAGGCGATGGGCGCACGCGCCGGCTACTCGATCCTGAACGGCGTGGTCATCACCGGGCTGTGCCTCACCGGCAGCGTGGCCCTGTGCCTCAAGGTGCTGCCGCTCGAGGCCACGCTCGGGATCCTGCTGTGGGTCGGCCTGATCATCACCGCGCAAGCCTTCCAGGAAGTGCCGAAGAAGCACGCGCTCGCGGTCGCGCTCGGGCTGGTCCCGGCGTTTGCCGCATGGGCGCTCTGGCTGATCGAGACGACCGCGCGCAAGGCCCACAGCTCGCTCGCGCAGGTGGCGCCCTTGTTCGGCAGCGACCTGTACATCGATGGCATCTTCGCTCTCAACCAGGGCTTCCTGCTGGTGTCGATGGTGTTCGCCGCGATCCTGGTGTTCCTGATCGAGCGAGAGTTCGCGCGCGCCGGCTGGTGGGCGCTCGCGGCCGCGGGGTTGTCCGCGTCGGGGCTGATTCACGCCTACACGCTCGGGCCCACGGGCCTGCAGAACAAGTTTGGCTTGCCGCGCCAGAATTTGCGATCGGCTACGCGGTAACGGCGATCATCCTGTTCCTGATCGCGCGCCGGCGAGCGACCGTGCCCGGCGCGCCATCGGCCACCACTCCTGCTGGAGACTCGTGAGCTCATGCCAAGACCATCGTTCCCGCCGCCTGGCGGCCTCCGCGCCAAGACCGTGGCCGCGCTCGCCGCGCTGATCATCCTGCTGATCCTGTTCCCGTCGTTCTCGCTGTCGATGTTCTACAAGCTCGACGGCCAGAACGGCCAGCAGGGCGTGGTGCAGCGCTTCGGCCGGCTGGTGCGGATCGAGACCGAGCCCGGCATCCACATGAAGCTGCCCTGGCCGATCGAGCAGCTGAGCGTGGAGTCGACCACCGAGATCCGGCGGGTCGAGATCGGCTTCTCGACGGTGGACGAGCGCTTGCGGGAGTACCGCGACGAGGCCGAGCACAGCATCTGCATCACGCGCGACCAGAACCTGGTCGACGCCGAGTTCAGCGTGCAATACCGCGTGCGACCCGGGCAAGTTCCTGTTCAATGTCGATGACCCGGAGCGTTGCGTCTCGCAGGTGGCGAAGGCGGTGATGCGGAGCGTGATCGCGAGCCGCACCATCGACGACATTCTCGTCGGCGAGCGCGCCGTGATGCAGGACGAGGCGATGCACGAGCTGCAGCGCATCCTCGACTCCTACGACATGGGCGTGGAGGTGGTCACGGTGCAGTATCAGGACGTGCATGCGCCGGCACCGGTGGTCGAGGCGTTCTCCGACGTGCAGCGGGCGCGCGAGGACAAGGAGACCGCGATCAACCAGGGCAAGCGCATCATGAACTCGAAGGTGCCGGTCGCCGAGGGTGAGGCAGCGCGCATCCTGGCGGAGGCGGAGGGCTATCGCGCGCAGAAGGTGAACGAGGCCAAGGGCGACGCGGCACGCTTCCTCGCCGTGCTCGAGCGCTACCAGCAGAACCCGACGCTGGTGCGCCGCCAGCTGCACCTGCAGGTGATGCAGGAGATCCTGCCCCTCCTCGACAAGACCATCGTCGATGGCAACCTCAAGGCCGGGTTGTTCTTGCAGTCGGACACGCCGGCCGGCGGCAAGGTCGGAGGTGGCAAATGAACACGCTTGCCCGGACCGCGATCGTGGTGGTGGCGGTGCTGATCGTGTCGGTGGTGACGTTCAACTCGTGCACCGTCGCGGTCGACCAGAAGGAGTTCGTGGTGGTCTCGTTCCTGGGCGAGATCAAGAGCGTGATCGACGAGCCCGGGCTGGCGCTGCGCATTCCGTTCTCGAGCGTGACGTCGGTGAGCCGGCAGGTCCAGGAGTACGCGAACGACGAGCCGTCGGCCACCGTCACGGGCGACAAGAAGAACATCCTGATCTCGTACTTCTCGCGCTACCGCGTCGATGATCCGGTGACCTACCTGCAAGCGCGCGGCGGCTCGATCCGCGGCGCCGGTCGCCTGGGCGACATCCTGTACTCGGAGCTGAAGACCGAGGTGAGCAAGCACTCGCTCGAGGACATCGTCAACGCGCGCGAGGGCGTCAGCCAGGCGATCCTGGATCGCGCCGGGCCGAAGGTGAAGCAGTACGGCGTCAAGCTGATCGACTTCCGCATCAAGCGCACCGACCTGCCCGAGGACGTGATCGGCTCGGTGTACAGTCGCATGAAGGCGGAGCGCGATCAGATGGCGCAGACCTATCGTTCGGAGGGCGAGAAGGAGAAGCTCACGCTCGAGGCCAACGCCAACCGCCGCGAGCGCGAGATCCTGTCGGAGGCCTATCGCAAGAAGCAGGAGATCATCGGCCTGGCCGACGCCGAGGCGCTCAAGATCGTGGCCGATGCCTACGCCGCCGATCTCGAGTTCGCGCTGTTCCTGCGCACGCTCGATGTCTATCGCGCGTCGCTGCAGAAGGGCTCGCGGCTGGTGCTGTCGACCGACTCCGAGCTGATGCGCTATCTCGAATCCTCGGCGAAGTGAGGCGGCTGCAGCGGGCGGGCACACGCGCCGGAGAGCTGCTGCGCGCAGCCGCAGGCGGTACCCGCACGACTGCGTGATTCCAAGCGGCCGCCTGGCTCGCTACCATGCCACGCGTCCCCCTCGGCCAACGTCCTCTCCCGGAGAAGCTCATGCTCGGCACGGCGTTCATGCTCATCACGTTCACGGCGAGCGCGGCCGGCGATCTCGCCGCCGCGGCGAACCGGATCATCGATTCTGCCATGGCCGGCCGCGAAGCATACGCCGTGCTGCAGGAGCTGACCGACACCATCGGTCACCGCCTGAGCGGTTCGCCGCAGGCGGCGAAGGCGGTCGAGTGGGGCGCGGCCGCGCTGCGCGCCCGCGGCATCGAGCACGTGCGCCAGGAGGCGATCATGGTGCCGCACTGGGTGCGCGGCGAGGCGTCGTTCGCAATGGTCGCGCCGGCAGCGCACGATCTGGTGGGGCTCGCGCTCGGCGGCAGCATCGCGACGCCGCCGGACGGCATCGTCGCGCCGGTGATCGAGGTGCTGTCGTTCGAGCAGCTCGCGGCGCTGGGCGACCTGGTCAAGGGCAAGATCGTGCTGTTCAACCGGCCGATGCCGGACCTGCCGGAGAAGTTCATGGCCTACGGTGCCGCCGTGCCGCAGCGCGCCAAGGGCGCCATCGAGGCGGCGAAGCTGGGGGCGGTCGCGGCGCTGGTGCGCTCGGTGGGGACCGCGAGCTACCGCCTGCCGCACACCGGCGCCATGCAGTACGCCGATCAGGTGCCGAAGATCCCGGCCGCGGCGCTCACCGCCGAGGACGCCGATCTCATCCATCGGCTGCTCGAGAAGGGTCACGACGTCAGGGTGCGCATGCGCATGACCTGCGAGCTCCTGCCCGACGTGCCGTCGGCGAACGTGGTGGCGGACTGGCCGGGCAAGGACCGGCCGGACGAGGTCGTCCTGATCGGCGGCCATCTGGACTCGTGGGACGTGGGCGCCGGGGCGATCGATGACGGCGCCGGCGTTGCGGTGTGCATCGAGACGCTGCGCTTGTTCAAGGCGCTCGACCTCAGGCCGCATCGCACCATCCGCGCGGTTCTGTTCATGAACGAGGAGAACGGGCTGCGCGGCGGCAAGGGCTACGCGGAGCAGCACCGGAACGAGCTCGCGAAGCACGTGGCGGCGATCGAATCGGACAGCGGTGCGGCACGGCCGATCGGCTTCGGCGTGACGGCGGGCAAGGGTGGCATCGAGCAAGTGAGCGAGTGGGTGCCGCTGTTTGCGCCGCTCGGCAAGCTCGATCTGCGCGACTCGGGCGGCGGCGCCGACATCGGTCCGATGCGAGCGGCGGGCGTGCCGATGATCGCGCTCCGCCAGGACGGCACGCATTACTTCGACTTCCACCACACGCCCGCCGACACGCTCGACAAGGTCGATCCCAGGGAGCTCGAGCTGAATGCCGCGGCGCTGGCGGTGATGGCGTATGCGCTCGCCGACAGCGAGCAGCCGCTGCCGCGAGTGCCGCCCGCAGCGGCGAGCGACGATTGATCGCGCGTCAGTCCTTCGGCGCCGGGCTCTGGTCTTGGTCCCGCGCGGGCCGGTTGGCGAGCAGGCGGGCCACCTCGTTCAGCAGCGTGCGATTGTCGACCGGCTTGCCCAGGTACGCGTCTGCGCTCGACTCCTGCAGGAACCGCTCGCGGTCGCCGGCCATCGCGTGCGCGGTGCACAGGAGCACCGGGATGTCGCGAGTGGCTGCATGCGCCTTGAGCAGCTGCGTGATCTCGAGACCGTTGATCGGCTCGCCCAGGTAGCTGCAACCGGCGAGCGACACGTCCATCACCACGAGATCCACCGCGCCGGCGCGGCACAGCTCCAGGATCTGCACGGGATCCATCGACAGGCGGACCTCGTGGCCGCCCAGCCGCGACAGCAGCACCGACAGGACCATGCCGTTGCCGACGTCGTCTTCGACGATGATGATCTTGGCCACGGGAGCAACCTCTCGTTCTGTCCTCGGGCAACTCACACGCACTCGACCGGCGCGCCCGTCACGGGTGCGGCGGGTAGTACCAGCCGCCGGGACTGGTCAAGCTCACGGTCATGCCCGAGTCCGACTGACCGGTCACCGACTGGCTGGCGGCGATGGAGCTCGGGTCGATCAGGCGGTCGCGCCAGAGCTCGTGGAGCGCAGGCGACCAGATCCGTCCACGGCGCGTGCAGCGCCAGCTGGTCCTCGCTCATCGCCTCGCATCCCGCGAGCGTGAACGCCAACCGCTTGCTCACCAGCGCGTCTTGCAGGCGCCGCCGTGATGAACGGCGAGGCTGTCCCTCGAACGGCGCGTCGCCGCCCCACAGCGGCTGCACCGCGCCGGCGTCCGCGCCGAGCACCGGCTCCCACACGAGCGCGCGCCCCCACACCAGCGCGCAGCCGAACGACGCCGGCCGATCGCCGATCAGGCTGACCGGCAGCAGCGCCGCGCCGTCGCCGAGCCAGGACTCGCCGAGCGCGATCTGATCGGCCTGCGGCGAGATCATGCGGGCCATGCGCATCGCGCCCTCGGCATTGAGCAGACCCGCGCCCTGCGCAGGCTTGCGCTCGAGATGGCGAGCTTCTCGGCCTTGCTCGAGGATCAGCTTCACCGCGCCGGGCGTGAGCGAAGGGTTCGCCTGCCGCAGCAGCGCCGCGGTGCCGGCGACGATCGGCGTGGCTGCCGAGGTGCCCGACAGCGCGAGGTAGCTCGCGGCCGATGCCGCGCCGAGGTCGCTCGCGGCGACCACCTGTGCGCCCGCCGCGCGCTGACGTCGAGTCGAGCCCGGGATCGCGGCGAGCACGCCGACCCAGGCGCCACCAGATCCAGGCTTGAGCAGCCCGTCGATGACGGTGGGCCCCTGCGAGCTGAACGCCGCCATGCGTCGTCGCCGCGCATCACCGTGTGTCGAGGATCGGCAGCGCCGACCACGGCGATCACGAACAGCGCGTTCGCCGGCGACAGTACGCCGCCGTGCGGAAGCCGACGTCGCCGCACGCTCCCAGGTTGCCGGCCGCAGCGCGGAGGCCGCTACGACGCCCGCGTCCACGGCGCGCGCGCACGCCTGCACCAGCGGATCGGTCGTGAACGACTCGAGCGGTGGATGGCCGGCCGAGGTTGAGGACCTGTATGTGCTGCGCGCCGGAGCTGTCCTTCGCATGCTCACTCACCCAGTCGATCGCGGCGATCAGGTCGCTGAGTCCTGCCGGTGCCGGTCTCGTCAGCACCTTCAGGCTGATCAGGCGCGCGCGCGCGGCGCCACCCGCGCAGCGTGCGACTGCCGCCGGCAATGCCTGCCCCCGATCCGGCGAGGATGCTCGCGACGTGCGTGCCATGTCCCCAGCGATCGCACGGGTCCGGGCTCGACGCCGGCGCGCAGATCGAGCTCGAGCTCGATCTGCAGATCGAGATCAGGTGCGGTGCGATGCCCGAGTCGATCACCGCGATCACCGTGCCGGCGCCATCGGCGCCGGCGCTGCCACGGCTGATCGGCGCCGACGCTCGCGAGCGCGGTGTCGAGCGTGCCATGAACCGGCGCGTCGCGCGAGATGCGCGCGACCGCGGGGTCGAGCACCAGCTCGCCTGGACGTCAGCCGCGGGCGCGCGTACGGCGATCAGGCGCGCGGGCGAGCGCGCGGGCAACTTGAGCCCGCGCCGCTGCCGATGGGTAGTTCGCGAGCTGCGCGAGTCGGCACCAGGAGCGCACCGCGATCAGGACGTCCATGCGCGCGCTGCTCGTGCTGCGCGCCAGCTCATCGGCCACGTCGTGCGTGAGCTCGGCGGGCGCCGGCATCGCCGGTGCCGTCGCCCCGGTCCTGCCCGGCCGTGGGCTGGGCAAAGCAGCGCGCGCCGGATCGTGCCAGAGATCGATCGGAGCGGACGCTGGTCGCGGCAGCCGGGCGGCGCACGGCCTGGTCGTGGCGCGCGGCGCGATCATCATGCTTGCGAACCACAACGCCGCGGCGCACCTCGGCGCCGCCGAGCATGATCAGGACATGGTGCATCACCATCATCACGGTCATCCTGAACATCACGTCCGAACGCCTGCTCGCCTCTCCCGCAGACTCTTCTCGGAAGAACGTCGCGGAAAAAAGCGACAAAGCGATGGCGTGGCGGGTAGCGAGCGCGGATCAGCAGGCGCTGTCGGGTTTCCCACACGGGGCGCAGTCCGGTCGGCCAGCGGCGCGAGATCATCGAGGGCGATCTGCACCGCGGCCGCGGGTTCTCGACATCTCCGACTCGCCGTAGAAGGCGCCCTTGATCTGGAGCAGGACGTACTGCCGGCCCGATGGAGGATCGGGGTCGCGGGTGAGGGTCCTCCATCACGTTGCCGATCAGGTCGCGCACGCCGTAGGGCGACTCGTCGCGCAGGGTCAGGCCGCACGGCGCCGTCAGCCCGGCTTCGGCGCGGCTGGCGAGCAGATGGCCAAAGCTCGGATCGGGAGTCGTTGCCGCACGGCCAGAAGCGATAGTCCGCGCCGCGCGCGGCCTTCTCCCATTCGGCGCCCGACGGCGGGCAGAACCTGCCGCTGCCGCCCGAGCTCCTGTGCTTGCGCGTCCAGCCAGTCGCAGAACGCGACCGCATCGCGCTCGGAGATGCCGCCGATCGGATGGCCGAGGTCGTACGGCACGAGCTGCTCGTGCGACTGCGGCAAGAGCGCCGAGCGCGGGATCTCGGGAAAGATCCGATCCAGCTCGCGCGGCGAAGCGCGGGCTGCCAAAATCGAGCAGCGCGCGCCGCGCCTCGGCCAGGAAGCGGCATCCGTTCAGGAACTCGAAGTACTGCTCGACCGAGACCTCGCGGCGGCAGATGTAGAAACCGTCGATCTGCGTGCGGCTGCTCGGCCCGCCGTTGAATGCGAGCGGGTCGCCGCCGCGCACCAGCGGCCCCGGTGCGACGTACACAGATCCTTCCGGAGCGAACCCTGCGGGATCGAGGTGGACCGTGCGGCAGGTCGGCTGCGCTTGCTCGACCAGGAGCGGCAAGCGCAGGTCGGCGCAGCCCTGGTGCCGCACGACGAGCAAGTACGAGCCGGCTTCGAGCGAGATCGCCGCCGGCAGCGTGCCGGCGAGCGATGCATCGCCGAACATCAGCGGGTAAGCGGTCGCCTCGCGGCGAATACCGAGCCGCGTGGCAGCCGGCCACGACAGCTCCTATGCCACGCCGTCGATCAGCACCAGGCAAGCCAGATCGCGCGGCGCGCTCGCTCCTCGAGCAGCGCATCAGCACCACCGAGGACGATGTCACTCGGCGAGCTCGGCCAGCCGGCCGGCATCGCTGCCGCTCGCTGTACGCCGCCGCCATCCTCGGTGCTGGTCGACCGGGTGACGACGCCGGCCTCGCCCGGCGGCGCATCGAGGCGTCGCTGCGCCAGGCGCGCGAGCATGGCGCGCGAGACGTCGTAGCGATCGTCGACCTCGTACAGCCGAGCCTGTCGATGCGATCGAACGGCAGCAGACCGAGCGCCGCCGATGCGCCGCCCGGGGCGACGCTGACCACGTACAGGCCGCCATCGAGGCGGTGGTGGGCGACGCGCAGGATGAGCGCGCCCGGCAGGACGAGCTCCTCGGCGATGCTGTCGCGCTCCACCTCGCTCACCACGGCGTGATCGCCAAGGTTGAAGCAGAAGGCCGGCGTTGCCGACGGACCGCGCGCGGGCTGGCGACTTGACGGGCGCGGCATCGCCAACGGCGCGAGGTCACCGTGCATGGCGAGACCGTGCACCTCGGCGCCGGCAGGCTCGCCCGCGAGCGTGACCTGCGCGCGCACCGGCGGCGGGCGCACGGCGCGGCCGGTCTCGCGCTCGAGTGCTTGCTCGAGCTGGCGCGCCGCCGCACGTCGCCGCGATGCACCGCGTCCTGCAAGTCCATCTCGAGCTGGGCGATGTAGATCGCCGGATTGGTCCGTCCTCCTTGGCGGCGAGCATCAGGTTGCCACGCGCCTCCTGGGCAGGCTCTCCCGGCGACGCGCTCGTCGTCCTCGAGCGCGCGCACGCTCGCTCGCGCGCGAAGCCCTCGGCCGGTGCCCGGTACGCGGCCAGCAGCGTGCTCGGTCGCGGGCGACGCTCGCGCGCAGCTCCTGCAGCGCCGGCAGCGCGCGGGCCACTCGCCGAGCTTATCGCGAGCGCTGGCGACGCAGCAGTCCGACATCGCGGCGCACCTGCTCGAGGCGCTGCTCGGCGCTGCGGCTCCCGTACCGCGCCACCATCTGCGCAGCGCATCGCGCTCGCAGGCTCGAGCTCGCCGCGCTGGTGGTAGCTCTTCGCCAGCGCCAGCTGCGCCGTGCGCGCGTACAGCGGATACGCGAGCAAGGTCACCAGCATGATGAGCACCGCCAGCGCGGTGGCGGCGAGCAACGGATGTCGCCGGGTCGAGCGCGCCACGCGCGTCCAGAAGTCGAGCGGTCGCGCCGCGATCGGCCGGTGGGCGAGGAAGCGGCGCAGATCGTCGGCCAGTTCCTTGGCCGAGGCGAAGCGGCGGCTCGGATTGCGATCCATGGCCTTCGCGCAGATCGTCTCGAGGTCCACGTGCACGGTGGGGTTGAGCTTGCGGATCGAAGGCGGTTCCTGGATCAGCACCGAGCGCAGCACGTCCTGCGCGGAGTCGCCCGTGAACGGCAGGACGAGCGTCAGGGCCTGGAACAGCGTGACGCCGAGCGCGTACACGTCGACCCGGCGATCCACGCTGCCGCCCGGGCGCAGCTGCTCGGGGGCGACGTAGTAGGGGCTGCCCGCGAGCTCGCCGGTGCGCGTGAGCGTCGCGGCGCCCGACTCGCGCGCCAGCCCGAAGTCGAACAACAGCGCCCTGCCATCGCGGGCGAGCAGCACGTTGAGCGGCTTCACGTCGCGATGCAGCACGCCGTTCTCGTGAGCGTGATGCAGCGCATCGGCGACGTCGGCGATCAACCTGACGATCACGTCGATGTAGCTGCCGGTGAAGGCGTTCGCGTCGCAGCTCGGGCAGGCGCGGCGCAGCGCGGCGGCATCGAGCTGATCGGGTCGCATCGGGCTGAGCGACTCGAACACTTCCTGCAGCGTCGGCCCCTCGACGTAGTCCATCGTGAAGTACGGCATGCCGGCGTGGGTGCCGACCGTGTGCACCGGCACGATGCCGGGATGGCGCAGCGCGGCGAGCGTCATCACCTCGCGGCGAAACCGCTCGAGCGCGCGGTCGTTCTGCAACAGCGGCGTCGGCAGCAGCTTCACCGCCACCAGCCGCTTGAGCGCGATCTGCTCGGCGAGGTAGACCACGCCCATGCCACCCTGCCCGAGCCACTTGATGATGCGCAGCTCGCCGATGATCGTGCCCGGCGCGACCAGCTCCTTGCGCGTCAGCTTCTCGTCGATCTCGTCGTACAGGTCGAGCAGGCGGGTGAACTCGCTGCGTTCCGCATCGCTCGTGAGCCGTGCGAGGTAGTGACTCACGTCGGCGCCCTTGCCCTGGTGCTTGCCTTCCAGGTACTCGAGCGCCAATCCGGTGACCGTGTCGGGCTTGCTGTCTTTCACGCGGGCCTCGGCGGTGGCAACCCGCTGTGGTCGTGCAACCACGCGTCAGGCAGAGTAGAACAGGAATGGCGCGTTCGGTAAAGC
>JAXMBY010000020.1:0-95797 GCA_046349655.1 Planctomycetota bacterium
GGTGCGCGCGAACCTGGTGGTCGGCAAGGACCTGCCGATCCCGCGGCGCGCCGACGGCATCCGCCTGCAGGATTCGCATGGCTCGCTGATCGAGGACAACACGGTCGAGGACAGTCGCGACCTGGCGATCTGGCAGTCGAACGACTGCGTCACGCGGCGCAACGTTGTGCGCCGCTGTCGCTACGGCTTGCACTACATGTACTGCGACCGCAATGTGTTCGAGGGCAACGAGTTCGCCGGCAATCACACCGGCGCGGCGATCATGTACAGCCGGCACGTCACGCTGCGCGACAATCGCTTCACCGGCTCGCGCGGACCGAGCGCACACGGCCTGCTGATCAAGACCGCCGACGATGTGATCGCCGAGCACAACTGGTTCGTCGACAACACGCGCGGCATCTTCCTCGAAGACACGCCGAGCTCGCGCCGTGCGGACTGCGTCATCCGCTCGAACGTCATCGGTGGCAACGATACCGGCGTGGCGATCGAGCCCTCGGTGGCGCGCGTGGTGTTCACCGAGAACGCATTCATCGCCAACCGCGCGCAGGTAGAGGCGCTCGGCTGGACGCGCGCCGAGCAGAACGTCTGGAGTGCCGACGGGCGCGGCAACTACTGGAGCGACTACGTGGGCTTCGACGCCGATGGCAACGGCGTCGGCGACACGCCCTACCAGCTCGAGCAGTTCTTCGAGGACCTGGCGAGCCGGTACCCGGCGGTG
This sequence comes from Planctomycetota bacterium, assembly GCA_046349655.1. Taxonomy (GTDB): domain Bacteria; phylum Planctomycetota; class B15-G4; order B15-G4; family JAXMBY01; genus JAXMBY01. Next base: position 719 of record JAXMBY010000020.1, read on the forward strand.
GGCATGCTGCGCATGGCGCCCGCGGCGGCGGCGCTGGAATGTGCCGCCCGCGCGTTTCCGATCGTGAAGCCGCGCCCGACCCTCACCGACGCCTGCCCGCTGGTCGATCCGCCGGCGAGCCTCGGCCAACCGCCCCGATCACGGCCGCGGCCGGAGCTCGTGGCGGCCGGTTTGCTCCTGGTCGGCGCGGCCGGTCTCGTCCTCTGGCAGAGCCGCCGTCCCCTGCTCAGAGGTGCCTCATGATCCGGGTGCGCGATCTTTGCGTCACGCTCGGCGGCCGCCGCATCCTCGCCGGCGTCGATCTGCACGTGGCGCACGGTGAAGCGCTGGCGCTGGTCGGCCCCAACGGCGCCGGCAAGACCACGGTGCTGCGCTGCCTCCTGGGCCTCGTGCCCTACCAGGGTGAGATTTGCGTGGCGGACTGCGACGTGGTGCGCGAGCCGATCAAGGCGAAGAGCAAGATCGGCTACATGCCGCAGGTGCCAGCGTTTTGCGAGGAGACCGCGCGCGACGCGCTGCGGTTCGTCACGTCGCTGCGAGGTGCGCGCTCGAGCGAGGCCGACAGCCTGCTCGAGCAGGTCGGGCTCACGGATCATGCAAGGCGGCCTGTGGCCACGTTCTCGACCGGCATGAAGCAGCGGCTCTCGCTCGCGGCCGCGCTGATCGGCGAGCCGCCGCTCCTGGTGCTCGACGAGCCCACCGCCAGCCTCGACCTCAAGGGCCAGACCGAGCTCGTTGCCTTGCTCGCACGGCTCGCATCGCGAGGCCGCACGATCGTCCTCTCGTCGCACCGCAGCGAGGAGGTACGTGCGCTCGCCGATCGCGTGGTGATGCTGGACGAGGGTCGGATCGTGGCGAACGGCGCGGTCGATCGGATCGCGGCATCGGCGTGGAGCAGCGACGCCGGCAGCCCGCCTGCCGATCTGCTCGAGGTGCTGCGATGAGGCCGCAAGTCATCCGCCTGCTCGCCGCGCGCGAGCTACGCGCCTCGTTCCGCGGCCGCTGGTTCCTGGTCGGCGCCTCCGCCTTCGGCTTGCTCGCCATTGCCGTGGCCGAGCTCGGCATGGCGGGCGCGGAACGCTGGGGCATCTCGGCGCTCGACCGCACCGCGGCCGCGCTCATGAACCTGGTGCTGCTGTTCGTCCCGCTGCTCACGCTGCCGCTGGGAGCCGCAAGCTTCTCGGGCGAGGCGGAGGACGGCACCCTGCCGTACCTGGTCGCGCAGCCGGTGACGCGCGCCGAGGTATTCGTCGGCAAGCTCGCCGGCCTGATGCTCGCAATGTCGCTGTCGCTGGTGCTCGGTTTCGGCGTGGCGGCGATGTACATCGGCATGCGCGGCCACGTGGGCTTCGCGACCTTCGCCGCGCTCGCGCTTGGCGCCTGGCTGCTCGGCGTCGTGACGGTGTCGCTCGGCGTGCTGCTGTCGGTGCTCGCGCGCAGTCGCGTGCGGTCGCTCGCCGCGGCGATTGCCGCGTGGCTCTCCCTGGTGTTCCTGTGCGATTTCGGTGTGCTCGCGATTGCCGCCTCGCAGGCGCTCGGCCCGACGGCGTTGTTCGGCCTCGCGGTGGCCAATCCCCTGCAGGCGGTGAAGACGCTGTGTGCGCTCGCGATCAGCGAGCGGCTCGAGGTGCTCGGCCCGGTTGGCGTGCACGCCGTGCAGCTGCTCGGTCGCGCGGCGCTGGCCGGTCTGCTGCTCGGCATGCTCGCACTGTGGACGGCAGCGTCGAGCGCGCTCGCGCTGTGGCGCTTCCGGAAGGAGAGCCTGACGTGATCGTGCGCTCGCGGCTGCTCCAATTCACGACGTTGCTCGGCGCGCTCGCCGGCTGTCGCCACGACCTGCCGTGGCCACCGACGCCGGCGTCGCTGCACTGGGGCGAGGACGCGTGCGACGGCTGCCGGATGATCGTGAGCGATCAGCGCTTTGCCGCCGAGCTGTGCGCGCGCAACGGTGCGGTCGAGCGGTACGACGACCTCGGCTGCTTGCTCGAGCGGCACGGCGACTCGCTCGATCCCGCCGGCGTGTTCGTGCGCGACTTCGGCGCCGATCGCTGGCTGCGCGGCGACACCGCACTCGTGCTGCATGCACCCGGGCGGATCGCCTCGCCGATGGGGCACGGGTATGCCGCATTCGCGTCGGCAGCCGACGCGGAGGCCGCCGCTCGTAACGAGCCCGCTGCCACGATCATGCGACTGTCCGAGCTGCTGCAGCTCGGCGGCAGTCGTGCGGCCGTCCCCGAACCTGACTCCGCTGTGAACCACCGATCGAAAGGCAACGAGAATGGCTGATGCAACCCGATCGCGCGCCGCGACGCTCACGCTCACGCTGCTCCTCGTCATGGGCTGCACCGACGAGCACTCCACACCGCAGAACCCAGGCGAGCGCGCGGCCAAGACCCCGGTCGCCGCCTCGCCGGGTGCCGCGCGCGAACGCGTGGAGCACGCGCGCAAGGTATTCCTCGCCGAATGCTCGGGCTGCCACGGCGAGCGCGGCCGCGGTGATGGGCCGGCGGCCGCGACGCTCCCCGTGCGACCGCGCAACTTGACTGCGGAGCGGTTCAAGTTCCGGTCCACCGAGAGCGGCGAGCTGCCCCGCCGCCAGGACCTGTTCGACACCATCACGAGCGGTCTGCCTGGCAGCGGCATGCCCGCGTTCACGTTCCTGCCAGAGGCGGATCGCTGGTTGCTCGTCGACCACGTGCGCGCGCTCGCCGGCATCGAGCACGAGCCCGAACCGACGCCGATCGCGCTCGGCGACGAGCCGCCGGACGACGCGCGCTCGGTGGCCCGCGGCCGGGACGTGTACGTCACGCTGCAGTGCGCCAAGTGTCACGGCGAGGAGGGTCGTGGCGACGGCCCGTCCGCGAGCACGCTCAAGGACGAGCTCGACCGGCCGATCGCGAGCCGCGATCTCACGAACGGCACGTTCCGGCGCGCGGCAACGGCGGCCGAGATGAACATGCGCTACCGGTCCGGCCTCGATGGCACGCCAATGCCCTCGTTCACGAGCAGCCTCTCCGCGGAGCAGGGCTGGGACCTCAGCCACTATGTGCGGTCGCTGCGCCGTCCCGCCGATGCCTGGCCCAGCGATCTCATCGAGGTGGGCCGCCGCGTGGTGCAGGAGAAGACCTGCTTTGGCTGTCACGTCATCGAGGGCAAGGGAGCCAAGGTCGGGCCGAGCCTCGATGTCTCGGCGCAGAAGCTGCGCTTCGACTGGGTGAAGGGCTTCCTCGCCGATCCGCGCACGTACGGCAAGGTGTACCCCTACCTGCCCTACCGCATGCCCGACCTGAAGTTGCAGCCGCGCGAGATCGAGGGCATCTGCGCACTGTTCGCCAAGGTGGCTGGCCGCTCGTACCCCGAGGCCGACGAGGCGGCGACCGTCAAGCTCGACCAGGCCAACGATGGCATGTTGCTCTACTTCCTCAAGTGCACCGAGTGCCACAACCTCGGCACCGTGGTGCCCACGCCCGAGGCCAAGCGCCAGGGTCCCGACCTCATCAACGTCACCAAGCGCATGCGCTTCGAGTTCATCCCGACGTGGGTGAACAACCCGCAGGCGATCTATCCCGGCACAGCGATGGTGAACACGAACCTCACGCGCGAGCAGATCGACGCGGTCACGGCATTCATTTGGAAGACGAGCACCGAGGCGCAGACAAGAACCCCTTGAGCGCGCGACCGGGGCAGCGACCCGTGACCTCCCCCACCGCCGGCGCACGCCCGCCGCTGGAGCGCGCTGGTATTTTGCCGCGCCGGTGGTAGGAATGGTCGCCTTCTCGATTCGCCGGGAGAAGCCGATGGTGCGCCTGAAGCTCGCTCTTCTGTGGGTGTTGGCTGCCCTTCTCGCTGCGTGCGCGGCCATGCCGGCGCCGGACGACGCAGGAGCGCGCGAGGCGACTGCGGCCAGCAGCGGCGCGGAGATCCCGCTCTCGGTGCAGGGCGGCCTCGGCTTCACGCTCGACCCCGACACGTTCTTGATGGCGGCCCGCGCCGATTACTGGGTGCGGCCCAACGTCGCCGTCGGCCCGCTGCTGCAAGTGGGTCTCGCGGATCATCGCACGATCCTGGCGCCGTCGTTCAACGTGAAGGGCGTGTTCGATCTGAAGCAGCCGAGCGCCGAGCGGCTCAAGCCGTACATCGATGGCGGCGTGGGCTTCGCCTACCTCGAGAAGGACGGGCGGCGCGGCGACGACGACGACCTCGGCGTGCTGCTCGACATCGGCGGCGGGTTGAGCTACGACGTGAACGATCATCTCGCCGTCGGCACGGGCGTGCTGTTCAACTTCCTGCCGGCCGAGCTCGTCGGCGAACGCTTCTTCTTCTCGTGGCAGCTCGTGACCTTGAGCTTCCGTTTCTGATGGCGAGGGCGCGAGCGAGGGTGCCGAGCGCGGCGCGCGCCCGCACCATGAGAGCTCGACTGGCCACGGGCGTGGGCCGCGGGTATCATCGGCGCATCTTTCGAGAGAGGTGGCCATGGTGACCGCGACGACGACGCTCGCGTTTCTGATCGTGCTCGGTGGCGAACAGCTCAAGGACCAGGTCCTGCTCAAGGACGGTCGGCTGCTCGAGGGCAAGCTCGAGAATCGCAACGAGGGCCTGTACCTCGTGCTCACCAACGGCACGGTGCGGATCCCGGACGACGCGGTGCAAGAGACCTGTCTGGTCAACCTCGACTCGTACGTGCCGAAGGACGACTTCGAGAAGGAGCAGCTGAAGAAGGGGCTGGTCTTGCACAAGGGCACGTGGATCACCAAGGCGCGCTACGAAGGGATGCTGCGTCAGCGCGTCGAGCAGCGCCGCAAGCGCATCGAGGAGATGCGCTCACTGCAGGACTGGAGCAAGGCGGTCGGCAAGAAGACGGCACACTTCGAGTTCAAGTCGAACTGTCCTGCTGACGTGCTCGAGACCTACATGAATCACCTCGAGCGCTACTACGATCACTTCGTCAAGGCCTGGCGCTACGTCGGCCTGCAATCGCTGTATCGCAAGCTCGCCGGCAAGGAAGAGGAAGCGAACCGGTTGAAGGCGCTGGCAAAGGAGCTCGACCCGGAGTTCGACGACACCGGCATCGAGTTCCGGCTGGCTGGCAGCAAGTGAGTTCACCCCAACGCCCGAGGATCGCTCATGACCATCGTCGCCTGCATCGTTGCCGCGCTGCTGAGGGCGGCGCCGATCGACCAGGGCAGCGCACCGGCAGCCTGCCGCGTGTGTGCGGCGCGCGCTCGCCTCGAGCTAGGCCTGCGCTGTGCGGAGTGCCGCGAGCAGAAGCAGGCGTGCCCGAAGTGCACACCCATCGTTCGGCAGTTCGCCGCGCTCGAGCTCCCGTGCCTGGTGTGCAACCGGGCGCGCGCGCTGGCGCAGTGCGAGGAGTGCCAGCAGAAGGGCGACGTCTGCACGATCTGCGACGTGCAGGATCGGGTGCACTTCTGCCTCTCATGCGCACGCACCGGCGCAGCCGGAAAGACGCTGCACTGCGATCACTGCACGGCCGCCGCGCGCTGTGCCGATTGCATCGAGAAGCTGCGGCGCTTGACCGCGGCGCCGTGCGCCGAGTGCGCCTACCGCAAGCGCATCGCCGCGCTGGATCAGTCCACGGGCGCCAAGCACACCCGGGACGACTGCCTGTTCGCGGCGCTGCGCGCGCTTGCCGCCGACGCGGCTCACTGCTCCGCTTGTCGGATCGAGGCGCGCACTTGCAAGGAGTGCGCGCCGCTGGTGCAGCGCATCGACAGCGTCAAGTGCGATACCTGCGAGCGCTGAGGCGCGCTCACTTGGGGTAGGTCTTGATCACCCAGTCCTTCCACTTGTCGTCGAAGGTGGTGAGGTTGTAGCCGTACACGCCGCGCATCGAGTTGGCGAGCGACCACTTCTGCTTCAGGTTGTTGACGAACGCGGGAAACTTCTTGGGATCCTCCGCCTTGAGCAGATAGTCGACGAACGACCACGAGTACACGTGCTCGAAGATGTCGAGCACGTCCGAGGGCTTGCCTTCGAGCGCGGCGATCTGGATCGCTTGCTTCTTGACGATGCTCTCGCGCAGGAAGCCGCGCCAGTCGCCCTCGATCCAGTCGTTCAGCAGGTTCGCCTCGCGCGAGCAGTGCGTGTGACAGCTCTTGAACCACTCCATCTCGTAGAAGTGGCCGAGCCCTTCCTCGACCCAGCCCGCGCCGAGCTGGCCGAGCCACACGAACTGGCCCTTGCCCATCACCGCGAGCAGCATGTGTGAGACGTGGTGGATGACATAGCGGTGCATGTCGTCGTCTTGCGGGTTCTTCTGCTTGTTCCACCAGGTCACGAACACCGACGGCCGGCCGAGCCGCTTGCAGCCTTCGATGCCCTGCAGTCCGACGTAGATCGGGCCGGCCTTCACCGACGGCTTGTTGCTCGCGAACAGGAGCACCCAGTGCAGGACGCGGTTCTGGTCCTTCGGCGCTGCGTTCAGCCCATCATCGGTGAGGCCGAAGCGATCGATGAAGTCGCGATACAGCCGCTCGAGCCGGTCGATGTACAGGTGCGCCGCCTCGTGCATCGGGTACTGGCGCTGGCCCACGCTCAGGTGGTCGATCTCGAAGCTCAGCAGGAAGTTGCTGCTCTGGATGTGCAGCAGATCGGTGCCGAGCTTCTGATCGACGCCGCGCATGCCGGCGAGCTCGAATGACAGGCCGGGCACGATCGCCTGCTGCTTCAACCAGCGCACGCGCTCGGCGACCAGCGGCTTGAACTCCGCTTCGGCGGCGAGCCGCAACGGCTCGTTGCGACAGCCCTTGCATGGCAGCCACGGCAGGCCGTAGCCGGTCGTGTCCCGATCGAAGAGGTAGGAGCAGAACTTCGCGTTCTGCTCGATCCTGGCGAACTCCTTCCAGAACGGGTTCTCGACCTTGCCGGTGGTCTTGCACTTGCTGCACAACGGTCCCTGCGTCGGGTTGGGCGGCGGCTTCACCTCGCCGGCGTCCTGGCTCAACGGCGCGAGCACCGCCAGCGCGATCATCAGGCTGGCACTCGGAAGGTTCATGGACCCAGCAACTCCTCGATGATCTGCTTCTTGGGCTCGAACTGCGCGAGCTCGATCTCGCCGAGCGTCTGGGCGTCGAGCGCGGCGCGCGGCGCGAGGCCCACGAGCTCGCTCTCGAGCACCGCGACGCCTTTCTCGGCGGCCAGCCGCTTGATCTCGCGAAACACCTCGAGCACCGGCGTCACCTGGAAGTTGGTGAGGTTCATCGACACCTGCGCGAGGCCGCGCTCCTTGAGCAGGAAGCCCATGGCCTTCACGCACGCGAACCCGCCGTCTTTCTCGCGGATGCGCTTGGCGATCGACTTGGCCAGGCCGAGGTCGTCGCTGTTCAGGTTGACATTGTACGCAATCAGGAAGAACCGCGCACCGACGGCGATCGCGCCGGCGGTGGGATGGATGCGGCGCGGGCCGAAGTCGGGATCGCGCTCGGGGTCGGTGCCGATCAGGTCGCGCAAGCCCTCGAACTGTCCCTTGCGCACCTCTGCCAGATTCTTGCGTTGCGGGCGGGTGGCGGCTTCCTCGTAGAGGAACACCGGGATCTGCAGCTCGGAGCCAATGCGCTTGCCCACTTGGTGCGCGAGCGCCACGCAGTCCGCCATGGTCGCGCCGCGCACCGGCACGAACGGCAGCACGTCGCACGCTCCCATGCGCGGGTGCTCGCCCTGGTGCTGGTTGAGATCGATCAGCTCGGCGGCCTTCTGCACGCCGCGGAACGTCGCCTCCGCAATCGGCTGCCTTGCACCGACGAGCGTGATCACCGAGCGGTTGTGATCGTGGTCCATCTCGCGGTCGAGCAAGGTGACGCCGGCCACGCTCTGCATCGCCTGGCACAAGGCCGCCACGGTCTCGCTGCGCCGGCCCTCGCTGAAGTTGGGCACGGTCTCGATGATCTCTTGCATGCCGGCCTCCGGTTCACGTCGCGCGAAACACCACCTTGCCCTTCTTCACCACGAGATGGATAGCGTCCCAGTCCAGACGGTAACCAGGGACAAATGCGATGCCGAGCTCAAAATCACGACGTCCGCCTGCTTGCCGATCGCGAGCGAGCCGAGCGAACGCTCACGGCCGAGCGACGCCGCGGCATTGATGGTGCTCGCGGCGATCGCCTCGGCCACCGTCATGCGCAGCATCTGGCAGGCGAGCGCGATCATCGCCGGCATCGACTGCGTGGGGCACGTGCCGGGATTGAAGTCGGACGCGATCACCACCGGCAAGCCCGCGTCGATCATGCCGCGCGCATCCGGCAGCCGCTTCATGCCGAGCGACAGCACCGTCCCCGGCAGCAGGATCGGACTGACGCGCGCCGCCCCTTGAGCCGCTCGATGCCCTCCTTGGTCGTGTAGATGAGGTGGTCGGCGCTGGCGGCGCGTAGATCGGCGGCCACGCGCGAGCCGCCGGAAGTCGGCCAGCTCGTCGGCGTGCACGCGCAGCTTGAAGCCGAGGTCGCGCGCGGCCGTCAGGTAGGCGATCGACTCGTCGGGCGAGAACACGCCGACATCGCAGAAGATGTCGCAGTACTCGGCGAGGGACTGCTCGCGCACCCGCGGCAGCACGTCGCTCGCGAGGTGCGCGAGGTAGTTGCCGCGCAGGCCGCCGAACTCGGGTGGACACTCGTGCGCGCCGAGGAACGTCGCCACCATCTCGAGCGGGTGATCGCGCGCAACGTCGCGCAGCGCCTCGAGCGAGCGGATCTCCGCGTCGGCGCTGAGGCCGTAGCCGCTCTTCGCCTCGATGGTGGTGGTGCCGTGCCGCAGGAACCCGTTGGCGCGCTGCTTCAAGCGCGCGCGCAGCTCGGCGTCGGCGAGCGTTCGCACGCCGCGCACCGACGCCATGATGCCGCCGCCGCGGCGCGCAATCTCCTGATAGGACAGGCCGCGCAACCGCTGGTCGAATTCCTGCTCGCGGTAGTCGGCGAAGATCGGGTGGGTGTGCGCGTCGACGAACCCGGGCAGCACGCAGCGCCCTTCCGCGCTCACCACCATGGGCGCGGCGAAGTCCTTCACGACCTCCGCGCTCGGGCCCATCGCCACGATGCGCGCGCCTTTGATCGCCAGCGCGCCGTCGCGCACGATCTCGAGATCGTCCATCTGCGATCCGTGGCGCGGACCTGACTTGAGCGTGATCAGCTCGCTCGCATGCGTGATCAGAAGATCGGCAGTCGCCATGGAACGAACCTCGACGAGTGAAGCTGCTTGATCCGGTTCTTCGACATGCGTCGATATGAGCCACATCTACAGCCGGAGTGCAACAGCTCCCGATATCCAAGCAGAGTTCGATGGGTTTCCGCAATGGCTGATCGACACCGAATCATGACCACCACGCCCTTCACGGACCGCACCACCAACCCGTACTCCTTCCTGGTCAGGGAGGCGCTGGCGCACATCACCGACGCGACCTCGGTGGACGAGATCCTGCGCAAGATGCCGCCGCTCCTGTGCGATGGCTGCGGCTTCGAGCGGGCCGTTCTGTACATGCCGGACGGGCACGGGCTGTACCGGGTGCGCGAACGGCATCCGATCGTGCCGGCGGATGCACCGGAGTCGCTGCCGACCAGCGTGCTGCACGGCATCGGCACCGCATCGCTGTCGGCGCTGAGCGCGCCGCTCGATCGGTCGCACCCGCTGTGCGAGGCGTTCGCGCGACCGCACCTGATCGCGAGCTTCCTGCCGGGCGAGCCCTACCTCGGCGCGGCGCCGCTGGTCATCGTCGATGCCGCGCCGGACGCGGCCAGCCCGCTGGCGCAGCTCGAGGATCTGTTCGCGACGCTCGTGCTGGTGGCGGCGCTGCGCGCGCACGAGCTGTACCTGGCGCAGGAGCTGGAGCGGCTGCGCGAGGAAGTCGGGCGCGACTTCCTCACGCGGCTCGCCAACCGGCAGATGCTGATGGAGATGTTCGAGCGCGAGATGGCACGCGCGAAGCGCAAGAACACGCCCATATCGCTGATCATGCTCGACATCGACAAGTTCAAGAAGTTCAACGACACGTTCGGACATCTCGCCGGCGATCAGGTGCTGATCGACGTCGCCAAGCTCTTGTCGCGCGGCGCGCGCAAGGGCGATCTGTGCGGGCGCTTCGGCGGCGAGGAGTTCCTGCTGGTGCTGCCCGAGACCAACGTCGAGCATGCCTACCTGGTGGCCGAGCGCCTGCGCTCGGCGATCGAGCGCTACGGGCGCCGCAAGCGGCGCCGCTTCCCGACGCTCGAGCTGACCATCTCGATCGGCGTCGGGCCGGTCAACGTGCAGAGCGACTCGATCGAGCAATCGATCGCGCGCGTCGACGCGGCGCTGTATGCATCGAAGCGGCACGATGGCAATCGCGTGTGCCTGGGCCGCGTGGACGAGGAGTGATCGAGGCTGGCGCCGGTTCTCGAGCCGGCGCCCACGGCAATCGGGGATTGATGGATGCGCGCCGCGGCGCGTGGTCGAAGAGATGATGGATGACGTACGGATCGGCTGGTGCTGCCGGCGCGACGCGGGCGTGCGGATCGCGGCAGCTCACTGAGTGATGTGGCCATGGCTACCGAGTCAAGCACACCGGGTCTCTCGCAGGTGCGGCAGGCGGACGCGCGCATCCGGGAGCTGCGCCTCATCAACCTGGTGGTCCTGTTCGTGCTCGCGGCCGGCGTCGCCGCGAGCATGCTGAGCAGCAACAGCTTCCCGTGGCTCGATGCCGGACAGCATACGCGGCTCGTGTACCTGGCGGCGCTGCTGTTGCTCGTGGCGCTGTTCGCCTGCTACGTGGTCTGCACGCACAAGCAGGTGAACGCGGTGCGCGACGCGGCGCTCCTGAGCGAGATCGCGCGCCATCACCTCCATCAACGCGCCGAGGATCTCAAGTTCCTGCTGCAGTCGGCGGCGCGCATCGATCCCGAGAACGGCCCAGAGGAAACGCTGCCGGCGCTGCTCGGCGATCTCACCGGCATGATGAAGGCCCAGCACGGTACGCTGTTCCTGCCGCCGCTCGGCCCCAGGAGCAGCCGCGAGCTCAAGCGCTATGCCGAGTTCGACGCCGGCGGTGGGCCGCGCGAGCCGGCGACCATCGACGGCGAGACCGAGGTGGCGCGCGAGGTGGTCGACTCCGGCGACGCGTACGTGTGGGCGCCGCGGAACGGTGCGCCGCAGCCGATGCTCGCCTGCCCGCTGCCGCTCGACGGCAAGTCGCGCGGCGCGATCGTGCTCACCGGCAGCACCGACCCGGCGTTCACCGAGTACGACGATCATCACGTCGAGCTGCTGGTGCTGTTCGCCAACCATGCGGCCACGACGTTCGGCTTTGGCCGGCGCATCTCGCGCCTGCGCGCCGAGCACGAGTCGCTGCGCGAGTCGTACCAGCGCCTGATGCAGGAGCGCGGCACCATCGTCGGCAGCGCGCGCGCGTCGGCCGCCGCCCGCACCGCCAACCTGGTGCAAGAGCGCATTGCCGAGCCGGCCGAGCTCGCCGCCGCAGCGATCGAGCGCATGACCGCCAGGCCGCTGCCGCCCGAGCTCGAGGACGGGTTGCGCTCGGTGCGCGCCTACCTCGACGAGATGCTGAGCGCCGCGAAGACGCCCGGGCACACCGCGTTCGGCAACGGCGAGCAGCCGCTCGACGAGCTGGTCGAGGGCCGCGCTCGCGCTGCGCTCATGCGCTGCCGCCAGGCGATCATCGAGGTGAACTTCAGGCCGCAGGCTCAGAACCTCAAGCTCGACGGGCGCGCGGCCGCGTTCCGCCAGTGCCTGGACGAGGTGCTCGACCACGCCGTGAAGAACCTGATGCAGATCAACCCGCCGCGGCTGCTCACCGTCGAGACCTGCCTCGCTGGCGGGCGCGCGCGGGTCGTGGTGCACGACAACGGCCCCGACATCGACCTGGCGAAGGTGCCGGTGCTGCTCGCCGAGCGCAGCCAGCACCGCTCCAGCAGCGACACGCGGGTCGGCCTGTTCGCCGCCGCCGATCTGCTGCGCCGCTCCGGCGGTGACATGAGCGTGAAGCCGCACCAGAGCGGCGGCACGAGCTACGTGCTCGAGATGACGCACGCCGCACGCTCGGCGGAAACGCAGCAGCCCGGCGCGGCCGTGGCGCGCGAAGCGTCCGCCGCGGCGCTGCCGCGCGAAGCATCGCCGGCCGCGTGAGCTCGGCGGTGCGTGCGCACCCATGGCCGTGCCCGGGCCACCACCCTGTTTCCGCCGCGGCGAATCCTCTATAATCCGCCGCCCCGCGAGTGGCGTTGATTCGCCGGGCTGTGCGTCCCTTCGCAAGAGGCATCTCCTTGGACCGCTCGTTCCTGGCGCTGCTGACGCTCGAGCTCCTGGCCGGCGACGGCCTGGCGCTCGGAATGATGCTCGTGGGCGCGGCCTCCGCCTTCGCGCTCGGCATCTGCCGGCATGCGCTCGCCGACTTCTCGCGCACCAAGCTGCTCGATGGCCTGGAATCGGCTGCCGAGCGCCAGCGGTTCGAGAGGCTGTTCCTCCACCTCGAGCGCACCGAGCTCACGACGGTGCTGCTCAGGGTCCTGTCCGAGGTGCTGTTCGTGCTCGGCCTCGCCCGGCTGATCGCGCTGCATGCCACGCTCTCGCCGGGCTGGTCGGCCGCCGCCACGGCGGCGGGTGCGCTGCTCTATCTGTGGCCGTTCTGCCGCATCGTGCCGCGCATCTTCTCCAACCGCACGTTCGCGGAAACGGTCGCGCGCCGCGCGTTGCCGATCATGCATCGGCTCGGCCTGCTGCTGGCGCCGCTCGCCCGGCCGATCCTGAGCTTCGAGCGGTTGTGGGAAGTGCCCGTGAGCGAGCACGCGGAGCTGACCGAGGACATCATGACCGCGGTCGAGGAAGGCGAGCGCGAGGGCGTGATCAAGGAAGACGAGGCCGACATGATCGGCTCGATCATGGAGCTGCGCCATCGCGACGTGTCGGAGGTGATGACGCCGCGCGCCGATCTGGTCGCGGTCGATGTGCAGACGTCGCTGCCGGGCGCGTTGCAGGTCGCGAGCGAGTCCGGCCACACCCGGCTACCGGTCTACGAGGGCGAGCGCGACCACGTGGTCGGCGTGTTCCACATCAAGGACGCGCTGCCGTTCTTCAACCGCCCCGCGCCCGCAATGCCGGGCTTGCGCGAGGTGATGCGCGCGCCCACGTTCGTGCCCGAGACGAAGAGCATCCGGCAGCTGCTCGCGGAGTTCAAGGCTACCAAGATGCAGATGGCGATCGTGGTGGACGAGTACGGCGGCACGAGCGGCCTGGTGACGCTGGAAGACATCCTCGAGGAGATCGTCGGCGACATCGCCGACGGGGACAGCGTGCCGACCAGCGCGATCCGCAAGATCGACGAGAACATCGCCGAAGTGCACGCGCGCGTGCACATCGATGAGGTGAACGAGCTGCTCGGCATCAAGCTGCCGGAGAGCGACGACTTCGACACGGTCGCCGGCTTCCTGTTCTCGGCGATGGGCAAGGTGCCCAAGGTGGGCGAGGTGCTGGTGCACGACAACGTCGAGCTCAAGGTGCTGTCGGGCGACGAACGCCGCATCCATCGCGTGCTGATCCGCGTGCTCGAGCGCAAGGCCGAGTGACGTGCGGGATCACAGGTACTGCGTTGCCCCGCGCGCTCTCAGCATCTCGGTGATCCGCTTCACGTCCTCCGCGCGATCCTTGTGGCACACGAGCGTGACGTCCGGCGTGTGCACGACCACGAGGTCTTGCACGCCGATGAGCGCGGCCAGACCGCCGCGCGCGTCGACGATGTTGCCGCGCGCGTCGAGCAGCACGGTCTCGCCCAGCGCGACGTTGTGCGCGGCGTCCCGGTCAACGTGGCGCTCGAGCGCGCGCCACGATCCCACGTCGTCCCACCGAAACGGCGCCTCGAGCACGACGCGATCCGGCGCGCGCTCCATCACGCCGAAGTCGATCGAGATCTTCGGCAGCCGCGCGTAGATCTCGCCGAGGTGCGCATCGCTACCCGCGGCAAGCTCGAGCAGACCGCGGTGCAGCTCGGGCAGGAAGGTCTCGATCAGCCGCAAGATCGTGCTCGCGCGCCAGGCGAAGATGCCGGCGTTCCAGTAGTAGCTGCCGGCGCGCACGTACTCGGTTGCCAGCTCGAGCCTGGGCTTCTCGACGAACGCATCCACCACGAACGCCGGCACGCCTTGATGCGTGGCGACGTCGCGACCGCGCTTGATGTAGCCGAAGCCGGTGGCGGGATAGTGCGGCTTGATGCCGAACGTGATCAGGGTCTCGGGTCGCTGCGCGAGCAGCTCGGCGCCCGCGCGCAGCGCGCGATGAAATGCCTCGCGCGGCGCGATGATGTGATCGGCCGGCATCACGATCATGATCGCGTCGGCGTCGCTTTGCCGCAGGCGCAGCGCGGCGAGGCCGATCGCCGCCGCGGTATCGCGCCCGACCGGCTCGCCGACGACGTTGCTCGCCGGCACCTGCGGCAGCAGCGCGCGCACCTGATCTGCGTAGCTCGCGCTGGTGATCACGTGGATCGCCTCTGCCGCCACCAGCGGCATGATGCGGTCGCAGGTCTCCGCGATCAGCGCGCGCGCGGTGCCGATCGCCTGCAGCTGCTTGGGTGAGCGCTCGCGACTGCGCGGCCAGAAGCGCGTGCCCGATCCCCCGGCCATGATGACGGCGTGAAGCATGATCCCTCGTCGTGAATGGAGAAACTGCCGAAACGCAATCTAATGAGTGCGGTCCCGCCGTTGAAGGCGCAAGCCGCGATCGCGGTCGTTGCCCACGTGATTGCGCGCACCGACGCCGGCGCCTACACTGGCGCCCCCGGAAACCCAGGACCTTCGAGGAAGCCGCCATGACGCTGATCGCGTTCCTGCTCGCGCTGCACGCGCGCAGCCCAGACGAGCTCGCCACGCTGATCGACAGCTCGGTGCACGCGCTCCAGCCGAAGCTCCTCAGCACGCGCCGCCAGCTGCACGAGCACCCCGAGCTGTCGAACCAGGAAGAACAGACGTCCGCTCTGGTGGCGGCGCGGCTCGAGGCGCTCGGGGTCGAGGAGGTGCAGCGCGGCATCGCCCGCCACGGCGTCACCGGCGTGATCCGCGGCCAGCTGCCCGGCGGCATGATCGCGCTGCGTGCGGACCTGGACGCGTTGCCGGTGACCGAGCAGAGCGGCTTGCCATTCGCATCGAAGGTCAAGGCCACCTACCGCGGCCAGGAGGTTGGCGTGATGCACGCGTGCGGCCATGACGTGCACACCACCGTGCTGCTGGGCACGGCGGAGGTGCTGATGAGCTTGCGCGATCACCTCGCCGGCGCGGTGCTGCTCGTCTTCCAGCCAGCCGAGGAAGGCGCGCCGCCCGGCGAGGAAGGCGGCGCCAAGCTGATGCTGAAGGAGGGCCTGTTCGACCGCTATCACGTCAAGGCGGCCTTCGCGCTGCACTGCTTCCCTGATCTGGACGTCGGCAACATCGCCTACACCAGCGGCGGCAGCTTCGCCGGCGCGGATCGCTTCAGGATCGCGATCCATGGCAAGCAGACGCACGCGGCCTATCCCTGGGACGGCGTCGACCCGGTGGTGACCGCGGCGCAGGCGATCCTCGCCTTGCAGACGATCCACTCGCGGCAGGTCGACACGCGCGATCCGTTCGTGCTGTCGGTGGGCATGGTGAACGGCGGCACCCGCTGGAACATCATCCCCGAGCAAGTATTGCTGGAAGGCACCGTGCGCACGCTGTCGCCGGCGGTGCAGAGCGACGTCGAGCAGCGCATCCGCCGCACGCTCGACGGCGTGACCGCGGCTGCCGGCGCGAGCTACGAGATGCTCGAGTACGAGGCCGCCGCACCGGTGACCGTGAACGAGCCCGTGCTCACCGAGCAGATGGCACGGGCGTTGCAAGCGCGCCTCGGCGCCGACCACGTGCACGCCATGCCCGCGAGCATGGGCAGCGAGGACTTCGGCTACTTCGCCGAACGCGTGCCCGGCTTCTATTTCCGCCTCGGCGTGCGCCGCCCCGGCGAACAGCACGCTGCCGCGCTGCACACGCCAGGCTTCTTCGCCGACGAGCAATGCCTCACCGTGGGCGTGACGGCGATGGCGACCGTGGCGATGGCCGGGCTCGCGTGGGTCCATTAGCTAGCCTCGCGAGTCGCTCGTTGAGCCTTGACGGGGTGCCGCGCTCACCGTAGCGATTGCAGCAACAGCGTGAGCAGCGCTTGGCCGTGCGAGAGCTCGTGCAGCGAACGCTGGTCGGTCCCGGTCTTGGGCCACAGCGCCTCGATCTCGGTGGCGAGGTTGTAGAAACTCTCGCCGCGGAGAAAGAAGCCGTGCTGCGCGCGCGGCACCACGTGCGAGTCGCAAGTAGTCGGACAGGCGCGTCGCGAAGCGGAGGTTCTTGCTGCCGCCTTCGGCGTTGAAGCCAAGCGCCACCACGATCGCTTCCAGCAACGCCGACTTGCCGCTGCCATTCTCGCCGATGAAGAACGTGACTGCCGGGGCGAAGTCCAGGCTGGTCAGGCTGCGTACCGCCGGGATCGCGAACGGATACTCGTCAAAGCTCGTCACACGCTCGCGCTTGAGCGCCACGGAGCGGCGGAAGGCGCGATTCATGCCTGCCATCTCCGCTTCTCTACCAGCTGCGAGGCACCGGCACAACAGCGTGGCCTTTTGCAGGATGTCCGGCGCGGAGCGGCTCATCGATTCCTCGCGTAACCACCCCGCGCGGATCGCGACCTTCCTTGCGAGGAGGTGGCGCGTGCCGCACGACATCCACGACGCGATCGTGAAGAAGATCCTCGCACTGCCAGAGCACATGGCAGCCGAGCTGCGTGCAGTGCTGCCGCGCGAGGTGAGCGAGCTGCTCGACTTCGGCACCCTGGAACTGCTCTCCGGCAGCTACGTTGACGAGCGGCTGCGCGAGACGCAGAGCGATCTCCTGTTCCGCGTTCTCACCAGGGATCACGAGCCGGTGCTCATCCACGTGCTGTTCGAGCACAAGAGCACTCCCGGCCCCGATCTGCTGGACCAGGTGCTCGGCTACAAGCAGCGCATCTGGGTCGACCATCGCGCCCGGCATCCGGCACCGGCGAAGCTGCCGCCGATCATTGCCGTGGTCCTGTGCCACGGCCGCAGCACCTGGTCGGGTCCGCTCGAGTTCTGCCAGCGCTACCCGGACACCGGATCGGTCGCGCGCTGGTCGCCCTACCTGCTCAACTTCCGGTTGGTCATGGACGATCTCGCCGCCACCGACGACTCGAGCCTCGAGCGGCGCGATGCGACGCCGCTCCTCCATCTCGCCTGGCTCGTGCTCAAGCACGGCCGGTACAGTGCCGATCTGCATCAGCGGCTGATGACCAACCTGCGCCTGTGGCAGCTGGTCGCGCAGCTGCCGGACGGCATCATGGCGCTCAACATGCTGCTCGACTATATTGAGCAGGTGAGCGAACATGTCGATGCGAACCAGCTGCAGCAGCTCGCCGCAGCAGCCCACCCCGAAGTGGAGCGGACCATGGCAACCGTGCGTGAACAGCTGCGTGAACAGTGGACCCAGGCTGGGTCCAGAGCCATGCTCGACAAGCAACTGCGACGCAAGTTCGGCGATCTGCCGCCGGCACGCGATTCCCTCGAGCACGCGACGCCGCAGCAGCTCGACCTCTGGGCCGAGCGCATCCTGACCGCGCAGCGACTCGAGGACGTGTTCGACCCTCGAGCTTGATCGACGAACATGTCGATGCGAACCAGCTGCAGCAGCTCGCCGCAGCAGCCCACCCCGAAGTGGAGCGGACCATGGCAACCGTGCGTGAACAGTGGACCCAGGCTGGGTCCAGAGCCATGCTCGACAAGCAGCTGCGACGCAAGTTCGGCGATCTGCCGCCGGCAGCACGCGATTCCCTCGAGCACGCGACGCCGCAGCAGCTCGACCTCTGGGCCGAGCGCATCCTGACCGCGCAGCGACTCGAGGACGTGTTTGGCACCCAACCGTGACGCGTGCCGATTGGCACCGTGGAATCGCATGAGGCCGCTCGAAGAACTGGTGGCGATCGCGGAAGCGTGATCAGGAGGGCCATTGCGGCTCCGGGTTGCTTCGGGCAAGCTCTTGCCCATGAACGAGGGAAGCCCGACTGCCGAGCCGATGGCCGATGAGCTGAACGCGCTGTTCGCGCAGTGCCTCGAGCGCATGCAGGACGAGGGCAGCGCGGCGCTCGAGGCGATGTGCCGCGCGCACCCGCGAGCGGCGGGCGCGCTGCGGCGGCAAGTGAGCACCCTCTGCGCGGTGGGATTGCTCCCGGACGATGGCCCCGCCGAGCTGCCCGCACGGCTCGGCGAGTTCCGTCTGCTGAAGCGGCTCGGCGGCGGCGGCATGGGCGTGGTCTACCTGGCAGAACAGGAGTCGCTCCGGCGCGAGGTGGCGCTCAAGCTGATCCGACCGGATCATCTGTGCTCGCCCGGTGCACACGAACGCTTCAGGTGCGAGGGCCTTGCGGTCGCTCGCCTGCAGCATCCTGGCATCGTGCCCGTGTACGCGGTCGGCGAGGAACACGGCATCCCCTACTACTCGATGGAGCACGTCGCGGGGCATTCGCTCGCGGCGATCTTGCGGGCCCTGCACGGCCAGCAACCCGAGGCGCTGTCTGGCGATCACTTCGCCCGCGCCATCGGGCTCGCCGCCGCCAAGGGCCATCTGTTCGGCGCGAGCTGGGTCGAGGTGTGCTTCCGCATCGTCCAGCAGGTCGGCGAAGCGCTCGATCACGCGCACCAGCGCGGCGTGATCCACCGCAACCTGAAACCATCGAACATCCTGATCACGCCCACCGGCCGGGCGATGGTGGTGGACTTCGGGCTGGCGAGCGCGCAACCAACGCGCACGCTCACCCGCGCCGGTGCGCCGGTGTGCTCGCTGCCCTATCTGTCGCCCGAGCAGCTGCGCGGCGACGTCGCGAGCATCGATCACCGCACCGACGTGTACTCGCTCGGCGTGACGCTCTACGAGCTGCTCACGCTGGCGCCGCCTTACTTCTCGCCCGATGCGGAGGTGACCCGCAAGCTGATCCTCGACGGCGGGTCGAAGGCGCTGCGCACACAGAACCCAGCGGTGCCATGGGATGCCGAGACCGTGTGCGCGACGGCGATGGATCGCGAGCCCGCTCGGCGTTATGCGTCGGCCGCGGCGCTGGCGCACGACCTGAAGAGCGTGCTCGACCTGCGGCCGATCCAGGCGCGGCGCGCCAGCATGCCGCTCAGGCTCAGGCGCTGGACAGAGCGCCATCCGGCAGTCTCGGTGGCGCTCGTGCTCGGCTCGCTGCTCGTGCTCGGCGGTCCGAGCGTGCTGTGGCTGATGCAGCGCAACGCGGGCGAGATCCTGCGGCAGAAGAACGTCGATCTCGAGCGTGCCAACATCGAGCTCGGCCGGCTGCTGAAGAGCGCCGCGGACACGGCACAGGTCGCGCGCCGCAACATCGGCAAGGCACGCGCGGCCGTCGATCAGATCCTGGCGCGGGTAGGCGACGAGACGCTGCGCAGCGCGCCAGTGGCAGGCGTGGAGCGCGAGCTGTTGGAGAAGGCGGTCCTGTTCTACCGGGGATTCCTGAGCGAGGCGGCGGCCGAGCACGACCTGCGCCTGGAGACGAGCCAGGACTACCGCAAGCTCGGCGACCTCGAGCTCAAGCTCGGCAACTCGCAAGCAGCGGCGCAGGCCTACCAGCAATCGCTGA
This sequence comes from Planctomycetota bacterium, assembly GCA_046349655.1. Lineage (GTDB taxonomy): Bacteria > Planctomycetota > B15-G4 > B15-G4 > JAXMBY01 > JAXMBY01. Next base: position 20,372 of record JAXMBY010000020.1, read on the forward strand.
GCTTGCTCGAGCGGCGCGCTGGCGAGCCCGACAGCCTCGGTGGGAACGCCGATGACGAGTCGCGCTCGCACTGGGCCGAGGCCTCGATCGGACTCGCGGTCGCGCTCTTGAGGCAGGGCGATCTCGAGGCGAGCGAGGCGATCCTGCGCGCCACCGTCGCGCGCTGCCAGGAGTTCGCGGCGAGTGGTGGCCAGCCGGCACGATTCCGTCGCTGCCAGGCGACGGCGCTGCGGGCGCTCGGGGCGTTGCTGCGCGCAGCCGAGAAACACGACGCGAGCATCACCGCGCACGAGCAAGCCCTGCAGGCCCTGGACGAGGCCGCGGCGACCGAGATGCAGACCGCCGCTCACCGCGAGCTGGTCGCCGAGATCGAACACAGCCTGGGCGAGGAGCTCGCGACAGAGAGCCGATTCGAGGAGGCCGAGCACCATTGCCGGCGCGCGGCGGCGGCGTTCGCCGCGCTGGCACACGACTTCCCGGCCGTGTCCGAGCACATGACCCATCAAGGAGCGAGCCTGTTCGCGCTCGCTGCGACGCTCGAGCAGCGCGACCCTGGGGCGGCCGAGCAATCGTATCGAGAGGCGATCGCGATGTTCGCGCGCCAGGCGGAGCTGGCCGCGAATCCAGACCAGGCAGTGGCGTGGCGCGCACGCGCCAAGGCCGCGCTCGGTCGCTTCCTCGGCAGTCGTGGCCGCGACCCCGAGGCCGACGCGATGTTGCGTGAGGCGTGGTCGGAATACGCAGCCATCCGCGAGCGACGGCCGGACGATCTCGACGCGCAGATCGGTGTGCCGCAGGCGCTGGCGCACCTCGCTGAATTGAAGGGGCAGGTCGACGACGAGCAGCGCCGCGACCTCGCGCAGCGCGCGTTCGATCAGCTGGTCGAGCTGGCCAGCGCCAATCCCGACAACCGCACCATCGCCATGGTCCTGCGCAACTGCTTCCAGGTGCTGGATGGCATCTTGCAAGGCCAGGGTGACACCGCCGCACTCGAGCAGGCGCGCGCCCGCTTGCCCGAGGCCGATCGCGCCAGCGCGCGCTGACCGGGCGCGCGTCACGGCCACGTCTTGCCGCGGCGACTAGAACCGATCGCGCAGCTTGCGCTCCTTGCGCTCGGGCAGCACCGGCTGATCGACCGGCGTGCTGCCGCGCCAGTCGATGATGGACAGCGGGCTGTAACGGATGCGCGGGTTCGCGTACGGTCCGAACACCTGGAAGGTGAGCGCGCCCTTGCGGATCACGTCGATCACCGGCTCGAGCAACGGCGAGATGAGCGGGATCTGCGGGCCGACGCTGGGCGTCACGTTGATCATCAGACCGCTGCGGCCGAGCTGGCCCTTGCCGGCGAGCGAGAGCGCCGGATTGCTGAGCTTGATGTCCTCGAGATAGACGTGGCCGTCGGCAACACGGAAGTCGACGTTGCCTTCGTTGAACACCGGCGTCTGCCGGATGCCCAGCGCGCGCAGCACGCCGAAGCGCGCGAGCGTGCTGAAGAACGGCAGCTCCCACAGCTTGCCTTGCTTCACGCTCACCTTGCCAATGGTGCTGAGCTGGCTGAGCCGGCGGCCGGCGCCCGGGAAGTCCTCGAACGTTCCGCTGTACTCGGCAAAGCCCGCGAGCTTGCCCGAGAGGTCGCGGCTCGACCAGTTGCTGTAGAGCTGCTTCAGCTCCAGGCCATCGAACTGCAGGCGGCCGTTGAACGGATGCGGGCTCTTCAGGTCGATGAAGAAGCGATTGCCGTCCGGCGGCAGCACGCCTGCGGCGACGATGCCGGCAATGTGGTTGAGCTCGATGCCCTTGGGCTCGGCGAGAAGATCGGCGGAGACGCCGGTCACGTTCTGGCCGGCGACGTGCAACTCGAGACCGGAGATGGCGCCGGTCACGCGGAATGGATCGGGCTTGGGTCCGTGGCGCACCTTGAGCTCGATGCGGCCGCGCATGTCGCTCAGGCGTGCGGGGAACGTGGTCGACACGCCATGCAACATGAGATCGCCGTCGAACTGCAGGCGGATGATCTCCTGCTGCACGGTGTCGTGCTCGAGCACGATGGCCATCGGCGAGATGTCGAGCTTCCCGGTTGGGTCGATGTCGTGGAAGATGTCGCGCACGTCGGCATGCACCGCCGACCCCAGGTCTTGCGACAGCGGCACGTCGGACGCGGATCCGTAAAGCTCGATGCCGAACCGGCCGTCGAGCGGCGTGATCTCGGCGCGATCGACCAGGATCAGCCCGGTGCGGAAGCGGCCGCGCGCCTTGTCGATGCTGACCTGGATCGGGCTCGCGCCGAGCGTGATCGTGACCAGGCCGCTCAGCTCCTCGATCGGCGCCGGCAGGATCGGCAGCTTGAGCGACACCGCCGCTGGTCGCAGCTCGACGCTCGAGACCTGGGGCCGGCCCGGCGTGCTGGTAAACCGGTAGGTCGCGGCAAAGCTGCCGGTGGGCTCGAGCTGGTGTGCGAGGGCGGCGGCATCGGGCGACAGCACCGCCAGCGCGACCAGCAGCTCGGCGTCGATCGGCTGCGCTTCGGCGTCGACCTCGAACGACACCTGACCATCCGTGCCGACGGCGCCGGCCACGCGGAACGGCGCACCGGCGCGCATGCCGGTCACGTCCTCGACGCTCACGGTGAGCGGCGCATCGCGATCGCGCGTGATCGACAGCGCGCCGGCAACTTCGCTCGCGCGCACCGGGAACTTGCGCGGCAGGAGCACGGCCTTCTCGAGCCGTGCCTCGATGTGGCGCGAGGCGACGCCGTCGCGGTCGAGCTGCATCTCGAACTCGGCCGACACCAGCCCGGCGCTGGGTCGCAGCTCCTCGAACACGCGCTCGATGTCGCCCTCGTCGCGCGCACCGAGCGCATCGCGCAGGTCTTGATCGATCGGCATGGCCACAACCGACACGTGCACGCTGCCGCCGACGCGCTGCGAGCTGGTTGGATCGAGCCGGCCGCGCACCACGAACATCGCCGCATCGCGATGCGCGGTGATCGGCCGCACGTCGGTCTCGGTCTCGCCGGGGTTGGGACCGATCACGATGTGCCCGCCATGCAGGCGCAGCGTGCCCTGGATGTCGTCGATCGGATACGGAAAGTCCTGGTACTGGACCGAGAGCCCGGTCGACAGGAAATCGATGCGTACGCGCAGGCTGCGCTCGCCGACGTCGCGGTGCAGGTGCACGTCGACGTCGGTCACGCCACCGGGGTGGAACGAGCGCACGACCTCGGCCGTGTCGCGGCCCGCCGCGACCTCCACGGCGTGCAGCAGCCCTTCGTCCACGTTGAAGCGCTCGGCATGCACGCGGATGTCGAGCACCTGCTGCGGCGGGCGACCCAGGATGCGGCCGTTGACCTCGAACCTGCCGGTGGCACCGGCTTCGCCGCGCAAGCCCTCGATGCTGATGTCGTCGGGCTTGATCACGACTTGACCCGCATGCACGTGGCGCGCTGGGTACGGGAAGCCGACCCGGCGCCCTTCGTCTGCATCGTACTCGCCCAGGTACGAGCCGGCACCGTCGCGCGGCAAGATGCGCACCTCCAGCGTGGGATGCTCGGCGAGCGGCCCGGTGATGCTGCCGTTCACGTCGAACGTGCCACCCGGATCAAGCGAGTCGATCACGTCCTTTTCCTCTGGCCGCAAGAACGCCTGGCGCAGCCTGGGCGCGAATGCGAGGCCGTGCCCTTCGAACGCGATGGCGAGCTCGGGTCGCCCGAACACGTCGTGCACGTCGCCGGTGAGCTTCGCGGTCGAGCCATGGTCCTGCAGCCTCGGGATCTCGACGTTGACGTGCACCTCACCATGCTCGAGCGTGAGCGAGCCGCGCACACCGGCGACCGGGAACGGGAAGAACTCCGGGGTCGCACCCACGTCAGCGAGCGTGAGGATGCCGGACCACTGCGGCGCGGTCAGCGTGCCGGCAACGCTCGCGGTCAACTGCAGCTCGCCGGCGACGTGATGGCGCGCGAGCGCACCGCGGACTGCGGGCGCAAGCCAGCGCTGCAGCGCCGCATCGCCGAGGGCGATGCCCGACACGGACAGCGTGCCGTGGATGCGCTCGCCGTCGATGCGACCCGACGACAGCGCGAAGTCGAACAGCTCGGGCACGCTGGCCTTGGTGATGGTGAGCTCGACCGCGCCGCCGGCATCGGTGCGCACGAGACCGTGCAGGCTCGCGATGCGAGGTACGTAGCCCGCATCGAGCAGCGCGCCCAGCTGCTCGCGCAGGTGCGCGCCGCCGCGCAGCTCGATCGAGGCATCGCTGATCTCGATCTCGGGCAAGCTGGCACGCGCTCCGCCTCGCGCCCGCAACAGCTCGGTGATGTTGAGCGTGCCGTCGTCCTGCACCGTCAACCGCGCATGCGCGCGCTCGATCGTCACGCTCGTGATCGCCGGCGCCGGCCACCAGCGCACGCGCGGGACGACGCGATCGATGGTGAGCCACGGGTCCGCGAGCGTGCCGCCAGGCTCGGCGATCCTGACGCGCTTGAGGCGAATGCCGAACGGCGAGAGCGCCAGCCGCAGATCCACCGCCGCGCCGCCGAGCTGGCGCGCCAGCTCGGCCTCGATCACGTGCTCGAGCCAGCCGCGCGCGGAGAATCCGGCCGCGGCGAGCAGCGCCACCAGCACGGCGAGGACGAGCAGCAGGATGCGGCGCCGGCGGGTCATGTCGTGGCGCTGAGGAAGCTCGCCAGGCGCTCGCTGCGAGCGTAGGTGCGGCGCACCCGCTTGCCGATGGTGCACGAGATCTCGTAGGGGATGGTCCCGGCCTGCTGCGCCAGGTCGGCGGCGGTGATCTGCTCGGCGCCCTCGCCGCCGATCACGGTGACCGCGTCGCCGACCTTGGCGCCGCGAATGGCACCGATGTCGATCATGCAATAGTCCATCGACACGGCACCCACCATCGGCGCGCGCTGGCCGCGCACCAGGACATGACCCTGGTTCGAGAGGCGATAGTCGAGACCGTCGTTGTAGCCGATCGCAATCGTGGCGATGCGAGTCTTGCGCGTGGTCACGTGCAGGCGGCCGTAACCGATCGGTGTCCCGGGCGGCACGTCCTTCAAGAACACGATCTGCGTGCGCAGCGACAGCACCGGCTTGAAGGCGACACCCGGCGGCAGCGCACTGCTCGGCAACATGCCATAGAGGGCAATGCCCGGCCGCACCAGATCGAAGTGCGCGCTCGCGTCCATGAGCAGCATGCGGCTGTTGGCCGCATGAAAGACGAGGCGCGGCAAGGCCAGCGCGATCATCTCGGTGCGCAGCTGGTCGAACAGGCGCAGCTGATGCACGTCCCACGCGCGATCCGCTGGCGACGTGCCGGAGAAGTGCGTCGCCACGCCCTCGAGCAGCAGGTGCCGCGCCCCCGCCGCCGCCTGCGCCAGCGCGATGGCGCGCGCCGGGCTCACGCCGAGGCGGCCCTCGCCGGTGTCGATCATCACGTGCACGCGGCAGGTCTTGCCCTGGCGCGCCGCCTCGCGATCGAGGATGCGGATGCGATCGAACGAGTGCACGCACACGCTGATGTCGTGCTCGACGACGCGCTCCACCTCGCCCGGCACGATCGAGCCCAGGATCAAGATCGGCGCCTCGATGCCCGCGGCGCGTAGCTCGAGCGCTTCCTGCGAGTCGCCCACGCCGAGCGCCTCGACGCCGTCGCGCACCGCCTGGCGCGCGACGGTCACGGCGCCGTGGCCATACGCGTCGGCCTTGACGACGAACAGCACGCCGGTCGCCGGCTTGAGCAGCGAGCGCAGCACGCGCAGGTTGTGACTGATGGCGCCGAGATCGACTTCCGCCCAGGCCCTGGGCTTGTCCATGGACTACCCTCGAACTTGTTCACCACTCTTCTGCTTGCGCTTCGACCAGCGGATCTCCGCCTCGGAGGGACGCAGATAGAGGGGAAGCAAGCTCTCGGGCTCTTGCCGGACGCCGGCGGCGAATGCGCGGCCAGCGATCACGGCGACCTCGCGCGCCCGTGGCCGGCGCGCGGGATCGGCCGGCAGCTCGGCATGCTGCGAGCAGCGCTGCACGATGCTGGCGCCGTCACCCAAGACGATCGTACCGCGCGGGACATCGCCGATGTCCCAGGGGGTCCCTACTTGCGGCCCTTTGAGCAGCGTCGGCCGGTTGCCGCTCGGCTCGTACAAGGCCCAGTAGATCTCCCCCTTCTTGGCGTCCGCGGTCGCGAGCACCGCGGGCCTCCCCTCCTTCTCGGTCGCCGCGAGCGCCTCGAGCGAGCTGACGCCATACGTGGGCTTGTCCCACGCAAAGCCGAGTGCGCGCGCGACGGCGAGGCCGATGCGCAATCCGGTGTAGGAGCCAGGTCCCTGCCCGCAGGCGATCAGGTCGGGTTGCTCCACGCCCGCCTCCTCGATCAACCGCTCGATGCCGGGCACCAGCTCGCGGGCATGCGTGAAACCCGGGGTCAACGACTTCAACCAGATGCGGCCGGTGTCGGAATCCCAGAGCGCAAGGGATCCTTGTTCGGAGGATGTCTCGACGGCAAGAACCTTCATGAGCCCAGCGCTCCCTTCAGAAAGTCGGCCAGATCCTGCGCGCTCTCGTGCACGAGCGCCGCATCGGACCCCTCCACCATGACGCGCGCGAGAGCTTCCGTGCCGGAATAACGCAGCACGATTCGCCCTTGCCCTCGCAGGCGAGTCTCCCACCTTCTGATCCGGTCGCTCAGACCCGGCACCGACTCGAGCGGCGGCTTGCGGGCCACCGTCACGTTGATCAGCTCCTGCGGCAAGCTCGGCATCTGCGCCGCGAGCTTCGACAGCTGTTCCCCGCGTGCAACGAGGCTCGCCACCTCGAGCGCGGTGTACGTCCCGTCGCCAAGCAGCCGACCTTTGATCGGCAGAATCACGTGGCCACTTTGCTCGCCACCCAGGACCCAGCGATTGTTTTTCAATGCCTGGAAGACGTGCTTGTCGCCGACCGGCGTGCGCACCAGCGCGACACCATGCTCCTTGAGCTTGATCTCGAGGCCGAGATTCGACATCACCGTGGCCACGACCGTCGCGCCCGCGAGCTCGCCGCGGCGCTGCCGCTCGAGCGCGAGAATGGTGAGGATGCGATCGCCGTCCACCAGCTCGCCGCGCTCGTCCACCAGCAAGCACCGGTCCGCGTCGCCGTCGAACGCCGCACCGAGCTGCCGCCGCGCCCGCCGCATCGCCGCCTGCAGCTGCCCGGGGTGCATCGAGCCGCAGCTCGCGTTGATGTTGTAGCCATCGGGCTCGTGGTTGATGGCGGTGACCCGCGCACCGAGGCGCGCGAACGCGCGAGGCGCGCTCACCGAGGCGGCGCCGTTGGCGCAGTCGAGCAGCACGTCGAGTCGCTCGAGCGAAACACCGCGCGTGCTGAACGGCTCGATCAGCAACGCGACGTAGAGCTCGAGCGCATCGGCGCGATCGGTGCACGCCGAGCGCCGCGCCGGTCGGCCGCGGCAGATCATCGGCGGCGGCGTCGAGCGCCCGCTCGAGCTCGAGCTCGGCCGCCTCGGCGAGCTTCTCGCCCGAGCGCGAGAACACCTTGATGCCGTTGTCGGGCATCGGGTTGTGCGACGCCGAGATCATCACGCCGAGGTCGCAATGCAGCTCGGGCACGAGCAGCGATAGCCCAGGAGTGGGCAGCACGCCGAGATCGAGGACGTCGAGCCCGGCGGAGGTCATGCCGGCGATGAGCGCACCGCGCAGCATGCCTTGCGACACGCGCGAGTCGCTCGCGAGCGCCACCTGCGGGCGCGAAGCGCCCCCAGCCACCAGGATCGAGAGCGCGCGGCCGAGCTTGAGCACGCGCTCGGGCTGCAGCGCGCCCTGGTTCGCCAGGTCGCGAATTCCGTCGGTGCCGAAATAACGCGCTGACGACGCCAAACATGCCTCCGAAGACGGCGCTCGAACGAACGCTCGCCCGACGTGACCGTGACCGAGGAGCCATCACCGTCACTGGCCGATATTGAGCTCAACCTTAATCTGATCGGGCTTCAGTTCGCGAAACTGTACCTCTTCGGGCCACGGCTCGTTCTGAGCGCCCCGCAATCCGGCAAACTGCACCGGCAAGCTCTTGGCCAGCAGACGAGTCCCAATCATCGACTTCAGGTCGACGAAGAGGAAGATGCGATCGCGCAAAACCTCCGGGTCGGGAGTCGTGATCCAGAACGTCCGGGGCGCGGACAGCGTGACGTTCACGCGCCAGCGGTCATCGTTCACCGCAGGCACGATCGGGCTTTGCGCTGCTGGAATGTCCTTCAGCTTCGGCGACTCCTTCAGCAGCTCCTCGAGATAGAGCGGCACGACGCGCACGTTGGTGAGCGTCCGGTCCTCCTTCATCTCCCGCAGGCGCACCTCGACCCGGATGCGCGTCGGCTCCAGCTCGAGCAGCGGATGCTCGCCCTTGTCGAGACCGACCGAGAGCGGGAACGAGCCTTCGAGGTCCTTGATGCGCAGCGGCTCGAACTTGAGCTTGCCCGGGTCCGCCTCGACCGCTCGCACCTCGGCCGTCGGACCACGCAGAGTGACGTCCCGCGCCTCCGGCAGGATCTGGCTGGCGCGGTCCTCGAGCACCCAGCCGGCACGCGGATCGCCGGTCACCGGGAAGTTGTGATAGTCGATGCGGATGCGTGCCGTTGCGCGGCGCGCCAGCGTGATCTTGGGCGCGTTCTTGATGCGCACCACGATCCCGGGCTTGGGCTTCAAGCCGTTGATCAAGATCGCCTGCGGGTCGAGCTCGAAGTCGCGCGGCGCGTCGCCGGCGCAGAAGTCGCTCGGGATCGCAAAGCGCGCGCTCGGACGCAGCACGCCCTCGGCCTCGAGCAGCGTGGTCGGCCCGCTGAACAGGACGTCGACGTTGGGCGCCGTGTTGGGTTTCGGCTCGAGCACCATCAGGTCCTCGGACGGCTCGATCACGATGCTCTCGGACTGGCGGGCGATGAACTGCCGGTCGAACTGGTTCGTCACCACCACCAAGGGCAGCGCGCGCTCGATGTTGTCGCGCAGCACGCGCGAGATCAGGAACCAGAGCCCGACGGCGAGCACCAGCGCGACCAGCTTGCGGCCGAGGTCACGCAAGAACAGACCGCGCAGCACGCCGCTCAGCGTCACCGGGGGATGCGTGGTGCGCACCATCAGTGCGGCTCCTCCGCCTCGATCAGCTCGGGCGCCGCGTACAGCTCCTCCAGGCGCGCCTCGAGCTGCCGCAGGTCACGCACCTCGACCAGCTTGCCGCGCACCGCAATCGACACGCGGCCGGTCTCCTCGGAGACCACGAGCGCGAGCGCATCGGTCTCCTCGGTGAGCCCGATCGCGGCCTGGTGGCGCGTGCCCAGCTCCTTCGCGACCACGCTCTCGGTCAGCGGAAACACGCAGCTCGCGGCGACGATGCGATCACCGGAGATGATCACGCCGCCGTCGTGCAGCGGCCCACCAGGATGGAAGATCGCCTCGAGCAATGCCGGCTCGAGGCGCGCGTTGATGGCAATCCCGCGCTCGGCAACCGGCCGCAGGCCCGTGGTGCGCTCGACCGCGAGCAGCGCGCCGATGCGGCGGCGCGACATGTGCTCGGCAGCCTGCGCGACCGCGTCGAACACGGTGACCTCTTCCGCGGTGTGGGACAGCAAGCGGATCAGCGGGTTCTCGCCGAGGCGCGTGAAGCCGCGGCGGATCTCCGGCTGGAACACGATCACCAGCGAGAGGAAGAAGTACGGCAGCGACGTGATGGTGACCAGGCTCAGCACGTTGAGCTGGATGTGCAGGATCTCCTTGATGGCGAAGCCGCCCAGCCCGACCAGGATCAGGATGATCAGCATGCCGCGCAAGATGCCGAGGCCGCGCGAGCCGCGCAGGAAGCGCAGCGCGACGTAGACCAGGATCCACAGGATCAGGATATCGATGGCCGCTTCGAGCAGCTGACCCGGCTCATCGAAGAGTAAGATCGGCATGACGTCTCACGGCGTCGATCACCCTGATCACATCGCGCGCCGGCGTGACATCGTGGACACGCACCATCGCGACCCCGCTCACGGCCGCGAGCGTCGTGGTGGCCGCGGTGCCGAACGTGCGCTCGAGCGCGGGACGGGCCACCGCCTGATCCCCACCGGCAGCGAGGATGCGACCGAGAAAAGACTTTCGCGAGCAACCGAGCAGCAGCGCGCGCCCAGCGCTCTTCAGCTCGGGCAGGCGCGCGAGCAATTCCAGGTTGTGCTCGAGGGTCTTGCCGAAGCCGATGCCCGGGTCGAGCAGGATTCTATCGGCGTCGATGCAGGCCCGCAACGCGAGCGCCAGGTTTTTGCGCAGCGCGAGCAACACGTCGGCAACGACGTCGTCGTAGCGAGGATCTTGCTGCATGCTCTCTGGCTCACCCTTGAGATGCATGATCACGAGCGCGGCACCGCACGCACGCACCACAGCAGCCATACGCGGATCGCTCTGCAAGCCGGAGACGTCATTCACCATCTCCGCGCCCTCGTCGCAGGCGCGCCTGGCGATCTCCGCCTTGCGCGTGTCGATCGAGAGCGGGATCGCGAGGCGCGGCTTGAGTGCGCGCAGCACTGGACCAACCCGCCGCCACTCCTCGTCGACGCTCACCGGCGTGGCGCCCGGGCGCGTGCTCTCGCCGCCCACGTCGATCATGTCGGCGCCGTCCGCGGCGAGCGCCAGCGCGCGCTCCACCGCGGCGGCCGGATCGGCGAACTTGCCGCCGTCGGAGAACGAGTCGGGGGTGACGTTGAGCACGCCCATGATGCGCGTGCACGACAGGTCCAGCTCGCGCGTGCGCAGCTTGAGCACGCGCGGCGGCTGCTCGCACGCCTGCAGCGCAGCCTCGATCGCGCGGCACAGCGCCCCCAGGAACGGCGGCGTCGGCGGAGCGGCGCGAGCCAGGCGGCGGAACACGGCGCGATCGCCCGCCAGCACGACGTCGCCGCGGCGCGCGGCGAGCGCAGGCTGGTCCTGCGGCCGGGTCGCGGCGAGCCCCTCACCCATCATCGTCTTGATGAACGGCAGGCGCTCGGCCTCGAGAATGCCCTCGACTGCGACGCCGACGATCCGCGGCAGCGTGGCCACCGGCGCGGCGCCGAACGCGGCGGCCCAGCGCGAAGGCATCGCGCCATCGAACAGCACGCGCGGATTGTGCGCGAGCGAGAGATCTTGAACGCTGTCGGTCATCGGTGTCCTCGGCTGGCTGGCGAGCCACAGCGCACATGCGCACGCGCGCGGGCGCCGGCGTCAGAACGGCTCCTCGAGCTGCCACACGATGCGCCGGGCCAGCTCGAGGAACGACTCGCGCTGCGCGGTGACCAGCGTCTCGCCACGCGCGGCGGCGAACGGCGAGACGTCCTTCACCTCGAAGTGCTTCCTCACCTTGCCGGTGTGCGGGTCGACCAGGTCCACGGTCACGGTGATGGTCGCGGTCGATTCACGCACGCGATCGCGCTCGTCCTCGGACAGCACCTGCTGGCGCAGATCGGTGATGCGGCCCTTCAGGATCACGTCCGCGTCGGCCTCGCGCACCACCTGCACGCCGGGGCGACGTTCGATCTCGGCCACCACGGTGCGCGTGAGCTCGAACTCCATCTCGCGATAGAACGTGTCGTTGTCGAAGATCGGCACGGCCACGCGTCGATTGCCCTCGGCGATCAAGGAGCCCTGCGTGTAGCCACAACCGAGCAGGGCCGCGAGCAGCGCCGCGGCGGAGAGCGCTCGCACGACCGATCCATCGGCGCACAATCCGGTGCCACTCATTCGCCGTAGGCTCCTTCCGCCCCCTTCTTCTTCACCGGTTCGTCGGGCACGTGCTGCAGCGGATCGGTGAACGATCGGCCCTTGAGCTCGAGCGTGTCGAGCGAGCTGACCGACAGATCGAACCCGAACTCGTCCAGCAGCGCACGGGCTTGCGCCGCCGAGGGCGTGCTCGGGTAGGCGAGCACGGCGTTGGTGAGGTGGAGGCGGGCGCCGAGCTTGCTGCCGCGCAAGACGTAGAAGCGCGCGGTGTCGAGCTCCTTGCGTGCCAGCCGCTCCTCGACGTCGCCGAGCTCCTGGGTGACCTCGTTCTTGAAGTTGCCGTCCGGGTGCTGATCGAGGTAAGAGCGGAATGCCTGGCGCGCCATCAGCATGTGCGTGCGATCGTAGTCGCTGCCCGGCACCCAGCGCGAGTGGCACAGCCCGATGCGATAGTGCGCGAGCTCGCGCCATTCGCTGTCGGGATGCTCGTTGTAGAGCCGGCCATACTGATCGATCGCGAGCGCCCACTCCCGCTTGTCGAAGTAGTAGCTGGCCGCCAGCCGCAGCGCATCGTCGGCGTTGGGATTGCGCGCGAAGGTGGTGGCAAAGTGCGTGAGCACGTCGACCCCATGGCCGCGCTCGGTGAACGCATCGCCGAAGAACCCGGGCTCGTCCTGGAACAAGGTCACGCCGATCTGGAACTCGCGCTCCTCGACCTCGGGCCGGTGCTGGCTGAACGGCCGCTCCTCGATCAGCAGCTTGAGCTGCTGGAAGCTCTTGTAGGGCTCGCCCTGCGCGAGCAACGCGTCGGCAGCGAGCAGCCGCGCCTCGTCCAGCTCGCGCGCCTCGGGCCGCGTCTCGGCGATGTACTGGCAGAAGTCGACGACGCGGTCGTAGTCCTCGCGCGCGAAGTCGGCGCGCGCGGCCTCGAGCACCTCGTTGGTGGGCTGGTCAGGTATCTTCTGCCCGTGCCACTGCTCCTCGGCCACGTCCAGACCGCAGCCGGCGAGGATCAACGACAGCAGGGTGCACGCGCGGACGGTCATGACCGGGCCGCCTTGCCGCTCGGCCCGGCGAACAGGCGCGAGAGATGGCGTGCGTTCATCACGGGATGCTCCAGGTGATAGCTCACGTAACAATCGAGGAACTCGCGGATCCCGGGTCCTGCAGCCGCCAGCTCGGGATGGCCGATCCAGTCCGAGAGCGGGCGTTCCGCCATGCGATCGAGAAGATCGAGGCGGCTCGCGTCGCAGCGGAGCGTCGCGCGCGCGCACGTGCTGCAGACCAGGCCACCACGCTCGACGCTCATGCCGTAGCTGGAACCGTCGCGCACGCGGCCACCGCGCCCGCGCAGCGCGCTGCAGACGACGCAGCGATCGAGCGCAGGCATGAGGCCCAGGATCTTAAGGAATCGCCACTCGAACGCAAAGATCACGTGCATGAGCTCATCGCGCGGGCGATCGTGCAGCGCGACGAGACCACCGCGGAACAGCGCGAACATCCCTGGCAAGTCGTGGTTGATCGGCACGCCGTGCCGGACCAGCTCGGTCAGGTAGCTGGCAGCGTGGAAGCGGTCGAGGTCGCGGCGCAGCTCGGGAAACGCGGTCAGCACGTCGCGCGAGAGCAGCAGATCGAGCCCGCGGCCGTGATACTGAGAGAAGGCGATGCGCGCATAGACCAGCGCATCGACTGCTCCCTGGTAGGAGTTCTTCGGGCGGTGGGAGCCGCGCGCGAGCGCGGCGATCCGGCCGTGGTCCTCGGTCAGGAACTCGACGATCTGGCTGGTCTCGCCGTACGCCATCTGGTGCAGCGAGATCGCCAGGGTGACACGGCGCGCTCTTCTTGCCATGCGATCGGGCTCGGGCTCAAGACTTGAGGGCCATCATGAAACCACTAGAATGACGCCACTTGAACGAGCTCGGTCCGGTCCGAGCTCGCGCTTTTCGGGTCGCAGGAACCGCGCATGGCCGACGAACAACCCCAGCTCGACACACCCGATGAGCTGACCGCGCTCGAGCAGGAGCTGGACAAGCCGCAGAAGAAACGGCGGTTCACCGACCTCTTCAAGGCCGAGACCTTCCGCGACCTCAAGCTGTACGGGCGGTTGCTCAAGTTCCTGCGCCCGTCGCTCGGCAGCCTGGTCCTCACCTTCACGCTGTCGTTCCTGGTCGGCATCTTCCAGGTCACCGAGATCTGGATCGTGACCGATGGCTTGAAGGCCATCATCGGCAACCAGGCTACCACCGGCAAGCATGCGAAGGACACGGAGAAGACGCCGGCGCCGGCCCATCCAAGCGCCGCCGGCGGCGAGAAGCACCAGCCGGCCGCGGCCAAGGAGGCGGCGCCGCAGCCGGCTCTCAAGGACATCGCCAAGAACCTGAACCCAGACAGCTTCTTCGAGATGATGCGCAAGAAGATCTTCCGGCTCGACAAGCCGCCGGAGACCGACGCCGAGAAGCGCCACTTGCTCGCCTTCATGGTGATCGCGCTGATCGTGGTGGTGATCATCGAGCAGGTGATGCGCTACTCGCAGGAAGTGCGCATGGCCGGGGTGATGCGGCGCGTGGTGATGGACATCCGCCTGGCGGTGTTCGCGCACGTGATCGGCATGAGCTTGCGCTTCCACCAGCGCCACCACACGGCGAAGCTGATCTCGCGCATCACCCACGAGCTGAACGCGTTCGGCGCGTTCCTCACCACCATGCTGGTCGACTTCGCGCGCGAGCTGTTCACCTTGATCGGCTTGATCGCGTGGATCACCTATCTGCACGGGTCGTTCTTCTTCGCCGTGATCGCGTTCGCGTTCGTGTCGTACGTGCCGGTGCGCGCGATCGGCAAGAAGCTGCGCAAGGGCGAGCGCGGCGGCCAGGACTCGATGGGCGAGATCTTCTCGGTGCTGCAGGAGGCCCTGCAAGGCAACAAGATCGTGAAGGCGTTCGGCACCGAGGAGAAGGAGATCGCGCGCTTCCGCGCCACCAATCGATCGTACTTCAAGTCGGTGATGCGCATGACGCGCTTGCGCAGCCGCACCGAGCCGATGGTGGCGGTGATCGGCGCGGCCGGCCTTGCCGCGCTCATGTACTTCGGCGGCCTCAAGGTGATCACGGGCCAGATCCTGGCCACCGACTTCTTCGCCCTGATCCTGGCGCTGACGCGCGCGGTGGCGTCGGTGCGCCAGATGGGCCGCATGTCGAACATCTTCCAGACCGGGCTCGCCGCCGCCGATCGGGTCGCGCTGCTCTTGAACAGCCGCTCCGAGATCGTCGAGAAGCCAGACGCCCGGGCCATCAACGCATTCCAGCACGGGATCGAGTTCCGCGAGGTGTGGTTCAGCTACCTGAAGAACCGGCCGGTGCTGCAAGACATGAGCTTGCACATCCGCAAGGGCGAAGTGGTCGCGATCGTCGGCCCCTCGGGCGCGGGCAAGTCGACCCTGGTCGATCTCATCCCGCGCTTCTACGACGTCGAGCGCGGTCAGATCACGATCGACGGCATCGACGTACGCGACCTCGAGCTGAAGTCGCTGCGCAAGCTCATCGGCATCGTCAGCCAGGAGACCGTGCTGTTCAGCCACACCATTCGCGAGAACATCGCCTATGGCAAGCCGGGCGCCACTGACGACGAGGTGCGCGCCGCGGCGATCGCCGCGAACGCGCACGACTTCATCCAGCGCAAGCCCGACGGCTACGACACGGTGGTGGGCGAGCGCGGCAACACGCTGTCTGGTGGCGAGCGGCAACGGCTCGCGATCGCGCGCGCGCTGCTCAAGGATCCGCCGATCATGATCCTGGACGAGGCCACGTCGTCGCTCGACTCCGAGTCGGAGGCGCTGGTGCAAGCAGCGCTCAATCGGCTGATGCAATCACGCACCGTGATCGTGATCGCGCACCGGCTCTCCACGGTGCGCCGCGCCGATCGCATCGTCGTGTTGAACAAGCATCGCATCGCCGAGTTCGGCACGCACGAGGAGCTGCTCGCGAAGCAGGGCATGTACGCACGCCTGCATGCCCTGCAGACCGGCGAGGTGGACTTCGAAGAGCTCGCCAACCAGGTGTTCGGTCGGGTGGCCGCCGAGGCAGCCAAGGCCTAGCAGGCCGGCCGGTCGAGGCGCGGCAGCTTCAGGTCGACGCCGCGCACGCTGCGACCGCGCCGCCACAGGATCAGCGAGCCGTCGATCTCTTGCGCGAGCGACAGCGCTGCGCGCAGCAGGAGCCGCGACCAGCCGCGCCGATCCGCCGGCTCCCGCAGCGACCGCTCGGCCGCCTCGCTCGACAGCGTCACCAGCACCGTGCTGCGGGTTGGACACAGCTGCACCCGCAAGGCGCCGCGGCTGCGCACCGCGAGCGCCTCGAGCAGCAGCAGCGCGCTGTGCGCCCCGCCCTCGGAGACCTGCAGGCCATGGCCGTTGAGCTCGCTTTTCTCCGTGCCGATTCGCTCGATGATGATGGCCGGCGCCGCAGCGGCTCCCGGCCGCGTCGCGGCATGACGGCGCGCAAAGTCGCCGAGCCAGGCACCGAGATCCACGGTCCGGTCGCTCGGATGCAGCAGCGAGCGCCACGGCCGCAGCAGGTGCTGGATCTCGTCGGCGCTCTCGCGGATCACCCGGCCGGCGCTGACGATCGCGGGCACGTCGCCGTCGGGCAGCACGAGCTCGATGTGGTCGGCGCGGGCCCGGATCATGCCGGCACGCGCGGCCAGCGGCGCCGCCACGCTCTGTGCCATCTGCCAGAGCACCGAGGCCTTCGCCCGCTGACTCTCTCGCGAGCCCGAAGCCGGTTGCGGCAAGCGCAGCCAGAGCAGCAGCAGCGCGGCCGACACGACTGCGCCGGCGGCCACAGCACCGGCACGATCGGCCCGTCGCAGAGCCACGCGCCAGTGCCGATCCACACGAGCGTGGCGACCGCGGCGACCAGCACCACGCGGCGCCAACCGAGATCGTCGCGCGCCACCGAGATCGGCACCAGCACCAGCGCGAGCAGGAACGGCGCCGGCCACGATTGCGCGACGAGCGCCACGGCCGCAGCATCCGCCACGCACTGCACCAGCACCAGACGCGCCACGGTGGGCGCCGGCAACCCGACCCGGCGCACGAGCGTGGCGGCGAGGTTGAAGAGCGGCAACGCGAGCACCACGCCCAGCACCGGTGCGGTGATCGGCTCGGCGCGCGCCACCCGCACGAGCACTGCGCCGAGCAGCAGCGCCACTGCCAGCCAGCGTGCGCGCAGGAGCGCGAGCGATCGATCGCGCAGGTGCTCCACCCGCGGCGTACCCTGCCCACTCGAGAATGCTGCTACCCGAACTGCCAACGAGCACTCCCACACGCTGCCGGCTTCAGCTAATCCGTGCTGGGCGATGATTGCCAGGCAGTCAAGCGGAGGACGGCACAACTTCCGAAGGCGAGCGCCAGCTTTTCCAGATCAGCAACGCTAGAAGCGCGCCAGCGGCGCACGGGCGTTGCGCCACAAGGTGGAAGAGCTGGCGATGACGACGAGCCGCCGCTCTTGGCGTTCAGCGTTCCGCGGCCGAGGTCCCGCGGCCGCGCAGGACCAGGTCCGAGCGGAAGCCGCGCGTGTCGAGATCGACGACGCGCGCCACGTTCTGGTCGAGGACCAAGATCACGGCCGCACCCGTGCCGTCCAGCAGCGGCTGCTGATCGAGCGCCGTTGCGCCGAGCGCCAGCTCACCCGCGAGCAGATCGAGGCCGGTCGCGTCGAAGAAGCGCAGCAGCGCCTCGGGTCCGGCGCCGTCGTTGCCGTGCGGATAGAGCAGCAGGCCGAGGTGATACGCCTCGCTCAGCGCCAGCTGGTGCGCGCCAGGTGGAATTGCGAGCCGCCCGATCTCGCCCTTGGTCGCCGGATCGACCAGCAGCACGAGGGCATCGTGCTCGAGCAGGAGGAAGATCGCCGGCTTGCCGTCCGGGGCGGTCCCGGTCCGGATCTGGATCGGTGCGCCCGGCAGGGCGATGTGCCCGTGCTCGCGCGTGCCCTTCTCGAACCACGCGAGCGCGCCGACCAACGCGCCGGAGCTGGAACGCCCGGCAGTCGCAACGAACAGCGTGCGGTTCAAGACCACCAGATCGCGGACATCCTCCTGGATCGCATCGTCGGCAACCGCATCGACGTTGATCAGGTCCTCACGGTAGCGCTGGAACAGGTTGATCTGCGCGATCTGCATGCTGGCCTGCACCACGAACACGCGCCACGGGGTCTCGTCGTCCTCGACGATGCGGGCGCTCTGGCCTGGCGCGAGATCCACCGGCACACCCGGCTCCTGCACCTGCAAGCTCGGGATGTCCATGATCGAGAGCCGGCCACGCGAGACGCGCTGGAAGCGATCGCTGCGCCCCCGACTCAGGGCAAGCAAGCGCATGCCGTCCGCAGACACGAGCAGGTCGACGATGTCGACACCCAGCTCGCCAGCGAGCCAGCGGCCCAGCTCGCGATGCGTGAGGCCGTCGAAGCAGATCACGTGGCCGCGCGGGGCGTCGGTGAGCACGAACAGGCGCGTGTGGTCCGGCGTGTACACCACGCGCCGCGGCGCACCCTCGACCGGCAGGCTGCCGATCTCGGCCGTGCTGCTGAACCACTGCAGCGCGCTCTTGCCGTCGTCGCCCTCGGAGGTGACCACCACCGACGGCGGGTAGCACACGAGCTGAACCTCGTTCGAGGAGGTATCCTGCACCAGCACCTGCAGCTTGAGCATGCGCCCCTCGTTCGGGATGCCGTCGAGGTTCTGCAGGAAGGGCAGCGATGCGATCGACGCTTCTGCCCGGCCGGCAGCATCGCAGCTCAGCCAGTCGGCGAGCTGCACGCGCTGATGCTCGTCCACGCAGATCAGCGTGGTCCTGGCGTTGGCTGGAGCACCATGCAGCTTGAGGCGGCAGTCGCCCGCAAGGCGCGAGATGCTGAGGCGCAACCCGGGCGGCGGCTCGAGCGCGAGCGCCACCGTCGACAGGACGGTGAGCGCGAGCAACACCAGCGTCGCTTGCATGGTTTTCATCGAGCAATCCTGTGTTGGCTCGAGCCGGTCCTGAGATTACGTCGTCCCCGCGTCCGACACCAGGGCGCAAATACACGGCGCTGGCGCCCAGGAGCGAATCCGGTTCCAACCACACGTCTCCAAGAGTCTCTTCGGCCAGGGTGAGGCGGCAAGCCAAGCCGCATCAGGTGCTGCAAGTGTAACCTCCATTGCGGCCGAGGCTTGGGATTGGATGCTCGTTCGCACCAGATCGTCCCGAAGGCGGCCAGTCGAGGCTCGGGGTGCACGCACCTGTGCGGTTTTGACTCAGCGTGCGGACACGCGTCCACCCAGACTGCTCGCCATGCGCATCGGCAGCTTGGTCCCGAGCATCACCGGATCACCGAGCCTCGGTCACGCCTCGGCGGCGCCTTCCATCTCCTCGCGCACCAGCTGGCGGGTGATGGGCTGCGGCATGGCGCCGAGCGGCGCCGGCGAGGTGGCGGGCGTCCACCGGCCGCCATACTTCGGCGGCTTCTTGAACGGGCGCTCGGCGCCGCGCAGGTTCTGGTCGATGTCCTTCAGCCGGTTGGTGCTCTGCGCATCGTCGAACAAGAGCTCGGCGAGCAGGTCGAGGTGCACCTGCGTGCCACCGCGCTCGCGCACCATGTTCTTCACCGCGCACAGGATCGACTCGACGTAGTAATCCTGGAGATCCTCCACCGCGCGAATGTAGTGTCGATTGAACGTGAGCGGCGACTGGTAGCCATCGTCGACGTTGTCGAGGCGGAAGGCGCGGTTCACGAACAGCACGCGCAGGGTGTTGCGCAGCGCTTCCTTCAGGTCTTCGCCGCCGGCCTGATGGAACTCGTTCAGCAGGTCCTCTTCGATCTCGCCGGCGGTGATGCTCACACCGCGGTCGGCAGCCTCCTGCACGCGCTCGAAGATGCGCTGGATGACCGGCTCGCGCAGCGCGCGCGGCGTGACCCGCAGCTGCAGCTTCGACAGCAGCTGAGCATAGTCCGCGGCAGTCTTGATCTCGCCGAGGCACTCCTCCATGGGGCGTTGCGTCTCGCGCATCATCGTGTACACGACCAGGTCGTTCGGGCGTCGCTCGAACCGCACCATGCGCGAATAGCCCTGGAGGAAGCCGGCGAGATCGACGCAGCCGATCTCGGCCGGATCGAACTGCGGATCGAGCCGGCGCAGCTCGACCATCAGCGTCGTGCCGTTCACCGACTCGTGTCCGTCCTTGCGCAGGTTGGCGAGCACGTCCTTCAGCTTCTGGAAGTGCTCGGCGTGCGGCAGCACGCCGTCCACCGGGCGCGGCTCGGGCACGACGCGACGGATGACGAGCCCGCTGGTCTCGCGTTGATCGTTCAGCCGCCCGCCGGCCGCATAGCAGTCGTAGGACGATTCGAGCCACCCTTCCTCGTCGGCTCGCAGCCCGACGCCGATCACGCGCACGCCCTTCTCGCGCAACCGGCGCGTGAGCGGCGAGAAGTCGACGCCTTCGCTGATCAAGTACACCGTGTCCACGGAAGCGTCGCCGGCCACGTAGTTGAGCGCGTCCACGGCGAGGTGGATGGCGCTCGCGCAATCGCCGCGCTGCTCGACGTCGAACACCTGCACGAGATCGAAGCCGGCGCGCGCGATCTCGATGCCCGCATCGCGGTAGTGCGACCAGTCGCCGTAGGCGCACGCGTACGCGACATCGCCACGGCCGCGGATGCTCTGGAACAACCCTTTGGCGTCGAACCCCGGCGGGATGTCGCCGTCCTCGTCGAGGAATCCTTCGAAGTCGAGGAACACGACACAGCGGGGACGATTGAGGAGACGTGGTTCGGAGCGCGGGCGTGGCATCATCGGCGACATCCTTCGGTCTTGAGGAGCTCGGCTCACTGCCGGCAGCAGCAGCGCGGGCTCGGAAGCGTGCATTCCCTGTGCAAGCGCGATTGCTTCAGCGAGTGCTTCACCGAGGACTCACCACCCGAGGGCGGCGTCGGCAGTGACCACGGCAGCAAGGCTTCATGCGATCTGAGACCGGGTCATTGGCGTGCGAAGGTGACTTGCACTCTCATCACATCTTCGAGCAACCTCAGGGTACCTGTCAAGGCACCCCGAGAATCGCATCCGCGAAGCTGCCGATGGGAATCGAACCCATGACCTCGTCCTTACCAAGGACGTGCTCTACCTCTGAGCCACGGCAGCGGGTCAGGCGCCAATCGTATTGCACCGGGGACCAAAATCAAGGAGAGCGACTGTCTCAATTGATTCATTTCGCTTCTGGGACAGACGCCTCGCGACGAGCGTCAGGCGCCACGTCGGCTCGCGACTTGCTGCTCCCGCTCTCGAGCAATCGGCTCGTGCGCGACGACGAAGTACGCCGCCTGATCGGGGCGCGTGATGCGCGCGAGCAGCGGCTCCCGCTCCCAGCGCGCGCGATCGGCAGCTTGCCACACGTCGGCGTGCGTGCTGCGGCATCGCTCCAGGATCTCGGCCAGCTGCTTCAGCTCGCGGTACGCGCGCAGTGCGAATGGATCCTCGCTTCCCAGAAGACCACGCGGGCGGCGCAGCATCGCCTGCAGCCGGTGATCGCGTGCGAGGTCGAAGAAGCCGGCGATGCCGGCAATCGCGGCGCGTGTGATCTCGAGCACGAGCGCGGTGCGTGGCGCGAGCTGCGCTGCTGGCGACCCGCGGGTTGCTCGCGGCCGCTCGCGCATCACCCGCGAGCGCCGCGCCCGCCAGGCCGCGCGTGACCAGTGCGAGGCGGCGCGGCGCGAGCTGCTCACAGCAGCGGCGGGTCTCGGCGTCGTAGCTCGCGAGGCTCGCCTCGATCACGATCGCGAGCGGCTGCGGCGCTTCCTTGCGGATGGTCTCGAGCAGCCTGCCGAGCGTCGGCCCGAGCGGCCGCTGCTCGTGCAGCACGAGGCGCAGCTCCTGGAGGCGATCGAACGCGAGGTCGGTGCGGTCGAGCGGCTGCTCACCCTCTTCGATGGTGAGCGTCAGCGGCGCGAGCGGCGCGTGGTCGGGATCTTGCATCACGCTCTGGCGCAGCTGGTTCCAGCTCGCGGCATCGAGCGCGAGCGACCCCAGGCCAGGATGGCCGCGGGGCGGCGCGCCGAGCAGCAGGTCGATGGGTGCCGCTTGCAGCACGGGGCAGCTCTTGCGGCAGATCTTCGGCCACTGGCGCGAGACCATGCAATGGCGCGAGTTCTCTGCCTCGATCCCGTGCCACGCGGTGCTCGCACCCTCGGCCGCGAGATGGCCGAACGAGATCCGCGTGGTCTCGGGAGCGCAGGGCAGGACGCGCCCGCAAGCGTCGATGTGCACGTTGATCCAAGGCAGCAAGCAAGGTACTTTCATCGCCCCCTCCTGTGAGTGCGCGGGCACGGGTTGGACACGGGAGGTATCGGAGCGGAAGCGCCGGGACGGGCCGGGTTTTTCTGCGGATCGTCACGTCCCGCGCCGCCCCCTCCGCGCCGGGGGTACCAGGCATTTTTTCGCTGTGGGCCGCGGCAGCGATCCCGACCACACCCTCAGCCATGTGCCGCATTGCCGATCACCTCCAGCGCTCGCTCGCAGCGTTGCTGATCCTGGCTGCGCTGGCAGTCGCCGCCTGGCTGCTGATCGCGCCACCGGATCCGGCCGCCGTCGAGTCGGTGTTCGTGCGCGGCGTGTACCCGCGCCTGCTCGCGGTCACCGTGCCGCTCACGCAATGGACCTCGTGGTCGCTGACCGAGGTCTTGCTCGCGGGCTTGCTCGTGGTCGGACTGCGCAGCGTGCTGCTTGCGCTCGTGCGCTGGCGGCGGCACACGTGGTCGCTCGCGCGCGCGATCGCGCACGCCGGCGGCACCGCCGCCACGGTCAGCGCGCTGCTGTATCTCGCGTTCATCGGCTCGTGGGGCCTGCTGTACCTGCGCGAGCCGCTCGAGCGCCGGCTCGCGTGGCCGACGGCGCCAGCCAGCGACCGCGAGGTGCTCGAGCTCGAGCGCGAGCTGGCGCAGCAAGCGCAGGCCGCGTGCACCAGCATCGACCACGCTGTGGCGCGCGCCCTCGAGGCGACCATCGCCGGCGCGGTGGAGGCGGTCACCGCCGATCTCGATCGCCGCCGCGTGCTGCTGCCGCGGCGAGTCAAGGCAGTCTGGCCGGCGCGCCTGCTCGCCATCACCGGCACAACCGGCATCACCTCGCCGTGGCTGCACGAAGCGCAGATCGATCCCGCCCTGCTGCCGCTCGAGGCCCCGTTCGTGATGGCGCACGAACTCGCCCACGTCGCGGGCTACGCGTCCGAGGCAGAGGCGAACCTGATCGGCTACCTCGCCTGCTGGCGCACCGGCGCGCCGGCCGCGCAGTACTCGGCGTTGCTCGCCCTGCTGCCGTCGGCGGTGGCATCCGTGCCAGATGATCTCAAGGCAACCGCGGTGCGGGAGCTCGACCCGCGCGTGCGCGACGATCTGCACCGCATCGCCGCGCGCGCGCGGCAGGACCAGAGCGCGCTGCTCGCCGCCGCGAGCCGGACTCTCTATGATGCGTATCTGAAGCAGCAGGGCGTGCCGGAAGGCGTGCACGACTATGCGCGGGTGATCACGCTGCTGCTCGGTTATCGCCGCGCCAGTCGTTCGCGTCCTTGACCGCCTTGCGCCCGACCACGATGATCCTCCGCTCATGAGGGCACGTCGCAACCCCCGAGCACGCTTCACGCGCATCGCCATCGCGCTCTGGCTGGGCGCGCTCGCCGCCGGGTGCGGCGGCGGCAAGACGGGCGGGCCACGTGCGCCGTGGCTGTGGCCCATGTACCAGCGCACCGCCGATCGCGCCGGACACGCCGAGGTGAGCGGCCCGAGCAACGGCACGATCGCGTGGTCGACCGCGCTCGAATCGAGCGCGAGCAGCCTGATCGTGACCGAGGGCGAGCTCCTGCTGGTGCGCCATGGCGAGCAGCTGAGCGCGTTCACCCGGGACGGCGAGCGTCTCTGGACGCGCAAGATCGGCCTGGGCACCGGCAGCCCGATCGCTCTGCCCGAGCAGTTCATCTTCGCGCCCACCGACGACGGCGTCCTGCAGGGCATCACGCGCGATGGCGCCACCTCGTTCGCGCACGTGCTGAGCGGCCGGGTCTCGAGCCCGGCGGTGCGCTCCAACAACGACCTGGTGGTCGCCTACGCGATCAGCGACGCGGAAGGCCGCGTGGCGATCCTGCCGCCGCAGCCGCGACCCGTGATCGCGACGCTCAGCACCGGTCCGCTCGGGACCGCGTCGGTCGCGCTCGACGCCGAGGACCGCGTGTACGTGGGCTCGACCAATGGCAGCCTCTATGCGTTCGACATCCGCCGTGGCCTCGCGAGCCCGCAGAGCATGTTCACGCTCGCGCTCGGCACGGCGATCTCGCGCGGCACGCCCGCGGTGCATGGCAAGATCGTGTACGTCGTCGACGATGCCGACCAGCTGCACTCGGTGTCGCAGAGCGGCGTACTGTTCTGGACGTTCAAGCCCAAGGTCACCACCACCGCGGGCGGTGGCAGCACGCCCGCGATCCACCCTGCGGGCTACATCCTCTACGGCAGCCAGGACCAGCACCTCTACGCGCTGCGCTCGGATGGCAGCGTGGCCTGGAGCTTCGACGCGGGCGCCGCGATCAGCTCGCCAGCGCTGGTCGACGGCGCCGGGAACATCTACGTGCGTTCCAACGCCGGCGTGGTGTTCGGTCTCGATCGCAACGGCCAGCTGCGGTTTCGCACCGAGCTGCACGACACGATCACCAGCGCGTTCGATGCGCCGATGGTGCTGGGCGGCGGCGGGTCCTTGTTCCTCGCCACCCCAGGACGCGCGCCTCCTGTGCTTGCGCGACGTGGCGGCGTGGGGCCAGGCCGGCGCGGATCCACGCCACACGAGCAGGTCCGCGGCCGCCGGGCCGACGCGCGCTGCTCGATGCGACGCTGCCGATCGCGCAGGAGCTGCAGGCGCCGGTGCTCGTGGGCAGCGACGGCAGGCTCGTGACGCGCACCCGCAACGGCACCGTCGTGGCGATCGGCAGCAACCACCGCCAGATCTTCCAGGTGAGCGTGGGGCCGGGCTCATCGGCGCCGGCGCTGCTGCCAGATGACACCGTCGTGGTCGGCGCGGACGATGGCCGCTTGAGCGCCATCGATGCCGGCGGCAGCCTGCGCTGGCAGGCCGTGCTCGGCGCCGCGATCGGCACTCCCAGCGCGAGCCCGGACGGCACCATCTTCGTGGCCACCGCGGATGGCCACCTGCACCGGGTCAGGGAGGATGGCACGATCGAAGCGAGCACGCCCCTCTCCGGGCTCGAGCTGTCCGCGCCGGCGCTCACGCAGCAGGGCGACGTGATCGTCGCCACGCGCTCGGGCGACCTGGTCGCCATCGATGCCGCTGGGCAGATCCGCTTCCGCACACCGGTGGGCGGTCGCGTGCCGGGGCTGGTCGCCGTGGCCGCCGACGGCAAGCTGCTCGCGCTCACCGAGCACGACGTGCTCGTGGCGCTCGACGCCGCTGGCCGGCTGGCGTGGTTCGTCGACCCGGGCGCCGGTGGCACGCCGAGCGGCCTTGGCGGGCCAGCACTCGCCGCCGACGGAACGATCTGGTTTGCCGACGCCGCGCCGCGGCTGCACGCGGTCACGGCCGAGGGCGGTGTCACGCTCAGCGTCGACCTCGCTGCGGCGCTGGCCGGGGCACCCGCCATCGATGCGCTCGGGCGCGTGTACACGGCGGGCGTGGACGGCAGCCTGCAGGCGTTCGACGCGGATGGCGCGGCGCTGTTCACGGTGCCTGCGCCGGCGGCGGCAAACGACCCGAAGGCATCTGGCCCGGCGCTCGGCAAGAGCGGCGAGGTCGTGGTCGGCACGGCGAGCGGCAACGTCGAGGTGTTCGTCGATCGCGACCCGTGGCCGGCGCTCGGCGGCGGTTCGCCGCGCGCCGGGTCCACATCGATCGCCGGCCCCGCCGCGCCGTTCACCAGCTGGCAGATCGATGCGGCGAGTGATGCCACCGCCTCGCCGGTGATCGGCGCCGATGGTCGGGTGCACGTGCGCAGCATCGCCGGCGAGCTGATCGCGCTGACCGCGAGCGGCCAGGAGATCTGGCGCCGCGACGTCGGCGCCGGCTCGAGCGCGCCGCTGCTCGCCCGGGACGGCAGCGTCGTGTGCAGCACCGACCAGGGGCGGCTCGCGGCGGTCAACCGCAGCGGCAAGGTCGCCTGGTTCCTCGAGCTCGGCCAGCGCCTCACGACACCGCTCGAGGATGCCGACGGCAAGCTGGTGGTCGCTGGCGAGTCGACGATCCACGTGGTGAGCGGCACCGGCGAGCTGCTCGCGAGCGTCGCGGCAGCCGACGGTCTCGCGCAAGGCTCGCCGGCGCTCTCGGCATCGGGCGTGCTCGCCGTCGCGACCAGGCACGCCACGGTGCTCTTGTACGACGTCGACTCGCTGCTCACGCCGCAGCCCAGACTCGAGGTGGCGCTGATGCCGGGTCCGGTCTCGCGCTGCACGCCCGCCTTCGACCGGCGCGAGCACTTGTACGTGCTCACCGATCGCGATCAGCTCGCCGCCTTCACCCGGGACGGCAAGCCGCTGTTCACGTTCGAACCCGGGTTCGCGACCGACCTCGGCGGCACCGGCGGTCCGATCATCGCGAGCGGCGGTCACGTCTTGTTCGGCGCGCAGGACGGCCGGCTGTTCGCCGTCACACCCGGCGGCCAGGGCTTCTCGTTCTACCAGGCTGCCGCGCCGGTCGCGGCGCGCCCCGTGGTCGACGCAGCCGACACCGTCTACGTGACGGCCGCGGGCGCGTTCTATGGCGTGACCGTGGCGGGCAGCGAGGCATTCCCGCCGCTGATCCTCGACCCGTCCTCGCAGGCGCGGCTGGGCGCGCCGGCGATCTCGCTGGCGGGAAGGATCGTGGTGGGCAGCGCCGCCGGCACGATCTTCCAGCTCCGCGATTGAGGACGCCTTGGCCCGCGGCTCAGGCGGGGGGCGCCGCGTTCTTGGTCACCTCTTCGACCGGCTTCTTCGGCGGGCGCTCGAGCGGCTTCAAGACCTTCATCGCCAGGCGCACGCTCTCGTCCGCGTCGAAGCCCTCGGCGCGCTTGCGGTCATGCTCGTCGAGCACGGCGCGGATCTCGCGCCCGTCCATCACTTCTTCCTGGACCAGCCGATCGGCAATCGCCGACAGGATCGGCCGATCGTGCTCGATCACGCTGCACGCGTGCTCGTAGCAGCCACGCAGGATCCCCTCGACCTCGCGGTCGATGCGCACCGCGATCTCTTCCGAGAAGTCCTTGCGATAGGCGAGATCACGGCCGAGGAACACCTCGTGTTCCTTCTGGCCATAGTGCACCGGCCCCACCTGGTCGCCCATGCCGAGCTTCACGACCATGTTGCGGGCGATGTCGGCCGCGCGCTCCAGGTCGTTCTGCGCGCCGGTGGACTTCTGCGCGAACATGATCTCCTCGGCGGCGCGGCCACCCATCAGCGAGGTGATGCGGTCGATCAGCTCCTCGCGCGAGATGATGTACTTGTCTTCGATGGGCAGCTGCAGGGTGTAGCCGAGCGCCGAGTGCCCGCGCGGGATGATCGACACCTTGTGCACGGGATCGGCGTGCCGGCACCGCATCGCCGTGATCGCGTGACCCAGCTCGTGGTGCGCGAGAATGCGCTTCTCCTTGTCGGAGATGATGCGCGACTTGCGCTCCGGACCGGCGACCACGCGCTCCACGGCATCCTCGAAGTCGCGCATGGTGATGCGCGTGCGCCCGCGGCGCGCGGCGAGCAAAGCTGCCTCGTTGGCGGCGTTGGCGATGTCCGCGCCGGCGAAACCCGGCGTGCGCTTGGCGAGCACGCGCAGGTCCACATCCTCGGTGAGCGGCTTCTCGCGCGTGTGCACCTTGAAGATCTCGTAGCGACCATTCTGGTCCGGTTGATCGATCACCACGCGGCGATCGAAACGTCCCGACGCAGCAGCGCTGGATCGAGCACGTCCGGGCGATTGAGTGGCGGCGAGGATGATGGTGCCTTCTCGGACTCGAAACCATCCATCTCGACCAGGAGCTGGTTCAGCGTCTGCTCGCGTTCATCGTGGCCGCCGCCGATGCCGGCGCCTCGCTGGCGGCCCACCGCATCGATCTCGTCGATGAAGATGATGCACGGCGACTTTGCCTTCGCTTGCGCGAACAGATCACGCACGCGCGCCGCACCGACGCCGACGAACATCTCGACGAAGTCCGAACCGGAGATCGAGAAGAACGGCACGCCGGCTTCGCCGGCGACCGCGCGTGCGATCAACGTCTTGCCGCAACCGGGCGGTCCCACGAGCAGCACGCCCTTGGGGATCTTGCCGCCAACGGCGGCGTACTTGGAGGGGTTGCGCAAGAAATCGGCGATCTCGCGCAGCTCTTCCTTGGCCTCGTCCGCGCCGGCGACGTCATCGAAGGTCGTCTTGATGTCCTTCTCGGCGACGATGCGTGCTCGCGATCGACCGAACGAGAGCACCGACTCGGTGCGCCCCATCTGGCGCGTCATGAACAGGAACAGCAGGCCGAGGAACACGAGCGGCACGATCCAGGTGAGCAGGAGAGCGCCCACGCCCGAGTCGGTCTTCTGCCGGATCTCGAGATCGGGTTGATGCGCCTCCTTGTACTTGAGCAGCCGCTCGATCAAGCCCGGATCGCTGCGCGACAACCACTCGACCACCTTCGGGATGCCCTCGTTGCGCACCACGTACTTGATCGTGTCGTCGGTCAGCTCGACGCTCTTCACGTTCCCCTTGTTCAAGTCCTCGATGAACTGGTCGTAGCGCACCTGCGAGCCGCCGTGTCCCGGCAGGCCGTTCAGGAACGTGATGAACACCGCCGTGATCAGCAAGTACCAGAGAAGCGTCTGCAGACGCGGCTTCGCCGGTCCGGTGCGTTGCGGCCCCTTGGTGCCCGGGGTCAGCTTGTCATCCTTGGAGGCCATACTCCTTGATCTTTCGTTGCAGGGTGCGCAGGCTGATCTTCAAGATCTTCGAGGCCTTGGTTCGATTGCCGTTCACCGACCGAAGGGTCTCCAGGATCGCACGCTTCTCGAGCTCCTCCATGGTCATGCCCACTTGCAGGATGCTCGTCTCGTCGCCCTCGCCGGCACGACCCAGGGTCCGGTCGAGGTCTACCTCGTTGATTTCGGGCGCGCGGCTCAAGACCGCCATGCTTTCGATCGTGTTTTTCAGCTCGCGCACGTTGCCCGGCCACGGATGTGTCGCCAAACGCACCACGGCGCCGTTCGACAACGTCTTGTCTGGCAAGCCGTGCTCTTTCACCGCTTGCTCGAGGAACGACCTGGCCAGAATGGGAATGTCCTCGCGGCGATCGCGCAGCGGAGGCAACAGGATCTTCACCACCTTCAGACGGTAGAGCAGATCTTCGCGAAACTTGCCTTGTCGTACCAGCTCCTCGAGATCCTTATTCGTTGCAGCCAGGATGCGCAGATCGAGCTTCTTTTCCAGATTCGAACCCAGCGGGATGTAGGATCGGGTCTCGAGAACCCGCAGCAGCTTGACCTGCAGCGCCGGATCGAGCTCGCTCACCTCGTCCACCAGCAGCGTGCCGCCATCACTTGCCTTGAGCAGCCCCTCGCGCCGGGAAGTCGCGCCGGTGAACGCGCCTTTCTCGTGGCCGAACAGCTCGCTCTCGATGAGCGTGGCGGGCAACGCCGCGCAGTTGATCGCCACGAATGGCCGATCCTTGCGGGGGCTGTTCTGATGGATAGCGCGCGCGACCAGCTCCTTGCCGGTGCCGCTCTCGCCGCAGATCAACACCGTGGCCTTGGTCGGCGCGACCTGCCGGATCACCTCGAACACGTCCTGCATCTTGGGTGAGCGGCCGATCAGGTTCTCGAACCCGTAGCGCTCGTCCAGCTGCCGGCGCAGCGAGTTGACCTCGGCCTTGAGCGAGCGCTTCTCGGCGATCTCGTCGAGCAGCCGCACCAGCGCGACGGGATTGATCGGCTTGGGAACGAAGTGGTAGGCGCCCTCGCGCATCGCCGCCACCGCCAGGTCGATCGTGCCGTAGCCGGTGGCGATCACCACCTCGGTATCGGGGGAGCTGTCCTTCACCCGGCGCAGCACGTCCATGCCGGAGAAGCCGGGCAGCTTGAGGTCGGTGACCACCGCCATCGTGTCGTGATCGAGCTTGGCCAGGCCCTGGGCACCGTCGCTCGCAACATCCACCTGATAACCCTTGCCTGCCAGGTATTCCGCGAGGCTCTCGCGCAGCGTCAGATCGTCCTCGATCAGGAGCACGTTGCGGCTGACCCGCGCGCGTCGTTCGACCGCGGTCGCTCCAGAAGGTTCCGTCGTCATGCTGCCTCCTCGCTCGTGATCGTCTCGGTCATCCCCGCAAGTCTGTCATAGCTATCGGGGCGCCCCCGAACAACTGACGGCCTATGCATCCAATTGGCGCATGGCGATCGGACACATCGCCATTATGACGGGGTGGTAGGCAGTTTCAGCCTGCTCGATGCCGACCTTGGCGGGACCCGGTGCTCAAGCCCCGGCAAGCTCTCTCCCGATCATGGATTGCTGCATTAAGTGATGTGAATCGAGATGGTTAGGAAGACGGCCGAGTCAGTCTGCTCGAAGCGCTCGCAAGGCGGCGAGCTCCGAACGCGCCGGCGGGAGTTCTCACATGGCCCTCAAGGGCGATTTGAAAAACGTCCAGCTCGCCGACCTCTTTCAGACGCTGACCTCGAACAGCCAGCAGGGCGTGCTGCGTCTGCGCTGGGGCGATCAGGAGAAGGCGATCTACTTCGGCCGCCAGGGCATCACCCTGCTCAATCCGCAGATCACCGCACGCCGGCGGCTCGGTGACATGCTGGTCGAGGCCGAGGTGATCGATCGCACCACGCTCGACGAGGCGCTGGCCGCGCAGGCCAGGACCGGCCACTACCTCGGCGAGATCCTGCGCGATGCTGGCGCGATCAGCGAGGACACGCTGCAGAAGGTGCTGACGCGCCAGATCGAGGAGGAGATCTACGCGCTGTTCAGCCTCGAGACGGCGAGCTTCGAGTTCGGCGAGGTGCCGCCGCCGCAAGGGGTTCCCGCGCACGCCTACTTCCGCGTCGACGGCATCGTGCTCGAAGCGGCGCGCCGCGTGGACGAGTGGCGCGTCATCCACGAGAAGATCCCGGACCTGAACGCGATCTTCCTCAAGCGCGACGACGTCGCGCCGCCCGATGACGAGGAGCTGAAGCGCATCTGGGAACGCATGAACGGCACGCGCACCGTGCTCGACGTCGCCGACTCGCTGCTCGCCTCGCCGTTCACCACCGCGAAGTCCATGATCCAGCTGCTCGATGCGGGCGCCGCGCGCGCGGCAGAGCCCGACGAGCTGGTCGCCGCCGCGCAGGAGTGCTTTCGCAACCGCCGTGCGGATCGCGCGCTCAAGATCCTGAAGCGCGCCGAGTCGGTGACCACGGATCAGCGCGCGGCGCTGCTCGCCACGATTGCGCGCCTGTATCGCCAGGCCGGCGACGGCGCGGCCGCGGCACGAGTGATCCTGCGCACGGCGCGGCTGGTGCGCGCGGCGGGCGATCGCGATCAGGCGCGCTCGCAGCTCGAGCGCGCGTACCGCCTGTCGCCCGAGGACACCGCCATCTTGCAGGAGCTGGCCGACATCCATCACGAGGGTGGCGACGACGTCTCGGAGGTGGCCTACCTGCAGCGCCTGGTCGAGATCTACGTGAGCCGCAAGGACGACGAGCGCGCGCTGCGCGCGCTCGACCGCATCCACCAGCGCGATCCGACGCACGAGATGATGTCGCGCTTCTACGTGGTGGTGTGCAAGGGCGCGGGTGAGCATCACAAGGCAGTCGAGTACCTGGAGGAGCTGCTGGATCGCGACGAGGTGAAGAGCGACGCGCGGCGCGTCGCCGCGATCTACCGCCAGATCCTCGAGCTGACGCCGAGCCGCGTCGACGTCTCGAAGAAGTTGAAGAAGCTGAAGACCGACCAGTCGCGCGTGCTGCGCAAGAAAGCGTTCGTGGGCGCTTCGGTATTCGCGGTCATGGCGGTGGTGGCGCTGGCGGTGCTGTACGGCATCGATCGCACCGCGGGCATGAAGGAGCTCGACCGCGCCGAGCGCCTGCTGAAGCACGGCGACCTCAACCAGGCGTTCGCGGTTGCCAACCAGGTGCGCGAGGAGCATTTCGCCGCGCGCAGCCGCGCCGGCCAGATCATCGCCAAGACCAACGAGCTGCGCGAGCAGCAGCGCCAGCAGCGCATCGATGAGCTGCGGCAGTCGGTGGCGACGCGCATGGCGACGCTATGGCAGCAGTTCGACGACGGCAAGCTCGCCGACGCGTTGAACACGTTCATCACCGCGCACCGGGAGCTGGGACAGCAAGACAGCGAGGAGACCTTCAAGACCAACATGGCCAGCGTTCGCCACCGCGTCAGCACCGAGCGCGATCACGTGGTGAGCATGGCGCGCGATTTCAAGATGCCCGAGCTGGATACCGCGATCGAGCTGCGCCGCGTGCACGACCAGTACGACCCGGTGTTCAACGCCGATCGCAAGGGCGACTTCCTGAGCTTCGGGCAGATCGCCCGGCGCGAGGCGGGCCAGCCCGGACCGTACGTCGAGGACTTCACCGCGCTCGCTGATCTCGGCCAGGAGATCGTCACCCAGTTCGGCCCGGTCGAGGACAGCTTGCGCGAGATCCGCCGGCGCAGCTTGCGGCTGTCGGCGCTGGCCGAGATGGACAGCATGTACGAGGCGGCGCTCAAGGCCCAGCTCGACGGCGACATCGGCAAGGCCGGCGAGCTGTACGAGAGCTTGCTCACGCGCTACGGCCAGGGCCAGCTCACGACCCTGTTCCGCAAGGAGATGGAGCATGTCACCGCCGCGCGCAGCGCGCTCGAGGCGCTCGAGCAGAGGATCGCCGCGGGCGAGTACCAGGAGGCGCACACCGAGGCGTACGACATCATCGCCCGCTTCCCGAACCTGCACCTCGACAAGTCGCTGCTGGTCCCGGTGGCGCTCGAGGTGGCGCCCAAGAGCGCGCACGTCACCATCTCTGCTGGCGAGGTGAAGAGCGGCCACGTGCGCGTTCCCGCGTACGGCACTCTCACGCTCACGGCCGAGGCCGAGGAGTTCGACCGCGAGGTGCGCGACTTCACGCCCGAGAAGGACGGCGTGCTGCGCGTCTACCTGCATCGCTCGGCGGTGCTGAAGATGGACATCGGTGAGCCAGTGGAAGCGACCGCGGTCGCCAGCGACGAGCGGGCCTACGTCGGCACGCGCAACGGCCACGTGGTGGCCTTCGACCTGGCCGACGGCAGCGTGGCGAACACCTTCGACAGCGGCTCGTTCTTCGGCATCCGCGCGACGCCGGTGCTGTGCGGCGGCGAGCTGTTCGTGACCGCGGCGGAAGGCAAGCTGCACATCATCGACAAGACCAGCCTGGTCGAGAAGCTCGCGATTCCGCTGGGCGAGAAGGAGCAAAGCCGTGCCGATCCGCTGATCACCGACGACCGCATCTACATCGGCACCGAGGCGGGATCGCTGCGCGTGTTCGACCGGCGGACCGGCCGGCCGATCTATCAGCTCGGCCGCAAGAGCCCGCTGCGCGGGCGGCCTGCCCTGGTGCATGACAAGCTGGTCGTCGCGTTCGTCGGCGGCCAGCTGCTGACGCTCAAGGCCGACACCGGCGAGGTGCTGCGCGACCTGCGCAACGGCGAGGGTTTCGTCGGCTCGCTGCTCGCCTATGGCGACCTGGTATTCATGGCCACCGAGACCGGCCAGCTGCTCGCGCTCGATCCCGACACCGGCAGCACCGTGCGTCACGCCACGGTCAGCCAGCTGCCGGCCACCGGCCCCGTGCTGCTCGAGGGCGACGTCTACCTGGTCGCAGGCAACAAGATCGTGCGCTTCGACGCGAAGACCTTCCAGACGCTCACCACCTACACCGCGCACGAGACGCTCGCCGGCGCGCCAGCGGTCGCCAACGACAAGGTGTACGTCGGCGGCACGCAGGGCTCGCAGTACTGCTTCGCGCGCAACGATGGTCAGCTATTATTCCAGTCGCCGCTCGGCGGCGATGGCGGCCACACCGGCGCCGTGCTGACCAGCCGCGGCGTGCTATTCCTCAGCACCAAGGGACACGCGGAAGTGCTGGCACCCTGAGCCGCAGCCGCGGTCGCTCGCGCATTTACCCGGACCGCGATTTGATCGTGGTCGTGGTTCGCATAGACTCTGCGCCTTCGATTCCTCCGCCATCGAGTGAGACGCCACGTCATGAGCTGCCTGCCATTCCTGACCGCGATCGACCCGAAGTGTGGATCGTGCACGGCCCTGTGCTGCCGCTACTTCGCGCTCGAGATCGACAAGCCGACCAGCGAGCGCGATTTCGATGATCTGCGCTGGTACCTGCTGCACGAGAAGGTCTCGATCTTCGTCGACGACGGCACGTGGTTCCTGAACATCGAGCAGCAGTGCAAGGCGCTCGGGCCAGACAACCTGTGCACCATCTACGAGCAGCGGCCGAGCATCTGCCGCGAGTACAAGAACGATCACTGCGACAAGGACGGCGGCGATTTCGACATGCTGTTCGAGACGCCCGAGCAGCTGCTCGCCTATCAGGCGAAGTGGCGCGCCGAGCGCCTGCGCAAGCGCCGCTCGCGGGCGAAGGCGAAGCGCGTCCGCGCCAAGGTCGCGGGCCGGGTGCGTGCTCACCGCGCGGCGAAGCCGCGGCGCCGCCGGCGGAGCGCATGACGCCGCGCCCGCGCGCGCACACCGCCATCGATCGCTGGGCATTGCCAGGCAATGGCGAGCCGCGCAACCGCGAGCCAGGACCTTGCCGGCGACGATCACGTCCTGCAGGATGGGGCCGTGACGCGCGAAGAAAGACTTGGCCTCAACATCGTCGTCGGGTTCGTGATCTGCGCCGTGGCGTTCTACTCGTTCATCGCGCTGCCGCGGCTCGCCAGCGCCCCGCTGCTCGCGCACGCCGCAACCGCGGCGAGCACGAGCGCCGACACCGATCCTGGCATCCTGCCGATCGACGCGCAGCCGGCCATGGGCACGTTGACCGGACGCTGCATCGACCTCGCCACGCGCGAGCCGCTCGCGGTCAAGCTCGCGGTGCTCGGCATCGATCACATCGCCCGCCCCGACATCGAGCTGCATGACGATGGCACGTTCCGCATCGACGGCTTGCCGATCGGCGTGCCTCTGCAGGTGCGCGCGCAGAGCAGCGGCTACGCGGACTGCACCGTCGCCTGCGCGTGCGAGCAGCGCGCGACAGCGAGCCTCGGCGAGCTGCCGCTGTGCCGGCTGGTGCGCATCGAGGGCAGCGTGCAGGACGCGCTCGACCGACCGGTGCGCGCCGCCCGCGTCGTGCTCTACGCCACGCAGCCGCCGCGCGCCGCAGCCGATCAGCTCGCGCTGGCGGCGGCGGCGCGACCAGTGGGCGAAGTGCTCACCGGCATGAGCGGTGACTTCCACCTCGACGATCTGGCGCTGCCGTCGATCGACCTCATGATCGAGAGCAGGGAGTCCGGTCGAGCGGTGGTGCGCGGCGTGATGCTCGGCAAGGAGCCGCGCCGCTACCTGCGCATCCGTCTCGAGCCTGGCATGGCCGTGGACGGCAGCGTGCTGGATGCAACGGCAGCGCCGGCAACCGGCGCCACCATCGCGCTCGCACCGTGGAACCCACGCTTGCCGTGGCTGACGGTGATCACCGACGACCACGGCCGGTTCCGGATCGACACGCTGGCGCCTGGTCGCTATCACGTCGCCGCCGCGCATCGCGGCAGCGTGGCCATGCTCGGCGACCTCGAGGCCCCATCGCCCAGCGCGAGCTTCCGCCTGCCAGCGGCCGCGCCGGCGGCGGTGCGCCAGATCGAGTTCTCGGTGTGCGTTCGGTCGGCCGCCACCCTTCTGCCGATCGCGGGCGCATCCGTGTTCACGGCAGGCAGTGCGGCGCCGCTGGCGGTGAGCGACGCGAGCGGCGTCGCCGCCGGCAAGGCAGCCGCGGCAGACGACCTGTTCGTTGGCGCGCGCGCGCATGGCTCCTTGGCGTTCGATTCGAGCATGCACGAGGTGTGGCTCGGCGCCTGTCGATGGATCGAGGTGCACGTTGCGTTCGACGGCGGCGCGAGCCTGGTGCGTCCCTTGCTCGAGTGCGAATGGCGCGGTGGGGATGCGTGCCCGCCCGAGGATCGGATCGGCGAGGCCGACGCGAGCGGCAGCCTGCTGCTGCCCGTGCATGGCGAGCAGCTCGCCGCCCGCGTGTTCGCCGACGAGCGCGCCTTCCTGGGCACCTGGCAAGGCCACGTGCCGGATGCGGGCGCGCTGTTCATCCGCGTGCCACCACCGGCGACCGTGCTCGGCACGCTCACCACCAGCACCGGCCAACCGGCGGCCGACGCCGTCGTGTGGGTCGCGCTCGCTGCGGATCACCCGCTCGCACGGCTGGTGAGCGCACAGACCCGGAGCAATGCCCAGGGCAACTACCTGCTCACGCTGCCGGCCGGGCTCGAGCATGCCCGGCTGCGTGCGCAGCGCGATCAAGCGCGCGGCGAGCGCGAGCTGCCCGCCATCCGCGCCGCCATGTCGATCGTCAGCTTCGACTTCACCCTGGACCGCTG
Source organism: Planctomycetota bacterium (assembly GCA_046349655.1). GTDB lineage: Bacteria > Planctomycetota > B15-G4 > B15-G4 > JAXMBY01 > JAXMBY01. Next base: position 56,682 of record JAXMBY010000020.1, read on the forward strand.
AGCACGAGTTCCATGGCCGGACCAGCGTTGATCGTCGGGCACCGCGGCGCACCGGTGGAACGGCTCGAGAACACGCTGCCGTCGTTCGAGCGCGCGCTCGCGCTCGGCTGCCAGGGACTCGAGCTCGACGTGCAGCTGACCCGGGACCAGCAGGTGGTGGTGATGCACGATGCGGACCTCGCCCGCATCACGTCCGGCCGGGATCGCCGCCAGCTGCAGGATCTCACGCTCGCAGAGCTCGAGCAGGTCGCGCTCTGCTGCGAGGTGCGGCCGCCGCACGGGGCCGCGGTGACGCTCGAGGGCAGGCCGCCGCGGCTCAGCCAGGTGCTGGCGCTCGCGGCAGCGCATGCAGCGCGCGTTGCGGTCGAGATCAAGTGGGAGCACGGCGGCGATCCGACGCCGATCGTCGAGGCAGTCGCACGCGAGCTGATCCAGCAGCCGACCGAGCGCGTCACGATCATCTCGTTCTCGCGCGGCGTCGTGCGGATGCTCTGCCGGCGGCGGCTCACCGAGCAGTTCGGCTGGATTCGCTCCCGGCCGCTCGATCGCGAGCGCCTTGCATTCCTGCGCGAGATCGACCCGCCGATGCTGGTGCTGAAGAAGACGCTGGCCACGCCCGAGCTGCTCGCGAGCGTCATGCGCCCCGGGCGCGAGGTGTGGGTGTACTCGCTGAACGACGCCGCCGACGTGGCACGCTTCAAGGGCCTGCCGGTGCAGGGCTACATCGCCGATGATCCGGCCGAGCTGCTGCGGCTGCGGCGCGCGGGCCAGTGCTGATGCTCACCGCCGCCGGCGCTTCGGCCCGGCGACGAGGTCGCGCGTCCACGAGAACAGCGCCACCACCGATGGGAACCCGAGCGTCCCGGCGGCGAGCGCGATCACCTGATCGATCTCGTCCTGGGTCGCGCCGGCGGCGAGCGCCTTGCGCACACCGGCGTGCACCGCGCCCTCGCGCATCGCCCCCATGGCGATCGCGAGCTTGATCAAGCGCACGCTCTTGGCGTCGAGCGGACCGCACTGGCCGGCCTCCGCGGTCAGATCCCAGGCCTTGCCCAGCGCAGGAAACTGCTTGATGAATTGCTGATAGGTCGCCGGTGCTTTGGGAAGTGCTGGCATGTTCGATCTCGACCTCGGCGCAAGCGTTCGTACCATGGGGACGCTGATCATAATGAAGCACGACTCGCTCGGTTAGGCGAGGCTTCTTTCGGCGAACACCCGCATGATCCTGCTCGCTCACGCCTGGCTGCTCGCGTTGCCGCTGATCGCTCCGCGCGGCGATCCTGCGCCCACCAAGGAGGATCTGTTGATGCGCGCGCGCGCGGCGGATCAGGTGCTCTTGCTCAGCGATCTGCCCGAGGACGCGCTGCACCCGTGGCTCGCGCGCGAGCGCGCGCGACCCTTCCAGCGTGCCGCGCGCCAGGTGATCCGCCGCTCGTTGCACGATGCGCTGCCGTTGCGACCAGCCGATCCACCGCTGGTGATCACGGTCGCGACCAGGGAGCAGGTGAGCTGGTTGTTCGAGCCCGGCGGCGCGCTCGGCCACGTGCCGCCGCCGCAACCGCACCAGGCGTTGTTTGCCACCGCGGCCCAGGCGGGCGAGCCAGCGCGCGTGATGCAGTCTTTGGTGGCTGGCGATGCGCTCAGCCTGCAGCGCGCACTGCGCGTACCGGCGCGACCGCGCACCGATTTCCTGCTGCTCGAGGACGACTTGCCGCGCGCGTACGGGACCTTCGACGCGTCCCACCTGCCGTGGCAGATCGGCCAGCGCGTCTCGCTCGAGCCGACCAGGCTCGCGAGCGAGCAGGTGCATGCCACCGCGCTCGGCGCTGCCGCTCGCGACCTGAGCTCGCTGGTCGCGCGCGCCTCGTTCGATCTCGCCCAGCTGCATGCCAGCGAACCGATGGAGATCGTGTATCACCCGACGCTCGAGTCGCTCGCGCTGGCCACCGGTCGCATGGAGCTCGCGCTGCTGGACGACGACGGCCGCGTGCACGTCTGGTGCGGCGCGGCGGACCTGTGTCGTGGGCCCACCGAGGCGCTGTGGCTGACGCGCGGCAACCACTGGTCGAACGGCGCGCTGCGGCTCGGCTGGCAAACCTATCTCGCCGGCGATTTCTACGGCGAGCCGTGGTCGTTCTGGGCTGCATGGCTGGCGGCGGCGAGATCCGCACCGTCGTCACGCGACCTGCTGCAGCCCGACGCGCTGTCGCGCTGGTCGCCGTTGTTCGTGGCGCCGCTGGTCGCGACCCTGATCGCGGGCGTGGCGCAGCACGTGGCCGCGAATGCGCTGGAGGCGACCCTGGCCGGCTTCGACGGCAGCTGCCTGCGTCTGCCAGGCGGAGCGAGCGCCGACCTGGCCACGCTCGACGGCTGGTACTTTGCAGAGCTGGACCAGCTGGTCGAGCGGCACGCCGGGCGCATGACCGCGCGCCGCAGTCGAAGCCGCCAGCTGCCCGGTTTCCAGAAGGGCTTCTGCTTCGCGCACGACGGCTACAACGTCGTCGACGGTTATGGCTCCGAGCTGGCTTGCACGTCGCTCGATGCGATCAAGCAGCTGGGCGGCAACGCCGTGTCGATCACGCCGTTCGGCTACCAGCCCGATCTCGATCGGCCCACGCTCGAATCGTTCGCGCGCTTCGGTCGGTCCGCGGGCGGCGAGAACGATGCGGCAGTGATCAAGGCTTGCCGCGAAGCGCAGGCGCGCGGCATGTTCGTGATCTTGAAGCCGCACCTGTGGACCTCGCATGGTACGTGGTGCGGCGAGATCCGCATGACCAGCGGTGCGGACTGGGATGAGTTCTTCACGCGCTACGAGCGGTTCATCTTGCACTATGCGCTGGTCGCCGAGATGCTCGGGCTGGATGCGCTCGCGATCGGCACCGAGCTCAAGGGCACGACCGGGCCCGAGAACGCCGCACGTTGGCAGGCGGTGCTGGCCCGGTCGCGCGGCCTGTTTTCTGGACTCATCACCTACGCCGCGAACTGGGGCGATGAGGCCGAGCACTTGCCGTTCGCGCGCGCGCTCGACTTCCTCGGCGTCAACGCCTACTGGCCGCTCGCACAGGGCACGCAGGCGACCGATGCGGAGCTGTGCGCCGGCGCGGAACGCGTGGCACGATCGATCGAGCACATCGCCAGGTCGTGTGCCAAGCCCGTGGTGCTCACCGAGGTCGGATACCCGGCGGTGGCCGCCTGCTGGCAGCGACCCTACGCTCAGGATGGCGAGCGCACCGACGACGACCAGGCACGCTGCTACGCGGCGCTGCTCGGGGCGCTCAAGGACTGCGAATGGCTGCGTGGCATCTACGTGTGGAAGTGGCCCACGACGCTGCGGCGGGGCGACCGGTATTGCCCGAACGGCCGTCCAGCGGCCGACGCGATCACGCGGTTCTTCGGCGCGCGCTGAGGGGAACGGTCAGGGTGACTTGGGCGCGGCGTGGCGGGCCTTGCCTGGCTTGACGATGCGGCCGGACTTGAGGCAGTCGGTGCACAGCTTGATGCGGCGCACGCTGCCGCCCACCTGGGCTCGGACCCGCTGGATGTTGGGCTTGTAGGTGCGGCGGGTGATGCCCGTGGTCTTCAGGCCGACGCCGCCTTTCCACTTGGGCAACCCGCGGCGCGCCACCTGGTTCCCAAACTGGGTCTTCTTGCCACAGAATTCACAGACTCGACTCACGGGAACCTCCGCGTGCATTCTCGTCGGCCCAAGCGAAGCGCACCAGTATAGGCCGGTTTCCGAGGCAGTCTATACCGTCCTCAAAAAACGTCGGCGTCGCCGATCGTGTAGTACCAGTGCTGCTTCATCCATTCGAGCGTGAGGCTGGGCCGGTACATCTTCACGCACAGGTTGTAGTGGCATGGCTCCTCGCCGAAGCCGCGGGCGAGGATCGCGCGTCGGTGCGGCGAGCTCGCCGGCATCCACGTCTCGACGCGCTGCTGGCCCGCGGCTCGGGCCCGCGCCACGGCGAACCGCAGCAAGCGCGCGAGCGCCGCCTCGTCGGCAGCCGGCACCAGCCAGTCGGCAATCGCGAAGATCGGCGGCCCCATCCAGTCCTGCCGCGTCGCGATCAGGCCGCGCAGCGATCCATCCGCGCCGGGCAGGGCATGGATGCGGTAGGGGCCGTACGGGCACTGGAGATAGCGCCACCGCAAGTAGGCCGCGTCACGGATCAACGCCAGCTGATGGTCGGGCTGGCACCGTCGCCACAGCGCGTCCACGGCCGCGTCGCACGCCGCGAGCTCGATGACCTGATCGGCGAGCTCGGCACCGCCCACCTCGTCGTCGTCCGGCTTCTGGAACAGGTTGCGATGGAGCGTCGGCACCGGCGCCGCGACCGGCACGTAGTCGAGCTGGCGCAGGCCCAGTCGATACACCTTCTTGTTGGGGAAGCCGAAGCCGAAGGCCACGCGATCGGGCCGACCCCATTGCGCGAAGAACGCCTTGGCGGTGGCGAGGAACACGCCCTCCTTCTTCAGGCCGCGGCGATGCTCGGGGTGGGCGATCGAATCGACGCCTTGATGCGCGACCACGCGCTCGCCGCCGAGCTGCGCGAAGTAGGGCAGGCACGCATACTGCGCGACGACGTCGCCACGCGGGTCGACGGCGATGGTGACATGCAGACCGGCGGGATTCTCGGCATACTCCCAGCGCCATTGCGCGAGCGTGCGCGGCACGAACGCCGGGTCGCCCTCGCCGAACACGATGTTGAACAGCTGGAGGATGCCCTGCTCGTCGCCCGGTCGATACGGTCGTATCTCGTACTTGCTCATGGCCGGGGCTACGTCCTGATGCCGTCGAACAGGCACACGCCGAGCGAGCCGAAGAAGATCACCGGGATCCAGGCTGCGGCGCGTGGATCGAGGCCGCCCTGCGCGCCCAGGTTGCGAAGCGCAATGTCGGTGCCGAAGTACAGCACGCAGACGATCAGCCCCTTCGCCAGGTTGAGGAAGAAGCTCTTGTCCTCGTGCCGCAGGACGAACGGGATGCCGAGCAAGAGCAGCAGCAGGTTGGTGAGCGGGAACGTCAGATGATGGTGGAACAGGACCTTCCACTTGAACTGCTTCGGATGGAAAGCCGAGAACGCGGCGATCTCCTCGAGGCTCAGGTCGTAAGGCGTCTTCTCGTCGGCCATCAGCTCTTCCGGCGTCGGTCCACCGCTCAGGAACGCGACCCGCTCCTTCGGCGCGAGATCGTCGCTGGCGGCGAGCTGCACCTCCTTCACACCCTCGTCGATGCTCCAGCCGCGCCGCACCGGATCGTAGGTGAGCCCCTTGGCGGTGACATGCACATTGGCGGACATGTCGTCCTTGCCCTGGTGCCAGGTGATGTCGGCCGCATCGAGGTGGTTGGTGCGGATCTGGAAATCACCCATCCACCAGTAGCGGCCATCGCCATCGGTGAACACGGCTGGCCGAATCGACACGCCGCCCTCGCCCTTGCGCAGCAGCCGATGCGTGGCGATGCGCCAGGTGGACACGCGCGGCGCCAATCGCTCCTGCACCAGCACCATGGTGACCGCGAGCACCAGCGCCAGCAGGAACACCGGCATCAGCATGCGGAACGCGCTCTGGCCCGCCATGATGATCGGGATCACCTCGTTGTTCTTGCGCAGCCGCGCCACCGACGCGACCCCGGCGATCACGGTCATGAACGGCGCCACCTGCAAGAAGATGGTCGGCGCGAACAGGAGATAGTAGGAACCCACCAGGCCGGCGAGCTTGCCGGCGCTCCAACCGCCCTGCCGTGCAGTCTGCACGAACTCGTCGATGTTGGTGACCAGGTCGACGATGATGAACAGGCCGATGAAGAAGAAGAACGTCACCGCATAGCAGGCGAGGAAGTAGGCGGCGAGGTAGCGGTCGAGCCGGCGCACGGTGTCAACGCCTCACGACGAACAACAACAGGGTGAGCCCGAGCGCCGAGAGCAATACGTTCCCGGACCACATCGCGATGCCCGGGTCGAGCAGTCCGCGCGATGCCAGCGAACGGCCGAGGAACATGCTCAGGTAGCAGAACAGGAAGCCGAGACACGCCATGGTGAAGGCGATCAAGCGGTTGGCGGCGCGGAACACGATCGCGAGCGGCGCGCCCAGGATCACGAACACGACACAGGCCATCGCCAGCGCGAGCCGCCCATGCAGCTCCGCCAGCACCTCGCTCAACAGGATCCAGGGATGCCCCTGACGGCTGATGCGCTTCGCCAGCGCAAACAGCTCGGTGCCGGTGCGATGCTGCAGGTGCATGGGCCGGGTCGTGTCCCCGAGCGCCACCGGCAGCGTCGCTTCCTCCGCGGACACCGTCTGCCCCTTCAAGCTCTGAGCTTCCTTGAGGGTGATGGTGAGCAGTCGCTCGCTGTCCACCTTGAGCTCGGCGCTGGCCGCGGCGATGAACTTGCCTCCCTCTCCGCCACCGGATCGGGCTCGCTCGCGCGCGGTGACCTTGTTCAGCTTCATGATCAAGCCCGGCGGAAACTCCTCGCTCTCCCAGACCAGGTCCCAGTCCTGCATGCTGAACGTGCGGTTGCTCTGCTCGACGCGCGTGCGCAGCATCTTGACGATGTCCGCCTCGTTCAAGAGAGTCTTGCGCATGAGGTCCGCTCTCGGCACCAGCTCGTCGTTGATGTACAGCGTCACGCAGGCGCATGCCACGCCCATGAACAACGCCGGCGGCATGGTCTGGAACGGGTGGATGCCGGACGCCTTCAGGATGGTGATCTCGCCATCCTGGGACAGCCGGCCAAACGTCGAGATGACGCTCACCAGCACGGCGATGGGGATCACCGCAATGCCCATCGCCTGCACCAGCAGCGCCGGCGCCGCGCGCAGGATCAGCAGCAAGCTCGATCCCTCGATGCGGAACATCAGGTCGAGCATCATGACGATCACGAACGTGCCCGAGATCACCGCCACCGCGAACGCAAAGTTCCACAGCAGGTCGACCAGCACATGGCGATGCAGGCGGAGCAGGATCATGGGCTTGGCGCGCGCTCTCTCGACGGTGGGCTCGAATCGCCACATTCTCGGCACGGAACGACCCTGGGCAAGGACGTAGTGTGGAAACGCCCGCGTTCGCGGATCTCCCGATGCTGCCGGCGGACACCGTCGATGCCATCCTGCGCGCTGCGGTGATCCCGCTCAAGGCGTCAGCCGTGCGGCGCGTGCACCGGACCACCGACGGTCGCCACGTGGTCAAGGTGTACTTCCCGCGCACGCTCGCCGATCGCATCCGCTGGCGCGCGTGGCACTCGCCGGCGCGCACCGAGGCGCGCACGCTCGTGCAGCTCGCGGCGTGCGGCTTGCCGGTGCCGCGGCCGGTGGCGTGGCGCCGCTCGGCAGCGGCCGACGTGTTGATCCTCGAGCACGAGGAGAGCCTGGGCAACCTGCACGACCTTGCCGAGAGCGGGCAGCTCGATGTCGCGACGCGGCAGCATCTGGCCACGGCGATCGCGCAGGCGCTCGCGCGCATGCATGCCGCGGGCGTGTGGCATCGCGACTGTCACGCGGGCAACGTGCTGGTGGCGCCCGATCGGCGCGCCATCCTGCTGCTCGACTTCCATCGCGCGCGGTCGTGGACCGGCGCCGTGCCGGAGAACCGAGCGTTCGCCGATCTGGTCGGCTTCGGCCACTTCTTCCTGACGCGGTCGTCGCTGCGCGAGCGGGTACGGTTCGTGCGCGCGTACTTCGCACCGCGAGCGCTGAGCCCGGTCGCACGCAAGCGCGCAACGCGCACGCTGTCGGCACGGCTGGTCGCATCGTGGCGCGCGCTGTTGCGGCGCAAGGCACGCCGCTGCACGAGCGTCGGCCGCGAGTTCGCTCGGGCGCGATGCCGCGGCTTGCGCGGCTTTGCCGCGGCCGGCGATGAGAGCGCGCGCCTCATCGCGTTCCTCGCGCAGCTGCCGCGCTCGCCGTTCGACGTCGACGGCGACGTGCTGCTCGCGACCAGCCGCGCCCGCGTGGTGCGCGTGACGATCGCGGATCGCTCCGATGTGGTGAAGATCTTCCGCGACCATGGCATGGTCGCCATGCTGAAGCGACTCGCTCGCGGTTCGCGCGCGCGCCGTGCGTGGCTGAACCAGCACCGGTTCGCGCTGCGTGGCCTGCGCACCGCACGCGGCCTGCTGGTCCTCGATGGCGCGCTCTGGCACGGGCGCTCCATGATGGTCATGGAGCACGTCGTCGGCGAGAGCTTGCGCGAGTTCGTCGCGCGCACGAGGCCACGCGATCCCACCCGCCGCCAGCTGTGGCGCGAGCTCGCGCGGCAGCTGCGCTGGATGCACGACAGCTTGCTGCGCAACCGCGACCTCAAGGCCGAGAACGTCCTGGTTGCACACGGCGAGCCGGTGTTCCTGGACCTCGATGGCGTGCGACCGGTGCGCGGCCCATCGGCTGGCGTGATCGCGCGCGACCTGATGCGCCTCAATGCATCCTTCCCGGCCGTACCGGGACCAGCGCCGGCCGCATCCCAGGTGTCGCTCGCCGAGCGCCTGCGCTTCCTGCGCTGGTACTGCCGCTGCGGCTTGCGCCGGCTGCCGCACCGCGCGCTGCGCGATGCGATCCGCACGCTCACACTGCACAAGTGGTCACGGCCCTCGCGCCGGGCGAGGTGACGCACGCCGGCATTTTTTCCTGGGTCCGCCGGCGCGCTGCTCCGCATCATCTCGCCGTGGCTCTCCCACGCCTCATCACGACCAGCGCGACGTATCGCAGCTTGCGCTATCTCTCGCCCCACTGGGGCAAGATCGTGCTGTCGGTGGCCCTGGCCACGCTCGCCGCCGCGTTCCGGGCTGCATCGCTGAGCGCGGTGATTCCGTTCCTCGACGTGCTGCTCAACCAGCGGGTTCCCGGCTACCTGGCGCAGCTGCCGCAGCGGCTGCCCGTGTTCTTGCGGCCGCCGGTCGAGCAGCTCGTGCAATGGATGACGCCGCTGCCGCCGCTGCAAGCGCTGATGGTGTTCTCCGGCGTGCTGCTCGCCGCCATCGCCGCGCGCGGCGTCCTGGTGCTGTGCGAGGAAGCGCTCGCGGCGAAGGTCGCGCACGACGCAGTGCGCGAGCTGGCGAACGATGCCTACCGCGCGGTGCTGCTCGCCCCATACCCCGAGGATGCGGGCAGCGCCCTGTCGCGATTCTCGAACAGCATCGACGAGGTGCGCCTCGGCTTGCGGCGCATGTCGGGCAAGATCTACCGCGAGCCACTCAACGTGCTGATGATCGTGTGGCTGCTGTTCACCCTGCACGCGACGCTCGCACTGGTGTGCGTGGTGGTGTTTCCCGCGGCGGTGGCGATCACGCTGACCGCCGCGAAGTCTGCGCGGCGCGGCTCGCATCGCGTGCTGCGCTATCGCTCGGAGCTGCTGTCGGTGCTCGACGAGGGGCTGCGCGGCTTCCTCACGATTCGCTTGCTCGGCCTCGAGCAGCGCGAGCACGGTCGCTTCGCCCTGCAGAATCGCGCCCTGATGCGGCGACTGTACAAGCTCGACGTGCTCGAGGCGATTCAGCGGCCATTGCTCGAGCTGGTGGGCGCCGCCGCGGCCATCGCGTGCGTGCTGCTCGGCGCCCGCTACATCTTCGCCGGTGAGCTGACGCAGAGCACGTTCGTCGCGTTCTACACGTCGCTGCTGCTGCTGCTCGGCCCGATCCGCAAGATGTCCTCGGCGAGCGTCGACATGCAGCGCTTCGCGGTGGCGAGCGAGAGCTTGTTCTCGATCATCGATCAGGCGCACGCCCGCCCGCTGCCGTCCGGCGAACGACCGTGCCCGAGCACCCCCTTGGCACTGGTGGTGGAGGACGTCGGCCTGCGGCGCTCCGGCAAGTGGCTGCTGCGTCACGTCTCGTTCGTCGCGCAACCGGGCGAAATGGTCGCCATCGGCGGCCTGTCGGGCGCCGGCAAGTCGACGCTGCTCAGCTTGATCGGCCGGCTGCATGATCCCACCGAAGGACGCATCCTCCTGGGCGGCACCGACCTGCGCGAGCTCGAGGTCACGTCGCTGCGCGCGCGGCTCGGGTTCGTCACCCAGGCGCCGTTCCTGTTCGGCGACACGATCGTCGCGAACATCCGCGTCGCCAAGCCCGAGGCGACGCTCGCCGAGATCGAGGCGGCAGCGCGCGAGGCGCAGGCCGACGCATTCGTGCGTGAGCTGCCTGCCGGCTACGACACGTCGCTGCGCGATCGCGAACTGTCCGCCGGCGAGCGCCAGCGCCTCACGCTCGCGCGTGCACTGGTGAGGCAGCCGGCAATCCTGGTGCTCGACGAGGCGACCTCCGCGCTCGACCGCATGCACGAGCGGCGCATCCTCGAGCACATCGTTCGCAGCATCGGCCAGCGCATCGTGCTGGTGGTGACGCATCGCCTCGACACGATTCCCGACGACGCGCGGGTGCTGCTGCTGCAGGAGGGGCGCGCGGTCGCCTTTGGCCTGAAGCGCGATCTGGTGCAGAGCGTGCCGCTGATGAGCGTGCTGCTCACCAGCGCGGCGGGTTGACGCCGGACTCTTCACGTCCGGCGCGTGCACGCGATCAGTCCTTCTCGATCGGGCGATAGTCGAATCGCTCGACCACGCGCTTGCCGCCCTCGTCGCCTTCGATCTCGGCGACCAGCGAGCTGTCCGACGCGCGCATGTAGCGGATGATCTTGGGATGATCGTGCTTGGGATTCTCGAACACCGCGGAGCTCATGGTGCCCTGCGTCAACTTGAACTCGGTGCCGGCCGCCGCCTTGGGATGGGCGATGTAGTAGATCCCATCCGACCGCTCCTCGAGCCGCAAGAACTCGAAGAACGTCGTGCGGTCGCCCTGGATCGTGCGGCTCACGCCCATCATGGTCTTGCCCGCAGCTGGTATCCAGTACTCCTCGACGCGCACCTTGCCCTGCACCATCTCGAACCCGCCCACCATCCAGGTGAAGTCGTCGAGATGCAGGGTCCGGCTCGCCGGCTCCTGCGACGCAGGGAGACGAACCCAGCAAGCGAGCAGCACCAGGCTGGCAATCGCGATCGAACGATGGCGCGGCATTGAACGCAACCTCCTGGCAGCGGACGGCGAGGTCGGCGCGATCACTCGCCGTGAACGCGGACGGTGAACAGGCCGAAGATGCCGAGCACCTGGATCATGTCGTAATCGGCGTAGCCCACGTTCTTCAGGTAGCCGTTCTGGGCCGCGGCCTTGATGCTGGCATCGCCCCAGGAAATGCTGAGTCCGAAGAATGGCTCGCGCACGTAGACGGCGCTCGCCGAACCTTGCTTGCTGCTCACCGCCTCGCCGTCGAAGTCGGTGGTGAGCGGCGCTTCCACCGAGGTGAACAGCGCTCCTCCGGGCGGCCGCACCGGAACCTTGGGCAAGGCGTTGCAGCCCACGCCGAGCAGCGTGCCAAGCGCCACGAGAAGTTTGCCGCGCATGCTCGCCTCCCTGCGTGCTCAATCGCCATAGACGACGGTCGTGAAGCTCTGGTAGATGCCGAGCACATTGGTGTACTGATAGTCCGCGTGCTTGATCCGGCCGATGCCACCGGCGCGGGCCGCCGTGGAGGCGCTCGCGTCGCCCCACGCCACCAGGCCGAGGATCGCCGTGCTGCTGGACGCCCCCCGCTTGTTGCCGAGGTCGGTCTGATTGAGATCGGTGTCGAGCGGCGCCGAGATGCCACTGTAGACGATGCCTTGAGGCGGCACCACGGGCGCCGTGTAGCACCCTGCGCCCGTCCAGCAAACCGCCACCAACGCCAACGTCGTGAGCTGATTACGCAAGAATCTACCTCCGCAATGGGTTGCCGCCCCGAGCGCACACACTACGCTCTTGTCTGCAGGCCTCGATACTCGCTAATCCCGTGGCCACCGAGAGTCAAGCACGGCGTGAAATCACCCTCGTTGCGAATGGTGCTTGCGGCCGCCACGATCGCCCTGGCGCTCGTGGGCGCGGCGTTCTGGCAGATCGCCGGCGACGATAAGCTGACCACGAGCGATCCGGCCGCGCGCGCATCGGCCGCCATGGCGCTGCGGCCACCGCCGGCGGCGCCGACGGCGCCCGGCGAGACGACGATGCGCGAGGCGCTGAGCGCGGATCCGGCCGCGCTCGCCGCCATCGCCGTCGTGCGCGTGCTCGATCCGAGCGATCAGCCGGTGGCCGGCAGCCGCGTGCGATTCCTGTGGCTGCGCCGGCATGGCGTGATGCCGAGGGGTCACGGCCAGCGACGGCACGGTGCGGGCGCCATGGTTGCCGCCACCCGCGGCGTCGATCCAGGTCGAGGCGCACGCAGCGCCATGGCCGGTCGTGGTGACGCCGTGGGACGGAAGGCAGGGGTGCGGTCGTGCGCCTGGCGCCCGGGTCACCGCTCGCCGGCCACGTGGCCGGCGCCGACACCGTGCCGGGCTCGCCGGCGCGACGGTCGCGTGGCAGCTCGCCGGCGATGCGCTCCCGGATCAGTACCGCGAGACGATCACTACCGCGGCGGACGGCTCGTTCACGCTCACGATTCCGGCAGGGCACGGCTGCTTCATCGATGCGTTCGACGCCCTGCACGACGCGGCGCGGGTCGAGGTGCCGCCGCTCGCGAGCCAGGCGGACGCCGCACGCTGGTCGCCAGTGCTCACGCTCAACGGCGCCGCGGCGGTGATGGTGCGCGTCGCTCACGCAGGGCAGCCGCTGCGCTCGCTGGCGATGTCGAACCAGCTGCTCGATCCTCGCACCGCGAGCGGCATCTGCGAAAACCAGCCTGGCGTGTTCCACGTGCACTGGCCAGCGAGCGTGTTCGAGCTGTTCCTGTGGGGTGAGCACACTGGTCCTGCCGTGCTGGTTCGCACGAGCCTGAAAGCGCCGGCCGAGCCGCGGTCGATCGAGCTGCACGCCGAGCAGACGCTCGAGCTTCACCTCGGCTCCGCCGGAACGATCCCGCAAGATGTGCCGGTGACGCTCGCATTCGACCAGCGCATCGACACGCCGGCCGGCACGAGCGTCGTGTCGGACGTGGTGCGGCTCGCGCCACGATCGTTCCCGTTCCGCCTGCCGCTCGTGAACGACTGGCGAACCGTCGCCATCGATCTCGATGGTGTGGCGATCCCGCCTGCCCGGCTCGTGCTCGCAGCGAGCGAGTGGCCCGATGGCGTCCCGGTGATGGCGCGCACCATCACGCTGCAAGCGGCCGCGGCGCGATGGCGCGTGCGCGTGCAGGATCGCGAGCAGCGGCCGATTCCGGGGGCTGCACTGTGCCTGGGCGACGGCGACCTGCAGCCGCGGCAGAGGGTCTACACCGATCGCGACGGGTGCGCGAGCCTGGCGCTATGGCCAGGTCACGCAACCGCGAGCATGGTTGCGGTGAGCGCCAGCGGGTTCGTCGGACTCGCGTTCGATGCGGGCGCGGCGGCCGAGGCCATCGTCACGATGGTGCCGGCGGCGAGGATCGCGGGGCGCGTCCTCGACGAGCGCGATCAGCCGATCGAGAGCGTGGCCATTGCCATGCAGGTGAACGGCATCGAGTGGCGATATCCCGAGGACGTGAGGATCGGCAGCGGCTCGCTCGCAGCCAACCTGTGCTTCGCCGATGAAGATCCGCACGGCGATTGGCCGATCGGTGGCCGTTCGGATCGGCTCGGTCAGTTCGCGCTCGATGGCCTACCCGCGGGTGCGAACGTGAGCCTCACCATCGTCGGCGAGCGGCATTTCTTGCCGCACCCGGTGAACGCACGCGCCGGAGCGAGCGACGTCGAGCTGCGGGCGCTGACGATGGCGCCGGTGGTGTTCCGATTCCCGTCGGCGCCACGCGGTGGTCACGCCATCGTCGAGATCCACTGGTCGCCGAGTGCGAGCGATCCGAGCGAGCACTACGAAGTGTTCCGGCAGCGCATCGGCACGATCGTCGAGCGCGGTGCCAGCAATGCGCTGTCGGGGATGCTCGTGCCCGGCAGCTATCAGATCACCTGGGCCATCGACCACGTCCAGCACCAAGGCCTGCCCTCGGTGGGCGTGTCAGCCGACCGACTCACGATCGTCGACATCGAGTGAGCCCCTGGGTGGCGGCAACAGATGCACGGCGAGCGCGCCAGAGATCGCGATCAGCACGAGCACGCTCGCGAGCAGGTGGCCGATCAACCCCGCCTCGATCATGAACGCGAGCGCGATGACCAGCAGCAACGTGCCGGCGAGACCTGGCACCACGATCGCCTGGATGTATCGAAGCGAGCTCGAGCACCGGAGTCGGATCATGTTGGCCTCCTGCGAGCGCGACACCTCATGGGAGCATCGATTCGGTCCCGTTGATACCTGCAAAATCGACCACGTCCGGATCTTCCGGGAGGCGATATTCTGCGCAGCTCACGGACGACACACGGCAGGTGGTGGGGAACCGCGCCTCGGCCGATGCGTGTTCCGCGTTTGCACAACATTCACACGGGAGGCCATCTCATGGCCACGGCAGGCGAGCGCACGATCCTGGGCCTCGACATCGGCGGCACCAAGACCGCCGTCGTCGAAGGCACTCACGACGCGCGGATCCTGCAGCGCCGCGAGCTGCCGACGCTTGCGCACCGTCCGTTCGCCGAGACGCTCGCGCGATTGCTCGCGACGCTGCGGGAGGTGCGCGCGACCGCGTCCGAGGCAGGACGCGAGCCCGGCGCGCTCAGCGTGGCGATCGGTGGGCCGCTGCGCATCCGCACCGGCGTGCTGATCGATCCGCCGCATCTGCCGGGCTGGCACGGTGCGCATCTCAAGGACGAGCTGGCGGCACACCACGAAGACCTGCCGGTGCACGTCGAGCACGACGGCAACGCGGGCGCGCTCGCCGAGCTCAACTTCGGCGCTGGTCGCGGGCGCGGCCTCGAGCACCTCGTGTTCCTGACGCTCGGCACTGGCCTGGGAGCCGGGCTGATCGTCAACGGCGCGATCGTGCACGGCGCGAGCGATACCGCCGGCGAGGTGGGCCACTTGCGCCTGGCCCCCAGCGGACCGGTCGGTTTCGGCAAGGCGGGCTCCTGGGAGGGCTTCGCGTCCGGCGCCGGCCTGGTGCGGCTCGCCCACCAGATGTACCCGGGTCGCTGGCCGCTCGATTGCCCCACCCATGCGCTGGTCGAGGCGATGCTACGGGGAGATCACGACGCGCGGCACGTCGCCGACGAAGCCGGAGCGTGGCTGGGCCGCGGCATGGCGCTGCTGATCGACACGCTCAACCCGCAGATGATCACCGTGCTCGGCCTGCTCGCGGTCGTGCTCGGCGATCTCATGCTCGCGCGAGCGCGCGAGGTGGTGGCCGCCGAGGCCTTGCCGCAAGCCGCAGCCGCGTGCGAGATCCTGCCGGCCAAGCTCGGCAGACAGCTCGGTGACGTCGCCGCTCTGATGGCGGCGATCATGGCCGCGCGCCGCCCCCTACCGCCCGCATGCAGCGCGGTGTAGCATGGGTGCAGGCAGCACGTTGCGGCGACCACGAGCGAGGTGCGCAACGCAGAAAAAACGCAGACGCGCCGCGCACGCGGCCGTAAGATCGCGCGCGCGTGGAGGCGCTCCGAAGATGACGCGATCGGCTCTGCCCGTGGCGCTGTTGATGGTGGTGGCGGTGTTGCTCATCGCGCTCGGCTGGGTGGTGATGCGAGAGCCGCCGGGTGCACCGCAGCCGCAGCCACAAGACGTCCCCCCCGCGGCGGCGGCCCAGACGTCGTCCGCGGTGGAGCTGCCGCCGCTTCCGGGCTCGGTCGAGCCGGGTTCGAGCGCGTCACCCGCGACCGTGCGCGCGCCGCTCGCGGTGCGCACGATTCGTGGCCAGGTGCGCTGCGAGGACGAGCAAGCGCCGCTCGGCGCCATCCACGTGGCGCTGCTCGAGCACCCGCCGCACGTTCGTCTCGTCGGCCAGGTGCCGCCGGCGCTGGCGACGGCGAGCGTGAGCGCCGACGGCAGCTTCACCATCGGCCCGATCCCGGCTGCCGCGTTCTACCTGCACGCCGAGGGCGGCGAGTATCTGCAGGTGAGCCATGATGCGATCGATCCCAGCGCGCTGGTCGAGCCGGTGATCCTCACCATCGTGCCCAGCCAGGCGATCGAAGGCCTCGTGCACTCGCAGGGCGGCGAGCCGATCGTCGCTGCCACCGTGGCGCTCGGCGACGACGCGGCGTTGATGAACGGGCTGGGCTTCGCGGAGGAGGACCTGGTCGAGCTGATTCCGGCGGGCGAGACCGCGGCGCGCGACGCCATGCACGACGCGCTCGCAAAGGCTGCCGACACGGTCACGACGGTGACCGACGCCCGCGGCCGGTTCCGTTTCGAGCGGCTGGCGCCGGACGATGGCAGGTTGATCGAGATCGCCGCGCCGGGTTATGCAACCTATCGGCAGATGTGCGCGATGACGCATGGCACCCGCACGCTGTTCGTCGATGCCGAGCTCGAGCCGGCAGGCCGTATCATCGGCGCGGTGCGCGATCAGGGCGGACAGCCCCTGAGCGGCGCATCGGTGCACGCGTTGCGCTCGAACGACATCGTGCAGAGCCTCCTGGGCGGGGGCATGTCGTACGCGAGCGTGCGCACGAGCGACGACGGCAGCTACGCGCTCGACCATCTGCCCGCGGGCAGCTACCGCATCGAGGCACGCCGGAAGGGTTGGCCGGCACAGGTGAAGTCCGACCTCGACCTGGCCGCCGGCGCGGAGCTGCGCGGCGTCGACTTCACGCTCGATCCCGGCGGCACCATCCAGGGCATCGTGCTCGATCCTGGCGGCAAGCCCATCGCCGGCGCCAAGGTGAGCGCGGTCGAGCCGCCGAGCCTCACCGATCTGATCTCGGTGATGAGCGCATTCCGCGACGGCAAGCCGGTCGAGACCGATGCCGAGGGTCGCTTCGCGCTGGATGGGTTGAGGTCGGTCAAGCACACGGTGAGCGCCAAGGCTAGAGACTACGTCGAGACGTCGCGTAGCGACGTGCTGCCCGGCAGCGGCCCGGTGACGTTGCAGTTGCTGGCGCCAGCGCGCGTGAGCGGCGTCGTGATGAGCACGACCAGCGGTGAGCCGGTGCGCGATTACGAGCTCGACGTCACGGTCACGCCGAGCAAGACCGAGCACGGGTCGTCGCTGGACGTCGCCTTCTCGGTCGACACCGAGGCCATGGGTGCCCACGGTACCAGCTCGACAACGATCCGCGATCCGAGCGGCCGCTTCGAGATCGGCGGCCTCGCACCGGGCAGCGCGCGCATCGCCGTGGACGCGGATGGCCATGCCCCCGCTGCAGTCGCGGATGTCTCGCTGAAGGGTGGCGAGACCACCAAGGGAGTGATCATCTTCCTCGACGCCGAGGGCGTGGTGGAGGGTGTGGTGCGCGAGGCCGGCACGGGCAAGCCGCTGCCGGCGGCGAAAGTGCATGTGGCGCTGCCAAGCATCGACGAGAAAGCGCCGCCGGGTCAGGCGTGGCGAACCGTGGTGCCGGCGACCGAGCAGAACGTCGATTGCGACGCGAGCGGACGCTTCCGCGCACCCAAGCTGACCCGTGGCACCGCCGAGGTGCGCGCCACGCTCGAGCACTACGAGCAAGCCGAGCCGCTGCGCGTGGCGATCGTGCCGGGCAAGGTCGCGGGCGACGTGGTGCTCGAGATGCGGCCCAGGATCGAGCCGCTCAAGGGCGCGGTGGAAGGCACCGTGTACACCGTCGCCGGCAAGCCGCACAAGGGTGCCATGCTGTTCGCCACGCAGAAGCTGTCGTTCGAGGATCTCGGCGGCGACCCGGCGATCACTGACGGACGCGGACACTTCCAGATCAACGACCTGCCCGTGGGTCGAACCAACCTGATCCTGCTCAACGGCGAAGGGGACCTCAACCTGGCGAGCCTGCTGTCGATGTTCACCAGACGCCAGGTCGTGCCGGTGGAGATCAAGGCCGGCGAGACGGTGAGCGTGACGATTCGCGAGCAGGGCGAGATCCGCCGCGGCTGCCGCGTGCATGGCACCGTCTCCAGCGGCGGCGCGCCGCTGCCGCACGCGATGCTGATGGCGATCCCGGAGAGCGGCGGCGGCTTGAAGATGGCGACCACGGACGACCAGGGGCGTTACGAGCTGAACGAGCTGGTCGCGGGCCGCTGGCGGTTCGCGGTGACCGAGGGCGAGGGCGTGCAGACCGGCAGCGGCGTGCCGATCGACGTGCCGGATGCGGCCGATGCGGAGCGCGACGTACGCGTGCCCGAGGGCAAGATCGCCGGCGTCGTGATCGACGCCAGCACCAAGCAGCCGATCGAGGGCATCGCCGTGTTTGCGACGCCCGAGGACGTCGCCCCCGCGTCGTTCCTGGCCAGCGTGTTCGGACGCAGCGACAGCATCATCACCACCGACGCGCGTGGCGCGTTCGAGCTGCCGCGGCTGGCGCCGGGCTCATACACCGTGCACGCAGGCGGCGCGGCGTCGCGTGGCTCGGCGCGCGAATACACACAGGCGAGCAGGACCGCGGTGGCGATCGCAGGAGGCGCATCGGCAACCGTCGATTTCGCGCTGCAGCACGGCCGCGAGGTGTCGGGGGTGGTGAGCGATCAGTCCGGTCGCGGCATCGCCGGGGTGATGCTCACGCTGCACGATCCCGGCGGTGCGAGCATCGACGGCAGCGAAGGCGTCATCAGCGATGGCGAGGGCCGCTACCGTTACGCCGGCCTGCCCGCGGGCCGCTTCTATCTCGTGGCAGCGTGGAAGGAGCAGGTGGTCCAGGCGAGCGAGCTGTTCGACGTGAGCGGCGGCAGCGACGCGCACGTGGACCTCGTGCTGGTGAAGGGCATTGCCGTCACGGTCAGCTTGACCAACCTGCCGAACCAGGTCGATTTCGGCAACCTGGAGGTGACGGCCACCGATGCCAAAGGCCGCGTCTACCGCCGCATGGTCTCCGACGAGCTGATCGAGGCCTACCTGCTCGGCGGCTTCACTCCGGGCGAGTATCACCTCGGACCGTTCCCACCCGGACCGTACACGCTGATCGTACGCCGCGGTGAGGACGTCTTGCTCACGCGCGGCATCACCTTGAAGAAACCCGAGGGCGAGTCGATCGAGATCGACGGCGCCGCGATCAGGTGAGCCCACGGCCCGCATGCCGGAGAGGGCAGGCTCTCTCCTGCGGGCAGCTCCTCGATCAGCGACGCGATGCCAGCACTGCTTGCGCCGCGTGCCAGCCGCACATGCCGTGCACGCCGGCACCAGGCGGGGTCGACGCGCTGCAGAGGAAGATGCGCGGGTTGGGCGTCCTGTAGGGCGAGCCCCACATGCGCGGGCGAGCGAGCAGCTGAGCGAGGTTCTGGCTGCCGCCGGTGAAGTCGCCACCCACCAGGTTCGCGTTCTCGTGCTCGATGCTTGCGGCCGACATCGCATGACGCGCCAGGATGCGATTGCGAAAGCCCGGCGCGAAGCGTTCGACCTGCGCCTCGATGCGCTCGGTCATGTCGGTGGTCGAGCCATTCGGAACGTGGCAATAGGCCCACGCCGTGTGCTTGCCGCCGGGGGCACGCGTCGGGTCGAACAGCGTGTGCTGTGCCAGCAGCACGAACGGGCGGTCGCTGTGGCGACCCTGGAAGACATCGCGCTCGCTGACGGCGATCTCCTCGAAGGTCCCGCCCACGTGCACCGTTCCTGCTCGTGCGCATTCCCTGGCGCGCCACGGAATCGGCGCCTCCAGAGCCCAGTCGAGCTTGAAGGCTCCCGGGCCGTAGCGGAAGCGCCGCAGGCGAGTACGGTAGGAATCCGGCAGCTCGGCGCCGGCGATGAGCTCGATCTGGCGTGGTGTGAGATCGAAGACGACCGTGTGGTCGCCGAATCGCCGCAGCGCCGTCACCTCGTCACCGAGTCGGATCTCGCCGCCGAGCAAGCGCAGATGCGCGGCGAGCGCATCGGCGATGCGTTGCGCACCACCCCGCGGCAGCGGCCAGCCGACGGCGTGTGCGGCCGTCGTCAGAACCAGGCCGAATGCGGACGTGGGCAGGGCGTCGAGGGGAAGCACGGCGTGCGCTGCCATGCCGCCGAACAGCGCGCGGGCTCGCTCCCCTCGAAACACCGACGCGACGAGTGCGCGGGCCGAGCGCCGTGCTGC
The DNA here is from genome assembly GCA_046349655.1 of Planctomycetota bacterium. GTDB lineage: Bacteria > Planctomycetota > B15-G4 > B15-G4 > JAXMBY01 > JAXMBY01. The sequence continues at coordinate 76,690 of JAXMBY010000020.1, forward strand.
CCAGCCAAGACGCGCGAGCAGCAGCGGGTGCCTCGGCAGGCGAAGCGGCGGCCGCAGGAGCTCTTGCGCGAGCTCGTCCCAGCAACGCACCAGCGGCGCAAGGAGATCACGGTAGGGCTTCGCATCGACTCCCAGCCCTTCGGCAGTCGCATCGACCGAGCGTTCACACAACACCGCAGTGCCATCATCGAGGGGATGGGCACATGGCGCTGGTGGCTGCACCCATTCCAGGCCATGACCTGCCAGGGGCAGCGTGCGGAAGAAGGGTGAGCTGACGGCGAGCGGGTGGATTCCCGAGCAGCGATCGTGCACGTAGCCGGGAAGCGTGAGGGCCGCAGAGCGCGCGCTGCCGCCGACGGTCGACTGGGCTTCGTGCACGACGACGCGCAGCCCGCTCCCCGCCAGGACGATCGCTGCTGCGAGCCCGTTGGCGCCACCACCGATCACATGAACGACATCCGCGGCCATGTGGGAGTTGTGCTCGGCACCGTTGTGCGAGTCAATCCCGCGTCACGTCGGGATCGGGAATCGCTCGGTCAGCTCCTGCACGGCGGCGCGACCCTCGCCCTCGAGCCCGCGATCGTCCGGGCGCTTGATGAGCTCGCCGATCAGGCTGCCGATCAGCTCCATCTCGTCCGCGCCCATGCCGCGCGTGGTGAGCGCCGGCGTGCCGAAGCGCATCGCCCGCTCGATCGGGCCTTCCTGGTAGGGCCACAGCTCGCGATTGGCAATGATCCCCACCGCCTCGAGCAGCGTTTCGCCGCGCGCGCCGTCGACGCCGAGCGCAGCGGTGTCAGCGATCATCAGGTGGTTGTCGGTACCACCGGACATCAGCCGCAGTCCCGCTCGCTGCAGCGCGAGCGCGAGCACCCTGGCATTCGCGATCACGCGTTGCTGGTAATCGCGAAACGCGGGCTGCATCGCCTCGCCGAGCGCCACCGCCTTGGCGGCGATCACGTGCATGAGCGGACCTCCCTGCGCACCGGGGAAGCACGCCTGGTCGAGCGCCTCGGCATACGCGCCCTCGCGAGCAGCACCCGCCGCGCGGTCCGCGCATGGTCTTCTGGAACGTGAACGTGATGAAGTCCGCGTGCGGGATCGGATCCGTGACAGCGCGCCGCAACCAACCCGGCAATGTGTGCCATGTCGACGTGCAGGAAGGCGCCGACGTCGCGCGCGATGCGTGCGAAGCCCTCGTAGTCGAGCTGGCGCGGATAGCTCGAGGCACCGGCAATGATCAGCTTCGGCTGGCAGCGCTTGGCGAGCGTTGCCAGCGCCTCCATGTCGAGCCGGTGCGTGCTCGGATCCACGCCGTACGAGACGATCCGGTAGCTCGAGCCCGGCGCGCTCGTGGGATAGCCGTGCGAGTAATGTCCGCCCTGCTCGGTCGCCATCGACAGGATCGTGTCGCCGTGCTTCAGCACGGCGTGATAGACCATCTGATTGGCCTGGGTCCCGGAGTGCGGCTGCACGTTCGCGTACTCGGCCCGGAACAGCTCGCGCGCGCGCGCGACCGCCTCCTGCTCGATGCGATCGACCTCGGCACAGCCAGCGTACAGGCGGCGGCCGATGAACCCTTCGGCATACTTGTCGGTGAGCCTGGAGCCCAGCGCCTCGAGCACCGCGGTGCTGGTCACGTTCTCGGAAGCCACCAGGTCGAGCGTGCTGCGCTGGCGCTCGACCTCGGCGCCGATCAGCCGCGCCATCACCGGATCGGTGTGCTCGATCATGATGCAGACCCCGCGCTCTCCGGGCCTGACCACTTCGTCACGCCGGCGGGCGAGATCGCATGCACGGTCTTGCGACCCGCCGAGACGGTGAGCAGGTACGTGCCATCGGGCAACGTCGAGATCTCGCAGTGATCACAGTGCGGCGCGGGTGATTCGCCCTGCGGCGCGCGCGGCGACGCAGACGATCGAATGACCGGGATGCGCAGGCGCGACGCACGGTCGAGCGCCGATGGCGTGATCACCGTGTTCTGATCGATGATGATCGGTCGATCAGGCCCGAATTTGTCGACGTCCGCCTCGGCAATCAGGATCTTCACGACGACTCAGCTCCACCCAGCAGCCGGCTCATCTCCGGGTGCGCTCGCGGGATGAGCACGGTCGCCACCTGGCGATCGCGCTCGGCCGCGACCTCGTTCGCAGCGAGCAGCGCGGCCTCGACATCGGCGACGTTGCCAGCCAGGACGAAATAGCCCTTGCCGCCGATGCCGATCGCGAGCTGCAGCTCGATCAACTCCACGCGCGCCTTCTTCACCGCCGCGTCCGCCGCGGTGATCGCGGCCGCGACGGTCGTGGTCGCGACGACGCCGAGGGCGTCGAGCGCCGCCACGTCGCGCGCGCGCCCCTCGAGGCCATGGACCACCGCGCGATCCACACCTGGCAGCAGCAAGTCATCGAGCAGCGTGGCCGCGAAGCGCTCGCGCACCATCGTGAGCGCGCTCGTCACATCCGCCACCGACCCCTCGAACAGCACCAGGAACTTGCCGGGCGTGACCGCGCGCGCCATCAGCACGTGGCAGAGGGCAGCCTTCAGGATCTGGTCGGCAGCCTCGAACCCATGGGCGATGCTCGTGAGCTCGACCAGGCCGATGCACGGCTCGTTGATGCTGCAGGGACGATCGCGCTTGCGCATCACCGGCGCCCACCCTCGTGAACGGCCGCGGCGGCGCGGCCATCGATGGTCATGAGCGCCGCCTCGGCTGCCTTCGCCGCCGCACCGATGTGCGATTCGGTCCCGGCCAGGTACACACGGCCGAAAGCTCCCACGGGCCGCAGGTCGACGAGCTTGATCGGCGCGGCCTTCTCCGCCTCGTTGGCGGCGAGCACGGCGTACCCCGCGGGCTGCACCTCGAGGATGTAGAGCGTCTCGCCGCCCAGGATCATCATGCCCTGGCGGTTGCGGTTGATGAGCATGGTCTGATAGGCGTCGACGTTGGTGATGATCTCCGCGGCAAGCACGCTCGGCTTGAGGCGGTCCTCCACGCGCTTGGCCAGGTGGTCGAGGATGTGCTTGCCCGCTTCACGGACTTCCGCCTGGCTCTCGGAGTGAATCTCGAGCGTGCCGAATGCGCGCTCGACGACCTGCAGCGCGGGCCGCACGTCGTTCTGCTTGAGCGCGATGTCGGTGATCCGGTTGATGGCCATGCCCGGCGCCACCTCGACGTACAGCGCCGCCTGCCCCGCAACCGGCAGATAGCCACGCGCCGTGGTCGCGACGAATGAGCTGAACTGCGGCTGCATGCTGTCGAGGAAAACGTAGGTGCGGAGCTCGACGCCGTCCATGTTGCGGTCCCCCTATGCCGGAGCGGCGGTGTTCAAGACTGCGTCTCGTTGGCCACGCTGTTATTGCCGCTGGGCAGGATGGTCTCGACCTCGGCGTGCGGGCGTGGGATCACGTGCACGGACACCAGCTCACCAACACGGCGCGCGGCCACTGCGCCGGCGTCGGTGGCGGCCTTCACCGCTCCCACTTCACCGCGCACCATGACGGTGACGTAGCCGCCACCCACTTTCTCCTTGCCGATGAGCGTGACCTTGGCAGCCTTGACCATCGCGTCGGCAGCCTCGATCGCGCCGACCAGCCCGCGGGTCTCGATCAGACCGAGAGCGATCTGACTCATGGAACGATTCCTCCGTTAGGGAGCTCGATATTCAGAACCGGTGCTTCTCACGCTTCAGGAACGAGTACCTCTGCTGATAGCTCGCGGACTCTCCCGGCTTCGGGGCCGGCGGCTTCGGGTCGGCGCAAGGCGCGGGCGGCGGGGCCGGCGCGGGCACGGGCTGCACCGGCGGCAGGGCGCCTTGATCGTGGGCCGTGCCGATGCCGATCGCTGGGCGGCCAGCGAGCTTGCGATCCCAGAATCCCTCGTAGCCCCACGCGAGGCGTTTGTACAGAACGAGGTTGTGGACCGAGATGTTGTCCGAGAGGATGTTGTTGCCGTAGGCGCCGCAACCCAGCGTCATCGATGGCACGAGCCCGGTGCCGAAGCCGATCGAGCCTTGACTCGCAGGTGCGTTCACCAGGATCCGGTGCGCCGGCTTCTTGAATCCAAACTCCCAGATGACCTTCTCGTCCTGGGCGTGGATCACGAGCGTGTGGCCGCGGCCGCCGAAGTTGAGCACGTCGAAGCAGCGCTCGCAGCCCTGTTGCCAGCCATCGACGGTGTACACCGTGAGCAGCGGGCACAGCTTCTCGATCGACAGCGGGTGATCCGGACCGACGCCCGCCTCTTCCGCAAGCAGCACCGTGGTGTCGGCCGGCACGGAGAACCCTGCCATCTCCGCGATACGTCGCGGATGCTGGCCAACGATGTCGGGGTTCATGCGGCCGCCGCGCGCGACGATGCGCTCGAGCAGGCGGCGCTCGGCCTCGTTCAAGAGGTGCGCGCGCTGGCGTGCGAACTCGGCCATCACCGCGGCCTTCACCGGCGCGTCGATCACGACCGATTGCTCGGAGGCGCACACGGTGCCGTTGTCGAAGGTCTTCGACAGCACGAGCATGCGCACGGCGTGGGGAACGTCCGCGCTGCGATCGATGTACGCCGGGCAATTGCCCGGGCCAACGCCGATCGCCGGTTTGCCCGCACTGTAGGCGGCCTTGACCAGGTCGGGGCCGCCGGTGGCGAGGATCAGATCGGTCGCACGATGCCGCATCGCCTCTTGCGTGCCCTGCAGGGTGGGTTGCTGCATCCAGCCGATCACGCCCTCGGGGGCCCCGGCACGCAAAGCGGCTTCATAACAGATGCGCGCGCTCTCGCCGACGCAGCGCACGCCACGCGGGTGGGGACTGACGACGATCGTGTTGCGCGCCTTGAGCGAGATCAGGATCTTGAACAACGCGGTCGAGGTGGGGTTGGTGATCGGCACGATGGCGAGCACCACGCCGTAGGGCTCCACGATCTCGTAGACGCGTCGCTGCTCGTCCCTGCGTACCACGCCGACGGTGGGGAAGTCCTTGATCGACTGCCACAGATCGACGGTGTTGAAGACGTTCTTCTGGGTCTTGCCCGCGACCGTGCCAAAGCCCGATTCTTCGACCGCGAGGCGGGCCAGGTGCTCGGCCGCCTGATAGCCCGCCTCGGCGATCGCGGCACAGATCCGATCCACTCGCTCCTGGGTGAACCCGGCGTATTTCTCGTGCGCTGCCTTGGCTCGGCTGACGAGCTGACGAGCCTCCTGCATCGAGCGCAGATCGAGGTCGCTGACATCCATGAGAAGGCCTCTGCCGGGAACTCGAGGTGCGCGGGAGCTTAAGTGACCGTTAAGTTCTCGTCGGCAAATCAGGGTCGGCCAACCCGCGCGAGTGGCCGAGGGACAGGGATTCTATCCCCGGAGCCTGGCCGATCAATCATGTCCCATCGGCCCGCGCCGGCTGGGTCGGTCCAGAAAAACTGCGTTCTCAGGCGCTGCTCAATAGAACGGGAAAATGCGGTGACGATAAAGTCCGACGTTGAGGGCAAATGCCACTGCCAGGAGCGAGACCCATAGCGACGAACCGCCCAAACTCAGAAATGGCAGCGTGACGCCAGTGATCGGCAGGATGCCGAGCGTCATGCCGATGTTGACGAATGCCTGGCTGGAAAGCTGCGCCGCAACCCCCACCTGGATCAGGCGTCCGGTCGGATCGTGGGTCTCGTGAGCCTGGAACAGGAGCCGCAGAGCGAGCACGAGCAGCGCGGTGATCACCCCGGCAGCGCCAGTGAAGCCCCACTCCTCGGCGATCACGGCAAAGATGAAATCGGTGTGGCTCTCGGGCAGGTACTCCAGCCGATTCTGCGGGCCCTTCAGCAGTCCCTTGCCGCCAAGACCACCCGAGCCGACCGAGATCATGGCCTGGTACTGCTGAAAACCCTCGCCCCGGCGCAGCTCGTTCAGCTCCTGCTCGGCGGCCCGCGCCGCATCGGGCCGGCCTGCCTTGCGCGCCGCCTCGACGTCGTCGATCAGCGAGCTCCATGGCACGACGAAGGTGCGCAGGCGCGCCCGCTGGTAGTCCTTGAGCAACGGCGAGAACCAGATCGCCACCCCCAGGAGCGGCGCCGCGAGCGCGATCGCCGCGATCATCTTGCGATTGGCGCCGGCGACGTACAGCATCGCGAACAGCACCGGCAACAGGATGAGCGAGCTGCCGAGGTCGGGCTCGGCTGCGATCAACATCATGAGCGGCGCGGCGAAGCCGAATGCGCGTGCCGTCGCCCACTGGCGGTCGCGTGCGGCAGCGCTCAGCAATCGCGCCAGCATCAGGATCAGCACGAGCTTGGCAAACTCCGCGGGCTGCAGCTCGAAGCCATCGCCGAGACCGATCCAGCGACGCGCGCCCTTCTTGTCGACGCCGATCACGAGCACGGCGAGCAGCGTGCAGACCAGAAGCGCATAGAGCAGGGGTGCCATGCTCACCCAGCGTGGATAAGGCACCTTCAACACCAGGATCATCAGCGGGATCGCACACATCGCGTAGCGGACCTGCTTGATCCAGAGATCGGCGAAGCGGGTTGAACCGTAGGTGCTCGACCAGATGAACACCACGCCCAGGACCACGAGCAACGTCACGGTGGACACCGAGACCCAATCGAGATGGCGGCGCAGCGAGGTCATGGCCGCGTCCCGAGATAACGGCTGACCCGCGGATCCTGGAACAGCGTCGCCAGGATCGGCACGGCAGCCTCGCCGCCGTGCACGGATCGCCCGGCGAAGCTCGCACGCTCTAGGAACAACACCACCACGAGCGCAGGCTGGTGCTTGGGCAGGAACCCTGCGAACCAGGCGTCGTCGGGAACCTGGCCGCTGGTGGCGACGGTCGCGGTGCCCGACTTGCCGACCAGGCCGAAGCGACGCAGGTCGTAGTCGTCCTGCGGTCTGGCAGTGCCACCAGGCTCGACCACCGCCTCGAGCGTCTGGCGCACCGTGTCGAGCACCTCGCGGCGCAGCGGCAGGACGGTGGGCGCCGGTGCTGGGACGAGGACCTCGCCCACGGCGAGCACGGTGTGCAACCGCGGCAGCTCGCCGGTCGCGAGGCCCGCCATCGCGCGCGCCACCTGCATCGGCGTGACGTCGTCGAAGGTGCCCTGGCCGCAGCCGAACATGCGCAGCACGCGCACGGCATCGCTGGGCGCTCCCAGCTTGGTGCGCGTCTCGTAGAACGAGAACGGGTTCGGGCTCGCTGCGGTCACCCCCGGCAGCAGGTCCAGGCCGTTGGTCGCGAAGCGCGTCGGTTCACAGAAGCCGAACATCGTCGCGACGGCGCGCAGGCGCTGGTCGCCGAGCAGCTCGCCGGCGTGACCGAAGTAGGCGTTGCAGGACTTGGCCATGGCATCGCGCAAGGTGATGACATCGTGGCGTCCGAGGCACCGCATCTTGTCGCGCCCTTCACCAATGCCGAAATCACAACACACCGACGTGGTCGCGTCGAGCACGCCGGCTTCGAGGCCGGCGGCGGCGACGAACGGCTTGAACACCGATCCCGGCGGCGGCGCGCTGCGCGGCGCGAATGCGCGATGGTTGGCGGGACCGCCGAACGGATCCGCGCCTTCGGTCGCGGCGATCGCCGACCGGAAACCCGCGCGGTCGAGCAACGGCACCGAGGCAGCGGCCAGCACCTCGCCGGTGGTGGTGGCGAGGACGATGGCGCCGGCGCTGATGCGAGCACCGGGGATCAACTGCTCGGTGTGCATGAGCACGTCCTCGCAGGCACGCTGCGCCTCTGCGTCGAGCGTGAGGCGAACGTCGGCGCCGTCGACCGCCGGGTTCTCCTCCAGGGTCATCAAGCCTGGGCCGGTGAAGTCCCGCTCCACCTTGCGATAGCCGCGCCGTCCGCGCAGCAGCAACTCGAGCGTGCGCTCGAGTCCCTCCCGGCCTTGCTCCTCGTCGGGCTCGTAGTCGGTCTCGCGCACCGCCGCCTCGAGCGCCTGAATCTCATCGAGTTCGTCCGCCGACTTGTCCTCTTTCATCTGCAGCAGCTCGAGCCGGCGCTCGTTGCCAGCTGCTGCCTTGAGGTTGTCATCTTCGGGCTTGCCGACCAGGCCGATGAGCTGCGGCACGAGATCGGCGTATGGCTCCGGGTAGGCGCGGCGGTGCGCCTCACGGATCTCGAAGCCCGGGTAGCAATCGGGGTTCATGGCGACGAGATCGACGATGTCGTACGAGAGCCCCGATCGGAGCACGCGGTCGGCGCGATTGTCGAGGTCGGCATGCAGCGCCCTCTCGACCATGAACTGGCTCTTGATCGGGTCGCTGCCAGCGTCCCCCTCGAGGCGCCGCTTCACCAGGGCGTCGATGCGTTCGATCTCCACGTCCAGCATCGCGATCAGGTCCTCGTCCAGCGAGCCTCCGAGGCGCGCCAGCCACGCGAACTCATCCGCCAGCCGGCGCTCGACTGCAGCTCGCAGCTGCGGGAACGCGTCGGCCACGGTGCCTTGCTGCCGCGCGCCGTCGCCCATCCTGGCATCGAAGCTGCGCAGCGGCTCCTTGAGCAGGAGGCGCAGGGCGCTGCGTGCATCGCGGCGGCGTTCGCGCGGCTCGAGGCTGGCGAGGCTGCGCACCTTGGTTGCCAGGATCTGCGCCACCCAGTGCTCCGGTGACTGGTTCAGCTCGCACAGCGTGGGTTGCACCTGGAACAGCAGATAGTGAGTCTTCGCCACCAGGCCGATGGTCGAGCTGCGGAAGCGTCCGAGCACGAACAACAGATCGTACGAGGACTCGCTGGAGGCGAGCACGCGTCCCTCGCGATCGAGAATCGCCCCGCGGCGCGCGGCGATGGTCTCCGCGCGGGTGCGCGACTTGAGCGCTTCCATCTCCCAGCGATCCACCTCCTTCAGCTGCAGCCGGGCGAGCTTGAGCGCAAGCACGAAGAACAGCGCCACGCAGGCGACCATCACATGGAGAACCCGGGAGCGCATCACGACCAGTCCTCGACCAGCGCGCCGAGTGCGCGCGACCACACCACCAGGCGCACGAGGAACGGCGACACGACGGCAGCGCAGCCGGCAGCGCCGAGAGCCAAGCTCACATCGACTGACTGACCATCGATCACGCCGATGAACACGGTGCGGCCGCACACGAACCAGAGTGCGGTCAGGCTGCTCAGCACGAGCAAGTTCGCGAAGCTGCCGATGAACAGCAGCCGCCGCGCGCGCGCGAGCCCCTCGGTGGCGAGCAACATCAACAGCAGGTCGCGTCCCACCGGCTCACGGGTCAACACGGCGCGCAGCAGCGCGAGCAAGCTCACCAGGGACAGGCGGGTCGGGCGCTCGCAATGCAACCCGAACAACAGCACGAACGGCAGTGCGAGATCCGGCGTCGGCATGGCCGGGTACAGGGCGCGGAGCCGATCCTCGGCGACCAAGGAAAAGCTCATCCCGATCGCGATCGCGATCAGCCTCATGAGTGCCTCACGAGCAGCAGCCGCGCGGGCTGGTCCGGCGCGGCTGGCCGCTCGAGCACGCCGGTACGCCCCTGCTGGTCGATGCTGCGCACGCGGCCGACCAGCAAGCCGGGCGGCACGCTGAGCTGCGTGCCCGAGGTGAGCAGCCACTCGCCAGCGACCGGCGCCGTGCCGTCCCCGAGCAGCTCGAAGCGCGATGCGCTCACGAGTCGCACCCATGCAGGGCGCGGCGGCCCGGACCCGGCGACGAGCACCGCAACGGCATCGTCTTCGCTGCCGCTGAACGCGACTCGCGCCGCACCCGGACCAGCTTGCGCGATCTGGCCGAAGAACCATGGTCCGCATGCTGCTGCGCCGCGGCACACGCGACCTCCCAGCGTCGGCGCGAGCGCGAGGAACTCGACCCGCTGCGCGAGGCCGCCCAGCGGCCCACGCAGCAGCACGGGCTGCGATGCGAATTGTGCCTGCCGCCGCGCGACGAACGATCCCTCCGCGGTCACGCCCAGGACGACCACGCTCAACCCGTCGGTGGGGCTGCGCACCAGGCGCACGCGGAAGTGCCGGATGGTGCCCTTGGCGAGGTCCTCCGCGAGCCAGCCAACTTGCAAGCCGGCCGGCACAAGGACCCGCGTGCCACCCGGCAGGAAGGCCTCGCCGGCGGCGGTGCGCACGAATTGCCCGGCGCACAGCGGCGCGCGCAGCTCCGGGTAGAGCAGGCGCGGATCTTGCGCCCGATCGCCACCCAGCACGGCCCGCACACGATCACCCGCCCCGGCGTCGATCTCCACGCGCAGCAGCAGCTTCGCCGCGGTGAGCGGGACGAACGCTTGCCGTTCGCGGTTGGGCACGGCGAATCCCACGAGCGCACCGCCCGCCGCCACCGGCCGGCCCGGTTCGAGCGCGGCGCACTGGTCGGGCCCGAGACCGATCACCTGCGGCCCCGGATCGTCGAAGCTCACCGAGGCGGCCGCATCGTTGAGCTCGGCGGCCGCGGACTCGGCAGCCGCCAGCACGGCATCGATGTCGGCCTGGGACAAGGGCAAGCCGCGCGCAAGCTCGGGCCGCAGACCGGCAAGGTCGGCGAGCACGAGGCCAGGCCAGTGCACGAGCGAGAGCGAGGCGCTCAGCGTGTCGAGCAACGCCCAGGGCCGAGCGCGAGTCAAGAACAGCGCGATCGTGAGCAGGACGACCAGCGTGACCAGGCTGCGCGGCACCCCACCCTCCACCGGTCACATGTCGTCGCCAGTATTGAGCACCTTGCTGTACAGCTCGAGCTGGTCGAGGAACTGCGCCGTGCCGCGAGCCACGCAGGTGAGTGGATCGTCGGCGATGCGAACCGGCAGCTGGATGACATCCTCGATCGCCCGATCGATGCCGCGCAGCAGCGAGCCGCCGCCCGCCATGGTGATGCCGGTGTCGACGAGGTCGGCCGAGAGCTGCGGCGGCGTCGTCTCGAGCGTGGTCTGGATCGCCTTGATGATCTGCTGCACCGGCTCCTTCAGCGCCTCGCGAATCTCCTCGGAGGTGATCACGCCGCGGCGCGGCAGACCGGTGATCGCATCGCGGCCGGCGATCTCGAGCGACAGCTCGTCCTTGAGAGGATAGGCGGAACCGATCTCGAGCTTGATCTTCTCCGCCATCTGCTCGCCGATCATGAGGTTGTACTGGCGCTTCATGTAGGTGGTGATGGCCTCGTCCATCTCGTCGCCAGCCACGCGGATGCTCTCCGCGTGCACCAGGCCGAACAAGCTCATCACTGCCACCTCGGTGGTGCCGCCGCCGATGTCGACGATCATGCTGCCCACCGGCTCGGTGATCGGCAGGCCGGCGCCGATCCCGGCAGCCAGCGGTTCCTCCACCAGGAATACCTTGCGCGCGCCGGCGCGCTCCGCGGACGAGATCACCGCACGTCGCTCGACCGCGGTGATGCCCGAAGGAATCGAGATCACGATGCGCGGCTTCACCAGGCGGGTGCGGTTGTGCACCTTGCGAATGAAGTAGCGCAGCATCTTCTCGGTGATCTCGAAGTCGGCGATCACGCCGTTGCGCAACGGTCGGATCGCCTGGATGTTGGACGGCGTCTTGCCGAGCATCTCCTTCGCGGCCGCGCCGACCGCTTCACCGTCGAGCAGCACCTCGTTGGTGCCCGCCTTGACCGCCACCACCGACGGCTCGGAGATGACGATGCCCTTGCCCTGCACGCACACGAGCGTGTTGGCCGTGCCCAGGTCGATCCCCATGTCGATGGAGAACTTGCCGATGAGCCACTCGAAGAGCCTGAACATGGACGGCAACCTCGCGCGCGTGCTGAGCCAAAAGAAAACGTCTCGGGCCAGGCAAACCCGGCCCGAGACGTTTGCGGAATGTCGCGAAGAGTACGCTCTGCTTCAGGACCCTTGATACTTCTGAAGCTCAAGCCAGCCCAGAATCAGTCCCGCCACGAGCGAGAGCGTGGTCAACAGGATCAACCCCACCTCCATGGTGAGGCCAGACTGGGATTCCGATTCGGACTGCTGTTCGGTGACTTCTTCAACCTCGAGCGGTTTGCGCTTGGCCATGGCGTATCATCCGAAAAGGGTAGGAAGTTTGCAATCTCCGCCGCTCGAATCAGGTGCCGAGCTTGGTCGTCGCCTTGTCGAATTTCTTGAAGGGCGCATTGCGAACGGTGATTCGGGCAGCGCTGTTGTCCGGATACACCTCGTCGACCACCACCTCACCCACGTAGGTCGCATCACGGTAGACAGTGAACTTGTGGCCGATGCGCACGTTGTCCTGGGCGCCAATCGACAGCACCACGAACCCTGACTCGTCGTTCACGTCCTGCACCACGCAATCGATCGCTTCGGGGGTGCCTAGCAGCTTCGCGATATCGACGTTGTAGAGCTTCTGCGCCGCATCGATGGCATTGCGCAGGTCGGTCGAGTGCTTGGTCTCGGTGGTCAGCTTCGCCTCGTAGCCGGCGATCTCGCGCTTGGCTTGCTCGAGCTCGCCCTGGACGCGCGCCAGGTCATCGTCGGCGGCGCGCTGCTTCTCGACCGCGGCATCCTTGTCCGCGCGCAGCTTGGTGTTCTCGTCGGTGAGCTGTGCGACGCGGGCGTTGGCCGCGTCGATCCCCTTCTGGAAGTCGTTCAGCGACGCCTGGATCTTGTCGACGGAGCCGCGCAGCTGGTCGTTGTTGCGGCGCGATTGATCCACCTCGTCCTGCAGCCGCTGCTTCTCCAGACCGAGCGCGCGCGCCTGCTCCTGAGCCGTCTCGGCGTCCTTCTGCAGGCGCGCCTTGCTGTCGTCGTAGGACTTGGTCCGCGACTCCAGGTCCTTCTGCAGGGTGTCGTTCTTCGCCTGCATGTCCGAGAGCTTCGTCGAGTACTGCTCGCCCTTGGCGAGGATGTTCGCCAGGACGGCGAGCACCGCGATACTGAACACCAGGTTGAGGACGACGAACAGCTTGCCAATAGGGCTCATTGTCTCTTTTCCTTTGGTCGGCTGATGGCGGAGCTACCGGCGTTCTGCGTTGTCTTTGGGGTTACGGTCTGGGCGTTCCGCGCTCGTGGTTCAGGACGCGAGAAGGGGACTCTCGCGGTTCCGCAATGCCGCGAAAAAAGCGGCCCCGGATTATAGGGACCCCCCCCTACGTGTCAAAACGAAAAAGCAACCTCCGACGCCTCGACTTGGGCGGTGCGCCGCCAAGGCAAGAGCGGCCTTCGTCCCTATAGATCGCGCTGCATCTCGCCGGTAACCACTTGGCGCGAAAACCAGCTCATGATCACGAGCAGGGTGGTGGCGACGCTCGCGACCAGCGGGAGCCAGTCTCCATAGCGCACGTACACCGTTCGCTCGTCGCAGAGCGGCGGCGTGAACGACAGGGAGCCAGCCACCGCACGATCGCGCCCCTGCGCGATCAGCACGACCGCACGCCCCACCGGATCGAGTCCCGCGGTGATGCCGGTGTTGGTCGCGCGCGCCAGGGATCGCTTGGTTTCTGCCGCCCGGAACACCGCGATCCCCATCATCTGGTCCATCTCGGCGCTGGTCTTGAACCAGGCCTCGTTCGACACGTTCACCATGAACTGCGCACCCCGGTCGACGAACTGGCGATAGTAACCGCCGTAGATGTTCTCGTAGCAGATCACGACGCCGAACGCGCTCGCGGCGCCGCCGAACGGCACCTGCATCAGCTCCGGCCCCGCACCGCCCTGCAAGGACGGCAGGAACCCGGCGAACCCGCGCACCCAGGCGCGGATGCGATCGGCGGCCGGCAGGTAGTCGATGAGCGGGATGTACTCGCCACCGGGGACCAGGATCGCCTTGTGGTAGAGCGCCTTGCGCTCGCCCTGGGGCGAGAACAGCACGACGCTGTTGTAGAGGCGCGCGGCGGGCCCGGCGCCGGCGAACGTCTCGACGCCACACAGGAACCAGGCGCCCCGGCTGCCGAAGTTGCCTTTGACGAAGTCGGTGAGCTCCGGATCGGCATGCGGCTCGGCGACCGGCAGACGGATCGGGAACATGGTCTCCGACCAGATCACGATCGGCGCCGGCGCCTGGCTCGCGGCAAGCGCCTGCCTGGTGATTTCGACGTGCCGCCGCAGGACCTCGCGCGCGTCCAGGCCGCGCGACTTCAGTTCCTGCGGGATGTTGGCTTGCACCAGCAACAACGGCGGCCCGGTGCCGCTCGGCTGGTAGCGACGCACGCGCTGCCAGCCGTAGCCGACCGAACCGGCGATCGCGAGCACGGCGATCGCGAGCACGATGACCGGGCGGCGCAGCGCGGCCTGCGTGCGCCAGGCGAGCACCACGTCGAACAGCGCGCCGCTGAACGACGCCATGAGCGCGCTGACGCCGAGCACGCCGGTGAGATCGCTCAACTGCACCAGGTACAGGAACGGATGCTGCGAGTAGCCGAGCAGCAGCCACGGAAACCCGCGCAGCGGAAACGCCTGCCGCAGCCACTCCTGCGCGACCCACACGCTCGGCAGCGTGAGGGCGAACGGCAGTCCGAGACGGCGGATGCGGGTCAGCAGCGCGAGCATCAGCACGAAGTACCAGGCTGCCACCAGCGCAACCGCCAGAAGCAGCGTCCAATGGGTGTTGGCGAGCCACGAGCAGCCCACCAGGAAGATCAACACGCCGGCGCCGTAACCGCTCGCGAGCCAGCGGCGGCGGGAGGTGCGCAGCGCGGCAAGCATGGCCCACGGCAGCGGCGCGAGCCAACCCAGGAGCGGCAGCGAGAACGGCTCGAACGCGAGCACGTACGGCGCGGCCGTGAGCAGCGCCAGAACCAGGATCGACATCACCGAACGGCTCGCGGCACTGCCAGCGCGCCGGCGCGGGCGCCGGACAGAGGCAGCACGCGCACGAGGTCGCCGTCGTTGCGCTCCTGGGCAGCCTCGAGCAGGATCAGCGCCTCGGCGCGCGCCAGCGCCACCTGATCACCGGAGCCATGCCAGTCGATCGGCGTGACGGCGACTTGCCCCTCGACGGTGGACAGGGTTGCCACCAGCACGAGGTCGCGCTCGCGCGGGCTCTTCACGGCCCGGGTCAGGCGTGCGGAGATGATGGCCGGCATCGGGTCCGGGATGCCGGCGAGCGAGACCACGGCCGGCTTCACGAACAGCTCGAACGTGACGAACGCCGACACCGGGTTGCCCGGCAGACAGAAGATGAGGTGGCTGCCGTGCGTGGCGAAGATCAGCGGCTTGCCCGGTTTGATCGAGACGCCGGCGAAGTGCACTTGCCCGCCGAGCCGCTCGACCACGCGCTGGGCATAATCGTACTTGCCAACCGAAGAGCCGCCGGTGATCAGCAAGATCTCGGACAGGAGCCCCTGCTCGACCTTGTCGCGCAGCTCCTCCTCGTCGTCGCGCGCGATGCCGAGCAGGCGCGGCGTGCCGCCCGCCGCCAGCACCTGCGCCGCCAGTGCGAACCGGTTGCTGTCGCAGATCTTGCCCGGCGTCAGCACCGCTCCGGGCTCGAGTAGCTCGTTGCCGGTGGTGAGGATCGCCACCTCGGGCCGCTCGAACACCGGGATCTCGCGGTGTCCCAGCGCTGCGAGCAGACCGATCGAGCTGACGCTCAGCACCTCGCCGCGCTTGAACGCGACCGCGCCGCGCTTGATGTCCTGACCCCGCGGCGCCGTGTTGTCGTTCGGCTTGACCGCCACGCGGATCTCGACCTGCGGCCCCTCGCCGAGCGTGTCCTCCTCCCGGACCACGGCGTCGGCGCCGCTGGGCAGCGGCGCGCCGGTCATGACGCGCACGGCCGTGCCGGGCTCGAGCGTCGCGCCGTCGCCGGTATCGCCCGCAGCCACCTCGCCCTTCACCGTCAGCTTGACCGGCGGCTTGGCGACGTCGGCGGAGCGTACGGCAAATCCATCCATCGTGATGCGATCGAACGGCGGCAGGTCGGTGCGCGCGATCACGTCTTCGGCGAGCGCCTGGCCGATCGCCTCCTCGATGGCGCGCCGCGCTACCCGCCGCCGGGTCGGGATCTTGCGCAGGATCTTCTGCTGGGCTTCACCGATCGAGACCATGGTTTGCCTCGCCGCGCTCGCGTGAGCACCTTGCCCGGGAGTAGGCGGGGCCCACCCCGTCGATCGCACCGATCAGGACCGGCGATCCAGGAGTGGGCCCCAGCATGCTGGTGGATGGCACCGGACTCGAACCGGCGACCTCTGCGATGCGAACGCAGCGCTCTCCCAACTGAGCTAGCCACCCAGGTTGCGCTGCACATTATCGGCCAAGGCGCGGATCTGGTAGCGAAAAAACTACCCGTCCACTTCGTCCAGCCAGGCCATCTGGATCCGCTCGAGAATGCCCTCGTTCGAGGCCTTGGGATCGTCGGCGAAATCGCCGAGCTCGGTGACGTAGCGGTGCAGATCGGTGAAGCGCACGGAGAGCGGCTTGACCTGCGGGAACTTCGCGGCGAGCTGGATCGCGATCTCCTCGGCGTCCTGCCACTTGAGCTTCATTCAGCTCTCCTTCAACACGTCCTCGACGGTTCGGTCCTTCAATACCGCACGCGCGACATCGGACATCACCATCTCGGCCACCGGCACGGTGAGCGTGACCAGCTCGTCGTAGGCCACCTTCAGCACCTTGGGATCGTCGACGTCGAGCAGTGCTTCGAGCTTCTTGATCGCCTGCTCGAGGCGCTCGCGCTCATCGCTCGCGAGGCGTGCGCCGAGATCGCCGATCGCCTTGCGCGTCGACTCGATCACACGGCGCGCATCGAGCCGCAGATCGATCAGGTGATGCGCCTTGAAGTCCTCGCGCGCGTGCACCACCGAGTCCTTGATCATCTGCTCCACCTCCGCATCGGTGAGACCGTGGTTCGGGATCACCTCGACCGATGCCGAGCGGCCCGAGGTGCGCTCGATCGCGCTGACCGTGAGGATGCCGTTCTCGTCGACGATGAACGTGACGTCGACCCGCGGCATGCCGGCCGGCATCGCCGGGATGCCCTTCAGCTTGAAACGCCCGAGGCTGCGGCAGTCCTTCGCCAGCTCGCGCTCGCCCTGCAAGATGTTGATCTCGATCGCGGTCTGGCTCTCGACGTAGGTGGTGAACTGCTCGGTGCGCTTGGTGGGAATCGTCTGGTTGCGCATGATCAGCTTGGACGCAGCGCCGCCGTACGTCTCGATGCCAAGCGACAGCGGGATCACGTCGAGCAGCAGCAGGTCGCGCGCGCCGCCGGCGAGGATGTTCGCCTGCACCGCGGCGCCGAGCGCGACGACCTCGTCCGGATCGAGATCGGTGTGCGGCTTGCGGCCGAAGAACCGCTGCACCTCGCGCCGCACCATCGGCATGCGCGTCGCTCCGCCCACCAGCACCACTTCGTCGATCTCGGCGGTCAGCAGCTCGGCGTCGACGAGCGCGCGCTGGCAACACTCGATGGTGCGCATCACCAGCGGCTGCACCAGACCCTCGAGCTCCTCGCGGGTCAGCTCGCGCCGGTAGTCGATGCGCTGTTCCGGCAGAGCGAACGCGAGCTCGGTGCGAAACGCATCGCTCAATCGGATCTTCGCCGCCTCGGCCTCGCGTCGCTGGATCTGGATCGCGCGCGCGTTGGCGCGCAGGTCATCGCGCGCGAGCTCGCGCAGCACGAGCATCATCAGCTCGCGATCGATGTCATCGCCCCCGAGGTAGGTGTCGCCGGCGGTCGATCGAACGCGAAAGATGCCCTGCTTGAGCTCCAGCACCGAGACGTCGAACGTGCCGCCGCCGAGATCGAACACTGCCACGCGCCCTTGCTTCTTCTGGTCGAGCCCGTAGGCAAGCGCGGCGGCGGTGGGCTCGTTGACGATGCGCAGCACGTCGAGCCCAGCGAGGCGACCAGCCACGCGCGTCGCCTGCCGCTGCGCATCGTCGAAGTACGCCGGCACGGTGATGACCGCCCTCTTCACCTCTTGACCGAAGAACGCGGAGGCGCGGTCCTTCAGCACCTTGAGGATGCGCGCCGAGATCTCCTGCGGCGTGTACGATTGCTCGCCGACCTTCACCCGCACGAGCTTGTGCTCGGCCTCGACCACCTGATACGGCAGCACCGACAGCTCCTTGGTGAGATCGGCAAGCCCCTTGCCCATCAACCGCTTCACCGAGTGCACGGTCGAGGTCGGATGATCCACGCGGCGCTCGAGCGCCTCCCAGCCGACCACGGCGGTGCACTCGACCGCCGACGGCGCCGGCAAGAACGAGACGATCGACGGCACCAGTCCCCTGCCGCGGTCATCGCGGATCACCTTGGGCCCATCCTTGCTCATGTAGGCCACGAGGCTGTTCGTGGTGCCGAGATCGATACCGACCACGAGCTCCGCCATGACTCATCACCTCGTGCCGAGCAGATCCCGGCGTAAGCTGTTCAGGTAGTTGACGACATTCAGGTCCTGCCGGATCTGCGCCAGGACCGCGGCGCGATCCGCGCCTTCGCCGAGCGAGCGGAACCACCGCGAGAGCTCGAGAACGGCACTCGCCCGGCGCAGGTCGAGATCGCGCAGCACCTCGCCGTGGCCCGCGTCTCCCGCCGCGTCGCTTGCCTCGCGCAGCTCCATCATTTCCACCAGGAAGCCGGGCGGCAACCGCTTGTCCTCGCTGCTCGACTTGCCGCCCGCACGCTTGAGCAGGTGCTCGGCGCGCCGGAACGGATCCTTCAGCGTGTCGAACGCTTCGTTCAGCGCCGCGGCGAGGAACACGCTGCGCGCGCGCAGCTCCGGACGGTCCTGGAAGAAATCCGGGTGCAGCTCGCGCGACAGCTCCAGGAAGCGCGCCTCGAGAACGTCTTGGTCGACGTCGAACGTTGCCGCCAGCCCGAGCATCGCGAACGGGTCATCGGGCGCCGCCGGTGAATTGAGCTCGCGACAGTGCGGGCACAGCAGATGGTGCGCGATGTCGCGAGCGCATTGAGCACACTTCCGACCGATCACGATCTCTGAGAGTCCTCTGCGCCAGCTCAGACGGCGAAGCTCGCGCCGCAACCACAGCTGCCCGACGAGTTCGGGTTCTTGAACCGGAACCCGCGGTGCGCGAGATCGTCCTCGAAATCGATCTCGCTCTCGTCGAGGTAGAGAAAGCTCTTCGGATCACAGAAGATGCGGATCCCTTCCACCTCGAAGATCTCGTCCTCGGGCAGCGGCTTCTGATCGAGGTTCATCGTGTAGGAGAAGCCCGCACAGCCGCCGCCCTTCACGCCGACGCGCAGGCCGCCATCGACCAGCCCTTGCTCGGTGAGGATC
>JAXMBY010000021.1:0-94575 GCA_046349655.1 Planctomycetota bacterium
GGTCCGCAACCGCACGCGCTCACGGTGAGCACGCACCAGCAGTCGGACTGGGTGCAGGTGGCGGTCACGGACACCGGTTGTGGCATCAGCCGAGCCATCGAGCCGCATCTGTTCGAGCCGTTCCAGACCACCAAGCGCGATGGTCTGGGCATGGGTCTGGCCATCAGCCGGTCGATCGTCGAGGAGCACGCCGGCCGGCTGTGGATGGAACCGAATCGCCCGCAACGGGGCGTCACGTTCTGGTTCTCGCTGCCGTCGATGAACCAGTCCTAGCCGGGTCGACGTCGGGCTGACAACAGGAGCTGAAGATGACCGCAGGCGCAACCGTGTTCGTGGTCGACGATGATCCAGCAGTCCGCGATTCGCTGCGCATGCTGCTCAAGTCGGTGCACCTGCGGTCCGAGACGTTCGCCAGCGCGCAGCAGTTCCTCGACCAGTACGATCCCGAGCAACCCGGCTGCTTGCTGCTCGATGTGCGGCTGCCGGGGATGAGCGGACCCGACCTGATGGCGCGGCTGAGCGAGCGCCAGATCAAGCTGCCAACCATCATCATCACCGGTCATGGCGACGTGCCGCTCGCGGTGCGGGCGATGAAGTCGGGCGCGCTCGACTTCCTCGAGAAGCCGTTCAACGACCAGATGATCCTGGAGGGCATCCAGCGCGCGCTCAAGCTCGACGCCGATCTGCGCAACCGGCGGGCGGAGCGCAGCCATGCGGCGGCGCGGCTCGCGCGGCTCACGCCCGGCGAACGCGCGGTGCTCGATCGCATGGTGGTGGGCGAGCCGTACAAGGTGATCGCCACCGCGCTCGGCGTCAGCTACAAGACCGTGGAGGCGCGGCGCGCGCGCATCATGGCCAAGCTGCAGGCGAAGAGCCTGGCCGAGCTGGTGCGGCTGGCGTTGATCGTCGCGCCCGAGGAATCGGCCGTGGCCGGCGCGTGAGGCGCTCGTCAGCCGCGACCCACCGCGGTGCGCAGGCGACCGCTCAGGTCGCTGTAGCGCAGCATCAGCGAGTCGTCCTTGATCGCGGTCCACAGTGCGCGGCGCGAGCCAACCAGCGCCACCAGGCGGCGCGCACGCGTGATCGCCGTGTACAGGACGTTGCGGCGCAGCAGCATGCGGTGCTCCATCATGAGCGGCATCACCACCACCGGGAACTCGCACCCCTGGCTGCGGTGCACGGACATCGCGTAGGCGAGCCGCAGCTCGGCGATGTCCTCGCCCGAGTAGGTGACGTCGTGATCCTCGAAGCCCACCTGCAGTCGATCGGGATTGCGCGCAAAGCCGCGCACCTGCCCGAGATCGCCGTTGAACACGTTCAGGTCGTAGTTGTTGCGGGTCTGCAGAACGCGATCGCCGACGCGCAGGTCGCGCGCCGTGCCGGTGCGCGCGCCGTTTGGGTTGAGCGCCTGCTGCAGCTCGGTGTTGAGCGAGTCGACGCCCACCGGTCCGCGGTTCATCGGCGACAGCGTCTGGATCTCGCTGATCGGGTCGTAGTGCAGGCGCGCGGGGATGCGCTGCGTGCACAAGCTGACGATGACGGCACGCACCTGCTCGGACGACTCTCGCTCGAGGAAGTAGATGCCCTCGCCTGCCTCGCCGCCGAAGCGTGGCGACTCGCCGTGCAGGATGCGGTGCGCGGCAGCGACGATCGGGTTGTGGGCGGCTTGCCGGAAGATGGTCGTGAGGCGCAGCACCGGCACCACCTCGCTGGCGATCAGGTCGCGCAGCACCGAGCCGGGTCCGACGCTCGGCAGCTGATCGCTGTCCCCCACGAGCAAGAGCGAGCATGCCGGCTGCAGCGCGCCCAGCACCGCGTGCATCAGCTCGAGGTCCACCATCGATACCTCGTCGACGATCACGTAGCGATGCGGCAGTGGATCGCGTGCATCGTGCACGAACCGGCGCGTCTTGGGGTCGAAGCGCAGCAGACGATGGATGGTGGACGCCTCGACCCCGGTCGCCTGGGCGAGCCGTTTCGCGGCACGGCCCGTCGGCGCCGCGAGCGCCGGCGTCACTTGCATCTGGTTCAGGATCGCGACCAGCGCGCGCAAGAACGTGGTCTTGCCCACCCCCGGACCGCCGGTGACGATCGCCACCTTGCGCATGAGCGCCATGCGGATCGCGCTCTTCTGCTCGTCCGCGAGCTCGATGCCGTGAGCGCGCTCCGCCCAGGCGATCGCGCGATCCTGCGGGATCGAAGGCAGTGCCGGCGGGCCGGCGAGCAGCCGTGCCATTGCCGCCGCCACGCCTTGCTCGACCCGATCGAGGTGCGGGTGATAGACCGCATCCTCGCCACCCACCACGCGCCGCACCAGCACCGCATCGTGCACCAGGTGCTCGGTGGTGGCGAGAACAGGCCCTGGGCCACGCCCAGCATCGTCGCGGCGCGCTTGAGCAGGACAGGCTGCGGCAAGTAGGCGTGGCCGTCCTGCGCGGCTTCCTCGAGCCGGTACAGCACGCCTGCCTCGATGCGGGTGGGCGCCTCCTTCGCCAGGCCGAGCTGGCCGGCGATGCCATCGGCGATGGTGAAGCCAATGCCGGAGATGTCGCGGCACAGGCGGAACGGGTCCGCGGACCACGGCGCGCCGGCGCCGTCGCCGTATGCCTTCAGGACCTTCTGGCTCAGCGCCGACCCGGGCCCGAGGCCGCGCAGGAAGATCTGCAGGTCGCGCTCCGAACGACGCTCCTGCCAGGCCTTGAGCAACGTGGCGCCGCGCTTCTTGCCGAGCACCCGCAGGATCTCGTCCGGCTGATCGTCGAGCACCTGCACCGTACGATCACCGAACGCCGCCACGAGCTTCTGCGTGGGCCCTTGCCGATGCCCTTGACGCCGCCGCGCTCGAGGTAGGCCTTGATGGCATGCGCGGTGGTGGGCAGCTTCACCTCGACCGAGTCGACCTTCAGCTGGCGCCCGAACCGCGGGTGCTCGGCGAAGGTGCCGCGCACCACGATCGTGTCGCCGGGGCGCACACCGAACAATGCGCCGGCCAGCGTCACCTCGTCGCCGCCGGCATCAGGCTGCAGGCGGGCCACGGCATAGGCCTGGTCGTCACTCTGGAAGACGAAGCGAGTGAGCTGGCCGAGCAGCTCGACCGGCGATGCTCGAGGTTGTGGCGGCATGTGCAGAGTCACTGCGGGAACCGTCTCTTGTGCCCGCACCGGGCGCGCCCGCGACCGCGACGACATGGCTCGGCCGGCATCGTAATCGTTTCTCAATTCGGGATCTATGCGGGGCTTCATGATCCGATCCGGCGCACGCCGCGACGGGTTCGAAAACTGAGATCAATGCGGCGCACCGTGGCCGTGCACAGGTGCGACTTTGCCGCCGCTGGGCTCATCGCCCATTGCGGGAAGAACTGAGTTTGTGGTAAGTTCCCCACCCGCAATGCCGGTCCCTTCCTCCGAGAGGCACTTGGAAATGAGCAGCACCAGCGAGGAACGGTTTGTCGCGACTGACCCTGCTCGCATCGCGCTCGCGCCAATACCGAAGAAATGAAGCACTGGAGCCGCGTGGGACCAGCGGAATGGGAGCGCGACGAGGTCGGCTGGAAGCTGTGGGCGAAGAACATCGTCGAGGCGATGCGCGTGATGTCGCCGCGTCCGGCCGAGCGCGTGCTGCAGATCGGGTGTGCCGCGAAGGATGCGATCGACTACCTCCCGTATCGACTGCGGTTCGGCCTCGATCCGCTGGCGCACTTCTATCGCAAGAGCTTCGGTGATCTCGCCACCGGCGTCACGCACGTGCAGGCGGTGGGCGAGTTCCTGCCGTTCCGCAACGGCACCTTCGATGCCGTGCTGCTGCTGAACGTGCTCGATCACCTCGAGGAGCCAGGCCGCATCCTGCGCGACGTGTTGCGCGTGCTGCGGCGGGTGGATTCCTGATCCAGGGCACCAACACGTTCTACCAGAAGCGCGCCGCGCAACGGGTCGTGATCAACGACCCCATGCATCCGCACACGTTCACCAACGGCTCCTTGCGCGATCTGGTGCGTGGCTGCCAGTTCCAGATCGCCTACGAGTACAGCTACGAGCAAGATCACCTGCAGGGCGACGAGGTCTACTGCTGCCTGGCGCGCCGGATATGACCGCCGATCATCCGGCCTTTTCATTCCCGCGCGATCGATCATCCGGCCTTTGATTTCGCCGGCGCTGCGTCCGAGAATGCCTCGTGCATGCGACGCAAGGAACACGATCTGCGCCAGCTCACGACGCTCGGTGAGCGCTTGGTCCTGGATGCCACATCGCCCGACGTGGGGATGCGCATCGACGCGTTCCTCGCGCAACGCATGCCGTGGCGCACCCGCACCAGCATCCAGCGGCTGATCAGGGATGGCAAGGTCGCGCTCCTGGATCACCGGCCGGTGAAAGCGGCACGCAAGATCCTGGCGGGCGACGTGGTGCAAGTCCTGCTGCCCAAGCCCAAGCGCGACGTGGAGATGATGGGGCGCGACCAGCAGCTCGAAGTGCTGTTCGAGGACGCCTATCTGATCGCCATCAACAAGCCGGCGGGCGTGCCAGTCCATCCGAGCGGGCGCCTGCTGCACCACACCATCATCACGACCTTGCACCAGCGCTTCCGCAACCACCAGGATCCCGAGCGGGACATCGTGCCGAAGCTGTGCCATCGGCTCGACCTCGAGACCAGCGGCGTGCTGCTGATCGGCAAGGACGAGCAAGTGCACGCGGAAGTGTCGCGCCAGTTCCAGCAGCGCGAGACGCGGAAGATCTACCTCGCGATCGTGCACGGCGAGATGGTGCCGGACACAGGCCTGATCGACCTGCCGATCGGCATGGCGAACAACTCACCGATCAAGAAGAAGCGCGCGGTGTGTGGCGAGGGCGGCCAGCCGGCGCGCACGCGGTTCGCCGTCGAGCGCCGCCTGAACGGCTTCTCGCTCGTGCGCCTGGAGCTGCTCACCGGCCGGCATCACCAGCTGCGCGTGCACCTGTCCGCGATCGGCCATCCCATCGTCGGCGACAAGATGTACGGCCTCGACGAGGACTTCTTCCTCAAGTACTACCAGGGCGCACTGACCGAGGAGCATCAGCGCGCGCTGCTGTTGCCGCGCCAGGCGCTGCACGCGCACCAGCTCACGTTCCGTCACCCCGTGCTGCAGCGCTCGATCACGATCGAGGCGCCGCTCGGCGACGACCTTGCGACGTTCCTCGAGCAGCACCTGGGATCGCGGCCGGCCTGAGGCGCGTCACTTGAACGTGCCACGGTCGCGCAGGAACGATTCCCGCACCGGCGCCCGCGCTCGGTGTCCGGGCCGCGCCAGTAGCGCTCGTCGCAATCGAGCGTGGTGCCGGCGAGCCGCGAGAGCGCGCGCGCGGTGCGGCGCACCTCGGCGTCGGCGTCGCCCGGCAACGGCACCAGATCCGCCAGCTCCGCCACGCCGGCGATGTCGGCGAGGATCTGCGCAGCGCGCTGGCGCCGGCCTCGATCGTCCTCGGGCTTGCTGGCGCGCAGGTCGCGCGCCAGCGGCAGCGCGCAGTGCTCGCCGAGCGAGCGGATCTCCGACTCGTAGAGATACTCCATCTTCACGCGGCCGAGCATGGCGAGCAGATCGTTCACGCGCGCCGCAAACTCCGGATCGTCGCGTCCCTTGAGCGCCAGCAGCTCGTTCATCCAGCCGGTCATCAGCATCAGGTCGTGCGCGGGCGTGGGCTTCTGCGTCGCGCCGTTCACCATGGCGCAGCGGTGGCCAGCGGGAACCGTCTCGGCGCCGAGCCGGGCGCGGCCGTCCAGCACCGCGACCTGCGTCACGATCTGATCGGCATCGTCCTTGTCGGGCGCGGCGGTGCCGCGCGGCCAGTGGACGATGTCGAGCGTCGTGCCCAGCGCCTCGACCAGCGCCTGCTCGGTGCGCACCGCGAACGTCACGCTGCTCGGCGTGACGCGCGTGAACACCTGCCCGCGCTCGAGCGCGACCTGGCGCAACCCGAGCAGGGTGATCTCGGTGTCGCCGTTCAGGCGCAGCTCGGTGCCATCCTGCAGATCGAGCGCGCACTTGACCAGGGGCGGCGTGCGCAGGACCGAGCCGGCGACCAGCGGGCTGCCCGGCGCCAGCGGTTGCCACGTGCCGCGCGCCGCTCTGGCCTCGACCGCGCCGGTGGCCACCGTGAGGCGCGCGAGCGACGGCTCCGGACGCGATGGCTGGTGTTGGCCGAAGATCAGGTAGGCGAGGAAGAAGCCCGCGGCGGCAGCCAGCGCCAGGAACGGCCCGCGCGCACGCGCGCGCGGCAAGCCCTGCAGCACGCGATCGACGACCGCGGCGCGATCGCGACAGCGCAGCACCGACGCGAGCTCGTGGTCGAGCGCGCGCAGCTGCACGACGGCGCGCGCGCACCGCTCGCATGCGGCGAGATGCGCATCGACCGCGGCGCGATCGACCGCCGCCAGCTGCTGGTCGACGTAGGCATCGAGCTGGTCATCGATCTCGGCGCAGCTCATGGCTCGACCACCGCCGCCAGACGCTCGCGCAGCATCGCGCGCGCCTTCGTCAAGCGCGCGTTCACCGCGGCCGCGGTGATGCCGAGCAGGTCACCCATCTCCTGGTAGCTCTGTCGGTCGTAGTAGAACAGCACGATCACCTCGCGGTAGATCTCGGGCAACGCGTGCACTTCCTCGAGCAGGCGCTGCACGCGCTCGTCGGGCTCGGGCGCGGCCGCTGGCTGATGCGGTGTGGCATCGAGCGAGACCTGGGTGCGCTCCTTCGCCTTCAGCCAGTCCATGCAGGTGCGCAGCGCGATGCCGTACAGCCAGCTGCCGAACTTGTCGGGCTCGGCCAGGTGGTCGAGCGCACGCAGCGCGCGCAGGAACGTCTCCTGCACCATGTCATCGACCGGCCCCAGCCGGCCGAGCCGAGTCATGCACACGGCGCGGATCTTGACGGCGAACCGGCGCACCAGCAGCCCGTAGGCGTCACGCCGACCCGATCGGGTGGCATGCACGAGGTCCGCATCCGACTCCTGCATGAAGCCTCCACCCTCATGGTCGTGCAAGGTCGCCAAAGTAATGCCGGGAATTATTGGATTTGCCGGCCTGCTCTACCAGAACGCAGAGCTTGCTGTGGAGGATCGCTCATGATGTCGGTCGTGATGCTGGTGTTGCTGGCGGCGCCGCCCGCCGGGCAGCGATTGGTGGTGCACGAGTGGGGCACGTTCACGTCGGTCGCGGCGAGCGACGGTTCGCTCGTCGCCTTCCACACCGGCAGCGATGGCGAGCCGCTGCCCTCGTTCGTGTACGGCATGGGCAAGTGGGGCGAAGCGCTGGTGCGCATGGAGACGCCGGTGGTCTACTTCTACACCGAGCGCGAGCTGACACTGACCCTGTCGGTCGACATCCGCGAGGGGCAGTTCACCGAGTGGTACCCGGCGGCGGATCTGGACGAGCAGGCGATCGTGTGGCGCGGCGTGCGGCTCCTGCAGGCGCCGACGTCGAGCTGCCGACGCGATCGGCACGCAGCCGCTACTACGCCGCGCCAGACCGACGCCGTGCCCGCTCGAGATCAGCACCGCCGCGGGCGTGCAGCGCGAGAAGCTGCTCTTCTATCGCGGGATCGCCAACTTCACGCCGCCGATCGTGGCCAGGCTCGACGGCGATCAGGTGCGCGTGACCAACGTCGCCAGCGTCGCCGTGCCGCAGGTGATGCTGTTCGAGAACACGGGCGGCAAGATCGCCTATCAGGTGCACGGCCCGCTCGACGCCGGGACGAGCATCACGCTCGCGCGCTCGCTCGCGGACGGCACCGACGGAGGTTTGCGACGGGCGTTGCTCACCACGCTGGTCGCGCAGGGGCTCTACGACAAGGAAGCGAGCGCCATGCTCGCGACCTGGGACGATTCCTGGTTCGAGCCCGGGCTGCGCGTGATCTCGATCGTGCCGGCGGCGGTCACCGACGAGGTGATGCCGATGAGCATCGAGCCGCATCCGGACAAGATCGAGCGCGTGCTCGTCGGCCGCACCGAGATCATCACCGCCGAGCTCGAGCGCGAGGTGATCGCCGACATGCGCGGCATCGACCCTCCGTTCTACGCGAACGTGAGCGCAGCCATGGCCAAGCACGGTCGCTTCGCCATGGCTGCGCTCAAGCACGTGGTCCAGGCCGTCGACCGACGCCGAGCTGCGCGCCCGCTTCCCGTGGTGGTGAGCGAGCTACGCGCTCAACCGCCCTCGTCCGGCTCCCTCGGCACCATCGGCCGCCGTTTCGGCGGCCTCGTGCTGCTCGCTCGCGGTGATGCCGAGCTCGACATCGTGTGGATCGCGCTCGGCCTGCTCGAGCGGCGTGGTGAGCAGCCGTCATCGACGTTCAGCTCGACGCGGTACTTGCCTGCCGCGACCCGGCCGGCGCCGAAGCGGCCACGACCGCCGCCGCCGCCGAACCCGCCGCCGCCACCGGTGAAGGTACCGCCACCGCCACCGGTGAAGGCACCACCTCCCCGGTGAAGCCGCCTGGACCACCGGGCCGCGTGCCGCGCACATCACGCCGGAGGTTCCAGGCGACGGTGTGTAGCCCGGGCTCGGCCGGCCCGGTGAGAGTCTTCAGCGTCTTGCCATCGACGTCCAGGATCTTGATCGTCACGTCGCCCGCGCGCCTTGAGGTGGTAGGCGAGCAGCGTGCCCTCGGTTGGATTGCTGCCCACGAACCAGCAGTTGGTGCTGCCGCGGTTCGGCTCGCCCCGCCACGCCACCACCGGCGTCGGCTTGCAGGAACACGCGCGCCTGCAGCGCCTCGGGCGTGAGCTGGCGCAGCGCCCGGGACGTCGGCGATCCACAGGCTGCGGCCGTGGCTCACGGCCACGATCTCGCCGAGGGTCGGATGCTGCGCGAACTCGTGCACCGCCACGGTGGGCAGACCGGTGAAGCGCGTCCACGTCGCGCCGCGATCGAGCGAGAACCACGCACCGAACTCGGTGCCGACGTAGAGCACGTTCGGGCTCTTCAGGTCCTCGCGAATCACGCGCGCCGAGCCCACCGGCAGATTCGCACGCAGCGAGCGCCACGTGTCGCCCGAGTCCTCGGACACGAACAGGTAGGGTTGGTCGTCATTCGAGCGATGGCCGTCGACGGCGATGTACACGCGCCCTTCTTCGAAGCGCGAGGTCTCGATGGCGCTGATCCATGGCGCGGCAGCGGCACTTGCCGAGCGGTTGCGCGGCCCTGGTCGCTCGCTGCCAGCGCCTCGGTCTTGGCCGGTTCCTCGGGCTTGGCCGGCGCCGCCGGCGCCGGCGGCGGCGTGGTCGCGGTCGTGCTGGCTGGCGCCGTCGCCTTGCGCTCGGCCTCGAACTCGAGCCGGAACTGGCCGCCGAACACCTCGAGCTCGCCCGCGAGCTTGGTGCCTGTGAGCTTGCCGTGCCAGGTTGCCTCGCCGCGCTCGGACATCACGTAGAGCTCGACCGCACCGGTGGCGGCGTTGTAGCTGCCGCTCTTCACCTCGCTATCGCCTTGCTCGGAGTCGATCGTGCCGGTGATCTTGTCGCCGCTCATCTTCAGGTTCATGGTGAAGTGGCCACGCTCGGCCGGGATGAACTCCGCGGTCACCTTCCCGGACCACTCGCCGCTGATCGGATCGGCGGCCTCTTGCTTGGCAGCGGCGTCGTCCACGGATCAGGTCCCGACCGCGCCTCGACCTTCAGCTCCACCGGCTTGGGCGTCTCTTCCATACCGGCTTTACTCCGGCTCGGGTGGCGAACAGCGCCAGGTTCACCCACTCGCGCCCGCCGTTCCTGGTGCGCTGCAGCGCGCCATCGTCCAGGCCCACGTACAGGAGCTCGGGATTCTTCGGCGATTCCGCGAGCGCCGTGGCCGTGCCCTTGTCGGTGCGTGTGATCTCGGGCGAGATCACACGCGGGTCGTTGCCGCGATCGAGCGACCTGAACTGACCTGCGCGGCGGCATAGAAGATGCGCGAGTTGTGATTGGACAGGATGAACGGCGTCTTCCAGTTGAAGCGATAGCGCGTGCCGCGCTGGCCGCGCGGTGGACGGATGCCGCCGCGCTCGCCGGTGCGCAGGTTGATGCGACCCATGCCGCCGTTCTGGCTCCTCGTAGTAGACGAGGTCGGGTTCGCTCTGATCCACCTGCACGACAAGCCGTCGCCGCCGCCCACCGAGATCCAGTCCTCGTTGATGGGACCGGACGTGGTGCGCGAGCGATGCGATGCGCCCCACGTGCCGTTGTCTTGCAGCCCGCCGTAGACGCGATAGTCGCGGCGCGGATCGACGGCCACGTGATAGAACTGGCCGATCGCGACATGGTTGAGGTGGTCCCAGCGATCGCAGCGATCATAGCTCACGTACGCGCCGCCGTCGCAGCCGACGAGCAGGTGGCGGCCGTCGCGTGGATCCACCCACAGCGCGTGCTGGTCGGGGTGCACCGCATTGCCCGCGTCATCAGTGAAGGTCGCGCCGCCGTCGCTCGAACGGTACATCGAGATGCCGAGCACGTAGATGTAGTTCGCATCGCTCGGATCCACCCGCACCTGCGAGAAGTACATCGGTCGAGGATTCAAGCTGTTGATGCGCGTCCAGGTCTGACCGCCATCGCTGGAGCGGTACAGGCCGCCGTATTGCTGGCCTTGCTTGCCCTGCTGCCTCTGGATGTTCTCGCGCTGCCCGCCGAGCCCGGAGCTGAACGGCGTGCGCGCCGCATTGCGCCGCAGCTCGTCCGCGCCTTCGGCCGGCGCCTCGCCCGGCGTCTCGGCCGGACGATCCGCGGCGCTGGCCGCGGCTTCCTGCGGGCGCTCGCCCTCGCGCCCTGGCTCGCCGGCCGCCCCGGGACCGCCGCCGCGCCGACGGCCGCCGCCGCGACCGGGCGGCACGTCCTCGGAGGCCTTCGCCAGCACGACATCGAAGCGCTTGCTCTTGCCGGCGCGCGCGACCTCGATCTGCACGGTCTCGCCCGCCTCGCGGCTGCGGATCTGCTCCTGCAGATCGCTGCTCGACAGCACGGTGGCGTCGTTCACGCGCAGCACGATGTCGCCCACTTCGATCCCGGCGCTGGCCGCCGGGCCGTCCGCGGTGACGCGCGTCACGCGCGCGCCCGACTCGCCGTTCTCGGTGGTGATGCCGGCATCGCCGGCGTTGTCCGGGATCTTGCCGATCTGCTCGGCCTCGACGATGGCGTACACCACGCTCGGATCCTTGCGGTAGAAGTCGACGCCGATGCGCCCGAGCGCACCGCTCGGCAAACCCTGCGTGACCTTGGTGAAGCTCGCCCCGCCATCGGTGGTGAGATAGAGCCCGCTGCCCGGACCGATCTTCTTGATCGGGTCGTTGTCGTCGGTGCCGTCGCGCATGCGCTCGTACGTGGCGACCAACAGCTGGTCGGGATGACCCGGCTGCATCTCCACGTCGATCACGCCGGTCTTGTCGTCCACGTACAGGATGCGCTGCCACGTCTGCCCGCCGTCGGTGGTCTTGTACAGGCCGCGCTCCTCGCTCGCTCCCCACAGCCGACCGAGCGCGCCCACGTAGACGATGTCCGGATTGGTCGGGTGGATGGCGATGCGCCCGATCTGGAAGCTGTCCTTGAGCCCCATGTTCTTCCAGGTCTTGCCGCCGTCCACGGACTTGTACACGCCATCGCCGTAGGACACCGAGTTGCGCGGGTTGTTCTCGCCGGTGCCCACCCACACGATGTCGTGATTCGAGGGGGCCACGCACACGTCGCCGATCGACACGGTGCTCTCGTGATCGAACTGGTTCGTGAACGTGATGCCGTTGTTCACGGTCTTGAGCAAGCCGCCCGATGCGGTCGCGATCCAGAACATGCTCGGATCTTGCTCGGACACGGCAAAGTCCACCACCCGGCCGCCCATGTTCGACGGGCCCACGCAGCGCCACGCGACCGAGTCGCCCAGGCTCGGCTCCGGTCGCTGCTCGCCGCCGCCCGGACCGCGCCGCGGCGCCTCCTGACTCATGGCCAGTCCAGGGAAGCAGAGCACCAGCACAGCCGTCGCGACGCACGGTATTCGCAGCATGGCGGGACCCTTGGTGGAAAGAGGAGGTTCGGGAACGGGGGCAGCCGAGAGCGTACCTCGGAGGATCACCTCTCGGCAACGGGGCAGTCGCGGGAAACGGCACGGCGCCGTCAGTTGTACTTCGGCGTCGCCGGTACCCCCAGGTCTTGCAGGATCGCGACGGTGATCTCGCGCGCGGTCACCGGCGACGGGGTGAGGCTCGCCAGGCTGCGAGCCTTCACGTCGATCGCGACCTCGTTCTGCTCGAGCGCGATCACCGAGACCTTCACGTGGTGCGCACCGACGTCGGCGTCGACGGTGAAGGCGGCGGCGTTCTTGCCCGTCACCTTGCCCTGCTGCTCGAGCACATGGCACGCCGAGGCGTAGACCTTGTCGGCGGCGATGTCCTTGATCGTGCTGCGCACCGTGTCCTCGGCCACGAGATTGAGTGTGAGCAGCACGGCCGCGCCCGCCACCACGAGCACGCAGGCCGGCGCGCTCGACAAGAGCGCCGCGCCCGCGAACGGCCTGAACCACCATGGCGCCGCAATGTGACGCATGTGTGCCTCTAGCCGCCGGCAAAGATCTTCATGATCTCGCGCAGCAGCTTCACCGCCTCGTCCCTGGGTCGCTGGAACGAGTTGCGGCCGACGATCGAGCCGAACCCGCCGCCGTCGCGGATGCCGCGCACCTCGGCCAGGATCTCGTCGGTGCCCTTCGCCGGACCGCCCGAGAAGATCACCACGCGCTTGCCGTCGAACGAGCTCTGCACGACGTGGCGGATGCGCTCGGCGAGCGTGCCGACCGGGATCTTCTGCTTCTCGTAGACCTTGCGCGCCTCTTCCTGCTCGATGTGGCTCGTGGGCGGCTTCACCTTGATGAAGTGCGCACCGAGCTGCGCTGCGATCTGCGCCGCGTACGCGACCACGTCGATCGCGGTCTCGCCGTTCTTGCTCAGGCCCGGGCCGCGCGGGTAGGACCAGATCACCACGGCGAGGCCGCTCGCCTTCGCTTCCTCGGCGATCGCGCGGATCTGCTGGTACATCTCGTTGCGCAGCCCCGAGCCCGGATAGATGGTGAAGCCGACCGCGGCGCATCCCAGCCGCAGCGCATCCTTGACCGAGCCGGTGACCGCCGAGCACGGGTTCTCGCCGTTGAACAGCACGTCGCTGTTGTTGAGCTTCAGGATCAGCGGCATCTTGCCGGCGTGCTTGCGCGCTCGCCTCGAGGAACCCGAGCGGTGCCGCGTACGCATTGCATCCGGCCTCGATCGCCAGCTCGGCGTAGTCGGGATCGTAGCCTGCGGGGTTCGGCGCGAAGCTGCGCGCCGGTCCGTGCTCGAAGCCCTGGTCGACCGGCAGGATCACGACCCGGCCCGTGCCTGCGAGCGTCCCGTGATTCAGGATGCGGGCGATGTTGGTGACGTGCCGGGACTGTCGGCACCATACCAGCTCAGGATCTCGTCGACGCGATTGGACATGGAGGTCTCCGTCGTGTCACTGCTTGCGTTTGCCGCCCAGGTAGCCGGTGCGCTCGAGCTGAGCGCGGAGCTCGGGCGGCAGGTGATCCAGGTCCCGAGCTTGGCCGGACAGCCCGTCCGGAAAGGCCATCAGCGTGGTCTTGCAGACGTCCCAGCGGTCTCTGCGGCAGCTCGCCACGCAAGATAGCGGGGCCGACGTCAAGCTGTCGAGCGATATTCCGTGCCGCGGCGCAGGCGCGAGCAGGACATCGAGCCGCGCATCCGGCTTGGCGGGCAGCAGGAACAGGCCGTTCGGCCGCGGCGAACCCAGGATCTCCGCTTCACCTGGAACCTGGCGCAGGACCTGGATCGAGTACGCCCCATCCTTCTCCTTCCAGGTCACCCAGTCTGCGCCGCGGCCGCCGCCGTCGCGATCGTAGGTGCTCATGCGTGCCATCTCGGCGAGGCGTGCCGGCGTGCTCAATCGCAGCTCGCCGGTGAGCGCCGCGGCGCTCGCGCCGAACGTCACCAGGAATGCCTCGCGTTCCTCGTAGCCAAAGCGCGCCGTCGCGAGCACGCGGAACCTGGCCGCGAGCTCGGCCCGGTCTTGCCGGACACTGGTCGTCTCGTGCGGGTCGCTGGTCAAGTCATAGAGCACGTCGCCGAACAGCTTGTCGTAGCGCTCGACCTCGGGGAAGAAGATGCACTTGGCATTGCCGTTCCAGATCGCGAAGCGGTCGAAGCCGAGCTGGTTCGCGCGCAGGCACGACTCCGAGATCAGCGCGCGATCGAGATCGGGATCGGGGCCGAGCAAGTCGACGCCCTCCATCGTGTTGGCCGGCGGCACGCCGAGCGCGTTCAGGATCGTGGGTGCGAGATCGATCTCGGCCACGCGGCCGCCGCGCACGCCCGGCGTTCTTGCCGCGGGTCCACCGAGCAGCAACAGCGGCACCTCGATCTCCTCCTTCTCGAACGAGATGCCGTGGCCGTAGTAGCCGTGCTCGCGGAATGCCTCGCCATGATCGGCGGTGATGATCACCAGCGTGTGCGCGAGATCGAGCTCGCCGATGAACGCCGCCAGCTCGCGATCGAGGTAGGCGATCTCGGCGTCGTACAGCGCCTGCAGGTGCGCGAAGTCGCGCCGATCTTGCTCGCTGCGCAGCTCGGTCATCAACCGCTCGACGTCGACCCGCGCGCCCACGACCTTGCCGGTGTAATCCGGATCGAACTTCTTCGCCAGATCCGGCGGCGGGAAGTGCGGCCAGTGCGCGGTGAACAGGTGCAGGAAGAGGAACTGCGGTTGCTGGCGATGCGCGGCGATGAACTTGCGCGCCGGATCGAGGATCGCGCTCGGCGGCCGGAACTCGTCGGTGTTCTCCTGATACTCGTCGAACCCGCGGCCGAAGCCGAACGCTCGCGACAGGTTGCTGTGATCGGTGAAGCCGCCGGTGGCGATCTCGGGCCGACGCGCCTTCAGGACCTGCGTGAGCAACGGCACCGTTGGACCCTCGGTGTGGCTGTGATCGACGACGCCATGGCGCCGCGGCCGCGTGCCGGTCAGCATCGACATGTGGCTCGGCAGCGTCCAGTTGGCGTTGGCGATGCAGGTCGAGTAGCGGATGCCGCTGTTTGCCAGCCGGTCGAGGTTGGGCGTGGTGTCGCGCTGATAGCCGTAGCTGCCCACGTGCGAGGCGGCCACGTCATCGAGCGAGATCAAGATGACGTTCTGCACCGCCGCGGCGGGCGGCGGGTCGTGGCACGAGAGCAGCAGGCACAGGCACACGAGCTGGGCAGGGCGGCGCATCATCACCTGCATCGGGTCGCGGATGCGGACGAACGCCGGCGAGTCTAACCGCTCGCGCCGCCGCCGGCAGAGCATCATTTCGAGAACCTGGCGCACATCGCCACAGCGCGAGCAATCGCGATCACCGCCAGCGCGATCTGGTGCGGCCATCGACGACGGTCCTCGCAGCGAAGCGCGCGCCGCAGAGCGCCTCGCGTGGGGGCAGTCGCGAGCGCCGCCTTCGGTCAGCGCAGCGGACAGCGACAACGATGACGAGGGACGGGGCCCTAATGGAGCAGGAACGGGCTGCGCCCACATGGATGATGTCGAAGCCATCAGACGCGTCGTGGTAAGACCCTCCCCAGAGTTTCTCAGAGGACCGCCTGGATGGACAAACATCCACGAGCCTAGCCGGGGTGAGCAAGGGGCGGCGCTCTCGCCCGGAAAAGCGGCGTAGGACGCGGCAGGCGGGCAGAGCCGAAACTAACTAAGAAGCATCGATCTCGAGAAGGTGGGCCTGGAAAACTCGTGTTTTCGCGCCGGGATTCTGCACTCCGTGAAGATCGCAGAAATTCGCAAGAAAGCTGGTCCCCACCTTTGCGCGCAACGGGACTGCCATCGGCGGGTGAGGGCGAGATCGGGGTGAGCGGTGCCCACCCAGCACCCTCCTCGCCGCAAAGAGAGGATGAACGCCGACGATGTTCGCGAGATCGAGAGCCGCCGCCGAGGTTTGCAACCCTTCGCTCGTCCTGCGCGCGCGCCGTCAACCAGCACGAGCACCGAGGCGCGTGCCCGCTGAGTTGCGCTCAGGCGCCATGCTCCTCTCCGCGGACACGGAGGTTGCCACGGGGTGCGATTCTCGCCCTGCTCCTGGTGCCACTCCTGGCGCTCGCCTCCCCACCTCCCCGCGCCTGCCACCGGAAGATCTGCCGTGCGAGGGTCAGTTCATCCTGGCTCAAGATCTGCCCGACTTCCCCAACTGGCATGAGTCGTTCCCGCACCTCGACGGCGAGCCCGAGGGTCTCTCCGCGAACGACGAGGGTGCGATCCGAGTACACCGGGCTCGGCGATCCCGCGCGCCATGCCACCCGCGACAGCGTCGTGGTCTCGCTGAACAGCAGCAGCCTCGAGTACAAGGTGCCCTTGATCCATCAGCTCAAGGGCCGCACGACCGACGTCAGCCTCGAGATGTCGTTCCGCAGCCAATATCTCGCGCCAGGCGGGAAGTTCGGCAACTTCTGGGCGCTCAACGTCGACCACATGCTGGTTCTGGAATTCTACGATCAGGTGGCGCAGGAGTGCGGCAGTCCCTGCGCCGGTAGCCCGCCCAAGGCACTCGACTATCGCAAGCTCTTGAACAGCCAGCAGCTGTTCAAGGAGTACCAGGGCGGTCGGGTGATGAACTGGACCAACCGGGACGCGATCGAAGGCATCCACGCGTTTCTCGGGCAGGGCATCATCCAGGGTCTGCTCACGTTCAATCTCTGCGACTGCAAGATGTATAAGCCGGATCCGGTCGAGAACACCGGCGCCTACGTGACGCACCCCGCCTCTTCGCAGCACGGCAACGTCGAGGGAACCTCGTTCGATCCACCGCGCATGGGCGACCCTCTGCAGGATCGCATCGGCTTCAGTGACTTCGTCGCCCCACCTGGCGACTTTCGCACGATCCTGCCTGCCTGCGGCGGGTTCGCCCTGCGTGAGGCCGATGGGACCATCCACGAATTCGACCGCTTTCGCTGGCGGCGCGAGAGCGTCATCTGCGTCGTCGACGTGGATGGCATCTCCACGCCACCAACCGCCGGCGATCCCGGAGTGCAGGCGGTTCGCATCCAGGCAGTCGCCCTCAAGCGCGCCGTCATCAGCCCCAACGGCGACCGCATCGATTACAGCTACGATGCCTACAATCGCTTGACCGCACTGGTCGACAACTACGGCCGTCAGGTCCATTTCGAATACGACGACGATGCCGGCGCCCCTTGGCGCGTGCGCCGCATCTTCGAGAACGCCGAAGATGGCACGACCGCGATCCGCGAGACCGTGTTCACCTATGAAGATGCGGACAGCCAGGTGAACACCCGCTGGGACACCCACCTCAAGTCCATCACGAGCCGAGACCTCTCGCTCGCGGCGGACCAGGACCGCGTGTGGAGCTTCGACTATGTGACCCATGACACCGAACCCCGCAACATGCTGCGGCCGGGGATGGAGCGCCGGGTGTACATCGATCACGTGTGGATTCACGCGCCAGGAGACCCCCAGGGCAGCGCTCAGGTCCATGCCCATCTCGTCAACCATCCGGCTGGCAGCGACGACCCGCCGTGGTACCAGGACATGCGGGTGGTCGATCTCACCCTCGGCTACCCGACGCAGGTGGACATCAACGGCGACGGCCAGACGGAGACGCTCAGCCCCGAAGGCACCACGACCTATGTCTGGAACCTCGGCAAGTGCCAGCAGTACTCGACCGTGACAGTGACCGATCCCCGAGGCAACGCCACACATCACACATTCGACTGGATGGGCAACGAGATCGAACGCACCGTCGACTACAACGATCATGACTACAGCCAGGGCGGCGATGGGACGCCGATCTTCACTCAGGCGACGACCTATTTCCAGTACTACGGCGATTACCCGATCAACGCGAACGACTTGACCGCGCCAACGTCCCTGCTCAAGCTCGAAACGAGACCGAACGGGGAACAGCTGTCCTACCGCTACCAGGCGACGGTCGATGACGACCTTGGCAAATCCCATTACAACCGCGTCGAGCACTCGGACCTGGGCGAGCTGCCGCGGGATACTTTTCAGCAAGGGAATCTGCTGCAGAAGGCGCACATCTCATCGCTGGACGCCACGCAGATCGTCGAGAAATCGACCTACGAGCCGCTCTTCAATCAAATACGCACGACCGTCGATCCGCGCGGCATCGTCTCGCCGCCGGATGCCGAGCTCGAGGCCAGCTACAGCACCACCAACTTCTTCGACTACCAGGAGGGCTTGCACCGGTACCGTCCGGTGGCCTGGTGGACCTCTAGGCGCATCGATGACTCGAGCATCGTCAACGATACTTCGATCAAGGGCGACCTCAACCTGGACGGCCTGACGAGTCAGGTCTACGGCGACGTCATCGAGACGATCCACCCGCTGGTGACCGACGGGACCCTACCCTATGCGAAGACCGAGCGGTTTGCGTTCAACGCGGCGGGCCAGGAGGTCTATGCCATCGATGGCGAGGGCTACGTCCACACCAGGGAGTACTACCCGTTCAACGACCCTGATGGCAACGGCACCCTCACCCCGGGCTTGCCGAGCGGCATCACGCGCGAAGTGTTTGGCGGCGGGTACCTGTCGCGGGAGATCGTCGACGATCACAACATCGCCGATCCCGGCACCCATGGGGTAGAGCTCCTGACCCAGTACGGCTACGATCCGCTGGGGCACCAGGTGTGGAAGCGCGACCCGCGCGACATCCTCTCGGTCACGCTCTACAACCGGCTCAACTTGAAGACGGTCGAGGCGCGCGGCGACATCGACCTGGCGGCTCAGGCCGTTGGCTCGGCGCCGGTCTATCAGAAGACGCTTTTCACCTACGATCTCAATGACAATCTCACGATCGCGCAGGACCACAACGACGACCCGCAAACGGCGACCGGCTCCGAATCAGCGGGCTGGGTCACGACCCGGCTCTTCTACGACGCGCTGAACGAGCTGTGCGGGGAACGCAAGGAACGGGTGAAGCCCGGCGAGTCGTCGCACACGTCGCTCACCACCTACCTCGAGCGCGATGTGAACGGCAACGTGACGCGCACCGTGACTCCCCAGGGGCGCGTGACCTCGTTCACCTACGACGAGCGCAACCTGGTGCATACCAAGCGCAAGCACGTCACCATCGACACGACGCCGTTCGACGGTTCCTCCTTCAGCAATGACGACCTCTTGCTCAGCTTCCGCCATGACGAGAACGGCAACCTCACCGGGATCTACACCCGCAATGCCGATGGTTCGAACGCCGCCACCACCATCGACTACGACGGCTTCAGCCGCCGCATCGGTCTCGCCGACCCCCTCGGCAATCGCACGGAGCAGGCGTTCGATGCAGCATCCAACATCACCGCGGTGATCAAGAAAGGCGCCCGTGACCAGACCGACACCGATCTCACGCAGGAGCTCAGCCACGTCGATTACGCCTACGATCAGCTGAGCCGTGTCTACCAGGTGGACAAGAAGTACTTCCGCTGGACCAAGAACGGCACCACCTGGACCAAGGAAAACCTCGGCGAGCCGACACACCTCGGCTCGGTGTACCAGTACCTGACCTACGACCGCCGCGATCTCACCGTCGTCGAGCAGGACGACAAGGGCCGCACGACCACCGTCCAATTCGATGGTGCGGGTCGCGAGATCAGGCGCACGCTGCCGCTCGTGAGCGGGTACTCGACCAGCAACGACACGACGAAGGACTACGACGGGAACGGCAACGTCGTCGAGGTGAACCAGCACGAGGTTGGCAAGCAGGGCTCGACCGAGGTCACCAACCACTTCGAGACCCGGAACGAGTACGATGTGCTCGATCGCAACACCAAGGTCACGCACCAGCCTGGCGATGCGCTCGAGGTCGTCACGCGGTCCCAGTACAACAGCCTTGGCCACAAGACCTGGGACTGGAACGGGAACGGCGTCGGCACGCAGCACTTGTACGACACCCAGGGGCTCGAGTGGAGGACCCAGGCGGGTTACACCGACGCCAATCCCAGCATCGGCGCCATGCTGGGCGAGGGCAACCCCGATGGGTTCATCGTCGTTGAGCGGACCTTCGATCTCGACGGCAAGACCACCACGCAGACCGACGATGACGGCGACACGACCTCCTTCGACTTCGACGGCATGGGTCGCCAGTGGAAGCTCACCTACCACGACTCGTCCTATGAGACCGTGAGCTTCTTCCGCGACAACACGATCGACCACGAGCGGCGCTACGCCAAGGATCCCACCCACGCCGAGATCGACAACGTCGGCTACACCTACGATGCCGCCAAGCGCAAGACGGCGGCCACGGTCACGCTGCCGGGAGGCTCACCGCTCCTCGGCGTGACCAGCGAGCAGTTTGGCTACGATGGACTGTCGCGGGTGACCTACGCCAAGGCCGTCGCCAAGGCCTACACGCCCACCGGATCGACCTTCGAGTCGAACGTGGCCAAGGTCTACGATTCGCTCGACAACGTCTCGCAGGACGGCCAGCACCTCGTCCGGCACGATGCGACGAGTGACGCCGAGATCTTCGGCGATGCGGCGCATCCCCAGGTCGTGGCGCGCACGCTCGACGGTCTCGGCAACCGCACCAAGGTCACCGCACCCGAATACGAGCGCAACTACGCCTTCGACGAGCTGAACCGCATCACCGGCGTCACCCAGCCCTCGGTCGGGTCGCTGTTCCAGCTTTCCTGGGTCGGCTCGGGCCATCGCGTCGACACGATCACGTATGGGAACGGCCTCAAGTGCGAGATCGGGCCGTCCGGCTATGACGCGCTCAAGCGGCCGATCGACATCAAGCACAACGCCGGTGGCGCGTGGTACTCCGAGTTCAAGTACACCTACGACAAGGAGAACAACCGGCTGTCCGAGGAGAAGGTCCACGATCACACGGACTGCCACAAGTTCGAGTACGACGGCGGCAACCGGCTGCGGACGTTCAAGCAGGGCACCTTCAACTTCGAGGCGCTGGCCGAGGACTACAACCTCGATGGCGCCGGCGACTGGCGCAAGCACACCATCGGCGGCACCGAGCGCGCCAACACCACCACCTCCCTGCACGAGTACCAGACGTCGTTCGACGATGACCCCGCCCAGGGTGGCGACCAGGGCACGAGCGTCGCCTACGACGATCGCGGCGACCTCATCACCTGGGGCACCAAGGAGCTCAAGTACGACGTGCGCGGCCGGGTGGTCGGCTGCCGCAACACCACGACCAACGCCAAGTCCAACTTCGTCTACGATGCTGAAGGCCGCCGCGTCTTCGGCGGCAGCAAGTACTACGTCTACGAGCTCGAGCGCGAGATCAAGCAGGACACCTACCCGGCACTCTCCCCGACGCTGTTCGTCACCTACGGGACCGGGCCCGACGAGATCCTGGAGATCGAGCGCGACGGGTCCAAGTTCTATCTGCATCGCGATGCACTCGGGTCCACGGTCGCGGTCAGCCGCCAGAACCAGGCCCTCGCCGACCGGATCGACTACACCCCCTACGGTGTCCCCACCATCACGAGCTACGGCGGCGGCAGCAGCAACCCCTACCTGTTCGCCGGCCGGCGCCGCGACACCGAGACAGGCCTCTACCACATGCGGGCGCGGTCGTATGTGCCCGAGATGGGGAGGTTTGCCAGCAGGGATCCCATTGGGTTGTGGGGGGATTTTGGCAATTGGGGAAACCCATATTCCTATGTCGGCAATCGGCCGCTCGCGGGTGCCGACCCCTCAGCGACGCTGGCAGCTCCGCACAATGCCTGCGAAGACGGCAAGCAGTACCAGAAGAGCCAACGAGAGAAGTCCGCCAAGGAAGCCGCCGCGGCGCGGGATGAAACAAGAAAAGCCGTCGACCAATATAACAGCGACCTTCAAACTGGCGTAATGCAGGCCTCCATCGTTGGTCAGCTCGAAGGTCCCGCCGTGGGAGCTGCCTACGCACAGGCGTATGTGAACCAGACATTCGGCGACGCGGCCGCGCAAGATGGCGTTGGTCCGCTTCGAGTGGACAAGTCGGGTGGGGTAGTTCCAGCAGGAGGAAGCGGGATTAACGGCAACGGCGGAATATTCTCCCGTACCGGTGACTCTGTTGATCACAACGGCGCCATCGATGAAGACTTTGCCTCTCAACTCGGACTCGTGATGGCAGTTAACGGCGTCGGACAGATAGCATCGGCGGGCTTGCGTGGACTCTTGTCGACATCCGAGACAGGAGTTGCCGAAAGCACAGAAGGTGCAGTTGGTGGGAAGATCGCCGGCTACACGAATCATGGGATTGAACAGGCAATTGCAAGGGACGGCGGGAAAGGCGTCGACCCAAAGGCCATCCTGGATGCTGTCCGTAGCCCGACAACGGTCGTCGCACAGACAGATGGCACTACAAAATGCGTCGGGGAGAACGCCACGGTTGTTCTCAACAGTGAAGGAAAGGTCGTTACGACCTGGGGTAAGCCTCGGAATCCGGGGACAAAGCAATGATAGATCCAAGTGCGGTAACCATTAGGCTCTCGGAGCAGGGATTCAGATTGCTCCGAGAGGTACTAGAGAAGCGGGCGCCTGAGTTTCTTTCAATTTTTCGGGAAGACCTGCAAGTCAACATAAGGAGAGAGCAGAGGAGACAATTGCAGGAACTGATCGGTGACGAGCTCATAGATACTGGCCTTCAAGAGAACGATGAACCCAATGCTCGTGGCCTCGACCTGGAGAACCTGATCGATGCCCTTAGCCCATACAAGTAGCTAATAGCGGGTGTGAGTTCGTTTGCACGTATCAATCATGCGACGCTGCGCTGCTGGAGATAGAGTGTCCAGAATGGGTTCCACCGCTTCGAAAGGACTTGGACGCGGAGGTCCAGCACTTGCTGACCGCCGTCGCGGTTCCAGCGTATGCCACTCCGTTTGAGTCTGGCTCCGACGACCGTCTTGCAGGCAGCTTCCACGGGTCCGCTGCCGATCGGCAGACCTCGCATTTTGAATGCTGCATAGTCCATCTTCGCAGCGCCTCGGGCGCTTGGCCTTCTGCAGGACGCACGCGCGTGTACAAGCCAATCCAGAGGACGGATTTTCTCTGTGACTGCATGGATCGCAAAAGCGTTGTACAGTAGCGTTATACCGTGGACGCTCGTTGTGAAGGCTTGTCAGCGGCAGAAACGCGGCAGGCCTGGACTCTGGACCGATTCGGAACGATATCGCAGGCTGCAAGGTCCAAGAACTGACTATTCGAGAACCGATTAACAGTAGAAGGGCCACTTATGAGCATACGGCGACCTCAATATTGGTTTGCGAACAGCCCGCTCTTACGCGCATGCGAGGAAGGACTAGACGATCACACTCGCGCTGCACGAATGCAGGTGATCTTGCATGGAAGCGCTACACTTCGGAAACGCGTTGCGGACCTCGAGGCGACTGTACGAGAACAGGCAATCGTAATGCTCGCACTGATTGATGCTTGTCAAGCAAAGGACATTACCACTGCTTCCAAGTTAGCGGCACGTGTTGAGGAGATCGGTAAGCGAATGCAAGCGCATGTGTCCAGGCCTTCAGGGTCGCTAGCCAGCAGCAGGCGTTCCAAACGACCGGGGAGGCCGCGTTGAGTGTGGTTCTACTGTCTAGACCAAGACCCACGAATTCGACATGTCGATCCGTGTCCCCTGCACTGTCGTGCCTTGTTGGTGTAGTTAGGAGTTCGATTGCGAGGACAGAAGCTGGAGACAGGAGCACCTGAACATGGCCATGACCGTGCTGCTCATTGCTACCGCTCTTGGCACACCTCGCCACACTCGGCACGGGGGATACGACCTCCGAGCTGGGAGAGAAATGGTCCAACGAGATAGTGGAGGCGTACAACGGGATTGCGGGGTGCATAGACCAGCGCGCCAGGATCAGAGCCATCTCACAGGGAACGGACTGTCACCATACTCTGACATCGACAGCGGGTGGCAAGCCATGCGGTTGCTTGAATCTGCGCAAGTAGTGGTCCACCCGCCAACAGG
Organism: Planctomycetota bacterium; assembly: GCA_046349655.1. GTDB lineage: Bacteria > Planctomycetota > B15-G4 > B15-G4 > JAXMBY01 > JAXMBY01. The sequence continues at coordinate 23,944 of JAXMBY010000021.1, forward strand.
TCGACATTGTCGACTACGGTTATCCTAACGTAGTAGGGGTTGAGCAACAGTTCGAGAGGCCACAGAAGATTGGTCGAAGGCCTGGCGGTCGCCAATGAGTATGGGCTGGTAGAGGTAAGACATGAAGCGTGGGCGTCTGATGTGGTTGAGCGAGAATCTTCTCCTCGGACTATTAGTAGGCGGTCCCCTCGGAGCACGGATAGGCTATGTCATCTCACATGATAAGAACCTCTCGGACCCCATGGAATTAATTGCAGTGTGGAAAGGAGGCCTTGATTATACCAGCGGCATACTCGGTGCGGCGCTTCTCGGGGGCTGCCTGCTGTGGTTGCGCAAGGGAGTTCGAGGTACAAAACCCTGCAGGCCAAGGAAGACAGCCGGATCATGAATGCCAGTCAAGAAGCCCGAGGGTTCCACATGCGCGGTGATACCGCAACTCGACTACTGTTTGGTCGACGAACTTCCTTCGCGTACGACACGGCTCGAAGCCCGTTGCACAGTCAATTCCCTATAATGCTCCATCACCATCCCCCATATCGCAGATGGGACCAGCGCATCACCATTCCAGGCGTTTCCAGAGCCAATTTGCACCGCTGCGTCACCACAATCGGGCGTTTTGGCGATGCAGCTCCATGCCGCCGATCCACACAGCCAGCCGTGCATAACAACTAACTTACGACGATTGTGATCGCCAGGGGCATCGGTGAAGTTGCCGACCATCGGTGAAGTTGGGCATTTCGAGCGGTGAGCCCAAGCAGTGCGCACCTGCTCGCCGCACGCACCGCCCTCCCCCCGGCGTCAATCCCGATGGCCCGGCCCGTTCACGTCTCAGCCTCGATCACCACGGCGGTGCCGTACACGAGCAGCTCGGCGGCGCGCGGCGAGATGTCCGTCGACGAGAAGCGCAGGGCGACCACGGCATTCGCGCCGAGCGACTGCGCGTGCTCGCTGAGTCGATCGAGGGCCTGCTCGCGCGTCTCGGCGAGCGCCTTGGTGTATTCCTCGAGCTCGCCGCCAACGATGTTCTTGAGCGATGCGAGGATGTCGCCGCCGAGATGCACGCCGCGCACCGAGTTGCCGCGCGCCAGGCCGACCACCTTCAGGATGCGGAAGCCAGGGACCGTGTCGGTCGTGACCAGCATCATCATCGCTTCACCCCAGCGTACTTGTCGTAGCGCGCGGTGCGCAGCCGCGCGCGCACGACGCTGATGAACAGGAGCGCGAGGCCGACGCCGCCGCACAGCATGCCGGCCTTGAGCAGCATGTGCACTGCCGGCTCGGTGAGCAGCTCGTACAGCACGTAGCCGATCAGCAGCACGACGCCGGCGCACAGGAGCACCCAGCCGCCCATGCGCTCCATGCGGTTGTACAGCCGATTCCAGAAGCGATCCCACTCGTAGTCGGCGGGTTCCTTCAGCTTGATCGCGGACGCGAGCGCCGCGAGCTTCTGGTACTTGACCAGCTCGGCGGCGCACTCGGCACACTGGTAGGCGTGCTCGCGGAAGCGACGCGCGTCGTCCGCGGGCAGCTCGTTATCGAGGAAGCCCATCATCAGGATCTGATACTGTTCGTGCTCACTCATGAACCACCAGTGCTCGACCTCACAGATAGTGCTCGAGTCGTTCCTTCAGCCGCCGGCGCGCATGGAACAGGCGCGACATCACCGTGCCGATCGGTATGTCGATCGCCTGCGCGATCTGCTCGTACGACAGCTCGTGAAAGTGGCGCAGGGCGATGATCTCGCGGTCCCTGATCGCCAGCCGCCCGTACGCTTGCCAGAACTTCTCGGTCATCTCGGTGCGATCCGCGAGCACTGCCGGGTTGAGCGAGGCGTCGGGGATCTCGAGGTCCGGCTCGTCCGCCGTCTTCGAGGTGAGCGAGATCTTGCGCAGACGGCGGTGCCGCTTGATGAACGAGATGCAGGTGTTGCGCAGGATGCGGTAGAACCACGGGAAGAACGGCTGCTCGATGTCGAACGAGCCGAGCGAGCGGTAGCTCTTGAGGAAGGCATCCTGCGCCAGGTCCATGGCGTCGTGCGAATCGCCCACGATCACGAGCGCGATCGCGTGCGCGCGATGCATGTACTTGGTGACCAGCCCGGAGAAGCACTCCTTGTGGCCGGCGCGCACCGAGAGGATCGCGTCGCGATCCTCCGCGTCGTCTCGCTGCGTTCGCTCGCCTGCTGGCCCCCGCTGCGCGGTCACACCGTGTTCCTCGTCGCCTGTGTGGGAAGCAGGGAGTATGGAAGCACGCGAACTCGCGTTCAACGCTGCGGCAGCCAAACGGGCGCTCCGAGGGCCAGGGTCGATGCGGCTCCCCGGCTACGACGAAGTTCCCGACTTATTCTCGGCTGGACAAAAAGCCCAGCACGCTGGCGGCGGCGCGCTCGGACGCGCCCGGCAGACCCATCTGCCTCCTGAGCTCGGCGAGCTCGGCGAGCGCGGTGGTGCGCGGCTCGCCGTCCTGGTACAGCGCCAGGGCCTGGGCCGCGATCGCCGGGTGGTCCGGTCGGGCGACCAGGAACTCCGGGAACGCGCGCTTGCCGCGCACCAGGTTGACCTGCGCGATGTGGGGCACGGTGAGCAGCAGCCGCGAGAGCCACAGCTCGAGCCGGGACACCTTGTAGAACACGCACAGCGGCGTGCCCATGAGCGCCACCTCCATGGTCGCGGTGCCCGACGTCACCAGCGCGAGGCGCGCGCGCGCCACCGCGCCGTGGAGTAGGCCGGTGACCATGACCGCCAGGTCGGGCGCGTCGCGGCGCACGACGGTCTGCAGCAAGGCGCGGCCGTCCTCGGCCAGGTGCGCGGCCGCGAAGCGCACCTGCGGCACCGCGGCGCAGCGCGCGCGCGGCCTCGAGCATGATCGGCAGGTTGAGCTCGATCTCGTGCGCGCGGCTGCCGGCGAGCAGCGCGACCAGCGGCTCGCGCTGCGGGTCGGGCCGCGGCCCGGGCTCGAGCAGGGCGAGCCGATCGAGCACGGGGTGGCCGACGAACTCGGCGTCGATGCCGTGGCGGGCGAAGTAGGCGCGCTCGAACGGCAGGATGGTGATCGCGTGATCGACCACGCGCGCGAAGAACTCGGTGCGCCACGGCGCCCAGGCCCAGAGCTGGGGACAGATGTAGTAGATCGTGGCGAGCTGGCGCCGGTGCGCGAGTGCCGCCAGGTTGAGATTGAAGCCCGGATAGTCGATCAGGATCACCGCGTCGGGGCGGGTGTGCTCGAGGTAGGTGGCGGTGCGCGCGAGCAAGCCGATGAACCAGGGGAGCCGCTTCAGCACGCGCGCCAACCCCATCACCGCGCTGTCCGCGAGCGGCTCGAGCACCTCGCAGCCGGCGGCCTGCATCGCGCGGCCGCCCAGCCCCGAGAAGCGTGCGTCCGGGTGGCGAGCGCGCACCGCGCGGATCAGATTGGCCGCGTGGTGATCACCCGACACGTCGCCAGCGGACAGGAACAGATGCATCACGCCTTGGGTGCGTCGGCAAAGCGGTAGAGCGTCAAGCCGTCCATGCACTTGGGATAGAAGAACGTGGTCTTGGGCGGCAGGATGTAGTTCTCCTGCGAGCTCCTGAGCACCGCGCTCACGCTCACCGGCGGCAGCAGGAACGCCAGGTCGCAGCGCGACTTGATGGCGGCGTCGGTGGGCGACTCCTGCGGGCGCGCGTACTCGAAGCGATCGCTCGGCTCGGGGGCGACGTCGATCTCGAGCAGCGGCAACAGCACGTGGTGCAGCCAGACCACCGGCTCTTGCCTCAGGCTCTCGGGCGCGTCGAGATCGGCGAGCTTGCCAGGCTTGGGGCTGATGCCGTACATGCGACCGCTCTCGCGCTCGTAGGCGAACAGCCGCGAGCCCGGGCGGCGGATCTCCGGATCGACCAGGCCATGCGGTACCTCGTGCAGATCGAAGCGCTCGCGCGCGCGGGCGAGCGCCGCCTGGATCGTGGTTGCTGGCAAGCCCCACACGAACCGATGCGTCGGCAGCACCAGGAGGCCGGGATCCTCCGCGCGCACGCACGTGACCATCAGGAAGCGCGCGCCGGGGATGTGCGGGTGGCGCTCGGCGAACTGCAGCGCGGTGGTGGTGCGATGGTGGCCGTCGGCGATGGTGAAGGTGGCGCTCGACAGCACGCTGGTGATGGTCTGGATCGAGCGCATGTCGTAGGCGCGGCGCAGCTGGTGCACGGTGCCGTCGGGCATGCGACCCTGCTGATCGGCCCAGCGTGTGCGGTAGTCGCGCGTGACCTCCTCGATGCGCGCGGCCGGGTCGGAATAGAGGAGGAAGATCTGGCCGGTGTGCGCCTCGATCGACTCGAGCAGCCGGTAGCGGTCCTTGACCGGCTCGTCGTGCACGCGCTCGTGGTACAACAGCCGGCCTTCCTGGCGCGCGGTCACGACGTCGAGCAGCGCGATCGTCCCGAGCCGCGTGCGCTCGCGCCGCTCGGCGTCGCGGAACTGCACGTCGTACAGGTAATACCACGGCGACGGGTCGGTCAGCAGCGTGGTGTCCTCGAGCCACGCGCTTGAAGATCGCGCGCGGCGCCGACGTGCCGGCCCTGCGCATCGGTCTCGCCGCGGATCAGACGCACAGAAGTTCTTCTTGTGGCGCGCCATCAGCTGCGCGCGCTCGGCGTCGTCGATGACATCGTAGGGCGGCGACAGGAGCTTCGAGAGATCGGTGCCGAGCAGCGGGCCGTAGCGAGTGGCACGGAACAGGTGGACGATGGGCATGGTGTGGAAGAGTAGGGGAGGCTCGCGGCAAGATCAAGGAGGCAGTGAGCGGCGCTCAGCGACGAGGTGCGCTGGCGCCGCGCTGCAGCTCGAGCACGATCCGATCGAGCGCCTCGGGCGTGAGCTCCTGGTCGAGCGGCAACAGCGTGTCCGGGACCGGCTTGCCGGTGGCGCGCAGCACGCGTGCGAGCTGCTCGTGCTGGGCCGCGAGCTGCGCCGCGAGCTGCGGCCGCGCCGCGGCGAGTGCATCCTCGCCGCGTGCCGACAGATCGTCCGCGCGCTCTGCTCAGGCGATCGAGGATCTGCGCGAGCTCGGTGGTCCAACGGACCAGCTCGTCCTCGAGCGCGCCGCTCCTCGGCCGGAACGACCGCCTCGAGCAAGGCCAGCGCCTGCGCCAGCTGATCCAGGTCGACGCTCGCGCGCAGCTCGTCGCCGTGCGGGTTCGCGGCGATGAACGCCTGGCGATAGGCTTCGGCGACGGCGGCCACGTCCGGCGCGCGCGGCGCGCGGTGCCGAGCGTGGTCATGCGCGCGGTGATCGCGTCGGGCTCGAGGAAGGCGAGCAGCGTCCGGCGCAGCGCGCCGCGATCGGCAGGTCGCGACGCGGCGGCGCCGTCAAGCGGTGCGGATCGCGCCGCGCCGTGCTCGAGGCGCACCGGCGCGGCCTCGCCCGCGGGCGACGCGCAGCGGTCGTGCCCTCGCCCGCGTCCTCGCGAGCGTTGGTTGGCTGCCGCTGCGGCACCAGCGACGGCAACGCGATGCCCACCGCCGTGAGCATCAACATGCCAAGCACCAGGCGACTGCGGAGATCGGTCACGCGCGGCCCTCCCAGGAGAGAAGGATCGGCGCGCGACCCCGAGCAGCTTCACACCGCCGTGACGCGGGTTGCGGCCTCGACCGGCGTGAGCCACTTGCGCCAGCGCGGGTCGCGACCGCGCACCACCGTGAAGAACGCCTCTTGCAGGCGGCGGGTGAGCGCGCCGGGCGAGCCGGTGCCGATCGTACGGAAATCGACCTCGCGCACCGGCGTCAGCTCGGCCGCCGTGCCGGTCAGGAACACTTCATCGGCGGTGTACAGCTCGTCGCGCGCGAACGTTTCCTCGCGCACCTCGAAGCTCATCGGGCCGGTGAGCTCGCGCGCCAGCTCGAGCACGGTCGCACGGGTGATGCCATCCAGGATCGGGCTCGAGAGCGGCGGCGTCTTCAGCCGCCCGTGACGCAGCATGAAGATGTTCTCGCCCGAGCCTTCGGCGAGGTTGCCCTGGGCATCGAGCAGCAGGCACTCGTCCATGCCCATGCGCGTGGCCATGCGCTTCGCCATGATCGAGTTCACGTACTGGCCGACGATCTTCGCCTTGGCCATGCCCACGTTCACCGGGAAGCGCGTGAGCGAGGACACCACCGCGCGGATGCCGCGCTTCTGCGCCTCGGGTCCGAGGTAAGCGCCCCACGGGAACGCCGCCACCATCACGTGCGCCGGCGTCTCCGAGCCCAGCCCGAGCGCGCCCGCGCTGTGGTAGATGAGCGGGCGGATGTAGCACTCGCTGAGCGCGTTCGCCTGGATCGTCTCGACGATCGCGCGCGACAGTTCGTCCTTGCTGATCGGCACGTCCATGAGCGCGATGCGCGCCGAGTCGAACAGCCGATCGACGTGCTCCTTCAGGCGGAACACGTAGGGTTTGCCGTCGTCGCCGCGATAGCAGCGAATGCCCTCGAACACGCCCATGCCGTAGTGCATCGTGTGCGTCAGCACGTGCACGTGGGCATCGTCCCAGGGCACCAGTCGGCCGTTCAACCAGATGGAGCGAGCCTTGTCCATCGCGCACCTTTCCTGACGAGGGATCACTGCCAGTCATCCAGATGCTTGCCGCGCATGTTCAGGAAAGCCCACGTCCAGGCAAATTGCCAGCTGCAAATGTGATGATGTCCCAGGCCGAGAAACCCGCTCGGCACCGTGTATCATGGCGAGCGATCCTGGCCGCCCCGCCGGAGTGCCGATGCCTGCCGAAGAAAAACCCGCGCCGCACGCTCTGCAGTTCACCGAGTCCGACTTCTCCCTGTTCGCACCGGCGCGCCAGCGCGACGAGGAGTTCAATCCGTATCGGCTCAAGCTCAAGCACAAGCTGCGCGCGCTCGGCGACACGCTGCGCGCCGACCTGAAGCAGGCCGGCTTTGCGACCGACATCCGCACGTCGCTCTCGCACCCGTACACGTACAACGGGTTTCGCGTCGATGCGATGTGGGTGTATCTGTCCCGACCGCGCAAGGAACGCGCGGCGCTGAAGACGATCCTCGGCGCCGAGCTGGGCGAGGACCTCGATCCCAACTACCAGCACCTGGTCATGTACCTCGAGATCAACGAGGCGCAGGTCGAGATCGGCATGCGCATCCATCAGCTCGCCTGGTGGGATACGCAGAACCTGAAGTACAAGTGCGAGGACCGCGCGCGCGCCGCCGAGATGGCGGCGCTGCTGAACCGCCTCGACGCGTTCGTCATGACCATCCACGATTGGAAGAAGGAGTATCGCAGCGGCGCGCTGTCGTGGGGCGACATCGCCACGTTCATGCAGTACTTCACCCCGGGCGATCACCGCTGGCTGCTGCGCCGCATCCTGAAGAAGACCGAGCCGCTGGCGACGTCGCCGGAGCTGGCGGCATCGGCATCGCGCGCCATGATCGAGATGATCCCGCTGTACCGCTGGATCGCCTGGGCCCCGGACAACAACTTCCTCAAGCTCAAGTCATGAGAGTCGTGCTCCTGCTGCTGCCGTTCTGGTTCGCCGCGTGCTCGGCGAAGCGCGCCGCACCGCACGCGCCGGTGCTCCTGTTCGGCGCCGACGGTGTCGAGTGGAGCGTGGCGCGGCCGCTGCTCGACGCGGGTCGCATGCCGCACCTGAAATCGCTGATCGAGCGCGGCAACGCCGGCCTGCTGCGCACCTACGGCGAGCATGGCGGCGGTACCAGATCGCCGGTGATCTGGACCACGATCGCCACCGGCAAGAGCCCGCGCGATCACGGCATCTTCGATTTCCTCGACAAGGAGGGGCATCCGTACTCGAGCAACGCGCGGCGCGGCAAGGCGCTGTGGAACATCGCCAGCGACTACGACCTCGTGACGCACGTGAGCGGCTGGTGGATCACGTGGCCGGCGGAGGCGATCAACGGCTGCATGATCTCGGCGGCCACCTCGCACGCGCAGCAGGCCGCGGTCTGGAAGGGGACCGTGCTGCCCAACGTGCAGGACCAGTTCCATCCCGCCGCGCTCGAGCGCGAGCTCGCGCCGCTGGTGGCGGACGTGTTCGACAGCGAGGTGGTGCGGGCGCGCTTGCTCGACCGCGTGTTCGGCGCCGATCGCGACGCGCTGCCCGCCCAGGTGCTCGCGCTGATGCGCGAGAGCTTGTGGTCGCTGCTCGCGGACGAGCTGTACGTGCGCGCCGCACGGCGCGTGATCGAACAGCGCACGCCGGATCTCGCCATGGTCTACGTCGGCTCGACCGACGTGATCGGCCACCGCTTCTTCGGCTACCTCGATCCGTCGCAGTTCGCGTATCCGCTGCCGGGCGCGCAGCATCCAGGGCTGCGCGATGCGCTCGGGCGCACCTACGAGCTGATGGACGAGTGGCTCGGCATGGTGCTCGCGGCGATGCCGGCCGACACCCGCGTGATCGTGGTCTCCGATCACGGCATGCATGCCGCGTTCACGCGCGCGCCCGACCCGAACGGCAAGACCGGCGAGCATCAGGACGGTCCGCCAGGGGTGATCGTGGTTGCGGGTCGCGACCTCGCGCACGTGCCCGCGAGCCTCACGCAGCTCGCCACGCTCGGCACGGTGGAGGACGTGGCGCCGACCGTGCTCGCCCTGCTCGGCATCCCGGCGGGCGAGGACATGGCGGGCCGCGTGCTCGATGGCCTGTTCGATCCCGCGGCGCGGCTCGCGCTCGCGCCGGTCCCTACGCACGACACCGGCTTTCGCCCGCCGTCGCGCGCCAGGATCGACGCGGCCGTCGAGGAGGGATTCAAGGAGCGCTACGGCGCGCTCGGCTACTTCGGTGTTTCCAGGCCGAAACCCAGGTGATGCCGCGCGGCGCGGCCGATCGGCGAGCGATGTCTTTCGCGGCGGCAACATTAGGTGTTGTTGGCCGCCGGCCGATGAGTTGAATGGTGGCCAAAGCGACTCGGAAAACTTTCGTGGCGGGAGGCAGCACTCAGCATGAACGAGCTCTCCAGGACTGTGGATCTCGATGTGGCGCTCCAGGAGCGTGACGACGAGAAGGGCGCGAGCGGCGATCTCGGCAACCGCTTGCTCAAGCACCGCGTGATCGTGATCGCCAAGCCGATCGATCGCCGGGTCATGGAACGCACCGCTGCCGCCGCGATGCTGCTCGATTCGGAGAACAGCTCCGCGCCGATCACGGTGATCGTGAACTCCCCTGGCGGCGACGCCGACTCGGGCTTCGCCATCTACGACATCCTGCGGTTCGTGAAGTCGCCGGTGCGCACCCTGTGCTGCGGTCTGGCCGCATCCGCGGCGGTGCCGATCTTCCTGTCGTCGGAGCGCGGCCGCCGGTTCTGCACGCCCAACTCGCGCTTCCTCATCCATCAGCCGTCCATGCAGATGACCGGCCAGGCATCGGACATGGAGATCACGGCCAACGAGATCGTGAAGATTCGCGACCGCTACAACGAGATCATCGCCGCCGAGACCGGCAAGCCATCGAAGCAGATCCTGAAGGATGCCAACCGCGACTTCTGGCTGAGCGCGACCGAGGCGAAGGAGTATGGCCTGGTCGACAAGGTCGTGATCAAGCGCTCCGAGATCGAGTGAGCTCTCGAGCCAGAGGGCCTGACCGGACTGGACGGCGCTCGCCCCGGTGAGCGCCGTCGCGCATTCGTGCTGCTGCGCTGGCCAGCGCGTGTGACGGCGCTGTGCGCCGCTCGATCGCGCGGCGGCGTGGTGGAGGAGGACATGCAGCGATGGCGCGCGTGCTGGTGATCGAGGACGATGCCACGATCGCGGACTTCATCGGCCGCGGGTTGAGCGAGAACGGCTTCGTCGTCGAGACCAGCGCCACCGCGCGCGATGGCGAGGCGAGAGCGCGCACCGGCGGCGCCGACGTCGTCGTGCTCGACGTGATGCTGCCCGACGCGAGCGGCGTCGACCTGTGCCGGCGTTTGCGCGCCGCGGGCGTGGCCGTGCCGATTCTCATGCTGACCGCGCTGTCGGCGACCAGCGACAAGGTCGTCGGCCTCGAGTCCGGCGCCGACGACTACCTGGTGAAGCCGTTCGAGTTCGCCGAGCTGCTCGCGCGCCTGCGTGCGCTCCTGCGCCGCGGCAAGGCGAGCGAGGGTGCGCGGCTGCGCTTTGGGGGCATCGAGATGGATCTCGTGCGGCGCGAGGTGAAGCGCGACGGCCGGCCGATCAAGCTCACGGCGAAGGAGTTCGGCTTGCTCGAGTTCCTGCTGCGCAATCCGGAGCGCGTGCTGTCGAAGGCCGAGATCGGCCAGCAGGTGTGGAACCTCGACCTGACCTACGGCAGCAACGTCATCGAGGTGTACATGTCGGCGCTGCGGCGCAAGCTCGATCGCGACTTCACGCCGCACGTCCTGCACACCGTGATCGGCTTCGGCTATCTGCTCAGCACCCAACCGCCACCATCATGATCGTCCGAACTGCCTGGCTGCACTCGCTGCGCTTGCGCCTGGTGATGCTGAACCTGCTCCTGTTCGGCGCCGCGCAGGGCCTGTTGTCGTGGCTGGTGTTGATCCTCTGCAAGAGCCTCTTGTTCGCGGAATTCGACCAGCGCTTGATCGACGGCGCGGCCTCGCTCGCGGGCGTCATCGATCTCGCCGCGCGCGAGGCGCCGGAAGTGCTGCCGGGCATGCGGCTGTGGCCCGGGCTCGGCCGGTTCCACTTTCCCGAGGCGTTCTACCAGATCACGCGTCCCGATGGTCAAGTGCTGGAGCGCTCGTCCAACCTCGGCCGCTTGACCTTGCCGCTCAGCGACGCCGCCGACCAGGCGCGCGCCACCGGCGAGCCTGTGCTCGACACGCTCGCGGACCAGCAGCTCGAGGCGGCCGTGGGCGGCGGCAATCCACTGCGCATCGTCACCACCTATCATGTCCCGCCCGCGGCGCCGCCCTGCTACCTGCAGGTCGGGCTGAGCGAGGAGTCCGTGCACGGCGCGCTCGCGGTGTTGCGGCGCGCGCTGTGGCGGCTGGTGCCGGTCGGACTGCTGCTCAGCACGATCGCGTCGTGGTTCTGGGCGCGGCGCGCGCTCGGTCCGATCGGCCGCATCTCGCGCGAGGCGCGGCGGCTCACCGCCGCCACCTTGCCCGGCGCGCTGCCGGTGCCCAGGGGCGAGGACGAGCTCACCGAGATGGTGGTCACGTTGAATCAGATGCTGAGCCGCCTCGAGCGCGCGTTCCGCGCGCAGGAGCGGTTCGCTGCCAATGCGGCGCACGAGCTGCGCACGCCGGTGACGCACCTGCTCGGTCAAGCGCAGGTGATGGCGGCGCGCGAGCGATCGCCGGACGAATACCGCTCGTTCCTGCAGCACGTGCAGGACGAGATGCGACAGCTCGCCAGCACCGTCGAGAGCTTGCTGATCCTCGCGCGCGAGGACGCTGGGCTGGGACACTCTCCGCTGGCAGACGTCTCGGTGAACGAGGCGGTGATGGATGCGGTGCAGCAGTGCGAGCCGATGGCGAGCGCCGCCATGGTGCGCATCGCCGCGCGCCTCGACGAGCCCGCCGCCAGCGAGGCCGATCTGCACGTGCGCGGCGATGCCCATCTGCTGCAGGTGCTGTTCTCCAACCTGCTGCGCAACGCCGTGCGCCACTCGCCGCCGCGCGCGAGCATCGAGGTGGTGGTGAGCCGGCGCCTGCCGCACGCGGTCGTGACCGTGCGCGATCACGGCCCCGGCATCGCCGCATCGCTGCTGCCGCGGCTGTTCGAGCGCGGCGCGGTGCCGGTGCGCGAGACGTCGAACCACGGCACCGGGCTCGGCCTGGCGATCGCGCACAGCGTCGTGTGCATGCACCGCGGCCAGATCAGCGCGCGCAACCGCGACGGCGGCGGCGCCGAGTTCGAGGTGCTGCTGCCGGTGAGCGCCGACGACGCGCCGCCCGCCGCCTGAACAACGCTTCAGCTCGATTTCAGCTCGACCTCACCACGCCTGGCGGCGGCCGTGCGTATCTGTGGCTGCATGGCTCGCGAGCGGAACCGGATCGGCACGCGCGAGCGAGTGGAATCATGAACCAAAGGAGTGATGTCATGAATCGCATGTTCAGGAACACCTGGCTTGGACGGCTCGCGCTCGGTGCGAGTCTCGCGGCGGTCGCGGTCGGCGCCGCGTGGGCGGCGACGACGCCGGCCGGACAAGCCCGGCACGCACGCCGCACGGGCGATGAGCGAGCGCGGGTCGGACCAGGCCTTGCGCGGGGGCGAATCAGCTGTCGCGCGCGTTCAGCGCCGCCGATCTAGTGCGGCCGGCCGTGGTCTCGATCCGCTCGGTGAAGCGCATCAAGCTGCAGGGCAGCGACGACGGTCCGAGCATCGACGGGTTCCGTTTCTGGCAGGGTCCCGGCGGTGATTTCTTCCGCCGGTTCTTCGACCAGCCGCAGCGCGCGCGCCGCACCGCGCGCCGCCGGCGCGCCTCGAGCAGCAAGGGCTCGGCGGCGGCGTGATCGTGAGCGAGGACGGCTACGTGCTCACCAACAGCCACGTCGCCGGCGACGCCGATCGCTTGTCGGTGCAGCTGCACGACGGCAGCACGCACGTCGCCAAGCTGGTGGGCAAGGATGACGCCACCGACCTCGCGGTCATCAAGATCGATGCCAGCGGGTTGCCGGTGGCGACGTTCGGCGACTCCACCAAGCTCGAGCCTGGCCAGTGGGTGCTGGCGCTGGGCGCGCCGTTCGGCCTGTCCGATACGCTCACCGTGGGGGTGGTGAGCGCGACCCGGCGCGGCAACGTCAACCTGGCACGCTTCGAGGACTTCATCCAGACCGATGCGGCCATCAACCCGGGCAACAGTGGTGGGCCGCTGATCGACCTCGAGGGCAAGGTGGTGGGCATCAACACGGCGATCGCGTCGAACAGCGGCGGCTTCCAGGGCGTCGGCTTCGCGATCCCGAGCGAGATGGTGCGCAACGTGATGCAGAAGCTGATCGCTCACGGCAAGGTCGAGCATGGCATGCTCGGCGTGATCGTGCAGCCGCTCGATCAGGATCTCGCGGCATCGTTCGATTGCCGCGGCACCGGTGCTGGTGAGCGAGGTGATGCCTGACGGTCCTGCCAAGGCGGCCGGCATCGAGGCCGGTGACATCATCACCAAGTTCGGCGATGTGCATGGTAGGGAGGAACCTCGCCACTTGCCAGCAGATCACGCGTTCAAGAAAACTCACACCCAGAGTTACGATGTTCAGGTCATTGGGTTTGTCGTTCGGCGTCTTGGCGGGCACTCTGGTTTGCGCCAGCTCATCGGCGCGGGCGCAGGGTACTCCGCTCTCATACATGTTCAGCGACCCATACCCGCAGCAGGACGGGTTGTTCGGCCGCGCGGTGCACATCGTGGATCTGAACGGTGATGGCTACGGCGAGGTGCTGGTCGGAGCACCGGGCAAGGCGGTCTCTGGCAATGCCGAGGCCGGCCAGCTCCTGATTCGCGTGGGGCCTGTCTTCAGCATGTCGAGCTACTGGATCGTGATCGAGGCACCGCTCGGTGGCCCCAAGCCGAACGCGGAGTTCGGCTATGACATTGCCACGGGCGACTTCGACTTTGATGGCTCCGTGGACGTCGCCATTGGGGTTCCGGGCGCCGTGATCGACCCAGGGCGGTGTGATCAGGGCGAGGTCGTGGTGCTCTTTGGTCCGTGGAGGTTTCCTGGGTCACCTCACCCGTACAGGTACGCACAGTCTTTCCAGGAACCACCGGAGAATCGTGACAACGTCTGCTCCGACCGCAACGGCGACCGATTCGGTGCTCGGATTGCGGCCGTCAACCCCAACAACGACCCCTACGACGATCTCGTGGTCGGTTCTCCGGGCAGCAATTGCGAGAGCGGCAGCAACACGTACAAGCTCTGCGGTCAGGCGTACGTCTACTGGGGGGACGATCGATCCTCTGTCTTTCTCGGCCCGCCAATCGAGTTGTTCCACCCGAACGGGTTGAGTGCAGACCGCATCTTCGGCTGGGATGTTGGCGGTGGAAACGTCGTCGACGTGGAGACGACGGGGACCCAGGACGTACTCGTGGCGGCATACAACCGGGAGTTGCCCTTGGGGAAGGGCAATGCTGGGGATTTCGTGGTCTTCCGGGACTACCGTTCGATAACACGTTCCTCCGCAGAACCGCGGTCACACGGCCAGGCGGGAGTCTCACCGGCGCCGAGTTTGGCTACGCCCTGGCAGTCGGGAATTTCGATGGCGACGCTTTTGCAGATGTGGCCGTGGGGGCACCCGCCGACATGGGGACAGGTCCGTTCGATGGCGAGGTGTACGTCCTGACCGGCGGTGGCACGTCGACCGCTCCGTTCACCAGCTCGACGCTCTTGGTGGCCGCACCGGACGTGGCCTTCTTCGACCAGTTCGGCGCCGCTCTCGCATGGGTCGACTTCAACGGCGACGGGATCGACGACCTGCTGGTGGGTGCGCCGGCATATGACATCGGCGAGGACTGCATGGGCGGCCTGCTCGGTGAAGGCAGGGTGGTCTTGCGCAAGAGCAACGTGCCAGTCGCCACGTACTTCATCGACGACCCGGATCCCAACCCCGCTTGCCATGCGGGATTGAGTTACCCGGATGGTTGGGGCGCGGCGCTTGCAAGCGGCAAGCTCGATAACAATGCCAAGATGGACCTGGTGATTGGCAATCCGCGCGCCACGGATGGCGGGTCGCTCACGAACGCGGGCAAGATCCGCGTGGTCATGTACCATTGAGGGAAGCCATGAGAAACAAGTTGCTGCCCGGAATCCTCTACGTTGCCGCCGTTCAAGCCCTGTTCGTTGCCGGCACGGAACGGGCGAGCGGGCAGGGCCTGCCGCTCGGCCGCACGACCTCCGACTGGGAGGTGTCGGCGCCAGTTTCCCTCTTTGCGACCCTGGGGGGAGTCCATCCCCGCTATCCCACGATCGAGTCCGCCTCGGACGACTACGTCTATGCCCTCGCGTGGGCACCAGATCCGGCGATCAACGAAGCGCGCTTGTACCTGCGCACCAGGATGCCGAGCGGCGTCTGGCTCCCGGCAGTGAAGGTGAGTGACGACGCGAGCGGCTGGACCACGCAGGCCCGGCTTGCCGTGACCCGGGATGGTGGCGTCTTGCTGGCCGCCTGGCCAGCGGCGGGCGACGTGCATCTGGCGCTGTCCAGGGATCATGGGCAGACGTTCAGCGCACCGGTTGCCGTGGACGGGCCTGTCGGGCTGCAAGTGGACGTGGCGATCGATCGAGAGGATGGCGTTCACCTCGCGTGGCGAGCGCAAGATGCCACCGGCGTCTGGGATGTCTACTACGCCCATTCTCTCGTGCCCGCTCGCCGCGGTCTCCCGCTCGCCTTTTCACACTGGCAGAATCTGACCAACGATCCCGTGCTCCAGGATGCTCCATCGATTGCCGTCGACGATGCTGGGAACGTCTTCGTGGCCTTCGTTTCAGCTCCAGGCCCGTCCTACGAGTCCGAACTGATCGAGTTGACACGCGGCAGGACGCAAAGACGTCGCCTGCAGCAGCTCGATGGCGATCTCCAGGTGAGTACAGGCGGCCTCAACATGGTAGCTCCGTTCTTTCGTCTCAACTCCGCCGATCAATCTGCGATACCGTATGCCCTGGTTCGTTGTGCCGAACCCTTCGATTTCTGGGGCATGGAGATCCCGACCTCCGGTTGGAGGACGATACCAGGCAAAGCCCGTTCATCACGCATCGACGAGACGGGGATGATCACGGTACTCTCCGAAGCAGTAGGTCTGTACGGTCTCAGCGTTGACATCGAGCTGACGCGCTCGTTCGACTGCGGCAGGACGTTCACGCTGCCCATCGCAGTGACGTACTGGACCAACCCACCCAAAGGGCACTGGGGAACCAACCCGGCGCTCGCGGTCGACCGACATGGCACCGCGCACATGCTCTGGGATGGCCCCTACCAGGACGCGTTCGACGGCTTCGACATCATCTATGTGGGCGCAAGGTACGTGCGCCAGTAGGGCCCCGTTCCTCGTCATCGGTGCTGGCCGCTGGGTGCGCCGTTCGGCCTGTCCGACACGCTCACGTGGGCGTGGTGAGCGTAACGTGATGCAGAAGCTGATCGCACACGGCAAGGTAGTCGACTTTCAGTCGACCATCGAAGCCTCCGCCTTCAGGCGAAGGTGGCCCCTCACGTCCTGATGCTGAAGCGCGGCGCGTAGCTGCGCTCCGGTGGCGAGGGGCGCTCCGGTGGGGCGTCCCTCGCGCGCTCTCCTCCCTCTGCGGCCAGAGCCGGCCGCGAAAATCCGTGTAACCTCGGCGCCGCGGCTGCGTCCTCACCCATGGCGAGTTGCTCGCAGGACCAACGGAGGACGCGCGCCATGACGTACAACCCGCGGCGAAAGACACGCACGAGCCGCCTCGACTGGAGCAAGCTCGATGAGCTGCGGACGGCGGTCGAGACCGCCGAGGACCTTGGCAAACCCTGGACGATCTTCTTCGACCACTTCGGCGAGAACCAGGAGTTCCTGCGGCTCGGCCGGCCGGTCGTGGACCCACGGGTGCACGAGCTGTTCGAGCGGGCGCTGCAGAGCGCCGGTCAGCACCATCTGCAGCGCGCGTCGGTCACGGTCGTCGACATGTGCTTGATCGCGCTGCCCGAGCACCGGCTGATCCACGGTCCCGCGCAGGTGAACGACCATGCCGCGACCGTGATCTACTTCGACGACATCCAGATCGGACTGGTTGCGCTCACCCAGCTCGGATCCGCGCAGGCACACTTCACGCGCTTCACGCTCACCATGCTGAGAGGGGACGGCGGGGGCCTCATGCGCCACCGTGGCTGAGCGCACACTTCTTCAATCGCGGGTTCTCGATCCTACTTGCGCCGGAACAGCCACACCCAGCCATGCCGAGCGGACTGCTGTCCGCCAGCTTGCTGCTCGTTGTAATCGCCAACGAGGAGGTCGAGGTCGCCGTCGCCGTCGAAGTCGGTGGCACAGACCTGCGTGCGGGTGCCGGGCCAGGTGGGCTCGCCCGGTGCGGCGGCGCCGCGCTTCGGCTCGATGACCGTCTGCGGCGCCGCGAACTCCGGTGCGCCTTTCTTGCCGACGTTGGCAAACCAGAACACGCCACCTTCGCCGCCGCCGCTCAGGACATCGAACAGGCCATCGCCGTTCCAGTCGACGACGAACGGAATGAGATGTTCTCCGGGCACTCGCAGCGCCGTCTTGCCCGCCAGGATCTCGGTGCTCTCGGTGGCGAAGGCCGGCTTGTTGCTGGTGCCCTCGTTCTGGCGGACGAACAGGTGGCCGTCGTTGGAACCGATGACCAGATCGAGGTCGCCGTCCGCATCCCAGTCGACGCTCGCCACGCCGATGCCGAGGAAGTCCTTGAACTTGCTGTCGGCCACGCCGGTCCAGGCCTTGCGCTCGTAGTCCCAGTACTGGCCGAGGCGCAGGATGCGACCGGCCCGGTCCTTGAGCGGTTCAGGGCTCGCGTAGCCGCCCTCCTTCTTGCCGGCCAGCACGTAGACGCCGCCCTCGAAGCAGCCGGTGAAGAGATCCACCAACCCGTCGCCGGTGATGTCCGCGAACCGCGGGCTGAGCCCGATGCATCACCAGTTCGGGACCTTGACCTGCTTGCCGTCCGCCTGCAGGAACCCCTTCGATGCGAAGGCCGGCGCCGTGCTCGTCCCCACGTTCTTGTAGATCTGAAAGGTGCCCCTGAAGTTTCCCACCACGAGATCCGGCAGCTGGTCGCCATCGAGGTCGAACAGCTGCGGCCCGGAGTGAGCGATGTCCTGGCCGGTGTCGATGCAGGCATCGCCAGCCTTGAGGCGCACCGGCGCCTCGAACTGTGGCGCTCGCTCTGCTTGCAGCCAGAGACAAGCAGCCGCCATGGCCGCTCTGGTGGCATGTACGATCATCATTCTCCACCTCCACGTGCTTGGTGCGCGATACCCTGGATAGGAGAGAGGATCGCGTGTTCGGCGTCAAGGGCGAAGGCGCTCGTGGCGCAGGACGCACCTGGCCCGCGGGTGAGAACCGAGGATGTTCGCGGGCCGTCGATTGCTTGGGGTATGATCGGGCGGGGATCTGGCGTCGCAATGCGAGTCCGGGACCTTGACGAGGAGTCGACCCATGGATGCATTCCGCAAGCTGATCGATATCGGGCTCGGTCTGCTCGCCGTGAGCAAGGAGACCGCGCAGCAGATCGTGAACGAGCTGGTGAAGCGGGGCGAGATGACGCGCGAGGAGAGCGAGCGGTTCGTGGCGGATCTCACCCACCGCGGCGAAAAGTTGCGCGGCGACATCAGCGAGCAGGTGCAGACGGCGGTGCGCGCGCAGCTCGAGAAGCTCAATCTCGCGACCAAGGACGACGTGGCGCGGCTCGAGCGGCGCCTGGCGGCGCTCGAGGCGGCAGCGTCCGGTCGCGCGGCGGAGACCGACGAGGACTGAGCCCGCGTGGCGACGCTCGACCCGATCAAGCAGCCGTTCCGCGAGTTCGCACGCTACCAGCAAGTGCTGCTGGTGCTGGTGCGCTACGGCTTCGGCGACATGGTGGAGCAGCTCGGCATCAAGCGCGTGCTCGCGCGGCTGCGGCTGCGCTCGCACCCACCGCCCAGCGTCACGGGGCTGTCGCGCGAGCGCCGCATCCGGCTCGTGTTCCAGGAGCTCGGTCCCAATGTCTGGTGAAGCTCGCGCTGTCCACGCGGCCTGATCTGCTCACGCCCGAGCTGGAGGAGGAGCTCGCGCACCTGCAGGACGATCTGCCGCCGGTGCCGAGCGCCGACGTCGACCGCCTGCTGGCCGAGGAGTTCCCGGGCAATTCCGCGCCACGAGCTGTTCCTCTCGTTCGATGAGCGCCGCTCGCGGCGGCGTCGATCGGCCAGGTGCATCGCGTGCAGCTTCTGGGCGGCGTGCATGCGGTGGCGAAGATCCGCCGGCCGGGCATCGAGCGGCAGATCGGAGGCCGACCTGCGCATCCTGCGGCGCATCGCCGGGCTGCTCAGCCGGTTCCTGACCGGCGCCGCGCTGTACGATCCGCTGGGCGGTCGATGAGTTCGCGCGCACCATCCGGCGCGAGCTCGACTTCGTGCGCGAGGGGCGCCAGTGCGAGCGCCTTCCAGCGCATCTTCGCGCACGATCCGAGCGTGCGTGCGGGTGCCGCGCGTGTTCTGGGAGCGAACCACGAGCGCCGCTGCCTCACGCTCGAGCTGATGGTGGGCGCGAAGATCTCCGAGATCGCCGCCAGCACGACCGCCGCGTTCGATCGCGCCGAGCTGGCGCGGCGCGGCGCCGACATGGTGCTGAAGACGGTGTTCGTGCACGGCGTCTTTCACGGCGATCCGCACCCGGGCAACATCCTGGTGAGCGAGGACGGGGTGCTGCAGCTCATCGATTTCGGCATCGTCGGCTATCTCGACGACGTCTCGCGACGCCAGCTGCTCGACCTGATGGCTGGGTTCGTGCGCCGCGACACGGTGCGGGTCATGGACGCGGTGCTGGCGATCGGCCGCACGCGACCGGACGTCGATCTGCGCGCGCTGCGCTTCGACGTGCACGACCTGATCGAGTCCTACCACAGCTTGCCGCTCAACCAGGTGCGGGTGGCGCAAGTGATCCGCGACCTGATCACGATCGTCGCCCGCCACCAGATCGAGATCCCGGCCGATCTCGCGGTGCTGGCCAAGGTGCTGGTCGAGCTCGATGGGCTCGGGCGCCGGCTCGATCCGCACTTCAACATGGTGGAGCACGTGAAGCCGTTCGTGCGCGAACGGATCCGCTCGGCCATCAACCCCGAGAACATCGCGCGCGAGCTGCTCAAGAGCGGCGAGGACCTGATCTCGCTGCTGCGCGCGCTGCCGGGCGATCTGCACCGCGTGCTCACGCTGGTGAAGGAGAACCGGCTCGAGTTCGGGGTGGTGCATCGCGACACCGACCCGATCACGAGCGCGATCCGCAAGGCGTTCCTGCGCCTCGCCGGCGGCGTGTTCGCCACCGGGCTGATCGTCGGCGCGACGGTGCTGATCGCGGCGAAGGTGCCGCCGCTGATCAGGGGGTTCTCGATCCCGGGGCTGGTGCTCCTGGTCGGCGGCGGGGCGATCGCGCTGCGCGGCATGCTGAAGCGCGACGCCTGAGATCACTTGCCGCCGCGCCGCGCGATCGTCCGGACCAGCTCGTCGAGGCGCTGCAGGAAGCGCGAGCGGTCCTGCCGCTCGAGCGGGGCGGGCCCGCGCGTGATCGCGCCGATCGCGCGCAGCTGCTCGCCGATCTCGCGGTTGGCGAGCGCCTCGCCGATGCTGTGCTCGGTGAACTCGCGGCCGCGCGGGTCGAGCACGCTCGCGCCGCCTGCCACGCAGCGCGCGGCGAGCGGGATGTCCGCGGTCACGACGATGTCGCCCGGGCCGGCATGTGCGGCGATCCAGTCGTCGGCGGCGTCGGCGCGGTCGCTCACCACCACGAGCTCGATCCAGCGCGCCGCCGGTACCGCCAGCCACGTGTTCGCGACCACGACCACACTGAGCGCGTGGCGCTGCGCGACCCGGTATGCCTCCGGCTTGACCGGGCAGCCGTCGGCATCGATCAGCAGGCGCGACACGCGGTCCTCTCTCGTGCTCGGTGGGGGTGCGACGTTATCCTGCGCCGCCAGGCTCGCCGCTGCGAGCGCGAAATCCCGGCGGACGCTGCAGGAGAGATCATGCTGTTGCGCTGGTGCGGTGCGGTGTTGCTGGTGGCGGGGCTCGGCCTTTTCGGCTGGATCGCCTGCGTGCTGTTGACCTCGAGCAAGGCGAGCGAGGGCAAGAGCCCGGTCGCCGGCATCATCATCGCCACCCTGCTGATCTACGGTGGCATCGTCGTGATGCGCCGGCGCGACCCGGCTTGACGCACGCCAGTGTCTTGTGTATGTATACAGCATACAGTTGAGCGACCGGCATGCGCATCACCGTCGACACCAGC
Organism: Planctomycetota bacterium; assembly: GCA_046349655.1. Classification (GTDB taxonomy): domain Bacteria; phylum Planctomycetota; class B15-G4; order B15-G4; family JAXMBY01; genus JAXMBY01. Next base: position 44,811 of record JAXMBY010000021.1, read on the forward strand.
GATCCCCGCCCGATCTACCGCCAGGTGGCGGACGAGATCAAGTCCCTGATCGCGCGCAGCGAGCTCCGCGAGGGCTCGGTGCTGCCGCCGGTGCGGCAGCTCGCCGCCGATCTCGGCGTCAACCTCAACACGATCGCGACCGCGTACCGGGAGCTGCAGGCCGAGGGGTTGCTCACCGTGCGCCACGGCTCGGGGGCGGTGGTGGCGTCGCGGCGCACGGACTCGGCGAGCCGCAGTGAGCTGAGGAAGGCGCTGCGCGGGGTGCTGACGAAGATGGTCCTGGCCGGCATGCAGCCGGCCGAGATCGCCGGCCTGGTGAGCGGCGAGCTGCGGGGCCTCTGCAAGGGAGCGAGATGATGTCGGGCTGGTGGTGGGGTGCGTGCGTGCTGCTGTTCGGCGTCCGGCTGTCGGCGCTGCGCCGGTTCTGGTCGCTGCCGCTCAAGTACGGCGCCGACCACTTCCTGTCGGTGCGCCTCGGGCCGGACGTCGACCGGGCGCAGGTGGCGGCGCTGCTGGGCCGCTTCCGCCGGTGCCTGCTCGCGCCATTCCTCGGCGATCTCGTGCTGGTGCCGATCCTGGTGGCGGTGCACCGGACCGCCTACCTGCTCCACGAGCAGTTCGTGATGATGGTGTTCACCGTCGTGTTCCGCACGCTGCTCGTGATCCACTTCGCGTTTCGCGCGCGGCAGCTCGCGCCCGCCGCGGTCGAGAATGCGCCGACGCGGGTGCAGCTCTCGCTCGCCCCGCGACGCCTGCGCGACCACACGTGCTGGCCGCTCGAGGCGGTGCTGGCGGCGCTGATCGTGGGCTCGCTGCTGCTGCTTTCCGGGCACCTGTGGGGCGCGGCCGCCGGGTTCCTCGATCCCGCGCGCGTGCGCGCCGAGGTGATCTGGCTGCTCTATCTGCAGCTGGGGCTGCTGCTGGTGAAGCGCCTGTTCGTGAAGCTGCGCCTGAAGCTGCCGGCAGCGCGCACCGAGGAGTACGTGCGCTGGCGCACGGCGTGGCTCACCTACCACCTGCGCGTGTTCGATGCGGTTCGCCTTGGCGCGGGCCTCGGCTTCCTGTCCCTCGCCATGAGCCAGACCATCGAGCGCGACCTGCGGCCGCCGCTCGCCGTCGGCTGGGCGATCATCATCGTCGCCATGACCGCGTTCGCCGCGCGCGAGCGCCGGCGTCTCAGAGCGGTCGAGCTCGCGGTGCAACCGGTCGATCTGGTGCGCGAGTTCCCGCCCACGCCCGTTGCCGAGGAACGCTTCCTCGCTGGCGGCTTGTTCTACTTCAACCGCAACAGTCCGGCGATGTTCGCGCGCAGCCCGACCGGGCTGTCGATGAACCTCGCCAACGTCGGCTCCTACCTGTGGGCGGCCTACCTGGTCGGACTCGTGGTGCTCGTGGTGTGTCAGGTCGTGTGACGCAGGAGACTCGGCCGATGCTGGATCCTGCCTTCGCTCTCGTGGCCCGCCGGCTGGAGCGAGGACGTTCGCTGCGGCGGGCACGAGGTGTGGGAGGATCGTCAGGCGAAGCCGGGTCGCAGGCTCAAGCTCGAGGTGGTGATGCTGCCCGCGCTCGCCGGGCATGCGGCGCCCGTGGTACACTCAGCGCGGTGCGCGCACGGACACGACGTTGATGTTCGAGGTGTCGGTGATCGAGGCGAACGATGACGGCCAGGTGAGCCGCGACGGCGCCGTCGCCTCGGGGCACTGGCATCAGGGCGCCCACTCGTGGCCGCTCGAGCTCAGACGACCATGAGGATGAACGCATGGCGGCGCCAGGCAGCGGTTCTGTGGGGCGTCATGGCGTGGCCGCTCGCGGCCTGTCACTCCGCCGACTACCTGCGCAGCCGCCTGTACGACACGGCCGACATGATGCCGATCAGCGTCGGCGCCGGTCCGCTCCTCTACGTCGGCGCGCGGGTCACGGTGTTCCTCGGCAGTGGCCTCGGTTACGCGGCGACCGAGCGCGTGGGCTGGTGCCGGCGTGCGCCGGACGCGGCGCACGGCGATCTCGAGCCGCGATTGCAGTGGCGCGAAGAAGAGCTCGGCGTGCTGCTTGCCTGGATGCGCACCGACGACCCGTTGCCGGGCGCCGCCAACCTGTTCCTCGTCTATCCGGATCGCGGCGGTTTCCTCGCCCTGTTCCGCAAGCGGCTGCCGAACGATCTGTTCGACTGGGGGTCGCTGCTCGATGTCGAGGCCGAGCTGCACCTCGCCGTGGGCATCCGCGCTGCGATCTCGCCGGTGCAGGCGCTCGACTGGCTCGTGGGCTGGGTCGGCCTCGACTTGCTGGGCGACGACGTGGTCACCCCCGAGCCGGAGCCCGAGACGAGGAGCGATCGTGAGTGACCTCGAGGTGCGGCTCGATCCTTGGCAGGTCGATTACGGCTCCGAGCTGCCGCGCGACGCCGACGAGGAATGCGATCAGCAGCTGGCGCAGTTCGACGTCGAGCGGCCGCTCGCAGAGTGGGCGCCGATCGTGCCCGCGCATTCACCGCCGCTCGCGCAGGTGGCGTTCGTCGACGGCGTGCGGCGCATCGATGCGCGCGTGATCGCTCGGCGCGGCACCCGCGTTCTGCATGGCGCGCTCGGGTCGTTCGCGGTGGGCAGCGTGCGCGTCGTGGACGGCGAGGCGAGGTACGGCGACGCACGGGTCGATCGCGTGTTCGTGCTGGGCGGCGGCGAGCGTCACGAGGACCTGTTCCTGGTGCGCGATCAGGTGTGCTTCCGGCCGCTCAGCACCTCGCTCACCGAAGCCGACGCGCCGCTCGACGTGATCCAGGGCGAGATGCGCGCCGCGGAAGAAACGCTCGCGCGCGAGCTGGTCGCGAGCCTCGCGGCGCTGGTGGTGGTCGACGGACCCCTGTCCTTCAATGCCGGCGGCAGCGGCGGCGCCGTGGGCTTCATCAAGCGGCTGTTCAAGCTGTACGTGCCCGAGGAGCAAATCGAGCTGCTGGCCGCGCTGCCGAGTCGCTCGCGCACGCCGATCTTCGCGCTGCGCGGCTCGCAGCGCTTCGCGCGCTTCAGCTGGTTCGTGCGGCTGGCCACGCCGATGCGGTACGACTCGAGCCTCGCCGGCATCGCCCGGCTCGAGGTGGTGGAGACCGTCGGCGTCGATGCCGCCCGCCGCATCGCCGACTGGACCGCGGCCTGGCTGCCGCGGTTCGCGCCGTCGCGCGGCCGCGACCCGCGCGCGCCGCAGAACCTGCTGCCGATCGGCGCGCTCGAATCGCACCTGCGCCGCGCCATGGGCGACCCGCAGCTCGTGCGCCGCTGGATCGAGAGCCGCATCGGCGCCGGCTGAATCACGCCTCGGCCGCGAGGCCGGTGATGCGGCCGCGCTCGTCGACGTCGATGCGCTCGGCCGCGGGCGAACGGGGCAGCGCCGGCATGCGCACGATCTCGCCGGTCAACGCCACCAGGAAGCCCGCGCCGCTGGCGACGTCGAGGTCGCGCACGGTGATGCGAAAGCCGCGCGGGCGACCCACGCGCTTCGGCGTGTCGGCGAGCGAGCTCTGCGTCTTCGCCATGCAGATCGGCAGCGCGCCGAAACCAGCGCGCGTGAACCGTTCGATCTTGCGGCGCGCGAGCTCGGTGAAGTCGGCGCCGTCGGCACCGTAGATGCGGGTTGCGATGGTGTCGATCTTCGCCGCGATCGCAGCCTCGACACGATACAAGGGCAGCAAGGTCGGCGGCGGACCAGCGCCCGCCGCCACCACCAGCGCCGCGAGCTGCTCGCCGCCCGCGCCGCCGCGCGCATACACGTCGGCGGTGGCGCACGGCACGCCGCGCGCGCGGCAGAACTCGAGCACCAGCTGCTCTTCCGCGGTCGTGTCGGCCGGGAACTGGTTCAGCGCCACCACGACTGGCCGGCCGAACTGCGCGGCCGCATCGATGTGCGCCCCGAGGTTGTCGACGCCGCGCAGCACGGCGTCGGGGTCGGGCGTGGCGAGCTCGGTCACCGCCTTGCCGCCGTGCGCCTTGAGCGCTCGCAGCGTCGCGACGATCACCACGACGTCGGGCGCGAGGCCCGCCGCCCGGCACTTGATGTCGAAGAACTTCTCGCCGCCGAGATCGAAACCGAACCCCGCCTCGGTGATCGCGTAGTCGGCCGCGGTCATCGCCATGCGCGTCGCCAGGATCGAGTTGCAGCCGTGGGCGATGTTGCCGAACGGGCCGCCGTGCACGAACGCCGCCACGCCCTCGCCCGAGCGCACCAGGTTGGGTGCGAGCGCATCGCGCAGCACCGCCAGCATCGCCCCCGTCACCTTGAGCTCCGCGGCCAGCACCGGCTCGCCATCCGCCGCGAATCCCACCACCATGCGATCGAGCCGCGCGCGCAGGTCGGCGAGCGATTCGGCGAGGCAGAACGCGGCCATGATCTCGCTCGCCGGCGTGATGTCGAAGCGCGACGCGCGCGGCACGCCTTGCTGGTCCTGACCGATCCGCACCGAGCGCAGGGCGCGGTCATCGATGTCGAGCACGCGCGGCCAGCGCACCTGCTCGGCGTCGAGCCGCGTGTGACGATGGTAGAGCCGGTTGTCGATCGCCGCGGCGAGCAGGTTGTGCGCGGTGGTGATCGCATGGAAGTCGCCGGTGAAGTGCAGATTGATGGAGTCCGCGGGGACGAGCGTGCTCCGGCCGCCGCCGGTGCCGCCGCCCTTGCGGCCGAACACCGGCCCCATGGATGGCTGGCGCAACGCGAGCGCGCTGCGGTGCCCGAGCCGCTCGAGCGCCTGCGCGAGGCCGATCGCGAGCGTCGTCTTGCCCTCGCCGAAGTCGGTGGGCGTGATCGCGGAGATCAGGCAGAGCTTGGCGCGCGGCCGGCGATCGGCAAGCGCGTCGAGCATGACCTTCGCCTGCCCGCGGCCGTGAGGCACGAGATGCTCGGCGGCAATGCCGGCGGCGGCGGCGATACGCTCGAGCTCGATCATGTGCATGCAGTCCTCGTGCATCGCTCGAGCGCGCGATCGTGGCTGCGGCCGAGCAAGAGCTGCGCGCACAGCGCGCCCAGGAGCGCGAGCGCCATGTCCCACTGCGTGTCCCACGCGTCGCCCTGGGTGCCGAGGAATGCCTCGGCCGCGGTGCCGGTGCAGCGAGCCACCAGCCATTCGATGATCTCGTAGAGCGAGCTGATCGCGAGGCACACGCACGTCACCAGGAAGAACAGCCACTTGCCGCTGCAAAGTGGCGAGCGGCGCAACAGGATCTCGCGCGTGACGATCGCCGGCACGAACCCCTGCGCGAGGTGGCCGATGCGGTCGTAGTCGTTGCGCGCGAGATGCAGCTCGTCGCGCAGCCAGTTGAACAGCGGCACCTCCGCGTACGTGTAGTGGCCGCCGACCAGCAGGATCGCTGCGTGCGACCACATCAGCACGTAGGCGAGCGACGTGAACGGGAAGCGCCCGTGCGTGGCGACGAGCAGCGCGCCGCCGATCACCGCCGGCAACACTTCGAGCAGCCACGTGAACCGATCGCGCGGTGCGATGCCCGACCACGCCAGCATGGCGAGGAACGCGACCAGCAGCACGCGCCGCAGCGGCGCCGCGCCTCCAGATGCCCGCGTCCCCCTCACGCCTGCCTCTCGCCCTCGGCCTTCTCGATCTTGGCCCAGGTGTCGCGCAGCGTCACGGTGCGATTGAAGACGAGCGCGCCGGGCCGCGAGTCGGTGTCGACGCAGAAGTAGCCGAGCCGCTCGAACTGGTAGCGCGCTCCGGGCGCTGCGCCCTGCAAGCTCTGCTCGACCCTTGCGCCGCTCACCACCTCGAGCGACCGGGGATTGAGGTTGGCCTTGAAGTCCTGGCCTTCGGCAACGTCGTCGGGATCGGCCTTGGTGAACAGGTGATCGTAAAGATGCACTCGCGCCGGCAGCGAGTGCTGTGCGGCGACCCAGTGCAGCGTGGCTTTCACCTTGCGCCCGTCGGGTGAGTCGCCGCCGCGCGTCCTGGGGTCGTAGGTGCAGCGCAGCTCGATCACTTCGCCGGTGCGCTCGTCCTTGACCACGCCGACGCACGTGATGAAGTACGCGTAGCGCAAACGCACCTCGCGGCCAGGCGCGAGGCGGAAGAACTTCTTCGGCGGCTGTTCGCGGAAGTCCTCCTGCTCGAGCCAGAGCTCGCGCGCGAACGGTACCTTGCGGCTGCCGGCGCTCGCGTCCTCGGGGTTGTTGATGGCGTCGAGCCACTCGACCTGGCCTTCGGGGTAGTTCTCGATCACCACGCGCAGCGGCCTCAGCACCGCCATGACGCGCGGCGCGCGCCGGTTCAGGTCGTCGCGCACGCTCTCCTCGAGCCAGGACATGTCGATCACGCTGTTGAACTTGGCCACGCCGATGCGCTTGCAGAAGCTGCGGATCGACTCCGGCGTGTAGCCGCGCCGCCTGATGCCGACCAGCGTCGGCATGCGCGGATCGTCCCAGCCGCTCACGTGGCCGCCTTGCACGAGCTCGAGCAGCTTGCGCTTGCTCATCACCGTGTAGCTCAGGTTGAGCCGCGCGAACTCGATCTGCTGAGGGTGGTGGATTCCCAGCTGGTCGATGAACCAGTCGTAGAGCGGTCGGTGGTTCTCGAACTCGAGCGTGCAGATCGAGTGCGTGATGCGCTCGATCGAGTCGCACTGGCCGTGGGCGAAGTCGTACATCGGGTAGATGCACCACCGGTCGCCGGTGCGATGGTGATGTGCGTGCAGGATGCGATACAGGACCGGGTCGCGCAGGTTCATGTTGCTCGAGGCCATGTCGATCTTGGCGCGCAGGGTGCGCGCGCCGTCCGGGAACTCGCCCGCGCGCATGCGCCCGAGCAAGTCCAGGTTCTCGGCCACCGGCCGATCGCGGTACGGGCTGTTGCGGCCGGGCTCGGTGGGCGTGCCGCGGTACTGGCGGGTCTCGTCGGCCGACAGGTCGCACACGTAGGCGAGGCCTTGCTCGACGAGCTGCACGGCGTACTGATAGAGCTGTTCGAAGTAATCCGACGCGAAGTACAGGCGATCGTCCCAGTCGAAGCCGAGCCAGCGCACGTCCGCCTTGATCGACTCGACGTACTCGACGTCCTCCTTGGTGGGATTGGTGTCGTCGAAGCGCAGGTTGCACAGCCCGCCGTACTCCTGCGCGATGCCGAAGTTGAGGCAGATCGACTTGGCGTGGCCGATGTGCAGATAGCCGTTGGGCTCGGGCGGGAACCGCGTGTGCACGCGCCCCTCGTGGCGGCCGGCCTTGCGGTCGTCCTCGATGATCAACTGGATGAAGTGCAGCGGGCGCGCCGATTCGGTCGTCATCTGAAGCTTTCCTCGGGGCCAAGGCTCGAGATTACGACATAACACCGCGGCGAGCGCAAGCTGCCGGCGCCATCATGGTTGAATGCGGGTATTCTGGAACGACGCGCACTGCCACTTGCCGTCGATCCGGGTGAGAACGAACGTCTGGATCGCGTGGCGCTCGGGCGGCACCTTGGTCCCCCGAGCATGAGGACGCCCCCAGCGTGACCAGGAGAGCGGTGTCGGCGTTGAGCAGGCGCAGATCCTTCACGTTGGCGGCGACGCTCGATTCCTTCAGGATCGTGTCGAACAGCGTCTGCATGACGAGCGCGATCTGCACCCGCCCTCTGGTGTGCATGCCGTTGAACATGATCAGGTCGCCGTCCTCGGCAAACTCTGCGGCAAAGGCATCGCCATCGTTCTTCTTCCAGGCATCGAGCAGCCGCTGCAGCAGCGCGCGAACTTCCGCTTGATCGGTTTCCACCGTCGTCATCAATCCCTCCGATGGGGCGCTCGTCGACCGATGCTGTGCCGCCAGTATACGGCCCTGCCGGCGCTTCCGGCGCGACCGCCGCGCGGTGACTCAGCGGACGACACTGGCCACGATCCGGTAACGGCCGCCTGCCCCCGTGGTGGGAGGGCGGCGGCGATGCCCGCTGCGCCCGGGCCGATCGGCGTGCGCCCGCGCGGCCCCGCGGTTGCGTACGCAGCGGGCATGCGAGTGGCTCGCCAGAGCCACGCACCGCGACCATGCGAACGAGGCATCAGGCATGAACGGTCTGCAACGCTGCTCGCGCTGCTGCTGGCCACGGCAGCCTACGGCGCGCAGGACGTACCCGCCGCAAGCGACGAGCTGGCGGCGCTGCAGTCGACGTTGCGCGAGCTGCGCGAGCTGCGCGGCGCGCACGAGACGAACCGGCGTGCGCTCGAGGCGCAGTCGGCGACGGCGCAGCAGTCGGCGCGCCGGCTCGCCGGCGAGATCGCCGAGCTCGAGGCGGAGGCATGCGCGCTCGATCGGCAGATCGCGGGCGCGCGGGCGGAGCGCGACGACCTGCGTGCCGCCGAGGAGGCGAGCCGGACCGCGCGTGCCGCGTTCGATCGCGCGATCTCGGCGAGCATCGCCAGCGCGGCCGAGCTGGTGCGCGGCGGACTCGACTACCGTCGCGAGCAGCGGCTTCGCGCGCCTCGAGCCCGACGCCGCGGAGCTCGCTCCCGAGCAGCGGCTCGAGCGGTTCTGGACGTTCGTGCAGGAGGAGCTGCGCCTCGCACGCGGCGCCGAGCTGTACACGATCGAGCTCTCGCTCGATCGCACGCACGCCAAGCACGCGCTCGTGTTCCGCGTCGGCCAGCTCTTGCAGGGCTTCCTCACCGAGGACGGCCTCGAGGCGGGCCTCGAGGAGCCAGGCGGCTGGCAGGTGGCGCGCGCGCCCGCGCTCGAGCGGGCGGTGCGGGCGGCAGTCGAGATGCTGAATCGCCAGCGCGCGCCGGCGCTGCTGGCCTTGCCGGTGAGCGTGCCGATCACCGTCTCGGGGATGCGCTGATGTTGAGCCTGGTGCTCGCTCTCATGCTGCAGCAATCGAGCTCGCCCGCAGTCGAGCGCACGGCGAGCCTCGCGGACGTCGTTGCCCGCGCCAAGCTCGAGCTGGCCGAGGAGCGCGCGCGCGTGCGCGACGAGGAAGCCACGCTGGTCACGAATCGCGACGCGGCGCAGGCCGAACTCGACGAGAGTGCCGATCGGTACGTGGAGCTCGCGGGTGCGATCGAGCAGAAGACCCGGACGCTGCATGCGCTCGACAGCGAACGCACGGCGCTGCGCGCATCGGCGGCGGCGGCACGGGCCACGTTCACCGCGGCCCGCGAACTGTTGCGGGTGGCGCATGCGCAGCTCGCCGATCTCGTTGCCGCGCTGCCGCCCGGCGAAGCGCGCGAGGATCAGCGCGCCGACCTCGACCGGCTGGCGCGCGCTCTCGCCGGCGAGGCGGCGCAGCCGTTCGACGTGGCGCCGTTCCTGCACGTGACGGCCTCGTTGCTCGCGGAGGGACGGAGCGTCGCGCAGTTCGAGCACGCGGTGCGCAACGCCGATGGCGTGGTCGAGCCGGCACGCATGCTGCGGGCCGGAATGATCTGCACGGCCTACCGCACGCTGTCGTCGGGCCGGATCGGCGAGGTGTTCGCGGCTCCGCCGCCGGCGTCCGGCTACCGCTTCAGCGAAGCGCTGCCCGACTGGGCGCGTGCCGTCTGGCAGCGGGCGTTCGAGGCTGCGCCGGCGGCGAGTGCTGCGCTCGAGCTGCCGATCGACGTGACGCAGCAGCTGACGCCCGATCGGCGCCAATCGCAGCGCACGTTGCTCGAGCTGCTGCGCGCCGGTGGCTTGACGATGATCCCGCTCTCCATGGTCGCGGTGGTCGCGGTGCTGGTGATGCTCGAGCGCGCGATCACGCTCGGCGTGTGGGCGGGATCCTCGGAGCGCGCGATCGAGGCAGTGCTCGAGCACTGCCGCCACGGCCGCGTGCAGCAGGCGGCGGCGCTCTCGCGTCGCGGCCGGGGCACGGTGCTGCGCGCGCTCGCTGCGGCGCTGCGCGAGCACACGCTGGGCCGCGCGCAGATGCAAGAGGCGGTGGTCGAGGCGGTGCTGCAGGACACGCCGAAGCTCGAGCGCTGCCTGCCGCTGCTGGCGGTGCTCGCCGGCGTCTCGCCGATGCTCGGCCTGCTCGGCACGGTCACCGGCATGATCACCACCTTCGACATGATCCGCCTGTTCGGCAGCGGCGATCCGAAGGTGATGGCCGGCGGCGTCTCGGAGGCGCTGGTCGCGACTGCGAGCGGCCTGGTGATCGCGATCCCGATTCTGCTCCTCCACAGCTGGTCGTCGGGGCGCGCCGACCGCATCCTCGCCGACACCGAGCGACATGCGACCGCGCTCATCCATGCGCTCGGAACGAGTGCGGAGGTGGCCGATGCTCGACCCGTTGCGTGAGCTGTCCGCGGGCGGTCCGGTGATGCTGCCGGTGGTGCTCGCCTCGATCGCGGCGTGGTGGCTCGCGCTGTCGACCGCCGCGCGCTGCCGCGGCCTCGATCGCGAGCTGACCGGAGCGCGCCTCGACGTGGTCGCGAGCGCGGCCGCGCGGGTCGCGCAGCGCTTGCGCGTGCTCGCGGCGATCGTCGGCGTGCTGCCGCTGCTCGGGTTGCTCGGCACGGTGTCGGGCATGATCGCGACGTTCGCGGTGATTCGCCGCGAGGGCGTGGGCAACCCGCGCCTGCTCGCGGGCGGCATCCGCGAGGCGCTGATCGCCACCGAGGCCGGGCTCGCGGCGGCGCTGCCGGCGCTCTTGTTCCACCAGCTGATCGCCGCCCGGCTGCGCCGGGTCGAGGCCACCGCAGAGCGCGCGCGCCATCGTGCCTCGCTGGCGTGCCGCCGGCACGCCGCAGCCCGGACGCGAGGTGAGCGATGATCGATCTCAAGTGCCTTCGCCGCCGCAGCCGCGGTCAGCCCGAGATCATCATCCTGTCGTTGATCGACATCATGATGGTGCTGCTCGTCTTCTTGCTGTCGACGGCCAGTGCCGGCCGCGACGCCGGGCTCGCGATCGAGCGGCCGCGCGCCGTCGCCGCCCCGGCGGTCGCCGGCGACGCAGTGCGCATCGGCATCGGCGCGCAGGGCGAGCTGTCGCTGGACGGGCGGCGCGTCGATCGCCTGTCGCTGCGCGAGCTGGTGCGCCAGCGGCTGGCGGGACGTGCCGATCCGAGCGTCGTGCTGGTCGCGGATCGAGCGACGCCGGCCGGCATGCTCGTGAACGTGATGGACGAGGCGTGGCTCGGCGGCGCTCGGCTCGTGGCGATCGCCGCGCGCGAGAGGCACGATGATGCGCGAGCCGTGGTGCGGGGTGAGTCGCGGTGCTCGCCAACGCCGCGCTGTTCCTCGTGATCGCGCACGCCAACGCACGCGGGCGGCGGCTCGCGCCGCTCGAGCCGATCGTGCACGAGGTGCACGGTGCGTGGCGCCCGCCGTGGCGCAGGCGGCGTGCGCCGCCGCACGCGCCAGCTCAGCGCCGAGCCGGCACCAGCTGCTCTGGCCGCACCTCGCCGGCGGCAGCCAGGCCGCGCCCGCGTCGCCAGGTGCCGGTGGCGGCACGCTCGCCGCGCGCACCGCCTGCCGGCGCTCTCCGTGCCGGCGCAAGCGCTCGCGCCGGCGTGGCGGTGCGTGGCCTCGCGTTGCGCGCCGCGGCCAGGGCGATGCAGGTGGCCGTGCGTCGGGCGGCACTGCCGCCGGCACCGGCGGCGTCCCCGGTGCGACCGGCACGGCGCCGGTGTTCAGCGCCGCCGACGTCGAGCGCGCGCCGGTGCGCAAGGCGTGCCCGCTGCCGCCTTATCCGGCCTGGCGCGAGCGCGCGAGCTGCAGGGCGTGGTGACGGTGAAGCTTCCTGGTCGCGAGCGACGGCTCGGTCTCGCGGGTCGAGCTGCAGGCGGTCGAAGGCGACGCGCGCTTTGGCCAGATCGCACTCGACTCGGTGGCGACCTGGCGCTTCGAGCCGGCGCGGCAGCAGGGTCGTGCGGTGTGGTGCTACGTGGTGCAACGGGTTCGCTTCGAGCTGGTGAAATGATGTCCGCCCATTCACGCTGGCGGTGGCTCGTGCTGGTCGCGTCGCTCGCGGTGCCGGCGCGCGGCCAGGAAGAGATCGAGCGCGGCCAGCGCGCGTATGCGCAAGGCCGCTACGCGGAAGCTGCCGCATGCTTCGAGCGGGCGTTGGCGCACGGCGACGATGCACAGCTCGGCCTCGCGCTCGGTGCGTGCTATCTCGAGCTGCACCGCTACGCGGACGCGGCGCGCACGCTGCACGCGGCGGTCGACGCCGACGAGCGCTCTGCGCCGGCGCATCGCGCTCTGGGTCAGTCGCTGGCGATGCTGGGCGAGCACGACCAGGCGCTCCTGTGCCTGCGCCGCGCGCAGAGCCTCGAGCCGGACGCCGAGGATGCGCTGTGGATTGCGCGCATCCTCGCCGATCAGGGGCGTCCCTGGCTCGCCGTGCTCGAGCTCGAGGCGGCGCTGCGCCAGCATCCGGCGTCGCGCGCAGCGTGGCAGCTGCTCGGTCACGTGGCCGCGCTGGCCGGCAATGCCGACCTGGTGGCGGTGGCGTGCCGCGAGCTTGCCCGGCTCGCGCCGCTCGCGCCGGATCTCCTGGTGAGCAGCGCGCAGGCAGAGGCGCTCGCACACCAGCCGGGGGCGGCCGTGGACGCGCTCGAGGCCGCGCGCTTGCTCGGTCCGCTCGATGCCCGCGCCGAGCGCCTGCTCGCCGACCTCTACCTCGAGCTCGATCTGCCGGTCGAATCCGCGCGGGCGTTCGAGCGACTCGTGGCAGCCGCCGATCCGGCGAACGCCGAGGTGGCGAGCGCTCGATGACTGGTACCGGCTCGGGCGTGCGTACCTCGCATCGCAGCAGCCGGCGCGCGCACGTGACGCGCTCGAGCGCGCCGTGGTCCTCGCGCCAGGCAACGCTGCCTTCCGGCAAGAGCTGGCGGGCGTTGCGGAAGACCTCGGCGATCGCGATCGCGCCCGGCAGGTGCTGGCGGCGGCGATGGCCGCATCCCCCGCGGCGGCGGCGCCGTGCGTGGCGCTCGGCAACCTCGAGATCCGGGCCGGCCGCCCGCCCGCTGCCGCGCCGCCTTCGCCGCCGCGGTGGCGCGCGGCGACACGCGCTGGCGACGCTGGAGCACCACGTGCAGGCGCTGGTCGAGGCGGGAGAGTGGGTCATGGCGCGCGCTGCCGCACGGCAGGCGCTGCACTGGCAGCCGTTCGCCGAGTCGCTGCGCGCGCTGCTCAAGCGCATTCACCAGAACACCCTCGGGCCGCACGACTCGAGCGAGGCGAGGTAGCATCATGAACCAGCTCGTGATCGTGATCGCCGTCCTGCTCGCGGCCTGCTCGCGTTCCTGCCCGCTCCGGCTCGCGGCGGTGGCAATGCGCCGCAGCGCATCGTCGCGCTGACCGTGGGAGCGGTGGACACGCTCGCGCTGCTGGGCGAGCTCCACCGCGTGGTCGCGGTGGAAGCGGACTGCTTCGTGCCCGGCACCGAGGACAAGGTGCACATCGCCAACGACGATCATTCCGGCCCGTCGCGCGCGCTCAACGTCGAGGCCGTGCTCGCGCTCGCTCCCGATCTGGTGATCGCGAAGGACGAGCTGCGTGCTGCGCTCGAGGGGCGTGGGCTCGAGGTGCTGTACCTCTCGCTGAACAACGACCTCGGCGTGATCGAGCCGACGGTGCTCGCGATCGCCGCGCGCGTGCATGCGGTGCCGCGTGCACGCGTGCTGCTCGATCGCATGCACGCGGCGATGCGCGCGATCGAGCAGCGGGTCGCGTCGCTGCCGCGGTGCGCGTCTACTACGAGGCAGGCCAGCCGGGTCGCACGGTTGGCAGGAACACCGTGATCAACGACATGATCACGCTCGCCGGCGGCACCAGCATCGCCGCCGGCGAGTCGCTTCGCGAATCCGGTGCTGAGCGCCGAGGCGATCCTGGCGGCCGACCCCGAGGTGATCGTGCTCTCGCCGTGGAGCGATCCGCCGGCGCAGGTCGCGGCGCGGCTTGGATGGAACCGCCTGGCCGCGGTGCGCTCTGGCCGCGTGCATCTCAGATAAGGGAGCGCGACCGCACGGTGGGCTGCGTCGCCGAGCTGCGTCGGCGGCTGCAGAGGCGATGCTGCTGCCGTGGCTGCACCCCGAGGCGGTGCCTGCACGCGGCCGGAGCGCAACCGCCGTGGAGCGTTGACATGCGGGCGATGCCGCGTAGCGCGTGATCCTGGTTGGGCTCCTGCTCGCGCTCGCCGCGGCCATCGCGTCGCTCGCCGTCGGTGTGATCCACGTCTCGCCGGCGATGTCGCGCCGCGCTCGGCCACCTGGTGAGCACGGGCGCCGGATCGACGCCCTGAACGACACCGTGGTGGTGGCGATGCGGCTGCCGCGCGCGGTCGGCGCGCTGTGCACCGGCGCCGCGCTCGGCGCGGCGGGCTGCATGCTGCAGGCGCTGCTGCGCAACTCCGCTCGCCAGCCCGGCGGTGATCGGCACCGCGCAGGCAGCCGCGTTCGGCAAGGTGCTGGCCGTGTTCCTCGGCCTGCCGTACCTCGCCGCGGTGACGTGCTCGTTCGCGATGGCGGTGTGCGCGGCCGTGCTGGTGCTGGTGCTGGCCCGCACGCGCACTTGCCTGCACGCCGATGCCGTGGTGCTGACCGGTGTCAACGTCGCCTTGCTGTTCGCCGCGCTGGTGGGCTTGCTCGAGTGCTTGTCGCGCGACGAAGGCGAGCTCAGCCGGATGGTGATGATCTTGCTCGGTGGACTGTGGCAGATCACCTGGCAACCGCTCGCGATCATCGGCCCCGCGGTGCTGCTCGCGGTGATCGCCGCGCACCTGCACTCGCGGCCGCTCGATCTGCTCGCGCTCGGCGAAGCCGATGCGCAGCGGCTCGGTCTGCACGTGCGCCTCGGCGCCGGCCTCGTGCTGATCCACGCCTGCTTGCTCACCAGCCTGGCGGTGTGCCTCGCCGGCGTGGTCGCGTTCGTCGGCCTGGTGGTGCCGCACGCGGCACGGCGCATCGTCGGGCCGGCGCACTCGGTGCTGCTGCCGGCGGCGGCATTGCTGGGCGGCGGGTTCGTGGTGGCGACCGATACCGTGGCGCGTACCCTGGCGGCGCCGAGCGAGCTGCCGCTCGGCGTGGTCACGTCGATCCTCGGCGTGCCGTGCTTCCTGCTGGTGATGCGATCGATGCGCGCGCGGCGAGGTGAAGCATGACGCTCCTTGCGCGCGATGTGAGCCTTGGCTTCGGCGCGCGGCCGGTGCTCGAGCAGGTGTCGCTCGAGCTCGCGCCGGGCCAGCTGCTCGGCCTGGTGGGTCCCAACGGCGCCGGCAAGTCGACCCTGCTCAAGTGCCTGTCGGGCATGCTCAGCCCGCAACGCGGTCGCATCGAGCTGAACGGGATCGAGCTCGCGCGCCGTTCGCGCCGGGCGATCGCGCGCCTCATTGCCGTCGTCCCGCAGGCCTGCACGCCAGCGTTCCCGGTGAGCGTCGCCTACTTCGTCGGCATGGGTCGCTACGCGCGTGAGTCCCGGCTGCTCGGGCCGTCGCCAGCCGACGCGCGCATCGTGCGCCGCTGCCTCGACGAGCTCGAGCTCGCGGCGCTCGCCGAACGGCCGATCGACGCGCTCAGCGGCGGCGAGTTCCGCCGCGTGCTGATCGCCCAGGCGCTGGCGCAGGAACCGGCGATCCTGTTGTTCGACGAGCCGGTGCAGCAGCTCGACCTGCGGCATCAGCTCGAGGTGATGGAGTTCGCGCGTGCGTTCGCGCGGCGCGCGGGCAAGTCCGGCCTGATCGTGCTGCACGACCTCACGCTCGCGGCGCGATTCTGCGACGCGGTCCTGCTGCTGAGCGAAGGACGCATCGTCGCGCAGGGCTCGCCCGAGCAGGTGCTGACCGAGGCGAACGTGCGCCGCGCCTATCGGGTGCAAGCCGCGGTGCAGCGCTGTCCGGCAACGCACACCCTGCAGGTCGTCGCGCTCGCCGTGGCGCGCAGCGCGCAAGCAACGGAGGACCGATCATGACTGCAACCCACCGGTCGTGGCGCCTGCTGCGCATGGCGCTGGTCGCGCTTGCGCAATGCGCCGCGGCAGCGCGCGCCGGCGTGACCTGGGAGATGGTCGAGGTGTGGCGTGGCGACGATGCGTTCGAGCGCATCAAGGTGGGTCGACCCGATCCCGGCGACCCGAGGCTACAGATCGTCGCGGTCGACCAGGGCGGCCACGTCGTGCTCGTGCACTACGACGGCGGCGTGCCGCGCGCATCGGTCGTGCACCATCACCGCAGCGAGCTGACCGGCCTGGTGGTGGCGGACGTCGACCCGGCGGTACCCGGGGAAGAGATCTACGTCGGCGGTGCCGAGAGCGGCGAGCAAGGCGGTACGGTCACGCAGATCGTGATCACCGAGCAGGGTGCGAACGCCGCGCGCATCTGGCTGGGCGGTGCGTACGTGCACTCGATCGAGCGCGTCGACCCCGGGGTGCGCGGCGAACCGGCGCGCCTGCTCGTGGCCACGTACGCGGGCGAGATCCACCTGCTCACGCCGGCCGCGCGCGGCGAACCCTGGCCGGATCGCATCCTGCATCGCGAGGCGACCAGCGCCGATCCGGAGGACGTGAAGATCAAGGACGCCGCCTTCCTGCGCGCCGCCTCGGGCGGTGCGCGCCACGAGGCGCTGGTCGTGTTCAAGACCGGCCGCGCGCTGCTGCTCGACATCGAGCGGCCGGAGCAAGCGCGGTTCGTGCACACCGAACCCGGCGGACTGTCACGGGTCACCGCTGATGCCGACGGCGGTGCCTACCTGACCGGCTATCAGGGGCGCGTGCTGCACCTGGCCCGCGCCGGCGATGCGTGGCGCATCGAGGTGATGGCGCACGAAGGACCCGAGAGCGGCTTGCGCGGCCTCGTGCTCGGACGCTTTCCCCTGCCGCAAGGCGGCGTCGCGCCGATGGCCGTCTTTGGCTTTCACGGGCTGTGCCGCGCACTCACGCCGCGGCTCGGCGCGTGGGACACGACCACGCTGTTCCGCGACCGCGATCGCGGCCACACTATCGAGGCGGCAGATCTCGTCGCTGGCAACGATGCCGATGAACTGATCGTCTCAGGCTACTCGCGGCGCATCGCCGTGCTCGTCGCCCGCGGGCAGGGTTGAGGATCGCGGCACGGGGCAGTGCCCGTGCCGGCGGGCGAGATTCTCGTTGCCGGCGGCGGCTGCGCTTCACGCTCCCAGGTGAAACCTCACCTGGAGAATCGACATGAAGCGCACCCTGGTTCACTCCCTGTCGGCCTTGACCCTGGGGCTGGTCGCCGCTTGCGGCAGCGGCGGCGGCGGCAGCAAGCAACCGCCGGGCGGTCCGGGCGGGGGCCCGAACCCGCCGGCCCAGGACATCTGGGTGACCGCCTACTACGCCGGCTGGCAGGCGGATTACTTGCCGGTCGAGGAGATCGACTTCAGCGCCTTCACCCACCTCGCCCACTTTGCCGTCCTGCCAGCGGCCGGTGGCGCGCTCGACCTCGACACGCTCGGGCTCACGCGCAATGCGATGGACAAGGTGGTCGGCCGCGCGCATGCAGCCGGACGCAAGGTCATCCTCACGGTCGGCGGCTGGGGCACCCAGGCGGCGTTCGAGGAGGCGATGGCGGACGCCAACCGCGCCACGTTCGTCGCAAACCTGGTGGGCGTCGTGCGCCAGCACGGCTACGACGGGCTCGATCTCGACATGGAGCCGATCAGCGACGTGGATCGCGCACCCTATACGGCGCTGGTGAAGGAGCTGCGGTCCGCGCTCGATGCCGCTGCGCCCCACTTGCTGCTCACCGCGGCGATCGGCTGGGAGGTCGATCTGTTCGCCGCGCTCCAGGACTCGTTCGATCAGGTCAACCTGATGACCTACGATCTCGCCGGTCCGTGGGACGGCTGGGAGACCTGGCACAACGCGCCGCTCAAGGACGGCGGCCTCACCTTCGCGAGCACCGGCGAGCCGCTGCCTTCCATCGACGGGCTGGTGCAGCAAGCGCTCGATGCGGGCATGGCGCAGGAGAAGCTCGGCATCGGCATCGATTTCTACGGCTACGTCTGGCACGGCGCGACCGAGCCGAACCAGTCGCTCGACCAGGTGACCATGTTCGAGGACAAGTCGTACGCCGAGATCGTGAAGCTGTGGGGCGAAGGCGAGGACGTGCATCGCTGGCACGCGGGTCCCGAGGCGTCCTACCTCTCGATCGGCGGCGACGACCCGGCGTTCGTCTCGTACGACGACGCGCGGCTGTGCGCGGCGAAGGTCGACTACGTGCGTGCGCGCGGCATCGGCGGCGCCATCATCTGGGAGCTCGGCGGCGGCTGGCAGCCGGCGGCCCCGAGCGGACAGCAGGACGTGCTCCTGCAAGCGGTCGGTGCGGCGCTGCGGAGCAGGTGAGCAGGCCCTGTCTCAAGCATGTTGGCACACAAAGCCCTGCTCCAATTCCGACCAACCAAGAGGCACCCTCTACTTGAGCGTGGCCACAACACGGAATCCGCAGCGATCGTCTACCTCGTCGAGTGTCTTACTGTCACGTGCTGCAGAATGGAATTTCGTGCGATCGTTGTCGCGCCAGCATCCTCCCCGTAAGAGCGCCCACTGTCGGTTGTCCTCGGGCTCAGGGCGATTCCACTCGCGCACGTTTCCGGCAAGGTCCTGGACTCCGTAGGGGGATTCATCAAGAACCGTGGAACCGACAGGTGCGGGAGAATCGACGCGCGGCGCTGTCCTGGATCCGAGGCACGCCCTGGGATCAAACGAGTCACCCCAGGGGAAAAAGCGGCCATCTTTACCGCGCGCGGCGCACTCCCATTGAATCGCAGTTGGCAGGTCGAAGTGCCAGCGTTCATTGTGGCTCTGGCGTCCCAACCAGTCGCAGTAGTCCTTGGCATCAAGGAACGACACTCCCATGATGGGCAGCGTGGGATCACAATTGGCATGGAACCGACCCGCCGCAAAGCTCAGCTGCCTGGTGCCGACGGGCATCCCCGGTGATCGCGGCAAATCAACGATCCTCACACCTTCCGGCATGGGCGTGCAAGGTGAGGCATCGCGCACGACGTGCTTCACCTGTTCGACCGAAGCGAGAGCGAGTGCCATTGTCGTTGGATCATTGAGGAACAGAACATACTCGCCTACGGTCACTTCGTGTCGCGCGATGAAGAATCCGTCCACGTGCTTTGGTCGCCTTGTCTCAGTGCCGTAGGCTTGCAAGTCCCCTCCCAGCTCGACGTCCCCTGCGGGAACCCAGACGAACTGGTCCGGTAGGTTGTCGCATGGCACCATCCGGGTGGTCGCCATTGGGATATGCACAGTCTCGTTGTTGGAAGCAATCAGCAATGGAATGCGCAGGTCCAGGTAGTTTCGTTGTCGGAGGAGAACCAGGTAACGTCCTGGCACCATGTTGTCGACTCTCGCCGAGCAGTGACCGTCACGCTTCGTCACAACGCAGCGATTACCCGGGCCCGTTATGAGGGGATATCCGGTGACCCATCCACGCGTAGCAACCAGTGTTGCGCATGGCACACTCAGCGGAACCTCGAGTGCGTCGCGGATGACAGTAATACCCAACTGGTCAAGAACGTCACCAAAGGTGTTCGGAGTGGGGAGGGACTTGACTTGCACGATGAGGTCGCCGGTCCTGAGAAGCGTCGCATCAGGAGCCATTGCGTCAATGGCGACTGCGGACATCGTTGCCCAGCGCACAGGTTCCGGAGCATCCAACGGGGTCGGAATGAGACGCGGAGGCTGCTCCGGAGCAGTGCCATCAACGACGTCGTAACGAAACAGGTACACTTCCACTGCAGGCTGTTCGACCTCCATCTCCAGCACGACGGTCCTCTCTGGATGTCGCGGTTCGGGCAGGTGCATGCTTGCGTACCGGTACTTGAGGTCGCTGTCCGTCGCCTCGATCTCGCTGGAAACGATGACCTCGCCGCGCGACAGACGCGCGCATTCTGTCCGTAGCTCGTCGATGCGGCGGTACCCATCATCGATCTCGGCCCAGCGAACGAGGACAAGAACGTTCGCGTGCCGGAGGTCGGATTCCGCGTCCTGCAGCAGGCGGTCGATTAGCTGCCGACAGTGTGAGACAGCGACCAGCCCGCGATGGCACTCGGCAAGCTCTTCAGCGGACAGAAACCGTTGTGTGAGCGACACATCATCGTGCTGTGTGAGCGCGAGGAGCGTCTCGTAGTCGCGGGCGTAGCTCGTGCAGGTCTGGAGCGCTTGGCGAGCGTCGCTCAGGGCATGCAGGGTCGCCAGCGAGCTCCAGGCAACCCACGTACCGACCAGCAGTACGCCCGTAATGACCGCGCCGGTCCGGAGTGGATGGCGCCGCGCAATCGCGACTACACGCCGGGTGATGACCGGTGGCCGAGCGCGGATCGCCTCGCCGGCAAGAAAGCCCGTAGATCGGCGGCCAGATCCGCTGCAAATTGGTAGCGGCGAGGGAGAGACTTCTCGATCGCCCTCTGGACTATGGTCTCAAGCTCCCTTGGGACCTGTTCATTGATTCGCCTCAAGCGGAGTGGCTCTTCAGTCAGAATAGCGTGGTAGATACCGTGCACCGAGGAGGCGGCAAACGGCGGGCGACCCGCGAGGAGCGTGTAGAGCGTCACGCCAAGCGAGTAAACGTCCGTGCGCTCGTCGACGGTACCCATATGGGCGGAGACCTGCTGCGGGCTCATGAAGTTCGGCGTACCCATGTGCTCGGAGGTACCGGTCAGAGTCCGTTCGCCAGCTAGATGCGCCAGGCCGAAATCGACTATCAAGAGATTGCCGTTGTTCTCGACCATGAGGTTTGAAGGCTTGATGTCACGGTGCACGACGCCTCGCGCGTGGGCAAAGACAAGGCCCTCGGCGGCGGCCGCGATCTGGGTTGCGACTTCCCTTACCGGGAACGCAAGCTGGCGCGTGGCACTAGCGGCCACCCAGTGATCGAGACGCATGCCGTGCACGCGCTTCATGGCGATGTAGAGGTATCCATCGTGCTCTCCAGCTGCATGAACCTGGCAGATGTGGCGGTGTTCAAGGCCGCCCGCAGCGCGCGCCTCGCGAAGGAACCTACCCCGTATTCGCGGATCCGCCGCGACCTCGGGAGGAAGCACCTTGACGGCAACGATCCGGTCGCCGAGCGGTTGTTGGGCTGCTTCGAAGACCACAGCTCCCATGCCTCCCCGTCCAATCTCCGCCAGGATGCGAAAACCGGAGAGCTCCTTTCCAAGGATCGACGCTGTCCATCCATGGCGGGCCAAGAACGGGGAGGTTCTGGCAGAAACAACGCCCGATAGTCCACAATGAGCTGGCGAACGCTGCGCTTCCCGTGGGGCCAGCTGGCCAATTAGCGGCTCAACGTCCTCTCCGTCGGCCGCTCGCCAGAGAATCTCATCGAGCTTGTCGGGCATGGTCGTCTGTGAGAGTCGAATGAACGAACCTAGTTCCTAGTCGAGCGGGCCGACCAAGCTCCGTAATCGCGAGACCCCTTCAGCCAACCGCTCAAACGCCGTGGTTTTTCCGATGCCGAGGGCCGTCGCAATCTCGGAGAAGGACATCCCCTCGAAGAAGTGCAGCTCGACCACGCTACGCACGTCTGCCTCCAATCGCTCGAACGCGTGCGCGAGTTTGCCAGCCCATTCACGGCTTGCCGCCGCGCTCGCCGCAGTCATCGTTGGATCGATGGGCTGGCGAGCGTGGCTTCCGGTAGTGTCGGCAAATGATTCAAAATGCCGGACGTCGCCCCGTCCCTTTGCATCGAGGTAGCGCAACCGGTCGTGGATCGTGTTCAGTGTGATCTTGCTCAGCCAGCGATAGAAGGATCCGGCTCCCTGGTCGCGGTAGCTTGGCAGGAGCTGCCACGCGTGCGCAACGGCTTGCTGGAAGATGTCCTCCGCGTCGCAGTCGGCGCGCAGCGCGCGTCCACCTCGGCGGTTGATGAGCATCGCTAACCGCCATCCGTACCGGGCTAGCAACTGCTGGAAGGCGGCGTGGTCACCCGCCTCCGACAGCTCGACCAGACCTATCGTCTCATCGGTCATAAGTGAGCAGTCTACTGGGGGTTGCCTCCGCGTCAATGAGGCGGAGGTCCGCTAGCGAACGAGGACAGCAGTTCTTCCCTTAGGAACCGCGGTTCACTCTGGCTGCGGCGAGGAACCAAAGCGTGACAGGTCCAGGTTCGATACGGCAAGGAACGACAGGAGGTTGAAGTGATGGAACGATTCACGATCGCCCTGGTAGCGGTTGCTGCGTTCGCTTGGGGAGCGCCAGGCGCGCTCGCCCAGTGCAACAACGCGACGCTGAACGTGCCGCGTCACAGCATGGCGGTGTGCCAGTCTACCGACGATGTGTTTGCGATCGGGGGTACCGGTGCTGTCGGGGTTTCTGCAACGGTTGAATGGCTGAGTGCGGTCTCAGGTATCTGGCGGCAAGTGGATGACTTCGTCGAGCCGCGGACGAGCGCCGCCGCAACGTACGTGAACGGCGTGATCTACGTGCTTGGCGGCCGGGATAGTCTTGGCGTGCTCAAGAGCGATGTGCAGTGGTCTCACGCTGGCCCCAGAGGGAAGTACATCTGCAACCTGTCCTCGCGCCCCGAGCCTGCCAACCTCCACTGGAATCCGTATGTCTGCAGCCTTCCCTCACCCCGTGAGGAACATACCACCGTGGCGGTCGGCGGAAAGATCTATGTCATGGGGGGTGTCGTTGATGAGGGAGGCGGCCACAGGATTCTCTCGGAGAACTTCGTCATTGACACCTGCACAGGTCGGTGTTGGTTTGCATCGCCCATGCCCATTGCCGTGTACGGGCACGCGGCAGCGGAGTTGTGCGGACGCATCTACGTGTTCGGCGGCGCGCCCGACTTCTCCAGCACGACGGACAAGATCCAGTGTTATGATCCCGCCCATGACGCGTGGTGCGTGCTGACCGTGACACTGCCTGCGCCCTACGACCACGGTGTGCAGCGCCTGGAAGCGCTCTCGACGGGCTGTTCCATCGTCTTGTCCGGTGGCCTCCTCGGGCACAGCAACGCGTGCCAGAGTCCGAGCGACGCCATCTTCCAGTTCTCGCCATATTCCGACCCGTGCTCGACAGGTGGAAAGTTCATCTCCCTGGGGAGCCTCTGCATCGCCAGGGACAACCACGGCAGTGCCATCCTGCCGCCTGGTTCCGTCGGTTGTGCAGCCGGTCTCATCGCGTTCGGCGGGTGCAACGGAAACGTCGTGGACGCAAGTACCGAGTGCCTGCCTTGAGTGTCTCGCCCGAATTGCGTGATTCACGCGCCATCGATCGCCGAGCCTGGGTTGAACTCCGCGAGGGAGCTCTGGTTCGAGTCCCGTTTGCACGCCGACCGCCACCGCAGCGGGAACCGAGAGCGCGGTTCGAGTCTCGGTCGGACCTCGATCGCCACCGTCCCGGCAACCGAGAGCAGTTCGTAGGACGGTAGCGATCGCTACCGTCCTACGAACAGATGGCGCTCACTGGCGCTTTGGTCCCCACGGCAGCCGGCGCGGCATCGCATCGCTCACGCGGGTCGCGGGCGAGAACTCGGAGGTCTCGCCGAGATCGAGGCGGGTCGCGGTGGCGGTGACCATGAAGCCCACCGGCACCGGCTTCGCGAGCACTGCCTCGAAGCTGGTGTCGCCGCTCGAGCTCGTCACGACGTCGATCGAACCGAGATAGAACGTACCCTCGCCGTATCCGGTGGGGTCGGCTGCCGGGCTGGCGAAGAAGTCGAGCGCGAAGCCCTTGGCCGGCGTCGAGTTGAAGGTGCCGGTCACGTACAGCGCCGGGCCAACGGCGATTGCATGGTTGACCAGCGGGAAGTTCTGCAGGTGGTTGCCGCCCTGGTTGTCGACGTCGTCCTGGTCGTTCGGCGTGACGCCGCCGCCGCTGTACGTGAACAGGTCGATGCCGAGGGCGCCGTTGTCGAAGAACTGGTTGCCGCGGATCGCCACCGAACCGACCAGGCCATCGACGATCAGGCCGGTGCGCTCGTTGAACGCGATCGTGTTCCCCTGATCGGCGCCGGTGCCGCCGATCGTCGTGCGGATCGGCAGGTCGGGCGCCAGGAATGGCACCACGCTGATGCCGGCCAGGTTCGGGATCGCCGCCTGGCCGAGCGCGTCGGTGCCCACGAGGTTGCCGGTGATCGAGGTGTCCGCGCACACCCCCTGCACGAAGATGCCGACGCCGAAGCGCTGGCCCTGATAGTGGTTCACCCCGACCTGCACCATGCCGGAGACGAGATTGTCGCGCACGATCGTGCCGCGCGCGGCTCGCATGCCGATGCCGGCCGTACCGGAAGCGACCGGGTAGTCTGCCATGCCGTCCGCCGTCGTGCCCACGTAGTTGCCCTCGACGATCGTGTCGTCCACGTCGATGAGGCTCACCTGCGTGCCACCGGGGAATCCCTCCTCGCCGTAGCTGCCGTTGCCCGCCACCCAGTTGCGCTCGCCCGCCGCGCTGCCGCCGATGCGATTGCGCCGCGCGAACACGCCGTACTGGGTGGCGGCCACCACCTCGATGCCCGCGGCCGGGCTGCCGAGGCAGGTGTTGCCGATCACGATGTTGTCGTCGGCCGGGCCGGTGATGCGGATGCCGGAGTTGCCGCCGGAGACGATGTTGCCCTCGCCGGGAAGAGCGCCGCCGATCACGTTGGCGGTCGCCGCCGCGCCGCCGAACACCCCTTCGACGTGGATGGCCGCGTACAGCGGCCCATCGGTGGTGAACGACTGGATGTGATTCGATCGGCCGACCACCTCGACGGCATAGCCGCGCTGCAAGACGTCGTCGAGGCCGATCAACGTGCAGTTGTCGCCGTCGACGAAGATCGCCGCGATGCCCCAGCCGTTCGGCTCGAGACCGTAGATGCCGACTTCCCAGCCGTTCGGGTTGGTGTCGCCGGCGAAGTCGGTCTGAGTGCGGAAGTCGATGGTTGTGTCATCGTCGACCAGCACGAACGGGCCGATCTCGAGCTCGAGCAAGGCGATGGAGGTGATCAGCCAGTACTCGCTCCGGGGGATCGCGAACACGATCGTCTGCGGACCGGGCTCGTTGTTGGCGGCCGCGACCGCCTCGCCGAACGAGACCTTGCCGTCCGGCCCCGGCAGGTCCGCGACGCGCTGGCCGCCGCCGAAGTCGCGCACGTCGTGCAGCGTCGTGACGGTGATCGTCTCGCCGCTGGCAAGTGCCGTCGCGGGGAAGACCAGGATGCCAAGAGACACCAGGATGCCAGTGAGGGACGGCGATCGCATGGAACACTCCTCTCGTGTCGTGCCTTTGCCTCGTGCTCGATCGGCCAAGGCGCTCATGCGCAGGCGACCGCCAGGACCTGCCAGGAAATATCGCCTCGCCGGCTGCCGCCGGCGGCGCGGCCGCGGCCAGGGTGATCGCAGCGCGCCGGCCCCGGGCGCTGCGGGCGTCGCCGTCATTCGCCCTGGGCCGTCACCGCCGCATCGCTCGCGAAGCTGGTGCGCGCGCCGATCGGGAAGAACCAGAACAGCCGATAGCGATAGGTGCTGGTCGCGTAGTTGCAGTCGCGTGCGAACAGGCCGCCGAGGATCTGGTACGTCGAAGGCACGTCCGCGCTGGGCCGCTCCGACGAATAGAAGGGACCCACCATGACCTCGTCGGCGCCGGCGCGGCTGCGGGTGTGGAAAAGGCGCCACAGGAGGTTGAGCTCGCTGCCGTCCTCGCAGCTCTGCTGCGCGAACGGGTGCAGCTCGAACAACAACGACGTGTCGAGCTGGCGGCCGCGGCGCCAGGTGATGAGCGGTCCGAGCAACGACTGCGTCGTGTCGCCATCCTGCAGCTCCTCGCGCGAGTACAGGAGCGGCACGAGCTTGCGATCGGCACCATCGTTGCGCGTCCACTGAAAATAGAGTGGGAAGAGCAGATGATAGTCGTCGCCGGCGAAATAGTTGGCGATGTGCCAGCTGGTAAGGTTGCCATCGGCGGCGCGGGTCTCATGGAACAGGGGCGTGATCCACGTGGTCTCGCCCTGGTCGCGGTCCTTCCACCAGCCCGACAGGCAGAGCGGCGCGACCGCCCCGCGCGGGCTGGCGAAGTACAGCGGCACGCATGCGACCGAGCGGCGGCCGGACTCGCCGAAGCTGAAGTAGAGCGGAAACCAGACGTCGTAGTCGGGCCCGGAGAAATAGTTGAGCAGGTGCCAAGAGCGCACTTCCTGGTCATTCCAGCGCGCGTGAAAGAGCGGCGTGATCCAGAGCGACCGGTCGCCGTCGTCGTTGTGCCACAGGCCGGACAGCAGCAGTGGCGATGCGTCGTATCCCGGCCCGTCCACCCAGAGCGGCAACAGGCCGCGATGCGTGCCATTGGTCTTGCCCACGCTGTAGGCGAACGGGAACAGGAACGAGAAATCGCCCTCTTGATAGAACGTGAGCAGGTGGCGGCTCAGCAGGTTGCCGTCCTGGTCGCAGGTCTGGTGATAGAGCGGCGTCAGCCACAGGGTCTCGGCATCGTCGTGGCTCTTCAGCCAGCCCGACAGCAGCGGCAGCACGAGCCGCGAGCGCGCAGTCTGGAAATAGAGCGGCACGATGCCGAGCGTCTGTCCCTCGGGCTCGTCGATGCCGTAGGCGAGCGGGAACAGGAGCCAGTGATCGGGGCCTTGCACGTAGTTCAGCAGATGCCACCAGCGATGGCCGTCACGGTCCTCGGTGTGATGAAAGAACGGCGCCACCCAGGTCGTGTGGCTGCCATCGTCGCGTCCCCACGCTGCCAGGAGCAGCGGCGGCACGACCGTGTAGGACGGCCCGTGCAGGTAGAAGGGCAGCAGGCCGCTCGAGTCGGGGGTTGCGTAGTACGTGAGCAAGTGGCGGCTCGAGACGGTGCCGTCGCTGGCCACGGTCTGGTGAAACAGCGGCGTGATCCACGTCGAGCGAGAGCCGTCGCCGCTGGTCCAGGTTGCCGACAGCAAGGGCGTGATGAACAGATAATCGTCGCCCTCGAAATACAGTGGAAACAGGGTGCGGTAGCCTGGCCCCGCGAAATAGTTGAGCACATGGTAGGACCGGGCGCCGCCTGCATCGGTCGCATGGTGGAACAGCGGCGTGAGCCACAGCGAACGGCTGGACGCGCTGCTCTGGTAGACTCCGACCAGGGGGAACAGAGTCCAGGAATCGCCGCTGGCGAAGAACAGCGGGAAGAAGACATCGTAGTCGGCGCCGGAGAAATAGTTGACGACGTGGAACGACGCCGTGGTGCCGTCGCCATGGGTGGTGCGGTGAAACAGCGGCGTGAGCCAGGTCGTGCGACCGCCGCCCTCGTTGTCCCAGCCGGCGCAGAGCGCGAGCGGCGCCGCCCAGAAGCTGCGGCCGGCGAAATAGAGCGGCACGCACAAGCTGTAATCGCGCCCCTGCAAGAACGCGAGCAGATGGCGGCTCTCGAGCCGGCCCTCCGCATCGCGGGTCTCGTGATAGAGCGGCGTCAACCAGGTCGTGGTGGAACCATCGCTCCACCGCCACCACGCCGACAGCAACGGCGGCACGAGCCGATGATCAGGGCCGCCGAAGTAGAACGGCACCACCTGCAAATGATGATCGGCGGCCGAGCCGGTGCTCCACACGAACGGGAAGAAGATCCGGTAGTCCTCGCCCTCGAGGTAGTTGAGCACGTGAAACGACCTGGTCGCGCCGGACGCGTCGGTCGTGCGGTGGAACAGCAGCAGCGCCGAATCGCGCCGGCCGCCCTCCGGCAGGCGGTGCGACTCGAACAGCGGCCAGAGGTTGATGCCGAAGTCGCCGTCCGGATTCGCGGACGCAGCGCTGCACGACATCAGCGCGAGACACAGGAGCGAGAGGATCGAGAACCGGCGACCCACGGCGACCTGCAGCCTCACATCCTGCGCGAACCACACAGCTCATCCCTCCGCTCGCGCCAGCGCCGCTCCCCTGCATCGGTTCTCCTGCGCGCGGCGCGATCCAGGTGCACAGCATATGCCAGCGCCGATCACGCGATCAAGGTCACGGCAGGCGATGCATCCCTGCTGCCCGAGCGGAGCATCATGATCGCGTGGCGAGGATCAGGGGCGACGGCGCCGGCACCTCGAGCGTGCGCACGTCGGCGAAGCCACACTGCTCGAGCCAGCTGCGGAACTGCGCCACCGTGAACGTGTTGCCGTCGGTCGTGTGCACCAGCATGTTGAGCGCGAACATCAACGGCAGCGGCGGCCCGCGCCGGTCGTCGTCGGGCAGAAACTCGGCGATCGCGAGCGTGCCGCCATGCACGAGCGCGCGAGCGGTCTGCCGCAGCAGCGCCTGCGTGTGCTCGGCGCCCTCCGAGTGGCAGATGTGGCCGAGGATCACGACATCGAACTCGCGCTCGCCGAGCGATGCCTCGCGCAGATCGCCGCCGCGCAGCTCGACCTGGTCCGTGAGCGCCAGCCGCTGCGCCGCGGCGCGCACGTGCGGCAAGGTTTCCGGCAGGTCGAAGGCCACCACGTGCGTGGTGGGATCGAGCTGTGCCGAGGCGAGGCCCCAGACGCCCGAGCCGGCCGCGACATCGAGCACGCGCAGCGCGGCCGCGGGATGCAGCCGCTTCAGCTCGCGCGCGAGCGCCGTGGCTGCCGCATGGTTGAGCGGGAACAACGTGTCCACCAACTCGTGCCACAGCGGTACGCCGGCCTGCGGGCGCTCGACCGCCTCCACCGGCCTGCCGGTGCGCACGCACTGCGTCAGCTGGCGCCAGCCCTCGTGCAGGCGCCGCACGTGCAGCTGCACGAAATCGCCGAGGTAGGTGTCACGGCCGCGCACCAGGAACC
Organism: Planctomycetota bacterium; assembly: GCA_046349655.1. GTDB lineage: Bacteria > Planctomycetota > B15-G4 > B15-G4 > JAXMBY01 > JAXMBY01. The sequence continues at coordinate 73,414 of JAXMBY010000021.1, forward strand.
GGTCGACGTCGGCGGCGTTTTGCAGCCGCGTCGCCGTCGGCCCCGGTGTGGTCGCGCGGTGCACCACGCGGCGCTTGCCGTCCCTGATCTCGGCGACCGCCTCGCTCATCACGAGCTGCTCGCTGCCCTTGGTCAAGAACCCGAGCGCGACCAGCGCGTCGAGCAGCATGTCGAGGCCGCGCGGCGCAGCGCCCGTTGCCTGCTGCAGCGCACCCGGCGAATTGCGGCCAGCGGCCACGTGGGTGAACACGTCGAGCTCGAGCGCGGTGTTCAAGATCTGCGGCGGCGCAAAGCCCCACGTGAGCTGCATGATTCGATCGGGACCGTCGACGGATGGCTGGCTGCCGTGCGCTTGATTCATGGCTGGCTCGCGGGTGAGAGAATCCGGGAAATCGACAACGCGCACGTCGCGCTGGTGAAGACGTAGTAGCACCGCTTTTCCGGATTGCCGCGCAACCGCTGCCTGCCGGTCACCACGCTGCGGGAGAACCAGCCTCCGCGGTGAGGCGCGCCCGTCTACAGGATGCGAATCAGCTCCGTGAGTTCTGGCGTGAGCGCCTGATAGTTGATGTCCATGGTGATGCGCGAACGCTGCGGCAGGTTGGTGCGCTCCGCGCACAAGCCGATCGCGAGCGCGGCGTAGTCGCGCTGCACCGACACGCGACCGCGATCCTGCATGAGCTTGCGCAGGGGCGGCAGCGCCGACCTGTCGCGCATCGCTCCCAGCGCGAAACCGATCGAGATGGCATCGGTCAGCGAGGTCGCGGCCTGCAGCTGGGATAGCAGCGAGGGCACCGCTTGCGTGTCCGCGAGCAGCGCGAGCGCGCGCGACAGGTCGAGTCGGCAGCGCCAGTCGAGGCCGTTCACGCGGATCAGCGAGACGATCGACTCCGCTGCGGGCGCGGCGCGCAGCAGGCCGAGCGCGATCGCCAGGTAGCCCTGCAAGGTCCGATCGCGCGACTCGGTGAAGTCGCGCTGCAGTTCCGGCGCACTGCTGGCGAAGCCGGCGAGGCCGAGTGCCAGCGCCGCTGCCGCCTTGTACGAGGGGTTGGTCACGGTGGCGTACGTGCGGGCGAGCGGCAGCAGCGGGGCGATGCGTGGATGCGCATGCGCGTGGATCCCGCTCGCGAGTGCGACCCATGGCAGCTCGCTGGCGCAGGTGGGTTGCAGGAGATGATCCGCAAACAGCCGCGCGAGCGTCTGGTGGGCAGCGGCGTTCGACTCGAACGCCGTGTCGCGCGCAGCGACCTCGCCCAGCGCGATCCAGGCGAAGTTGGCGGCCGCCTCGTCGTCGTTGGCCACGGCGATGTTCTCGAGTGCCTGCATCACCTCGGCCTGGTCGATGCTCGCGAGCTTGCCGAGCGCGACGATGCAAGAGAGCGTCACTTGCGCGTGCGTCTTCGGGCTCGTCAGCGTCGCCATCAACGCCGGCACCAGGAGGCGGCCGGCGGCGCCGCGGCGAGCGATGGCGATCGGCACCTGGGCTTGCACGACGCTCGGCAGATCGTGGCGGCCGAGCAGCTGCGCGAGGTACAGCGTGATCTCGGCTCGGTCCTGGTCGAGCAGGCCGAGCGCCGTGATCGCACACGCCTGCAGGTTCTGGTTGCCGTCCGGGCGCTCGGCCGCTGCGCGCAGCGGTGGGAACGCATCGCTCGTGCCGATCAGCCCGAGCGCGATGGCCGCGAACGGCCGCACCAGATCGCTCTGCCGTTCGGTGTTGTGTCTGAGCTCGGCGCGCGCACGTGGCGTATCGTTCAGCAGCTCGCTGAGGACCGGCACGGCTCGCGGTGAGCCGAGCAAGCCGAGCGCGAGCGTGGCCGCTTCGCGCGTTGGTGCGTGGGGCGAGGCGAGCACCGCCACGATGCGATCCTGCACCAGAGGTGCCATCGCCGTGGGCACCGATCGCGCGATGGACAGCGCCGCCGAGTTCACGACGTGGTGGTCTTCATCGGCGAGCGCCGCGAGCAAGGCATCGAGCACGTCGCCGCGCAGGTCGCCGAACGTGGGGCGATTGCGCCAGCGCGCCGGCTCACCCGGAGCTGCTGCCGTCGTGCCGTCGATGGCGCCAGTGGCGGCGATCGGGGTGGGCACGAGATAAGGTTCCTTGTTCAAGTCCCACCAGTATTCCCAGTGCAGGATGGATGACCCGCCGCTGCTCGCGCGCGATCGCGAGCCGGTGCCGCTGCCAGTGGTGCGACTGTGACCGCCGGTGCTCGGTCCGGTGGCGGTGCGGCCAGCTCCGGGATTGATCGCGGTGGGCGGGCCGAGGCCTTCGCCGGGGCGACTGGGCGGCTGTGGTGGTGGGGGTGGGCCGCCGCCGCCGTGCCTGGCCGCGGCGCAAGTGGCCGCCGCCGCCAGGCTGATCAGGACCGACACCACCCATCGCGACGCTGGCATCATGACGACTCTCCGCTCGAAGCCAGGCTGCGCAGGCTCCCGAGCCGCAGCTTCCCACAGCATGTATGGCGCGGCCGGGTCCGGGTGACACTGCCGGTGATGAACGTGGTGCCCGGAATCCAAGGCTCACGCGACCAGGCGCCGTGTGATCACCGCGCGTCCCGGCGCATCGCCCCGCGCGCGAGACGCGAATCGACTCCGTGAGTCCGGGTGTGAGCGCCCGTGGGATCGACCCCGCCAGGCTTTTTGTCTATATCGACATCATTTTTGCCGTCAAAATGCTGGCCATGTTTCGACGCCTCCTCGAGCTGCCAGCGAGCTCCTTCTTCTTGCTGGGTCCGCGAGGCACCGGCAAGACGACCTGGCTCGGCCAGGTCCTGCCCAGGCCCGCTGGTACGACCTCATTCGCAGTCGGGACCTGGTACGTCTCAGCCGCGACCCCGATCTGTTCACGCGCGAGGTGGAGGCGTTGCCGCCGGGATGGGTGGTGGTGGATGAAGTCCAGCGGCTGCCTGCCATCCTGAACGAGATCCAGTACTTGATCGCCCGCCACGGCAGGCGGTACGCATTCGCCGTGACCGGCTCGAGCGCTCGCAAGCTGCGACGAGGTGATGTAAACCTCCTGCCGGCACGGTTCGTCAATCGAGCGTTCTTCCCGCTCACCGCTGCCGAGCTCGACTTCACCTTCGACATCGACGCATGGTTGAAGTTCGGCGCGCTGCCGGCGGTGTGCTCGGCGGCCCGCGACCGCGACCGGATCGATTTGCTCGAGGCCTACGTCGAGAACTACATTGCCCAGGAGGTGCGCAACGAAGCCTCGGTGAAGAACCTCGAGTCGTTCGCACGGTTCACCTCGGTGGCGGCGCTGATGAACGGGCAGGTCACCAACGTGGCGGGCATCGCGCGCGACGCGGGCGTGCCGCGGCCGACGGTGCAGAGCTACTTCGAAACGCTGGTCGACACGCTGCTGGGCGTCTGGCTGCCAGCGTGGCGGCCGCGCGCCAGGGTGAAAGAGGTCGCGCATCCCAAGTTCTACTTCTTCGACGCTGGCGTGGTCCGCGCTCTCGCCGGCCGCGTTCGTGAGCCGATCGACTCGGCCGAGCGCGGGCCGCTGTTCGAGGTTGCCATCTTGCACGAGCTGCGGGCCTGGATCAGCCTGTCGGGTTGCGGCGGCGAGCTCGCGTACTGGCGGACTCCTGGCGGCGTCGAGGTCGACTTCATCTGGCGACGAGCCGGCCACGCCGTGGCCGTGGAGGCGAAGGCCACGCAGCGCTGGCGATCCGTCGAGTCGGCCGCGCTTGCCGACCTGGCCGCGCACAAGAAAACCAAGAGGTGCTTCGGCGTCTACCTCGGCGATCGCGCTCTCAAGGACGGCACCATCTGGGTGCTGCCGCTCAAGGACTTCCTGCGTCGGCTGCATGCCGGCGACGTCCTTGGTGAGTAGCAGCCACGGCCGCACGGCAACGAGTTGCCCTGCGCGGTCTGCTGCTCCGAAGTCGTCGCGTCACCCACGCTCAAATCACCACGACGGCATCGGCCATGCTCACGCATGTGCGCTGGATCTGCGCCGTGGCTCGCCGGCGTGGTGGCTCCCGGACGGGCCATTGCGGGTCTTGCGAACTTCGGGTATAGCGAGGGCGTCGGTCGGTGGAGATCCCTCGATTGTCCACGCTGTTCGATCGCCTCACCGAGGGAGCACGTGAACGCGAGCTGATGGCGCGCGTGCGCAGCCGCGCATTCGCGCCGGATGAGCTGGCGAAGCACTGTCTGCCATTCTTCCTCAAGGTCCAGATCCAGACCGTCAGCACGTGCAATGCCGCTTGCCCGATGTGTGGCTGGGCGCTGACCAAGGGGGTGCAGCCGCAGGGCCGCATGGCGGACGTGGTGTATCGCACGATCGTCGAGCAACTCCGCGGCCGCGGCGTCGAGCGCACCAGCCTGTACATGGAGAACGAGCCGCTGCTCGACCGCGACCTCGCGGCACGCACGGCCTACTTGAAGCAATGCGTGCCAGAGACGACCGCGGTGATCTTCACCAATGGCCTGCTGCTCGACGGCCACCGCGCGCTCGAGCTGCATGACGCCGGCATGGACGAGATCGTGATCTCGGTGGTCGGCTTCCAGCGGCCGGCCTACGAACGCTACATGGCCGGGCTCGACTTCGAGCGCGCGATGCGCAACCTCGACGCGGTAGCGCACCTCGAACGCGCCGGTCGTCTGCGGGGAACCACGATCAAGATCGTCTCGCTCGACCTGCCCGGAGCCCAGGACGGCATGACCGCCTTCGCGCAGCGCACGGGATTCGCGCCGATGGTGAAGCCGGTCACCAACCGCGCCGGCCTCATCGATCTGCATGCGCTCGGCATGAGCTCGGTTGCCGAGGACTCCTTCCAGGCGTGCCAGCGGCCGTTCGTGAAGGCCTACATCCTGTACAACGGCGACCTCGTGCTCTGCAACTGTGACTGGCAGCGCACCACGATCATCGGCAACGTCATGGAGCACACGCTCGAACAGCTGTGGCTGAGCCCGCGGTTGATGGAGATTCGCCGCCACCACCTCGCGGGCCGCCTGCCGGCGGACTCCCTGTGCGCGAAGTGTGACTACCCCTACCTGCCATGAAGCTGTCGGTCTGCCCGCAAGCGCTTCATGGTCTGCCGCTCGATCGAGCGCTGCGGACGGCAGCGGAGCTCGGCATCGAGGCGATCGAGCTGCCGGTCGACGCCCGCAATCCGTGGTTCGTGCTCGACGACCTGCTCGCCGATCACGGCAAGGCGCTGCGCCAGCAGCTGCGCGGCCACGGGCTCGGCATCTCGGCCGTCGCCAACCATCAGGAAGGGCAATTGCTGCTCGGGCCGCATCATGCCGACACGGACGCGATCTGCGCCGGCACGAAAGAGGCCAAGATCGCCTACGCGCAGCAGCGCCTGCTGAAGTGCGCGCGTCTGGCATCGGACCTCGAGGTGGGCATAGTCGTCGGGTTCGTCGGCTGCGAGGATCAGCTGCGCCTGTTTCCATGGCCCGACCCGGCTGGCTGGGAGAAGATGTGGCCGCGATTCCACGACCTGGTGATGCCGTTGTTGATGGAGTTCGAGCGTCTCGGTGTCTCGTTCGCTCAAGAGCCGCATCCCAAGAACATCGTCTACAACGTCGAGACCGCCCTCGAGAGCGTCAGGGTGCTCGACGACCACCCGCGCTGGTGCTTCAACCTCGACCCCGCGAACCTCATGCTGGCCGGCGTCGACCCGCTCGCATTCGTGCGCGATCTGGCAGCGCGCACGGTGCACGTGCATGCCAAGGACGGACAGGTCGTGCGGCACAACGTCGCCCGGTCCGGCTTGCTCGCCCACGGGCCGTGGGATCGACCGGACCGTGGCTTCCGGTTTCGCATTCCCGGATGGGGCGATCTGCCGTGGCGGGCGTTCCTCTCGGAGCTCCGGTTGAACGGCTACGACGGCTACCTCGCGATCGAGAACGAGGACCCGGTGTTCGAGCCGATCGATGGCCTGCGCAAGGCCGTGGCCGAGCTCAGGCCGCTGCTCCCCGTGGGCCCGCGCCAGGAACGATGGTGGTGACCGAGCGTGCGCCGCCCAGCGTGGTCGTGCCGCCGGAGCTCGACTACTTGCCGGGACTGTTCCTGCCGGATCTGGTCGCGGCACGCCTGCGCACGCAGGTCGCACGCTGGGCCAGGCGATCGGGTGCGCAGGCCTGCTTCGATCCCGAGGGTGCAACGGCGCGCGCGCTCGCCCATCGCCTCGCCGCGTCCGGCGCGCGCGCCATCGCCATCTGCCACGCGAACGATCCTGGTCCTGCGGCGCTCCTCGAGCGCGCCCTGCGAGCGGCGGGACTCATGGTGGCCGGCTGTTATCGCGGCGATCGGCTGCCGCTGGCACTCGAGGCTCTCACGAGGAGCGGCCCGGCGATGCCGGCAACCGCCATCGGCACATCGCTGTTCGTGACCGAGCCCGGGGACTCGCTGCCGCTGCCAGGCGTGGTGTTCGCGCGGCAGCGTGCGGACCGCTGGACGCGTGTCAGCGCGGGAGCGTGGCAGGCGATCCCGGCCGACGTCCGCACGATCGAAATCGTGCATCGCGACCGCGCCATCGTCGCGTTCCCCACCACGCTGTTCGCGATTCCGATGCGAGCCTCCGCAGCCGCGGATTGGCCAGAGCTCGTGGCGCGAGTCTGCGACGCGGTCGGTCCCGATTCGGTGCGGTTCGTGCTGCCGTCGATCGCTGCGCCCGCGCAGGGCGCGGCGCTGTGGGCCCACCGCTACGGACTGCACGATGCCGTCGCTCGCGAGCGCCTGCATGCCGCGGTGAGCCGTCATCTCCCGCTCCAGCTCGACTGGCTCGAGACCGTGCTCGGCTTCTTCCAGCTCGGCGTCTCGCCGCTCGAGGAGATGTTCGCGGGCAACAGCCTGGTCGATCGCCATCAAGAGCTGATGCAGAACCTCTCGTCATGAGTGAGCCGCTCACCATCTTGCCGCCACCCGGACCACTGAGCTGGCTGTTTCCCGAGCTGCTCCCGGCGCTGGCCGCAACGCGAGATTCTGGCCGCGTGCTCGACCTGTGCCGGTGCCCATGGCGCGGCCGCGAGCTCGCACGAGAGCTGCGCCGGCAAGGTGCCACCCACGTCCGCGTCCAAGGGGGCCCGCGGGGCGAGACGCTCGCGCTCGTCCTGCGGCGATGGGTCGCAGGTTCGGTCACGATCGAGACCGGTGCCGTCGAGCCGCCGTCGCTCGAGGACGTCGTGCAGAGCGGCGCCGGCGAGTCGCTGCTGATCGAGCCGGACGGCAAGGTGGCGAGCCTGCCTCTCGACCAGGCCACGGCGGAGTGCGCGCGGGCGCGTGGCGGCGTCTGGCTCGCGCCGATGACGCCCGATCTCTGCGGCGTCTCGGCGCTGATGCAGCGCATCGTCACCAGCGCACGCGTGTTCCGGGACGCGGGGTTGGTGCCATGCTTCCGGACGGCGGCGCCCGTGCTCGAGCACCGAGCGGTGACCACGCGGCTGCCGCTCTCGTACTGGGGCCTGCTGCCCGGCGATGGGTACGAGGCGGACCTGCGTCTCGCCATGCGCGACCTGATCGCGCGGCTCTACCCGGAGCGCGCCGCGCACTTCGCGCTCCTCGAGCACTACGCTCTGTGCGGCATCGACCTGTTCGCGGATGCGCTGGCGGGGCGGTGGCGGGAGACCACCAGGCAACGGACCGCGCCAGCGAGGCCCTTGATCGTCGCGGTGTGCGGCACCGATGGCAGCGGCAAGTCGACGCACGTCGACACGCTCACGGCCTTCCTGCAGCAGCGCGGCGTGGCGGTCGCCAAGCACAAGATCTACCGCCACGGCCTGTTCCACGACACGGTCACCGACTTGAGCCGGCGCTGTGCCGGCGAGCAGCGCTTGCACCTGTGGCGCCTCGAGCGCTTGATCAAGGTGTTCGATTCGCTCAAGTACTACTATCGCTTCGTCGAACCTGATCTGCGCAGCAGGGATGCGCTGGTGTTCGACCGCTACACGTTCACCCACGAGGCCGCGTCGCTCGGCCGCCTTCACCACGATCCCTTCGCGCGCGAGCTCTTGCAGGTGTTCCCGCCAGCGCATCTCACGTTCTTGCTCGACGCGCCGATCGAGCAGGTGATGGACCGCATCGGCGCGCGCGACCACCGCACCATCGACGAGAACCCTTACATGCTCGAACGCTATCGTGAGGCCTTCTCGATCCTGGCCGAGCGCTGCGCGCTCGTCACGCTGGATGCGACCGCGCCCGTGGCGGTCAACCGCGGCCTCATCCAGGACCGAGTGGCGGCGCTGTTGCCGCCAGCGCTCCATCGCCAAGCGCGGCCGCGACCGGGCGAACCGACGCCAGCACCGGCGTCGGCGGCCGTCGCTCGGTGCACGGAATCGCTTGCCATCGTGATCGATCCCGGCCCGGATCGAGCGCGTGGCATGATGCCGCTCATCGCCGACGACAGCGAGTACCTGGCGGCGGTCGCGGGCCTGGCGCGGGATCTCGACTGGCGCAGGCTGCCGGAGGAGGTGTTCTATCACTGGTACGCCTACGAGTGCGTCGAGCGCATGCGTGAGCTGAAGCGCGCGGGCACGCCGCTGCCGACCGTGGTCATGCCCCTGTGCCCCGAGGCCTTGTTCGCAGCAGCCGGCATTCGCGTGCATGCCGCCGAGGACCTGCTCGGCCTGCTCGACGGGCGCATCGAGTGGCGCTGGCGACCGCGCCCGCCGCATGTTGCCGAGGCTGCCGCACGGCGCTTCCTCGGCCGGTGCCGCTTCGATGCGAGAGCCTATTGCCAGTGCCTGGCCACCCGTGCCGGGCAGAAGCAATGGAGCGACGCTTGAGCCGGCCACACGCGCGCCGCCATCGGCCCGAGCGCCTTGGCTCGGACCCCACGAGCTGGCCGCGGCGTCAGACGGCGAGCGGACTGCTCGTGCGCGGTGCCAGGATCCTGCTCGAGAGACGCCCGGCGAACGCGCGCGTGACGCCCGGCGTCTGGGACACGCCGGGCGGTCATCTGCGGCGCGGCGAGCGCCCGGAGGCCGCGCTGAGGCGCGAGCTGTTCGAGGAGCTGGGCGTCGGCGTCGAGCGCTTCCGCCTCGCCGCCGTGCAAGACGTCCGCGAGCGATTCTCGCATGTTCTCTATCGCCACTTCATCTACGTGATCGATGCCTGGCGGGGCTCGCCCCGGGCGAAGGCGAACCAGACGCTCGGTTGGTTCACGCTCAAGGCAGCCTTGAGGCTCGGCGACTTGAACCCACCGATCGCCGACGTCCTGCTCGAGCTGAGCCGCCGCAAGCTGGCGTGACCGTCCGCTCAGCCGATGCTCGCACGCAGGCAGGGCAGCATCGCGCGCGCTCGGTCTCGGGGAATCGCGAACGGATGCTGCACGAGCGCCCGCAAGATGCTCTCGTCGCTGGGAGCGAGCGCAGCGGCCGCGGCCAGCTGCTCGAACGCGACGACGCGGGCGAGGAATGCGAGCAGGTCGGCGCGGGGTGGCAGCGTGGCAGCCACCGGTTGCGCGCCGCGAGCTCCACGCGGCAGCACTGCTCGACGATGGCATCGTCGGGCAGGCCGCGCACGCTGCCGGCGTTGCGCTGCGACAGGCGAACAGCTGCGCCGGCGGCCCGCCGAGCAAGGCCGAGATCGCCGGCACCAGCACGAGCTCGAACCAGGGCATCGAACGCTGTCCGACCGCATCTGGCAGCGCGCCGGTGAAACCGGCTGCGTACGCCGAGTAGAGGTCGCGCGACAAGCGCTCGAGCACGTGGGCGCGGCTGACGCGACGCTCGCGCAGCGCCTCGACCTCGCGCGCGGTGTGGTAGTAGAAGCGCAGGTATGGGAGCGGCAGCGCTCGCAGCTCTTGCATCACGTCGATGTCGACGCGGAAGAACGAACCATCGGCCTCGCTCGCCGCCAGGCGTGCAAGCAACCTGGGGAGCAGGTCCTCGTCGCGCCGGCGCAAGCTCACGAACCAACCTTGATGATTGACGCCGAGATACTGTGCTGCGACCGTGGCCGGAGCTTCACCCAGGACGCGCAATGCCGTGTCGAGCGTCACCGCGGGCAGCTCGCAGAGGCCCAGGCACTTGAGGCCGGGCACGGTCCTCAGCGCGGCGATGAGGATGCTCATCGGGTTGGTCATGTTGACGAACCACGCCGCCGGGTTGACGCGCGCCACCTGCTCGGCCATGCGCTGCACCACCGGCACGGTGCGCAGCGCCGACGCCAGGCCGCCTGGTCCGATGGTCTCGTCGCCCGGATAGCCAAACGCGACCGGAAACGTCTCGTCGTGATGACGGCCTTGCCAGCCGCCGACGCGGATCATGTTCACCACGATCGTCGCGCCGCGCACGGCGGTGTCGAGGTCGGTGGTGGCCTGGTATCGGTGGGCGAGCCCGCGGTGGTGTGCGAGACCCTGGCAATAGCGAGCGATGATCTGCGTGCGCTCGGCATCGCGTCCGTGCAGACTGACCTCCAGCGCCGGCAAGCTCGCGGCGCGTGTGGCGAGCACGTCCGCCAGGCACGGCATGAAGGCGCTCGAGCCGCCGAGGATCGCGAGCCTCGCGTCAGGCCCGGAAGAAGTCGATGATCGCGTGGCTGACATCGTCGACCTGCTCCGCGGTCAGTTCGGGCGAGATGGGCAGCGACAGCACCGTGCTGGCGAGCGTCTCGCTCAGAGGGAAGTCGCCGCGCTTGAAACCCAGCGCTCGGCCGACGCGCTGCAGATGAGGCGGGATGGGATAGTGGATGCCGGCGTTGATGCCGCGCTCCTTCAGGTGCGTGCGAAGCGCGTCGCGCCGCGCGGTGCGCACCACGTACTGGTGATGGACGTGCTCCGGCGGCGGCGAGGTCGCCGGCAACACGGGTCGCCGACGTGCTGCAAGGCTTGCGAGTAGCGCGCGGCGAGTCGGCGGCGATCGGCATTCCACTGGTCGAGGTGGCGCAGCTTCACCCCGCAGGAGCGCTGCTTGCAAGGTATCGAGCTTGCTGTTGGGTGCCGGCTCCGCCACATCGTACTTGGTCACCTTGCCGAGATTGCGCAGGCATCGCAGCCGGCGCGCGAGCTCGGTGTCCGAGGTGGTGATGATGCCGCCGTCGCCGAACGCACCCAGGTTCTTGCTCGGGTGGAAGCTGAAGCAGCCAACATGACCGAAGGCGCCCACGCGCCGCCCATCCGCGCCGCACGCGCCATGTGCCTGCGCACAGTCCTCGAGCAGGACGAGGTTGCGCTGGCGGCAGAGCTCGGCGATGGCGGCGATCGGGGCACTGCGCCCGTAGAGATGGACGGCGATGACGGCCCTCGTGCGGGGCGTGATGGCGGCAGCGATCGCCGCCTCGGCAACGTTCATCGTGTGCGGGTCGGGTTCGACCAGGATCGGCGTGGCGCCGGCCATCATGATGGCGGTGATCGTGGCCACGAACGTGTGCGCCACGGTCACCACCGCATGGCCGGCACCGATGCCACAGCCACGCAGCGCGAGGACCAGCGCGTCGGTGCCGGAGCCGACGCCCACGGCTTCCTTGGCGCCGACGTACGCGGCGAAATCCTGTTCGAAGCCTTCGAGCGAGGCTCCCAGGATTGGCTCTTCCTCGAGCAGGATCCGCTCGATCTCGGGCAGCAGCTCGCCGAGCAGCGCGCGGTACTGCTGCGCTAGTCCTTGGATGGGATGCGGTAGCGCTGCGTGGTCATGGCGGCGAGCTCAGGTCGAGTGCGAGGCACGCCGCCCCGAACGCTCCGGTTGCATCCTCGAGGCGTGAGCGCTCGATGCGCACGTGCGCCATCGGCTCGCGGAAAGCACGCGCGGCCGCGGCCTGACGCACGCGATCCAGGTACTGCTCGCCGAGGCCGGTCAAGCCGCCGAACAGCACCACGCGATCCGGGTTGAAGATGTTGACGATGTTGGCCACGCCCGCGCCCAGCGCGTCGGCCGCCAGCTCCACCAGGTGCCGCGCGCCTCGGTCGCCGCGCCGGGCGGCAGCGCCAACGCGCTCGGCGGTCACGGGATGACCCAGGCGCTCGGCCAGGTCGGCGGCCGAACGGCACAGCGCGCTCGCCGAAGCGAGCATGTTGAGGCAGCCGCGGCTGCCGCACCAGCACGGCTCGCCGCGGTAATCGATGGTCATGTTGCCGAACTCGCCGGCGGTGCCGGTGGCACCGCGATACAGGCGGCCATCGACGATGATCGCGCCGCCGATGCCGGTGCCGACCGTGAGCACGATCATGTTGAGGGCGGGCGGCGAGCCGAGTGCTCGGTACTCGCCCAGGCCGGTGGCCGTGGCGTCGTTGTCGATGCAGGCAGGCCGGTGCAGCGCCTGCTCGAGACGCTGCGCGAGAGGATAGCCCTCCCAGCCAGGCAGCATGATCGAGCTCAGCACCACGCCGCGACGCCCATCGACCAGTCCCGCGAAGCCAGCGCCCACGGCACGCACGGCTGGCCAATCGAGAAGCAGCTGCTCGCAGGTGGCAGCGATGCGCGCGAAGACGTGCTCAGCACCACGCTCGCGCTGGCTGTCGATCTTGACCCGCGCCGCGATCCTGGCTTCTGCATCGGCGACGACGGCGAGGATCTTGGTGGCACCGATGTCGAGGCCGATCGCGAGCTCGGCATGGTTCATGGCGAGGAGCCCTGCGGCTGCAAGCTCGCGCGCGTGACGCCGAAGCACTCGGGATCCCTGCGCAGCATCTCCTCGGCGCGCGCGAGCGAAACGGCGTCGTTGACATCGATCCACTCTTGACCGTGCGCGTAGACCAGCACGTTCAGCCGGCGATGGACCGCCGCACGCACCAGGTCAGGTACATCGACGCGCGTGCCCGCCGCGACCAGGTCATGCACCACCGGCTCGAGCAGATAAGTACCCGACGAGATGCGGTATTGCTTGGTGGGTTTCTCGAGGTAATCGCGCACGCGAAGGTCATCCGCGGTCACGACTTCACCCAGCTGCAAGCGATGGCTCTCGAAGTGCACGGCGATCGTGAGATCGGCGTGGGCGTGGCGGTGAAAGGCGAGCATCGAGCCGAGGTCGATGCCCGACAGCAGATCGCCGTTGGTGAGCAACCGCGTCTCGCTCGGCGGCGCGAGCAGGCCGAGCGCTCCGGCGGTGCCGAGCGGCCTGGGCTCGACGGCGAACTGGACCTCCGCGCCTGGCAAGTCGCCACAGGAGCGCACGTGGGCGATGATCGCATCGGCCGCGTGACCGAGCGCGATCGTCACCGGACGAAAGCCCGCTCGCAAGCACTTGCGCAGGTTGATCTCGAGCAGCGGCACGCCGAGCACCGCCACCAGAGGCTTGGGCGTGCGGTGCGTCCTGGCCATGCGCCTGCCCTCACCGCCCGCCATGATCAGCGCCGATGGCACGGGGTGCTCGAGCAGTGCGATCATGCGCGCACCTCGACCACGAAGATCCGGATCGCGCTCGTCGACACGTTGCGCAGCCCGTGCGTGCCGTGCGGCCGGTTCAGGATCACGCTGCCCGGACGCACCGGGAACTCGTTTCCATCGAGCTCCATCAATCCTTCGCCTTCGAGCACCAGGTACAGCTCCTCGTCGCTCTCGTGCTGGTGGCGGCCGATCGACGTGCCGGGCGGCAGCACCGCGTAGTCGACGAAGTTCCAGGGCCCCTGAAAGTCGTGCTGGTGAAAGACGCGACGCCACAGGATCTCGCCCACGCCGTCGTGGGCGGCCACCCGCTGCAGCTCTAGATCGTGCAGATTGACCACCTGGCGGTCGCTCATGCGCGCCCCCGCGCAACGAGGTCGACCCGGGCTGCGAATGCGCGCTCGATCTCCGCGTCGGTCACCGTATCATCGACCACCACGTCGCCCACCGCGCGTGGCAGCACGAAGAACAGATGGTTGCCGCGAATCATGCGGACGTAGCGCAGCTTCTCCAGCACCTGGCGCACTGGCACCGGCGTTGCGCAGCCGAGCAAACCGTAGGCATGCATCAGGTCGAAGATGCGCTCCGCCTCGCGCCGGGCGATGAGCTTGCGCTCGAGCGAGATGAGCGTGGCGAGCGTGGTGCCCACAGCCACCGCCTCGCCGTGCTTGATGACTCCGTACCCAACCACGCTCTCGATGGGATGACCGAGCGTGTGGCCGAGATTGAGCGGCCGGCGCAGGTCCGCCTCGCAGGGATCGCGTGCGACCAGGTCCATCTTCAGGCGGGCGGCCAGCCCGACCACGGCGGCGAGCGTGTGCGCGCAGCGGCTGACGATCCGATCCTGTTGCGCTTGCAACAGCTCGAACAGCGTCGGGCTCGAGATGATGGCGATCTTGATCGCCTCGGCGATGCCGCTCTTCAGATCGCGCGACGAGAGTGTTCGCAACACCTCGGGGTCGGCTCCCACGTGGCGCGGGTGGTGGAAGGCACCGATCAAGTTCTTGGCGCTGGCACTGTTCACCGCGACCTTGCCGCCGAGCGACGCGTCCAGCTGGCCGATCAGCGTGGTGCTGAAGTTGACGTAGTCGACCCCGCGCATGTAGGAGGCGGCCACGAACCCGCCGAGGTCACAGATCACGCCGCCGCCGAAGTTGATCAGCACGCTGCGTCGATCGAAGCCAAGCTCGGCCAGGCGATCGAGGACCTTGGCGAACATCGCCAGGCTCTTCGAGGTCTCGCCCGGCGGGATCACGACCCACTGCACGGGCAGCGCCACGTCGGCGCAGGAGCGCTGGAGCTCGCGACCGTGCAGCTCGTACACGGTTGCGTCGGTGAGCACCACGAGCGCGCGCTCACCCAGCACGGCGCGCAACGTGCTGCCGAACGAACCAAGGAGGCCCGGAGCGCAATGCACGACGTAGCGCCAGTGGTTGGCGACGCTCACCTCGAACTGCTGGCCATCGGCGCGCGCTTGGAACGCAGCCGGCGCGCAGCAAGACACCACGTTCGAGCCAGCAGCTGAGACCGAGGTTGCCGACTCGCTGGGTGCAGGGAGGTTCCTGGGCAGCATGGCTTTGAACCGGCAAGAAGGTACGCTCCAGGCACGCGCCAAGCCTACCACCGGCCCAAAGAAAAGGAAAGCGCCGCAATGCCTGGCGCTCGCTGGGTGCGCGCCGGGCCGGATTGGACTTCGACTTGCAGGACTTCCTGGGGAGTCCAGTGAACCAGCGACAGACAGACGGCCGCGGACACTCACGAAGTTCTCAGCTGAAGCGTGGCGCACGAGGGATGAACGATGAGCGCTGAGCGAACGACGCACTTCTCGATGATTCGCGGATTCCACCTGGCCGACTGGCTCACGCTCGGCAACGCAGCGTGCGGGATGGCCGCGCTGTTCATCGTCATGGCATACGTCGAGACGAAGGACCCGCGCCACCTCCTTGCCGCGACGGCGCTCATCCCGGTGGCGCTCGCCTTCGACGTGCTGGACGGGCGGGTTGCTCGCTCGCGCAGGAGGCACTCGCCCATGGGGCGCGAGCTCGATTCGCTCGCCGACATCATCTCCTTCGGCGTGGCACCAGCGGTCATTGCCTACAGCGCTGGCATGCGCGGCGTGTGGGACGCGATCGTGCTCGTCTACTTCGTCGGCTGCGGTGTGAGCCGCCTCGCCCGCTACAACGTGACCGCCGAGGCGTTGTCGATGGGTGCGGACAGGGTTCGGTACTTCGAGGGCACGCCCATTCCGTCGAGCATCTTCCTGGTTGCCATCATCGCGGCCTCGGCCTGCCTGGGCAGGGTGGGCGACTCGCTCGTGCTGGGCGCCGTGCACCTCGGCCCCTGGCGGCTTCATCCCCTGACGCTGCTCTGGGCGCTTTCGGGGTCGCTGATGATCAGCAAGACGATCCGGATCCCGAAGATCTGACGACACGCGTCCGCGCCACGCCCTTGCGCAGGAATGGCCGTCTGCTAACTATCAGACGAGTGTGCGTGGATCTTCCCTGGATCGAGGACGGAGGGCGGCACGTGAGGATCCTCCTCGTCGCGCACGCGTTCCCGCCCGATGCGATCGGTGGCACCGAACGCTATGCCGAGGCGATCGGCCACGGGTTGATGCATCGCGGTCACGAGGTGCGCGTGTTCTGCGGCAGCCTCGAGTGGCGGGAGCGCTTCGCCGTCGAGCGGGAGGAACGTGATGGGCTGACCGTGACGCGCGTGCACCGCCACGACCTCTACTTCGATCACTGGGACAAGCTCTCCAACCCGCACGTGGCCAATGCGTTCGAGGATGAGCTCGACCTGTTCCGCCCCGACGTGCTGCACCTGCAGCACTGGATCCGGTTGACGCACGACCTGGTCCGGCGTGCGGCGGCGCGCTCGATCCCGACGCTGGTGCACCTCCACGATCTCTTCGCCAGCTGCCCGCGCGTCTTTCGCCTGCGACCGGCGCGTGCTGCCGGCGCGGGCAGCGACGAGCTCGAGTTCTGCGAGCAGGCATTCGTGAACGACGCCTGCCGGCCGTGCGTGCCGCGCTGGACCTTCCAGTCGGATGGCGAGATCGACAGATCGCTCGACCACTACCGCCGGTCGGTGCAGGACGAGCTCGCTGCCGCCACCGCGCGCCTCGCCCTTTCCGCCAGCCAGCGGCGGGAGGTGATGCGCTTTTCCCCGCGACCGGACCTCGACTACGAAGTCCTGCAGCATCCCTGGATCCCCGGCGCCGTGGATCTGGCGGGCACCGATGCGCACAGTCCGGCCGGCCGGTTGCGCCTCCTCTATTTCTCCAGCGTCGCCCCGATCAAGGGGACGCACGTCCTGCTCGAGGCGCTGCGGCGGCTCGGAGCCGACGGCCGCAGCAGCGGCGTGTCGCTCGACGTGCACGGAGCGTTCGCGAATCCGGCCTACGAGGCGCGGCTGCGCGAGCTCGCCGCCGGGCTCGAGGTCCGCTTCCATGGTCCCTACGCCCGCAACGAACCCTGCCGGACGCCGGCCGACGTGGTCGTCATCTCGTCGCTCGCGCACGAGACGTGGTCGTTGTGGCTCGATGAGGCGGCGCGCACCGGGCTGCCGATCCTGGCCGCAGCCTCCGGCGCGATCGCGGAGCGCGCCACCGGCCGCATGCGCCTCTATCCGGCCGCCGACGCCGGTGCACTCGCGACCGCGATCGCCGAGCTGCGCGACGATCCGCTCCGGCGCCATGTGCTCGCGGCCGCGCCAGCGCCAACCTCGATGACCCTCGAAGCCCATCTCGTCGCGCTCGAGATGCGGCTCGAGGCGGTCCGCCGCAAAGGCGCGCGCGCCACCGTGGTCAGGATGGAGCGGCCATCGGCCGAGTGGATCCACGAGTGGGAGCGCCGCGAGCTCGCGTTCCGCGAGCTCCTGCGCAGCGAAGGTTGGGAGCGAGTGCTCGGCGAGCAGCACGCGCAGCTCGAGCGGCTCAAGTCCGAGCTCGCTCAAGCCCGCGCTGCCGACGGTGGAAACGAGCGAGCCTGAGCCCGGCTGCCTCGGCAGGGAGATGGGAGCGGGCCGCGACGCTCGACGTTGATCGAGAGCACCGCGGTCGAGTATGGTCCATGCCGTGAGCTTCACGGCAGTCCGCATCGAAGTCCGCATCAACGGAGGTCCACATGCGACCCAAGAGCTCGAGCAAGCTCAGCCTTGCAGCGATCGGCGCGCTGGTCACGTTCATCGGCTCGGCGAACCGGGCAGCGGGTCAGTGCGATCCGCAGGAACGAGCCACGCTGACCGCTGCGGACGCGGCGACAGGAGACGAGTTTGGCAAGCGCATCGCCCTCTCGGCCGACACGGTGGTGATCGGCGCAGCCGGGGACGACAACGCCGGCGGACACGACGCTGGTTCGGCGTACGTCTTCGTCCTGGCTGGCGGCGTCTGGACGCAGCAGGCCAAGCTCATGGCGCTGGACGCGGCAGCGGATGACACCTTCAGCGATGACGCGGTCGCGCTCGCCTGGGATACGGCAGTCATTGGTGCGCAGCGAGACGACCACGCGGGCGGCATCGATGCCGGCTCGGCCTATGTGTTCCGTGCGCTCCGGCGGCGTCTGGACGCAGCAGGCCAAGCTGACCGCATCGGATGCGGCGTCCGGCGACCATTTCGGCGCCGCCGCTGCCGTCTCCGGCGACACGGCAGTGATCGGCGCCCCATGGGGGATCAACCCACCGGCGTCGATGCGGGGGCAGCGTACGTTTTCGTCCGCTCCGGTGATGGATGGGTGCCGCAGGCCAAGCTCACCGCCGCGGATCTGGCGAGCGGCGATCAGTTCGGCTACACGGTCGCGGTCGACGGCGACACGGCGGCGGTCTCGGCGCCCACGGACGACCACGCGAGCGGCGACAACGCGGGCTCGGTCTACGTTTTCGTCTCGTGCCGGCAGCGCCTGGTTCCAGCAAGCCAAGCTGACCACCGCGGATGCCGCCGACGGCGACGTGCTGGGGAGCTTCGTGCTCGTGCTCGCGGGCGACCTCATGCTGGTCGGGGCGCAGGGCGACGATCATGACGGGGCGGTCGATGCCGGCTCGGTCTACCTCTTCGCTCGCACTGGCGGCATCTGGACGCAGCAGGCCAAGCTGACCGCTTCGGGGCCAGCGAGCGGTGACGAGTTCGGGCATACGGCGGCCATCTTCGGCGACACGATCATCGTCGGAACAGGCCGTGCCGGCGCGTCGAACACCGGGGCGGCCTATGTGTTCGTGAAGCCACCCGGAGGCTGGAAGAACATGACGGAGACGGTGAAGCTCACGGCCGCCGATGCGTCCGACGATGACCAGTTCGGCGTCGGGGTGGGGCTTTCCGGCGACATGGCACTGGTTGCCGCGCACCTCGACGACCACGCCGGCATGATCGACGCCGGTTCGGTGCGTGTCTTCGATTTGCATTGCCAAGGACCATGCGGCGATGCCGCTTGGTCCAGCTATGGCTCGGGTTGGCCCGGTACCAACGGCGTTCCCTCGCTCACCAGCAGCGATCCGATTCTGTGCACCGTGATCACGCTCGACCTCGGCAACTCGCTCGGTGCGAACACGACCGCCGCGCTGATCATTGGCCTTGCGCAGACGGATCAACCCACGCTCTACGACGGCCACTTGCTGGTCGTCCCCACGAGTGTCGTCCTGCTCTCGGTGCCGAGCGGCGGCATCGCCTTGCCTGGCTTCCTGCCGTGCGACTACAGTCTTTGCGGGCTGGCGGTGTACCTGCAAGCCCTGGAGGTCGACCCGGGAGCGTCGAAGGGGATCTCGTTCACGTCCGGGCTGCAGCTCGTCCTGGGCACGTAGTCTGCCGCAGCGCCGCGATCGCTGGCCGCCTCGTGCCTCACGCATGCCGCGATTTCTCGCGAGAGGCGCCGCTCGTTCTTGCGCTTGGTCTGGCGAAGGCGACCCGCAGGGGTCGACCCGTCAAGGACCGAGCGAATGAACGAAGGAGAGGGTCATGTGCCCGAGCTTGCGCAGCGGATTGAGCTGCCTGTTGATCCTTGTTGCCACACCAGCGGCACTTGCCGGCGAGCGCCCGCACTCTTTGCTCGGGGCGCGGCTGCCGTTCGTGGAGCACCGCTGCCAGCCGAACGGCGCCCGCTGGTTTCTCGCCGAGCGCGGCGAGTTCGCGACGTTCTTCACCGATGACGCGCTCATCGTCCAGGTTGCGCCACGCGGTGCCAGCGAGACGGCGCATGGTGTGAACGTCTTCCTGCGGTTCGTGGACGTCGGGCAGAACGTCCGCCTCGGAGGGAGTGCGCCGACGTGCGGGCAGAGTGAATGTTCTGCGAGGCAATGATCGCGCCCAATGGGAACGCGACCTGCCGGTCTACGACGAGGTTCGCTACCGCGACCTTTATCCGGGCGTCGGCATGACGGTGCACGAGAGAGGTGGAGCGCTCGAGTACGATGTCTGCCTCGAGCCGTTCGCGGACCCGCAAAGACTCGTCATGCAGGTCGACGGTGCCTCGCGCTTGCGACTCGACCCTGACGGAGCATTGGTGATCGAGACGGACGCTGGCATGATCCGCCAGGACCGGCCGCTGACCTATGAGATCACGCCGTCGGGCGAACGCCTGCTCGTGGACTCCAGCTTCCGGCTCCTCGACTCGTTCCGCTTCGGATTCGAGGTCCGCGGGCGAGACCCGAGCCGTGCTCTCGTCATCGATCCGCAGCTCGCCTATTCGACATACCTGGGTGGAACAGGCGACGACCAGGGCATGGGCATCGCGGTGGACGCCGCCGGCGCCATCTACGTGGCGGGCTACACGTTCTCGTCGGATCTCCCCACCAGCGCCGGCGCCTTCGACCGCTCGTTCGGCGGCAGCATCGATGCGTTCGTCGTGAAGCTGCATCCAGCCGGTGGTGGTGCGTCCGATCTCGATTACGCGACCTTCCTGGGTGGCTCGGCTGACGACATTGCGACCGATATTGCCGTGGATGGCTCTGGCACCGCCTGGATCATCGGCAACACACAGTCCTCGGGATTCCCGACCACACCCGGCGCGTACGATCCGGTCCTCACTGACACGCAGGAGACGTTCGTGACGGCGCTGACGGCAGCCGGCGACGGGCTCGTCTACTCGACGCTGTTCCGCGGCACCGAGGGCAGCGGCATCGCCCTGTTCGGCGACCTCTATCTATCGGGCCGGATCTACGGTCCCGGCCTGCCGGTGACGCCCAATGCATTCGACGCGACCTTCGATGGACCGACCGATGGATACCTCGCGCAGCTGCACCCGGCTGGCCAGGGTGCAAGCGACCTGCGATATGCCACCTACCTCGGCGGCAGCGGGCACGACGGCGTGGCCAAGCTTGCAGTGCGTGACGGTCAGATCTACGCTGCGGGACTGACAACCGCGACCAACTTCCCGGTCACGTCGACGGCCTTTGACACGTCGGCCAACGGCGACTACGACGGGTTCGTCGCCAGGTTGAACCCGGCCGGCGGCGGTGCGTCCGACCTCGTCTACTCGACGTATCTGGGCGGCGCGAGCTATGACCATGTCGCGGCGATCGCGGTCGATGCCAGCGGATCGGTCTACGTCACCGGGCGAACGGATTCGAGCGACTTCCCGACCAGGAGTGCGCTCGATGCCACCGGCAACGGCATCGACGCATTCGTTGCCAAGCTGACGCTGGATCCTGCGGGCAGCGGCGGCGAGGACCTGGTGTCCTCGACCTATTTCGGCGGATCGGCCCGAGACTGGGGCACCGGGATCGCCTTGACGCCGGTGGGCACGATCTGCTTGGCGGGCTTCACTGACTCCGCGGACTTTCCGGTCGTCAATGCCTACGACCCATCATTCCATGGAGGCTTCGACGCCTATCTCGCCACGTTCGACCCGGCCCTTTCGCAGCTGCTCTCATCGACCTACTTCGGCGGCAACG